>NZ_JBIUXU010000004.1:0-67806 GCF_044744165.1 Streptomyces sp. NPDC087420
AGCGCGGTGAGGATAGCAGTCCGGACACCCCTGCCTCCGGAGGCCCCGCCCCCCGCCACCACGACAAACCAAGCCCGTCCGGCGATTGAGGACAATCAGTAACAGCAACGCACACCGGGCAAAACGATCACACGCGCGACCGAGCGCGAAACGCGGCCTTGCGGGCCTCCTTGGAAACCCCCCTGTCCCGATGCAACCGCCCCATCGCCTCCAAAACGTCCGCCGTCGCCGGATGATCCACCCGCCACGCCGCGTCGAAGAAGCCACTGTGCTGCCCCACGAGCCCCTCCACGAGCTCCTGGAGCTCGTCCGGCTCCCCCTCCGCCGACAGCTGCGCGGCAATCGTGTCGATGGCCAGCCAGAAGATCATCGACTCCGGCGGCGCCGGCACCTCCCCCGCCCCCAGCTCCGCCAGCCAGACGCGGGCGAGGCCGCCCAGTTCCGGGGAGTCCAGGACCTCCCGCACCGCGGGCTCCGCCTCCGCGCCGACCAGGGAGAGCGCCTGCTGGCAGTGGAGGCGGCGCAGCGGCGCCCCCGGGTCCGTGCCGCGGGCCGCCGCGAGCAGGTCGCGCGCCGCGTCGACGGGGGCGCGGCGGGCCAGCCACTGTTCGGTCTCGGCGCGCGCGGAAAGCTCGGGGAAGTGCGCGACCCCGTCCAGCAGCGCGCGTGCGTCCTTGTCGGCGAGGTCGCCGACCGCCGGCGCGTCCACGCCGGCCTCCAGCATGCGGGACCTGATCCCGTAGAGGCCGAGGGGCGTCAGCCGGACCATGCCGTACCGGGAGACGTCGTCCTCATCGACGGGCAGGGCGGATTCGGCTCCCTCCGCGTCCTCGACCATCAGGGCCTCGTCCACGGGCGTGTACGTGACGAGCCCGATCGGCTCCAGCAGCTGGAACTGGTCGTCCAGCCTCATCATCGCCTCGGAGACCTGCTCCAGGATGTCGTCGGTCGGCTCGCCCATGTCGTCGGGGACGATCATCGACGCCGCGAGCACGGGCAGCGGTACGGGCCCCTCGGTCGCGCCGCCGTCCGCGACGGTGAGCAGGTAGAGGTTGCCGAGGACGCCCTCCAGGAACTCCGCCTCCGCCTCCGGGTCCCAGTCGAGCGCCTCGAAGTCGATCTCGCCGTCGTCGCCGATGACGGCGGCCAGGTCGTCCAGGATCGGCGCGGTCGCGTCGGCGAAGACCACGTCGAGGGCCTCCAGCCAGAGCGGCAGGATGTCCTGCGGGGCGCCGGAGGTGATCAGCCCGAGCTGGGCGCCCGCGGTGACGCTCCCGGTCGCCTCCCCCGCCTCGGAGGCCTCCTCACCGGAGTCGTCCGGGTCCTCGACCGCCACCAGCCCGGTGTCGACGGCGACGCGCCACGCCTCGCTGGCGTACGCCTCACCGTCCCCCTCCTCCAGGTCGTCGCCGGGCTCGCCGAGCCCGAGCACCTCCGCCGCGGCGGGCAGCTGTTCGTCGACGAGTTCGCCGCCGGCGCCGACCCGCGTGCCGGGTCCCGCCCAGCGGGCGAGGCGTACGGCGCGGGCGAGCAGCGGCGCGGCGAGCGCGTCCCGCGCCAGCTCCGCGTCCGAGGGCAGCCGCACCGGCGGCAGGGAGGTGCGATCTCCGGGCATCTGGTGGTTCTCCTCGCGGCGTACACGGTCGGGGCAGGCCCCAGCGCGGCGTACACGGTCGGGGCGGGCCCCCAGCGTAGACGTATTCGGCCCCTCGCCACCGGCTCACCGGGCGCCCCGGCCGATCCTGAGGGCCGGCACCCCGGAGTGGTGTTCTCGGGAGCGGTGGTCCCGCACGTTCGCGGTGATGGCCTGTCGGCGCACGCCCCCTGACGCGCGCCCTCATCACCCGGTCCGACCCTGAAGTCCGACCGTGCCGTGCGGTGGAACTCAACGCTCCCGAGGTGGTCGTGGTGGTCAGACCACGACGTCGTACCAGGGCCGGCGGGTGGTGGACCAGAGTCCGACCCAGCCGGCGAAACCGTCACCCGCGGCGGTGGCCCCGAACACCGCCCCGAACGGTGCCGCGCCCACGTCGCTGATGTTCCAGAGCCGGCCCCGCTGCGGGCCGGTGACGACGAGGTGCCAGTACATGCCGCAGCCGTCCGTGCCCAGCACCACGCTGCCGTGGTTGCTGACCGCGTCGATCAGCGGCTCTATCTCCTCGTACGGGCGTGGGTCGTCCTCCCACACCCAGGCCTCGGTCAGCGGGAAGGGCTCGGCGAGCACCCGCTGGGTCTCGTCGGGGCCCCAGTCGGCGGGCAGCGCCGCCAGCGGTATGAGGCCGTCGATGTCGGGTGGTCCCTCGCTGCATCCGTCGCATATCTCCGCGACCAGCGTGCGGTACGGCTCCGGGAGGACGATGTCGTGGGCGCGCTCGAAGGCGCGGACCCCGTCCCAGCCCAGCGGCGGCAGACAGTGCTCCGCCGGGAAAGCCGCGCGCAGCGCGTCCAGTTCGCCCCTGTAGGCGTGTTCGTTGTCCATACTCTCCATGTTCTCCATTGGACCAGTGCGGGACGGTTGTGGACCATCGGCGCACCGGTCAGCCCGACGCCCCTTCCGGCACCGAGTTGTTCGGTGCCCCGTCGCCCACGGGCGGCAGATCGCCCCGCTCCACGGGCGCGGTCGGGAGGTTCTTGGGCAGCAGCGCGTCCAGCTCCGCGTCGTTCGCGGGGCGGGCGGCCGCCGCGGCGCGGCGCAGGGTGTCGCGGTCCACGGTGTGGCGCCGGGCGGTGAGGCGTACCACGTGGCCGTCCTCGGGCCGTGCGTATTCGTGGAGTTGGCCGGATGTGCGGTACCAGGCGGCGCCGTCCTTCTCGCACGCGACAACTCCGCCCGTCCCGCCGATGGGGGTGCCGGGGCAGGTGCTCGCGGTCAACGTGCCGCGTTCCACGGCCAGTTCGATCTGGGTCCCGCCCCGCGGGGTGACGTACACGCTGTGGAAGCCGTCGTCGCCGAGGACGCCGGCGGACTGCGGGGCGACCGCGAAGCCGGCCACGTCGGTCACCCGGATCAGCTCGATCGCGGATTGCGAGTACCGCGCCCGCGCCTCCAGTTCGGACCGGTCGACGATGGGCCGGGCCGTCGGCGGGGTGGGGTCCGCGGACGCCTTGGGCTTGCCGCCGTCGTCCGCCGTGCCCGCCTTCTCCGTACCGCAGCCGGCCGACGCGAGGACGAGCGTCAGTGCCGGCAGGAGCAGTGGAGCGCGGAGCGAACGAGTCATGCCGTGCATCCTGCCCCATTCCGAACGCGTTATCGATCCCCATTCGACGCCAATGTCGGGCGTTTTCTGTTCAGCTTTACTTCATTGTGGAACGAAGAAAATCTAAGTGGACCTTCACGGTGGGGTGGCGGAGACTGCGGACATGACCACTCCGCGTCCGTTCGGCCGCGCCCTGTGCGCGATGATCACTCCGTTCACCGCCACCGGCGCCCTGGACCTGGACGGCGCCCGCGAGCTCGCGGCGCGTCTGGTGGCCGAGGGGTGCGACGGGCTGGTCCTGAACGGCACGACCGGTGAGTCCCCCACCACCACGGACGCGGAGAAGACCACGCTCGTCCGGGTCGTGTGCGAGGAGGTCGGCGACCGCGCGTTTGTGGTGGCCGGGGTGGGCAGCGCCGACACGCGGCACACCGTCGCGCTGGCGCGTGAGGCCGAACAGGCGGGCGCGGACGGCCTGTTGGTCGTGACGCCGTACTACAGCCGCCCTCCGCAGGCCGCCGTCGAGGCGCACTTCCTGCGGGTCGCGGACGCGACGGGTGTGCCGCTGATGCTCTACGACATCCCGGGCCGCACGGGCACCCGTATCGAGCCCGCCACGATGCTGGCGCTGGCCGCCCACCCGCGGGTGGTGGCGGTGAAGGACTGCGCGTACGACCTGCTCGGCAGCTCCCTGGCGATCGCCCGGACGTCACTCGCGTACTACTCGGGCTGCGAGGAGCTGAATCTGCCGCTGTACGCGGTCGGCGGGGCCGGATACGTCAGTACGGTGGCGGGTGTCGCGCCCCGGCAGATGCGGGCGGTGCTCGACGCGTACGACTCCGGTGCCCGCGCCGAGGCCGTACGGCTGAACCAACTCACCCTGCCGCTGGTCGAGTCGATGATGGCGTCGGGCCTCCCGGGCACGGTCACCGCGAAGGCGCTCCTCGACGGCCTGGGGCTGCCGGCGGGACCGGTCCGCGAACCGCTGCTGCCCGCCGGCCGGGAGACGGCCGACGGGCTGCTGGCCACGTACGGGGAGCTGCTGCACGCGGCGCGGCGCTGAACCGTCCGTGGTGCGAACGCGGCCGGTGGTACGAACTCAGCCGCGCGCGCCCTCAGTTGTGCTGGTGCAGGATGTCGTTGAGGCCGCCCCAGACCGCATTGTTCGGGCGGACCTCGACCGTGCCCGTGACCGAGTTCCGGCGGAAGAGCATGTTGCTCGCGCCGGACAGTTCGCGCGCCTTGACGATCTGGCCGTCGGGCAGCGTGACGCGCGTACCGGCCGTGACGTACAGCCCCGCCTCGACGACACACTCGTCGCCGAGCGCGATGCCGATGCCCGCCTCCGCGCCGATCAGGCAGCGTTCGCCGATGACGATGCGCTCCTTGCCGCCGCCGGAGAGCGTGCCCATGGTGGAGGCGCCGCCGCCGATGTCGGTGCCGTCACCGATGACCACACCGGCGGAGATCCGCCCCTCGATCATGGAGGTGCCGAGCGTGCCCGCGTTGAAGTTGACGAAGCCCTCGTGCATGACGGTCGTCCCGGCGGCGAGGTGCGCGCCGAGGCGCACCCGGTCGGCGTCGGCGATCCGGACGCCCTTGGGCGCCACGTAGTCGGTCATGCGGGGGAACTTGTCCACCGAGGTCACCTGGAGGTGCAGCCCCTCGGCGCGGGCGTTGAGCCGCGCCGCCTCCAGCCCCTCCACGGGAACCGGGCCGAGCGAGGTCCAGGCGACGTTCGCGAGCACGCCGAACAGCCCGTCGAGGCTCTGGCCGTGCGGCGGGACGAGGCGGTGGGAGAGCAGGTGGAGGCGGAGGTACGCGTCGTGCGCGTCCAGCGGCTTGTCGTCGAGCGAGGCGATGACCGTACGGACGGCGACCACCTCGACCCCGCGGCGCGGGTCGGGTCCGACGGCCTTGGCCGCGCCCTCCCCGAGCAGTTCCACGGCGCGCGCGCCGGACAGCCGCTCCGTGCCGGCGGGACCGGGCTCGGCGAGGAGTTCGGGCGCGGGGAACCAGGTGTCGAGGACGGTCCCGTCCTCGGTGAGCGTGGCGAGCCCGGCGGCGGCGGCGCCGGTGGTACGGGGGGAAGGGGAGGAAGACGTGTCGGTCATGCCCTGAACCTAACCGTCCCGGGCCCGCTCGGGCCAACCGGTCCCGGGCCGACCGGCCCCTCACGGCACAGGGTGCGGCGTCAGCTCAGCCTGTTGCCCTCGGCGCCGCCCGCCGGGTGGTCGACGTCGTCCTCGGCGCGCGGCAGTTCGCGGTGGCCCTCGGAGTGGTGGTTGACCCAGCCGCAGACCCCGCAGCTGTAGCGGCCGTCCAGCCCGGCGATCAGCGTGCCGCACTGCCTGCACTCGGCGTAGGTGATCTCGGGACCCGAGGGAGGGATGCTCACCGGCCCAACCTACCGCCGGGACGGCGCACCGGGACCGGCGCACCGAAGGACCGCGGACGGACCGCCACGGGATCAGGGGATGTCAGGGGATGAGCCGCCCCAGCATCTCGCGCGCGTACGCCGCGTCGTACACCGCGTCCGTGAGCAGCACCTGGAGGCAGATCCCGTCGATCAGCGCGACCAGCGCCCGCGCCGTGACGGGGTCGGTGCGCCGCGCCAGGATCTCGGTGACGGCGTCCGCCCACTCGGCGGCGACCGGCCGCAGTACGGGCCTGCGCAGGGCCGCGAGGTAGAGGTCGAACTCCAGCTCCACGCCCGTACGGTCCCCGGCGAGCCACTCCCCGATGATCCTGGCCAGCTCCGCCGCCATGTCGGAGGTGGGGTCGGCGAGCGCCTCGCTGTCCCGTACGGCCGCCGCGAAGCCTTCGTTGACCTGCCGCAGGGCGGCGGCCAGCATCTCGTCCAAGGAGGCGAAGTGGTAGGTCGTGGAGCCGAGGGGCACGTCGGCCTCGGCGGCCACGGTCCGGTGGCTGAGCCCGGCGATCCCGCTGTGCCCGACCACCCGCAACGCGGCGTCGGTGATGCGCTGGCGCCGGTCGGGGTCGTAGCGGCGGCTCATCGGCGGGCTCCTCCGGGGTGGCGGCTCATCAGTGGGCTCCTCCGAGGTTGAGGACAACCACCCCGGCGATCACCAGGGCGAGCCCGGCGATCTTGACGGGGCCCGCCGACTCGTTCATGAAGATCATGCCGATGGCGGCGATCGCGGCGGTACCGGTACCGGCCCAGATCGCGTAGGCCGTGCCGATGGACAGGGTCTTGAGCGTCTGCGCGAGCAGGCTGAAGGCGATCAGATAGCCGGCCACGGTCAGCAGCGAGGGCCAGAGCCTGGTGAATCCCTCGCTGTACTTCATGGCCGTCGTACCGGCCACCTCCGCCGCTATCGCCCCGGCGAGCAGTCCATATCCCATGCGTACGAGTGTACACATCGATGCGTACGACCGTACACAGCGCGGACCCGCTACGGTGTGGCGTTCGAACGTGAGCACGAGGCGGGGGGCCGGGCAGTGGCGCAGGGCACGGGGACGTACGGGAACGGGCCGTATGGATGGGGAGGCTGGGCGCCGCCCAAGCCGGGGGTCATACCGCTGGGCCCGCTCGGCCTGTCGGAGATCATGAACGGCGCCTTCGCGACGGTGGGGCGCTACTGGAAGCCCTTGCTCGGCGTGGCCTGCGCGGCGTACGGCCTGGCGGCGCTGGTGGCCGGCGTGGCGGTGGGCATCGCGGTGGCCGGGGTGGGTCTGTCCGGCCTGTCCACCCTCGGCGACCTGGACGCGGAGTGGGGCCGGTCCGCCGGGCTTCTGGTCGCGGTGTGCGGTGTCGGCGCCGTCGCCCTGGTGGCGGTACTGGCGGCGACCGCGCTGACCACGGCCGCCTGCCCGGCGGTCGTCCAGAACGCCGTCCTGGGCCGTCCGGTCACCTTCCGCACGCTCTGGCGCCAGGCGTCCGCCCGCGTCCCCGCGGTGCTCGGCGTGGTGCTGGTGACGGGCCTGATCGGCATGGTCCCGGCGCTGCTCCTCGTGACGGGGGTCGCGGCCTCCGTGGTGGCCGCCGTCAGCACGAACGGCCCGGGGAACGCGACGGCCTTCATCGCACTCGGCTTCGCGGGCTTCGTACTCACCGCGCCGCCGGCCGTCTGGCTCTGGACCCGCTTCATCCTGGCCCCGACGGCGGCGGTCGTCGAGTCCCAGGGCCCGCTCACGTCCTTGCGCCGCTCGTCCCTGCTGGTCCGCGGCTCCTGGTGGCGTACGTTCGGCATCACGCTGCTCGCGTACGCGGCGGCCTCCGCCGCCGCCATGGTCGTCCAGCAGGCGCTCAACGTCCTGGGCCTGTTCGCGAGCACGGCCCTGACGGCCCCCGACAACGGGACGGACACGGCACTCGCGCTGGTCGCGGTCCTCGTCCCCCTGGGCCTGGCGGTCCAGCTGATCGCCCAGATCGCCACCACGGTCTTCCCCCAGCTGGTCCTGAGCCTGATCTACATGGACCGCCGCATCCGCACCGAAAACCTGGCCCCCCACCTGGCCGAAGCGTCCACGACCGTACCGACGCCCCCCGCCCCCTGAGGCACGCGCGCCTCACGCGTGAGGGCCCCCGACCGGACAGGTCGGGGGCCCTCAGCGGCGATACGACAGTGCCGCACCGGCGATACGGCTCAGACGTTGAAGCCCAGCGCGCGGAGCTGTTCGCGGCCGTCGTCCGTGATCTTGTCCGGGCCCCACGGCGGCATCCAGACCCAGTTAATCTTGAGTTCGCTGACGATGCCGTCCGTCGCCGACTTCGCCTGGTCCTCGATCACGTCGGTCAGCGGGCAGGCCGCGGACGTCAGGGTCATGTCCAGGGTGGCGATGTTGGCGTCGTCGATGTGGATGCCGTAGATCAGTCCGAGGTTGACGACGTCGATGCCCAGCTCGGGGTCGACCACGTCGTACAGGGCCTCGCGGACCTCCTCCTCGGAGGCGGGGGTCATGGTCACGGTCTCGTTGTCGCTCATGCCGTCTCCTTCGTCGGGCGGTCGTTCGGGCCGTCGTCCTGGCCACCGGCCGGTGAGGCCGCGAGGGCCTTGGCCGTCGCGTCCTTCCAGGCCATCCAGCTCAGCAGGGCGCACTTGACGCGTGCCGGGTACTTCGAGACGCCGACAAACGCGACCGCGTCCTCCAGCACCTCTTCCATCGCGTCGTCCGGTTCCAGCTGGCCCTTGGACTGCATCAGCTCCAGGAAGGTGCCCTGGATCTTCTGCGCCTCGGCCAGCTCCTTGCCGACGAGGAGGTCGTTCAGTACGGACGCGCTGGCCTGGCTGATGGAGCAGCCCTGGCCCTCGTACGAGACGTCCGCGATCAGCGAGCCCTCGTACCGCACCCGCAGGGTGATCTCGTCACCACAGGTCGGATTGACATGGTGCACCTCGGCGTCGCCGTCCCGCAGACCGCGCCCGTGGGGGTGCTTGTAGTGGTCCAGGATGACGTCCTGGTACATCGAATCCAGCTTCACGGCTCAGTCCTCATCCGAAGAAGTTACGGACGTGCTCCAGCCCTTCGACCAGGGCGTCGACCTCGGCGGGTGTGGAGTACAGATAGAAAGACGCCCGCGTGGTCGCCGGAATTCCGTACCGCAGGCAGACCGGCCGCGCGCAGTGGTGGCCGACCCGGACCGCGATGCCCTGCTCGTCGAGCACCTGCCCCACGTCGTGGGGGTGGATGTCTCCCAGGGTGAAGGAGATCGCGGCGCCGCGCTCCTCGGCCGTGGCCGGGCCGATGATGCGCAGGCCGGGCACGTCCAGCAGGCGCCGCACCGCGTACTCGGTGATCGCCTGCTCGTGCGCGTGGATCTTGTCCATGCCGATCGCGGAGAGGTAGTCCACGGCCGCGCCGAGGCCGACGGCCTGGGCGATCGGGGGCGTACCCGCCTCGAACTTGTGCGGCGCGGGGGCGTACGTGGACGAGTGCATCGACACGGTCTCGATCATCTCGCCGCCGCCCAGGAACGGCGGGAGGTCCTCCAGCAGCTCCTGGCGGCCCCAGAGGACGCCGATGCCGGTGGGACCGCACATCTTGTGGCCGGTGAAGGCCACGAAGTCGGCCTGGAGGGCCTGGACGTCCACCGGCATGTGCGGCGCGGCCTGCGAGGCGTCGATCAGCACCAGGGCGCCTACCTGCTGCGCCCGCCGGACGATCGCCTCGACCGGGTTGACCGTACCCAGGATGTTGGAGACCAGCACGAAGGAGACGATCTTCGTCTTCTCGGTGATGACCTCGTCGATGTTGGAGAGGTCGAGCCGGCCGTCGTCGGTGAGGCCGAACCACTTCAGCTTCGCGCCGGTGCGCTGCGAGAGCAGCTGCCACGGCACGATGTTGGAGTGGTGCTCCATCTCCGTGATGACGATCTCGGTCTCGTGGTCCACCCGGTAGGGCTCGTCGGCCCAGCCGAGCATGTTGGCCACGAGGTTGAGCGACTCCGAGGCGTTCTTGGTGAAGATCACCTCGTCGCGGCTGGGTGCGTTGATGAAGGCGGCGACCTTGTCGCGCGCGCCCTCGTACAGCGCCGTGGCCTCCTCGGCGAGCACATGCACGCCACGGTGGACATTGGCGTTGTGCTGCTCGTAGTACTCGTTGAGGGCGTCGAGCACCTGGCGCGGCTTCTGGGACGTCGCCGCGTTGTCCAGGTAAACGATCTTCTTCCCGTCATGGACCACACGATCCAGCAGGGGGAAGTCCTTGCGGATCGCCTCGTCGAGCAGCCGGCTCGACGGCGTGCTCGTCGGTGTGAGGAGGCCCGGCAGCTGTGTCACGCGGTGACGCCACCCTTCGTGTACGCCTCGTAGCCCTCGTTCTCCAGCTTGTCGGCCAGCTCCGCGCCGCCGGACTCGGCGATACGGCCCTGGGCGAAGACATGCACGAAGTCGGGCTTGATGTAGCGGAGAATCCGCGTGTAGTGCGTGATCAGCAGGGTGCCGACCTCGCCGGTCTCCTTGACGCGGTTGACGCCTTCGGAGACGACCCGCAGCGCGTCCACGTCGAGGCCGGAGTCGGTCTCGTCGAGGATCGCGATGTGCGGCTTGAGCAGTTCGAGCTGGAGGATCTCGTGGCGCTTCTTCTCGCCGCCGGAGAAGCCCTCGTTGACGTTGCGCTCGGCGAAGGCCGGGTCCATCTGGAGACGCTCCATGGTCTCCCGGACCTCCTTCACCCAGGTGCGCAGCTTGGGGGCCTCGCCGCGGATCGCGGTGGCCGACGTCCGCAGGAAGTTCGACACGGAGACGCCGGGGACCTCGACGGGGTACTGCATGGCGAGGAAGAGGCCGGCGCGGGCGCGCTCGTCGACGGTCATCGCGAGGACGTCCTCGCCGTCGAGGGTCACCGTGCCACCGGTGATCGTGTACTTGGGGTGGCCCGCCAGCGAGTAGGCGAGGGTCGACTTGCCGGAGCCGTTGGGGCCCATGATGGCGTGCGTCTCGCCCTGCTTGACGGTCAGGTCGACGCCCTTGAGGATCTCGCGGGGGCCGCCCTCCGCCTCGACGGTGACGTGCAGGTCGGTGATTTCAAGCGTAGCCATAGGGGACTCAAGACTCCTGGGTGACGGAGACGAGCACATCGTCCCCTTGGATCTGTACGGGGTATACGGGGACGGGGCGCGTCGCGGGAAGACTCGACGGCTTGCCGGTACGGAGGTCGAAGCTGGAGCCGTGCAGCCAGCACTCGATCATGCAGTCCTCGACCTCGCCCTCCGAGAGCGACACGTTCGCGTGCGAGCAGATGTCGTTGATCGCGAACACCTCGCCCCCGGTGAGGACGACGGAGACGGGCGTGCCGTCGAGTTCCACCCGCTTCGGGGTGTCCTCCTCCAGCTCGCCGAGACCGCAGGCGCGGACGAAGGTGGTCGGCACACTCACAGCGCCGCCTCCAGCTCCGTCTCGATCTTCGTCAGCAGGCGCTCCTCGACGTCGGGCAGCCCGATCTGCTGGACCAGCTCGGCGAAGAAGCCGCGGACGACGAGGCGGCGCGCCTCGGCCTGCGGGATGCCGCGGGACATCAGGTAGAAGAGCTGCTCGTCGTCGAACCGGCCCGTCGCCGAGGCGTGTCCGGCGCCGGCGATCTCGCCGGTCTCGATCTCCAGGTTCGGCACGGAGTCGACCCGGGCGCCGTCCGTGAGGACGAGGTTGCGGTTCATCTCGTACGTGTCGGTGCCTTCGGCCATGACGCGGATGAGCACGTCGCCGATCCAGACGGCGTGGGCGTCCTGGCCCTGGAGCGCGCCCTTGTAAGCGGCGTTGGACTTGCAGTTCGGCGCGTTGTGGTCGACCAGGAGGCGGTGCTCCTGGTGCTGGCCGCGGTCGGTGAAGTAGAGGCCGAACAGCTCGGCCTCGCCGCCGGGGCCCGCGTACTGGACGCGCGGGTGGAGCCGTACGAGATCGCCGCCGAAGGTGACGATGATCGACTTGAAGGAGGCGTCCCGGCCGATCAGCGCGTTGTGCTGGGCGACGTGGACTGCCTTGTCGTCCCAGTCCTGGACGGAGACGACGGTGAGCTTCGCGCCGTCGCCGATCAGGTAGTCGACGTTCCCGGCGAGCACCGCGTCACCGGTGTGGTCGATGACCACGACGGCCTCGGCGAAGGCGCCGAGCTCGATGACCTGGTGCGCGTAGGCGGTGCCGCCCTCGCCGTGGACGTCGATCCTGATCGGTTCGGCCAGGACGGTCTCCTTGGCCACCGAGACGACCGAGGCCTTCTCGAAGGAGGAGTACGCCTGGGCGGCGATCCGGTCCACCGGCGTACCGGCCTTGCCGATGCGCGCGTCGTCGCGGCCGACGGTCTCGACGGTGACGCCGTCGGGGGCGGTCACCTCGACCGTGACGCTGCCGTCCGTGGCGACGGCGGTGCCGTCGTGCAGACCACGCAGCCGCTCCAGCGGCGTGAACCGCCACTCCTCCTCACGGCCGTGAGGGACGGGGAAGTCCGCCACGTCGAAGGAGGGGGGCGCGCTCATGCGCGTGGCGACGGTCGACTCGGCGGCCACCGCGATCGAACCGGCGGTGGTGGATCCCGCCGGAATGTTCTGAGCCTCAGCCATGGCTGTCGTGGTGCTCACTCTCTGCCTCTGGGACGGGGGAACGAGGGGGCCGGGCGGGTCGCCGCCCGGCCTGGTGGCGGGTCCGTCAGCCGACGGAGCCCTCCATCTGGAGCTCGATCAGCCGGTTGAGTTCCAGCGCGTACTCCATCGGCAGTTCCTTGGCGATCGGCTCGACGAATCCGCGCACGATCATCGCCATCGCCTCGAACTCGGAGAGGCCGCGGCTCATCAGGTAGAAGAGCTGGTCCTCGGAGACCTTGGAGACGGTCGCCTCGTGCCCCATGGACACGTCGTCCTCGCGGACGTCCACGTACGGGTACGTGTCGGAGCGCGAGATGGTGTCGACCAGCAGCGCGTCGCACAGCACGTTGGACTTGGAGCCGTGAGCGCCCTCGCCGATCTCGATGAGACCGCGGTAGGACGTACGGCCGCCGCCGCGCGCCACCGACTTGGAGACGATGTTCGAGGAGGTGTTCGGGGCCATGTGGACCATCTTGGCGCCGGCGTCCTGGTGCTGGCCCTCGCCCGCGAAGGCGATGGACAGCGTCTCGCCCTTGGCGTGCTCGCCCATCAGGTACACGGCCGGGTACTTCATGGTGACCTTGGAGCCGATGTTGCCGTCGACCCACTCCATGGTCGCGCCCTCGTACGCCACGGCGCGCTTGGTGACGAGGTTGTAGACGTTGTTCGACCAGTTCTGGATGGTCGTGTAGCGGCAGCGGCCGCCCTTCTTGACGATGATCTCGACCACGGCGCTGTGCAGCGAGTCCGAGGAGTAGATCGGGGCCGTACAACCCTCGACGTAGTGGACGTACGCGTCCTCGTCGACGATGATCAGCGTCCGCTCGAACTGGCCCATGTTCTCCGTGTTGATACGGAAGTAGGCCTGGAGCGGGATGTCGACGTGCACGCCCTTCGGCACGTAGATGAACGATCCGCCGGACCACACGGCCGAGTTCAGCGACGCGAACTTGTTGTCGCCGACCGGGATGACCGTGCCGAAGTACTCCTGGAAGAGCTCCGGGTTCTCCCTGAGCGCGGTGTCGGTGTCCTTGAAGATGACACCCTTCTCCTCCAGGTCCTCGCGGATCTGGTGGTAGACGACCTCCGACTCGTACTGCGCGGCGACACCGGCGACGAGGCGCTGCTTCTCCGCCTCGGGGATGCCGAGCCTGTCGTACGTGTTCTTGATGTCCTCGGGCAGGTCCTCCCAGGACTCCGCCTGCTTCTCCGTGGACCGCACGAAGTACTTGATGTTGTCGAAGTGGATGCCGGAGAGGTCGGAACCCCAGCTCGGCATCGGCTTCTTGCCGAAGAGCTTGAGGCCCTTGAGCCGCAGCTTGAGCATCCACTCCGGCTCGTTCTTCTTCTGGGAGATGTCGCGCACGACGGCCTCGGAAAGACCGCGCTTCGCGGCGGCGCCGGCGGCGTCCGAGTCGGCCCAGCCGAATTCGTACGTGCCCAGGCCATCGAGTTCGGGGTGGGCGGTCTCCGTGGGGAGCGTCATGCGGGGTTCCTCCCGGCGTTGCTTTCGGATGCTTGCTCAGTGGTGTGCGGGGACGGGCTCTGCGGGGACGCGGTGGCTCGGGGGATGAACGTCGTGCAGACCCCGTCGCCGTGGGCGATCGTGGCCAGCCGCTGTACATGCGTACCGAGCAGCTGGGAGAAAAATTCCGTCTCCGCCTCGCACAGCTGGGGGTACTGCTCCGCGACGTGCGCGACCGGACAGTGGTGCTGGCAGAGCTGCTCGCCCTGCTGGTTCGCCGCGCCGCGCGCCGTGGCAGCGTAACCGTCGGCGCTCAGGGCCTTGGCCAGCGCCTCGGTACGTCCGCCCGGCCCGGCGGCCTCGACCACGTCGGCGTACCGCCCGGCCTCGGCCTGTGCGGCGATCCGGGCGCGGGCGAACGCGGCGACGGCCGCCTCACCCTGCTCCCCGCCGCCGGCCGCGGTGGAGATCCAGCCCAGCGCCTCGGCGGCGAGCTTGTCGTACGACTGGTCGAAGGCGTCCCGGCCGCAGTCAGTCAGGGCGAACACCTTGGCGGGCCTGCCGCGGCCGCGCGAGCCGTAGACCCGCTGGTCACGCGCCTCCACGACGGCATCGGCCGCGAGGGCGTCGAGATGGCGGCGGACCGCCGCCTGCGTGAGCCCCAGCCGCCCCGCCAGATCGGAGACGGTGGACGGACCGTGGTCCAGGATGGAGCGCGCGACGCGGTTGCGCGTGGAGCGCTCGCCGGTCGCGAGTTCCTCCTGCGGAGCCTCGCCCAGGTATTTCACAACGCCATTGTTGCGTAATTCCCTCGGCACTGACAACTACTGTCCAGAACCGGGCGCGGTGGAATTGATCACTTAGGGTTACCTAAGAAAGGGCTTTTCAGCCGGTCCGGGCGGTTCCGGCAGTCGCATTTCGGCCCCGGGGACCCAGGGCCGTTCGGCCCTGCCTAGACTCCCCGACATGCACAGCGTCGCCGGTGAACCCGTGGTCGAGATCCGGGGACTGATCAAACGGTACGGCGGGAAGACCGCGGTCGACGGCCTGGACCTGCGGATCGGGGCCGGTACGGTCACCGCGGTCCTCGGCCCCAACGGAGCCGGCAAGACCACCACGGTCGAGATCTGCGAGGGCTACCGGCGGCCGGACGCCGGCACGGTACGGGTCCTCGGGCTCGACCCCGTCGCCGACGCGGCGCGGCTGCGCCCCCGCATCGGCGTGATGCTCCAGTCCGGCGGCGTCTACTCGGGCGCGCGCGCCGGTGAGATGCTCCGCCACATGGCCCGGCTGCACGCCCACCCGCTGGACGTGGACACGCTCATCGAGCGCCTGGGCCTCGGCGACTGCGGCCGTACGGCCTACCGGCGCCTCTCCGGCGGCCAGCAGCAGCGGCTCGCCCTGGCCCTGGCCGTCGTGGGCCGCCCCGAGCTGGTCTTCCTGGACGAGCCGACCGCCGGGCTCGACCCGCAGGCCCGCCGCTCCACCTGGGACCTGGTCCGCGAGCTGCGGGCCGCCGGGGTCGGAGTCGTACTCACCACGCATTTCATGGACGAGGCCGAACAGCTCGCCGACGACGTCGTGATCGTCAACGCGGGCCGGGTGATCGCCCAGGGCAGCCCGGAGGACCTGTGCCGGGGCGGCGCGGAGAACACCCTGCGCTTCACCGGCCGCCCGGGGCTGGACCTCGGCTCGCTGCTCAAGGCGCTGCCCGACGGCTCGGCGGCCGCCGAGCTGACGCCGGGCGCGTACCGCATCGGCGGCACGATCGACCCGCAGCTGCTCGCCACGGTCACCTCCTGGTGCGCGCAGCACGGCGTGATGGCGTCGGGGATCGCCGTGGAGCGGCACACGCTGGAGGACGTCTTCCTCGAACTGACCGGCAAGGAGCTGCGTCGATGAGCACCGGTACGAGCCCGGGGACCGGCCTGCGCGCGGGCGGCGGCTCCACCTACGCCCCGGCGCCCGGCGCGGCCCCGCTGGCGCGCATGATCGCCGCGCAGACGGCGTTCGAGACGAAGCTGCTGCTGCGCAACGGCGAACAGCTGCTGCTCACCGTGATCATCCCCTCGCTCCTGCTGGTGCTGTTCTCGACGGTCGACGTCGTGGACACGGGCGCGGGCGAGGCGGTGGACTTCCTGGCGCCCGGCGTCCTGGCGCTGGCCGTGATGTCCACGGCGTTCACCGGCCAGGCCATCGCCACGGGCTTCGAGCGGCGGTACGGAGTGCTCAAGCGCCTCGCCGCGTCACCGCTGCCGCGCTGGGCCCTGATGACCGCCAAGACGCTCTCCGTCCTGGTCACCGAGGTGCTCCAGGTCGTCCTGCTGACCGTGATCGCCTTCGCCCTGGGGTGGTCGCCGCACGGCAACCCGCTGGTGGTCCTGCTGCTGCTCGTGCTGGGCACGGCGGCCTTCTCGGGCCTCGGCCTGCTGATGGCGGGCACGCTCCGGGCGGAGGCGACGCTGGCCGCGGCGAACCTGGTCTTCCTGCTGCTGCTGGTGGGCGGCGGGGTGATCGTGCCGCTGGACAGGTTCCCGGAGGGGGCGCAGAGCGTGCTCGGGCTCCTGCCGATCTCGGCGCTCTCGGACGGCCTGCGGGACGTGCTCCAGCACGGCGCCGCGACCCCGTGGGGGGACCTCGGGATCCTGGCGGCGTGGGCGGCCGTGGGGCTGGGGGCGGCGGGCACGTTCTTCCGCTGGGAGTGAGCGTTCCGCCCCGGCACACCCCAGCCCGTCCGGCGCTTGAGGACACCCCCCGCGGCGCCGGCCCCAAGACGCGGCTTACGTACCCCTCGTGAAAACCCGCACAAGCTCCCGCCTACGATGGTTCGCGTGTTGACCCCCCTCGCCTACATCGCCCGGCGCTGGACGCCTTCGCCCCGTACGCTCCAGCGCGCCGCCCTCGGCGCCGTGTTGATGAGCGTGGTGATCGTCGTCACCGGAGGCGCGGTACGGCTGACCGGTTCCGGGCTCGGCTGCGACACCTGGCCCAAGTGCACCGACAACAGCCTGGTCGCCACCCCCGAGCAGGGGATCCACGGCGCCATCGAGTTCAGCAACCGCATGCTGACGTACGTGCTGTGCGCGGCCGTCGGCTGGGCGATCATCGCGGTGCGCTCCGCGAAGCCCCGGCGGCGCGGGCTCACCCGGCTCGCCTGGTCGCAGTTCTGGATCGTGATGGGCAACGCCGTGCTCGGCGGGGTCACGGTGCTCGCGGGCCTCAACCCCTGGACGGTGGCGGGGCATCTGCTGCTCGCCATGACGCTCCTCACCGTCACCACGGTGACCTGGCTGCGTACCCGCGAGGGCGACGGCACCCCCCGCCCGCGCGTGCCGGGTCCCGTACGGAAGCTGTCCTGGGCGCTGACCGCCTCCACGGTCGTCCTGGTCGTGGCGGGCACGGTCGTGACCGGCTCCGGGCCGCACGCGGGCGACAGCAGCGACGTACCGCGGATGCCGTTCGACTGGACGACCACCGCCCATGTCCACACCGCCGCCGCCTGGGTGGTCTGCGCGCTCTCCGTCGCCCTGTGGCTGGTGCTGCGCGTGGTGGACGCCCCGCCGGACACCCGGGCGATCGCCCGCAACCTGCTGCTGGTGCTGCTCGCGCAGGGCGGGATCGGCTATGTGCAGTACTTCACGGACGTGCCCGCCGTGCTGGTCGGCTTCCACATGCTCGGGTCGTGCCTGGTGTGGGTCGGGGTCGTACGGGTCGCGATGAGCCTGCGCGAGCGTCCGGTGACCGCCGCGGAGATCCCCGCGCAGCCCGGCTCACGGCTGTCCGCGGCCGTCTGACAGACCGTAGAGCCGGCGGGCGTTGCCCGCCGCGATCATCCCGGCGACCCGCTGCGCGTCGGCGAGCGACCACGCCCCGTCGGCGACCCAGCCGCCCAGCACGCGGACCAGCGCCTCCCGGAACACCCGGGCACCCACGACGTGCAGTTCGGGCAGGGCCCGCGCCCCGCTGGAGAACAACAGCTTCCCGAACGGCGCCAGTTCCAGGATCTCCGCCAGTACGGCCGCGGCCCGCGCGCCCGTGTGCGCGAGGGCGGGCCCGAGGTCGGCGTACACATGCGGGAAGACGCTGGTCAGCTGCGCCGCGTGCCGGTGGTACGGGTAGGCGCCCAGGAGCACCAGATCGGTGCCGAGCCCGGCCGTGGCGCTCGCGAAGGCGGTGACCAGCGCCGGGTCGGCGCCGCCCGCCGGGGCGCGGGCGTCGCGCGCGCCGGTGTGCAGTTGCAGCGGCAGTCCGGAGCCGAGGGCGAGCCAGAGCAGGTGCCGCAGCAGCACCGGGTCGTCCAGCGGCCCGCCGGGGCCCCGCACCGCGAGCCAGCTCCCCGCCGCCGCCCGTACCTCGGCGTGCCCGGGCGGCTCGGGGGCCAGGGCGAGCCCGTGCCGCACCCCCGCCACCGAGGTGAAGGCGACCGCCGTGGCGGCGGCGTCGTGGACGGACTGGGCGAGCCGGGCCAGGAGGTCGGCGACCCCGCAGGAGGTGTCCGCGACCCGCTCGGCGAGGGGTTCCAGCCGGACGATCTCCCGGGCGTCGGCGGCCCCGGCGGCGGCGATCTCCCCCGGTCCCGTCAGTTCGCCGGGCAGTCCGGTGTCCACCAGGTAGGTGGTGACGCCGGTGGAGCGCAGCAGCCGTCTGCCGGATTCCAGGACGCCCAGCTCCCGGCGGCGCGCGAGGTAGTGCGCGGGCGGGCAGTGCGGTTCGAGGTCGAGGAGCGGCGGGCACCAGCGCCGTACGGCGAAGCCGGCCTGGGTGTCGAAGAAGGTGGTGCCCGGCGCGGCGGGGCCCACCCGGCCGCCGAGCTGGGCCTCGAAGGTGCCGAGGCCCAGCTCCGTGCGGAGCACGCCGTGGCAGTACTGGTCCACGAGGGACACTGTTTCGATCATCGGGGTTCCCGTCGTGGACCGTACTCCTACCCGTCCTAACGGGTGAGGGGCGATCCGGTCGCGGCCCCGGGACCGGCTCAGCTGTTCGCGTCTCCGCCGGGGTCTCCGCCGCTGTTGGCGTCTCCGCCGGGGTTCGCGCGCCCGCCGACCTGGATGCCCGCCATGCGGGACCACTCGTACCGCCCGGTGCGCACCTTCGCGGCGAACTCGCCGTCGAAGGATTCGTGCAGGGTGAGACCGGCCTTCTCCGCCGCGCTCAGCGCGACGCCGTGCGAGGGGGCGACGAGGTCGCCCCAGCCGCCGTCCTCGCCGACGAGCACGATGCGGGTGCCTGCCTGTCCGAGGTACGCGAGCTGTCCCTCGGCGCCACCGTGTTTCCTGGCGAACGCGCCGATGTGCTTGGCCAGGCGTGCGGCGCGCCGCTCGTCGCGGGCGTCGACCTGTCCGGTGTCTGCTCCGGTGTGTGCCGTGCCGTCGTCTGTCTCTGCCATGGCCTCGATGCTACCGATGGGTAACGAATCGGGCTACCGCAGGCCCGGAGTATCGCGGGAAGCCTGAGCATCGCGGGAAGCCCGGAGTATCGCGGGAAGCAGGACCGCGCTACCGCAGGAACGGATCGACCGCCACGGCCACGAAGAGCAGGGAGACATAGGTGATGGACCAGTGGAACAGTCGCATCTCCTTGAGCTTCGCGCCCGTCACCCCGGACTTCGCCCGCGTCTGGAGGCCGTGGGCCTCCCAGAGCCAGTACCCGCCGGCCACCAGCGCCACCGACGTGTAGAACCAGCCGGTGTAACCGAGGGGCGTCAGCAGCAGCGAGACGGCGACCATCACCCAGCTGTAGGCGACGATCTGGCGGGCCACCACCCGGTTGGACGCGACGACCGGGAGCATCGGGACGCCCACCCGCGCGTAGTCGTCCTTCACCTTCATGGACAGCGGCCAGTAGTGCGGAGGCGTCCAGAAGAAGATGACGAGGAAGAGGATGACCGCGGCCCAGGAGACCGAGTCGGTCACCGCCGACCAGCCGATCAGCACCGGCATGCAGCCCGCGATGCCGCCCCAGACGATGTTCTGCGAGGTACGGCGCTTGAGGATCATCGTGTAGACGACGACGTAGAAGAGCAGCGCGCCCAGCGAGAGCGCCGCCGACAGCCAGTTGACCAGCAGCCCGAACCACAGCGTCGAGACCACGGCGAGCGTGAAGCCGAAGGCCAGGCACTCGCGCGGCGAGACCATGCCGGTGACCAGGGGACGCTGCGACGTACGGTCCATCAGCGCGTCGATGTCACGGTCGATGTACATGTTCAGCGCGTTGGCGCCGCCCGCGGAGAGATAACCGCCGACACACGTGGTGACCACGAGCCAGAGATTCGGCACCCCCTGCGTGGCCAGGAACATCACCGGGACCGTGGTGATGAGGAGCAGCTCGATGATCCTCGGCTTGGTCAGCGCCACAAACGCCAGGACGCGGGCTCTGAGCGGCCGGCGGCCCCCCGGGATCGGAGTCTGGACGACCCCTGCGGGTCGGGACTCGACGGCTGTCACGTACACCCCTGACAGAGAAACCCAGCAAGCTCCGGGCGTGAAGACCCGGTAAAGGCTTGCGCGTACCACGTCACTCTAGACGTTGCCCAGATGCCGTTCTTCGCGGGGGTGGGGTCGTGTTGGAGGCCCTCCTCCGCCCCCTTTCGCCGTGCCGGGAGGCGAAGTGTCCGCACGCGCCGCACCCTGGAAAGGCACTCGAAAAGATGGGTGTTGCCGCGAGGGTAGGCTCGACAGCGAACCGGTGCGCCCTCAGAGCACCGGGATTCGACATGTGGAGAGGAGCCCTGACTCAGGGTGAGCACCAAGCCGACCACCACAGACCTCGAGTGGACCGATCTGGACCGTCGGGCTGTCGACACCGTCCGCGTCCTGGCCATGGATTCCGTACAGAAGGTCGGCAACGGCCATCCCGGTACGGCCATGAGCCTGGCGCCCGCTGCCTATCTGTTGTTCCAGAAACTCATGCGGCACGACCCGGCCGACGCCCAGTGGACCGGTCGTGACCGGTTCGTCCTCTCGCCGGGGCACACCTCCCTGACCCTCTACATCCAGCTCTTCCTCGCCGGGTACGGCCTGGACCTGGCCGACCTGGAGGCCTTCCGGACCTGGGGTTCGAGGACCCCCGGCCACCCGGAGTACGGCCACACCGTCGGTGTCGAGACCACGACGGGCCCGCTCGGACAGGGCGTGGCGAACGCGGTGGGCATGGCGATGGCCGCCCGCTACGAGCGCGGACTGTACGACCCGGAGGCGGCGGCCGGCACCTCCCCGTTCGACCACACCATCTGGGTGATCGTCGGCGACGGCTGCCTCCAGGAGGGTGTCTCCGCGGAGGCGTCCTCGCTGGCCGGCCACCAGAAGCTGGGCAATCTCGTCGTGCTGTGGGACGACAACCACATCTCCATCGAGGGCGACACGGAGACTGCCGTCTCCGAGGACACCCTCAAGCGGTACGAGGCGTACGGCTGGCACGTGCAGCGCGTCGACCAGCTGCCGGGCGGCGACCTGGACCCGCAGGGCCTGTACGAGGCGCTGAGGGCGGCGCAGGCCGAGACCGAGCGCCCGTCGTTCATCGCGGCCCGTTCGATCATCGCCTGGCCCGCCCCGAACGCGCAGAACACCGAGGCGGCGCACGGCTCGGCGCTGGGCGGCGACGAGGTCGCGGCCACGAAGCGCGTGCTCGGCTTCGACCCGGAGAAGTCCTTCGCCGTCGACGACGAGGTGCTCGCGCACACCCGCGAGGCCCTCGACCGCGGCCGCGAGACGCGCGGCGAGTGGGAGAAGCTGTTCGCCGCGTGGCGTACGGCCAATCCCGAGCGCGCCGCGACGTTCGACCGGGTCCGCGCGGGCGAGCTGCCCACCGGCTGGGAGGAAGAGCTGCCGGTCTTCGAGACCGGCAAGTCCCTTGCCACGCGCGCCGCGTCCGGCAAGGTGCTCCAGGCGCTCGGTGAGGTCATCCCCGAACTGTGGGGCGGCTCCGCCGACCTCGCGGGCTCGAACAACACCACCATCGACAAGACGTCGTCGTTCCTCCCGGAGGGCAACCCCCTGCCGGAGGCGGACCCGTACGGCCGCACGGTGCACTACGGCATCCGCGAGCACTCCATGGGCGCGACGATGAACGGCATCGCGCTGCACGGCAACACCCGTATCTACGGCGGCACCTTCCTGGTGTTCTCCGACTACATGCGGCCGGCCGTCCGGCTCGCCGCGCTGATGCGGGTGCCCGTCACCTATGTATGGACGCACGACTCCATCGGCCTGGGCGAGGACGGCCCGACGCACCAGCCGGTCGAGCACCTGTCCGTACTGCGGGCCATCCCGGGTCTCAACATCGTCCGTCCCGCCGACGCCAACGAGACGGCGATCGCGTGGGCGGAGATCCTCAAGCGGCACCCGCGGCGCGCGCCGCACGGTCTGGCGCTGACACGCCAGGGTGTGCCGACGTACGAGGCCAACGCCGATACGGCCAAGGGCGGTTACGTCCGCTTCGAGGCCGAGGGCGGCCCCGCGCAGGTCGTGCTGATCGGTACGGGCTCCGAGCTGCAGCTGGCCGTCGAGGCCCGTGAGCGGCTCCAGGCGGACGGCATCCCCACGCGGGTCGTGTCGATGCCGTCGGTGGAGTGGTTCGAGGAGCAGGACCAGGCGTACCGGGACTCCGTGCTGCCGCCGTCCGTGAAGGCGCGCGTGGCGGTCGAGGCCGGGATCGGGCTCACCTGGCACCGTTTTGTGGGCGACGCGGGGCGCATTGTGTCGCTGGAGCATTTCGGGGCATCCGCGGACGCGAAGGTGCTGTTCCGCGAGTTCGGCTTCACCGCCGAGGCGGTCGCCACCGCCGCCCGGGAATCACTGGAAGCCTCCGCGCGCTGACGCCGATATACGAACCGTAGGAGATGTATTTCTCATGACAGACGCACTCAAGCGCCTCTCCGACGAAGGCGTCGCGATCTGGCTCGACGACCTGTCGCGCAAGCGCATCACGTCCGGCAACCTCGCCGAACTCATCGACCAGCAGCACGTGGTGGGTGTCACCACCAACCCGTCGATCTTCCAGAAGGCGATCTCGGAGGGCGACGGGTACGACACCCAGCTGACCGAGCTGGCCGCCCGCAAGGTCACGGTCGAAGAGGCCATCCGCATGATCACGACGGCGGACGTCCGCGACGCCGCCGACATCCTGCGCCCGGTCTTCGACCGGACGCAGGGCCAGGACGGCCGGGTCTCCATCGAGGTGGACCCGCGTCTGGCCCACGACACGACGGCGACCACCGCCGAGGCCAAGCAGCTGGCGTGGCTGGTGGACCGGCCGAACACGCTCATCAAGATCCCGGCGACCGAGGCCGGCCTGCCGGCGATCACCGAGACCATCGGCCGGGGCATCAGCGTCAACGTCACGCTGATCTTCTCGCTGGAGCGCTACCGCAAGGTCATGGACGCCTACCTGTCGGGTCTGGAGAAGGCGAAGGCCGCGGGCCTGGACCTCTCGAAGATCCACTCGGTGGCGTCCTTCTTCGTGTCCCGGGTGGACACCGAGATCGACAAGCGGCTCGACGCGCTGGGCACGGACGAGGCGAAGGCGGCCCGCGGCAAGGCCGCCCTCGCCAACGCCCGGCTGGCCTACGAGGCGTACGAGGAGGTCTTCTCCTCCGACCGCTGGGCGGCCCTGGACCGCGCGCAGGCCAACAAGCAGCGTCCGCTGTGGGCCTCGACGGGCGTCAAGGACCCGGCGTACAAGGCGACCCTGTACGTCGACGAGCTGGTCGCGCCGAACACGGTGAACACCATGCCGGAGGCCACGCTGGACGCCACCGCGGACAGCGGGCAGATCACCGGCGACACGGTGCGCGGCACGTACGACCAGGCACGCGCGGACCTCGAGGCCGTCGAGAAGCTGGGGATCTCGTACGACGAGGTCGTCCAGCTGCTGGAGGACGAGGGCGTCGAGAAGTTCGAGAGCGCCTGGATTGACCTGCTCAAGTCGACCGAGGCGGAGCTCAAGCGCCTCGCCCCTTCGGAGGGCTGATCCCTTGACCGCAACCCACGGAGCGAATCCGCTCCGTGACGCCGCGGACCGACGGCTCCCGCTCATCGCGGGGCCGTCGGGCCTGGTCATCTTTGGCGTCACGGGCGATTTGTCCCGCAAAAAGCTGATGCCCGCCATCTATGACCTCGCCAACCGCGGCCTGCTGCCGCCGGGCTTCTCGCTCGTCGGTTTCGCCCGCCGCGAATGGCAGGACGAGGACTTCGCACAAGAGGTCCACGACGCCGTCAAGGAGCACGCGCGCACGCCGTTCCGCGAGGAGGTCTGGCAGCAGCTCGTCCAGGGGATGCGCTTCGTCCAGGGCAACTTCGACGACGACGAGGCGTTCGAGAACCTCAAGGCGACGATCGACGACCTCGACAAGAAGCAGGGGACGGGCGGCAACTTCGCCTTCTACCTCTCCGTACCGCCGAAGTTCTTCCCGCAGGTCGTCCAGCAGCTCAAGAAGCACGGGCTGGCCGACCAGAAGAAGGGCTCCTGGCGCCGCGCGGTCATCGAGAAGCCGTTCGGACACGACCTCAAGTCCGCGCAGGCCCTCAACAAGGTCGTGCACGAGGTCTTCCCGTCCAACGAGGTCTTCCGGATCGACCACTACCTCGGCAAGGAGACCGTCCAGAACATCCTGGCGCTCCGCTTCGCCAACACCCTCTTCGAGCCGATCTGGAACCGGTCGTACGTCGACCACGTCCAGATCACGATGGCCGAGGACATCGGGATCGGCGGCCGTGCCGGGTACTACGACGGCATCGGCGCGGCCCGGGACGTCATCCAGAACCACCTGCTCCAGCTGCTCGCGCTGACCGCGATGGAGGAGCCCGCCTCCTTCGACGCGGACGCGCTGGCCGCGGAGAAGACCAAGGTCCTGGGCGCCGTACGGCTGCCGGCGGACCTCGGCGCGGACACGGTACGCGGGCAGTACGCGTCCGGGTGGCAGGGCGGCGAGAAGGCCGTCGGCTATCTCCAGGAAGACGGCATCGACCCCGCGTCAAAGACCGACACGTACGCCGCGGTGAAGGTGGAGATCGATAACCGCCGCTGGGCGGGCGTCCCCTTCTACCTCCGTACCGGCAAGCGCCTCGGCCGCCGGGTCACCGAGATCGCGGTGGTGTTCCAGCGGGCCCCGCACTCCCCCTTCGACCACACGGCCACGGAAGAGCTGGGGCAGAACGCCCTGGTCATCCGCGTCCAGCCGGACGAGGGCGTGACCATGCGCTTCGGCTCGAAGGTGCCGGGCACCGCGATGGAGGTGCGGGACGTCTCGATGGACTTCGCGTACGGCGAGTCCTTCACGGAGTCCAGCCCCGAGGCGTACGAGCGTCTCATCCTCGATGTGCTGCTCGGCGACTCGAACCTCTTCCCGCGCACGGAGGAGGTCGAGCTGTCCTGGAAGATCCTCGACCCGATCGAGCAGTACTGGGACGCGCACGGAAAGCCCGCGCAGTACGAGTCCGGGACCTGGGGTCCGGTCGAGGCGGACGAAATGCTCGCACGACACGGACGGAGCTGGCGTCGGCCATGAAGATCGACCTTACGGACACCACGTCCAGCAAGATCAACAAGGCGCTGGTGCAGGGGCGCAGGGCGATCGGCACCCCCGCCGTCGGCATGGTCCTGACGCTGGTCCTCGTCACCGACGAGGAGAACGCGTACGACGCGCTCAAGGCCGCCAACGACGCGTCCCGTGAGCACCCCTCGCGCAAGCTCGTCATCATCAAGCGGGTCTCCCGCTCGGCGCGCGACCGCGCGAAGGCGCGCCTGGACGCCGAGGTGCGGGTGGGCGTGGACGCCGGCACCGGCGAGACGGTCGTCCTACGGCTGTACGGCGAGGTCATCGACCACGCCCAGTCGGTGGTCCTGCCCCTGCTGCTGCCGGACGCGCCCGTCGTCGTGTGGTGGGCGGTCAACGCGCCCCTCAACCCGGCGAAGGACCCGCTGGGCACGCTGGCCCAGCGCCGGGTGACGGACACGTACGCCGCGGAGCACCCGATCGAGGAGCTCAAGTCCCGCGCCGCCGTCTACACCCCCGGCGACACGGATCTCGCGTGGGCCAGGATCACCCCGTGGCGCTCGATGCTCGCGGCGGCCCTGGACCAGGTCGAGTGCGCCGTCACCGAGGTCGAGGTGGAGGGCGAGGAGCTGAACGCGAGCGGCGAGCTGCTCGGCATGTGGCTCGCCGACCGGCTGCACGTACCGGTCAAGCGCTCGGTCTCGGCCGGTCCCGGCCTGACGTCCGTGAGGATGGAGACCGACTGCGGGCCGATCACGCTCAAGCGCCTGGACGGCACCCTCGCGACGCTGTCCATCGACGGTCAGCCGGACCGGGCGGTGGCGCTCAACCGGCGTGACACCTCGGAGCTGATCGCGGAAGAGCTGCGCCGGCTCGACCCGGACGAGATCTACGCGTCGGCCCTGCGGTACGGCGTGGAGAAGCTCGGGGACGCGTCGGGGCAGGCGGACCCCACCCCCGAAGCGACACCGACGGCACCGGCGTCCGGGGCGAAGAAGGCCCCGGCGAAGAAGGCGGCCTCGAAGTGACCACTCCGCAACTGGTCGTCCACCGTGACAAGGAGCTGATGGCGCAGGCCACGGCGGCCCGGCTGATCACGAAGATCGTGGACGCCCAGGCCTCCCGCGGCTACGCCTCGGTGGTGCTCACGGGCGGGCGCAACGGCAACGGCCTGCTGGCCGCCCTGTCGGCGGCGCCCGCGCGGGACGCGGTCGACTGGTCGCGGCTTGACCTGTGGTGGGGCGACGAGCGCTTCCTGCCGGAGGGCGACCCGGAGCGCAACATCACCCAGGCCCGTGAGGCGCTGCTCGACTCGGTTCCGCTGGACCCCGCCCGGGTGCACGCGATGCCGGCGTCGGACGGCCCGTACGGCAACGACGTGGAGGCGGCCGCCGCCGCGTACGCGACCGAACTGGCCGCGGCCTCCCGGCCGGAGGACCACGCCCGGGTGCCGTCCTTCGACGTCCTGATGCTGGGGGTGGGACCCGACACGCACGTGGCGTCGCTCTTCCCCGAGCTGCCCGGGGTACGGGAGACCGAGCGCACGGTCGTCGCCGTGCACGGCGCTCCCAAGCCCCCGCCGCTGCGTATCTCCCTCACCCTGCCCGCGATCCGCGCGGCGCACGAGGTGTGGTTGCTGGCGGCGGGCGGGGACAAGGCGGAGGCGGCGGAGATCGCCCTGTCGGGCGCGGGCGAGATCCAGGCCCCGGCGGCGGGCGCGTACGGCAGGAGCCGCACCCTCTGGCTCCTGGACGCGGACGCGGCGTCGAAGCTGCCGCGTGACCTGTATCCCCCGTCACTGGCCTGACGTCCCGTCACCACCTTTACGTGAAGGCCCGGTCCGCCTCCCCGGCGAACCGGGCCTTCCACACTCTCTCCCCCCTCAGAGGATGACCTGGTCCGCGCCCGCCTCCAGGCGCGTGACGGCGGTGCGGACGGCGGCGGTGAAGGCGTCGAAGATCTCGTTGGTGGAGCCCGGCCGCCCGGCCCGGGTAAAGGTGCCGAACATGCTCCTCCGCAGGTCGGTGGTGAGTTCCAGCTGTCCGCCCTTGCCCAGCAGGGTGCGGTTGCACAGGTTCTCCGGGTCCACCCCGGCGAGATCCGGTACGGCCGACCCGTCGATCGTCTGGAACCCGGCCGCCCGCAGCGCGTCGTGCAGGTACTGCTTGAACGTGGCGTTGAGCCCGCCCACGACCACGGCCTCGGGCCGGGACACGGGCGCGCCGGCCTGTTCGGGCGTGCAGCCGTGCAGGGTCACCACGTTGAGGCTGCCGGCCGCCAGGGAGAGGGCGACGCGGTCGTCGATGTGGGACGAGGTGATGTGCATGTCCCCGTTGCCGGAGTTGAGCAGCCCCTCGAACATCCAGTAGTCGTGGAGCGCGCCCCCGCCCGGCGCCGGGGCGAGGGTGGCGGGGTGGTACCCGGCGACCGCGAGGCACAGCTCCGAGGTCCCGGCCTCGATCCCGCCGCCGTGCGGCGCCATCACGGCGGTGCGGAGGTACGGAACCCCCGACGCGAGGCTGCTGTCGACGCGCTCGTGGCGCCGGTGACGACGTGCGAAGTCGGTCCCTTCCCGCCCCGCGAGCCGGGTGTAGAGGTCGGTGGAGGAGGCATAGAGGTCCCCCGCCGCCACGGCGCCCCGCGCCTGCCCGACCGTCACGGACCCGCTCACGGCGGCGGTGGCGAGAGCGGCAAGTACCGTACGGCGACTGGTTGCTGTCATACGCTCATGATCGCGCCCCCCGAACACGACACGCCAGCGGGTCGCCTGGGCGGACGGTGTCAGGCGGCCAGGTCGGTGAGGTCGATGACGGTGAAGTCGTCCAACGACATGAGGAGTTGGCCCGCGCGGAGCCACGGGAGCCGTGGATCCGCCAGAGGCACGGTACCGGCGTCGTACGGGCGGGGGCCGCTGCTGGTGGCGTGGAAGAGGGCGCCGCTGACGCCATACGGAGTGAAGGTACGCACGCGCAAGGCGACGTGCTCCACGCGCAGATGAGGGCAAGCCCGCAGGGAGCGACAAGCGCAGTGTCGACAGACCGGCGGGTGGGCCGTGTGCTCAGGTCCATGCGGCAGGTCCTGGGGCCCGGCGTCGATCAGCCAGAGAACCCCGTTCGGATTGCGGTCCGCGGGTCCGCCGCAGACCTGGCAGCGCAGGTCGGTCATGCAGAGGCGTTGCCGCAGGCTGTGCACCTTGCCGTACTCGGGTGTGCCTCGGCCTGGCTGGGAGGGCGTCCGGCTCCACAGAACGCCGTACCCGTCGCGGTCGTAGAACCGCTCGTCCGCGTACGCGATGCCTCGCCGGTCCCGGCGGAACACGACCGGCATGGAGCTGTCGCGTTCACCGCTCCACCGCGCGATGTACGGCACCGAGCCGCCCCGCTGTTGGGCTGAACGACGTGCTCCAAGGAGAGCCGTACCCGTTTCGCGGGCGGAGGTTTTGCCGTCCACGCGCACGTTCATCGCACTTGCTCCTTCGTGGGATGTCCCGGACCTGCCGGTCGGCACCCGAATGCCACAGAGGAGAGTCTGGACCGGTGGACCGGTCCAGTCAAGCGCCCGAGAGACATCCCTGACCATCAAGGGGCGGCGGCGAACGGACCTCGCAGTCGGTGAACTACATCGGGTAGGTCTCTGTCCGCTCCCAGAAGGACCCCGGCGTGACACCTTCCTCGCAGATCAGGGGGATCCCGTTCTGGTCGTAGGCGAGGTGGAGCACCACAGCCACGGCGGTGGGAACTCTCAGTTCGAGGTGGTGCGACTCGTACTCCGTGGCGAGGCGCACGGTGGTCACGTCCGTCCCTTCGGTGGGGAGACGACCGGTCTGCCGTCCCACGTACCTCGTGGTCCCCTCCGCGATCGGCGCGCGGTGTTCCAAACGGGGCGACCGATCCGCCACGTCCGGCGGGAACCACGCCTCCACATAACTGACGGGGGTACCGTCCGGCTGCCTCATCAGCCGGGCGCGCCGCAGGGCTTCCGCCCCTGCCGGCAGGTTGAGTGCCACCGCCACGCGCGCCGGCGGGGCGACGCGCTCGGGATCCCCGATCCGCTCGAAGGGCATTCCTCCCGTCACCCGGGCCGATCCGGACCTTCGGTTGCCGGCGGGGCGACCGATCGCGGTTCTGGTCACGATGAACCCGGAACCCTGCTTCGCCTCGGCGACCCCGTCGTTCCGGAGGACGTCCATGGCTTTGACCACGGTCGCCCGTGACACCTGCCACTGTTCGGCGAGATCGCGGCCCGACGGAAGCATCGCTCCGGGCGGGAACTCGCCGGACGTGATGCGGGAGCGCAAAGAGTCCGCGATCTCCTCGTACTTCAGCAGTGCCATGGCTCCTCGATGAGGTTGTCGGAGTGGACTGGTCCACCGGTGCGAAGGATACTGCTCCGATGGTTCTTCCCGAGCTCTCGCCCGAAGTCACAGCGTTCTATTCGCAGGTGGTAGATGAGGGGACTCGCCTGTCCTCCTCCGCCGACGGACGGCTGGAACTGCTCCGGACCCGGGAACTGCTGCGACGCTTCCTGCCACCGGCGCCTGCTCGCGTCCTCGATGTGGGAGGCGGGACCGGGGTGCACGCCCGCTGGCTGGTGGAGGACGGATACCAGGTGGACCTTGTCGATCCCATCGCCCGCCACGTCCGGCAAGCCGGCGAGGTGTGCCACGCGACGCTCGGAGACGCTCGGAACCTCGTGGCGGAAGACGCCTCCTACGACGTCGTACAACTGATGGGCCCTCTCTACCATCTGACGGACCGCGAGGACCGGTTGCGGGCACTGGGAGAGGCCGCACGGGTGGCCCGCCCGGGAGGGCTGGTCGCGGCGGCGGCCATCAACCGTTACGCCTCGGTCTTCGAGCACACCGCCCTGGCCCATCTGCACGCCGAACCCGTGCGGGAGTCGATTTCCAGGATTCTCGCGTCTTCGGTCCACGACGGCCGCCGCGGCTTCACCGTCGCGTACTTCCACCGCGCCGAGGAACTGGCCACCGAGTTGAGGCAAACCGGGCTCCAACAGGTTGAAGTCTTCGGCATCGAAGGGCCCGCGTGGTCGCTGCTCAAAGCGGTGGAGCAGAGCTCCGGCGCCCCACCGAGCGAGGCGCTCTTCCAGTCGGCGCTGACGGCCGCGCGGCTGGCGGAGCCGTATCCCGAACTGCTGGCGGCCAGTTCACACCTCCTCGCGGTCGGCCACGTGCCGGGGTGAACCACGCGGCCGTGCGTCACTCGGGCTCCAGGAACGGTTTCAGCAGGCCGGGAACGGCGTGGGCCGCGAAGGTCAGGGCCTCGGACTGCGCCGCGTCCTTGATGGAGTACGCGCCTTCTCCGGCGGCCGTTGTCGCCGTCAGGGTGATCAGGCCGGCCCTGCGCTGGAAGTACGACTGGCTGATCGTCCAGCCGATCACGCCGCCCCGCTGGAGGGCGACCGTCGTGCGGCGGAGTGTTCCCGAGCGGGCCACCAGGTAGGCGCCGGTGGTGGCGTGGCCCAGGTTGCGGGCCGCGTCCAGGGCCAGCACGACGGCGAGAGGGAGCAGGATCGCCGTGGCCGCCGCCGCGTACAGGAGTGCCTTGGTCAGGAGGAGGCCGAGGACCGTGAGGAGTGCGGCCGGCAGCAGGACGGCTGCCAGGGCGCGGCGCAGTCTGCGGGAGCGGGCCGCCCTCGGGTGGGGGATCAGCCGGGCCGTGCGGGTCGGGGACACGGGCTCCCGGAGGACCCGCGCCGCCAGTGCGTGTACGAAGGAGGTCGGCGCGGCGGGCAGGAGCGTCTTGTGGTCGGCGTGTTTGTCCTCGTCGTCGTGGACGAGGCCGGTGGCGACGGCGTCCAGCCGGGCCGCGCCGACGAGCCGTACGCCGATCGGTTCGACCAGCTCGACCCCGCGCAGCCGCCGTTCCTCGATGGAGACGGACCGGGAGGTGAGCAGCCCTCTGCGCACGCGCAGGGTGCCGCCGGGCTCCCTCTCCAGCCGGTAGTTCCACCACATCTCGACCCACAGGCCGAGGGTGCCCACGATCCCGGCCAGCCCCGCCGCCGCGACGAGCGCGGCGACCGACCAGAGCAGCGGGGTGTCCCGCAGCCGGTCCGCCACCCAGTCGATCACCTCGGCCTGCGCGCCGAACCAGTCGCTGACCTGGAGGAGGCCGCCGGCCGCCGTGCCGCCGAGCAGGGGCGCGAGGAAGGAGACCGGGGCGTATCCGATCCAGGCGGGGTCGAGGACGGCCAGCATGCCCTCGCGGTGCGGTCCTGGCTCCCCCGGGGGCCGGTCGAGCAGTTCCCTGCGGAGCCGCTCCCCCTCGGCCCTGCGGACCGCGTCGAGCTCCAGGGTGGATTCGTTCCCGGTGTGCTCGCCGGTGCCGATCCTGACCTTGACCAGGCCGAAGGACCGCAGCAGGAGGCTGGCGGTGAGGTCGACGCTGCGTATGCGTTCGCGGGCCAGGGACCGGCGCTTGACCAGGAACAGGCCCGTGTGGAGTTCGGCCCGCTCGGGGCCGATGCGGTAGCGGGTGCGGCGCCAGCGCACGTACTCGCCGCCGGTGCCGCAGACGGTCAGCAGGACCGTACCGGCCAGCACCCAGGCCAGCGCCTCGCGCAGGGGCATGCCTCCGGTCATGCCGACGGCGGTGGGCAGGCCGGCGCCCAGGGCGATCCCGATCAGCACGAGGGCAGTGACGAGCAGGGTGCGCGCGTCCAGGCGCCGCCACTCCCCCGCCGCCGGAACCTCCACCGAGCCCTCCCCCGGATCCCCCGCACCGCTCATGTGGCGTCGCCAGGGGTGGCCTGGGTGAGGTGCGTGAGCCGTTCCGCCAGGTCGGCGGCGAGCCGGTGGTCGAGCCCTTCGACGGACACCGCGCCCTTGGCGGACGCGGTGGTGATGATCACGGTGGAGAGCCGGAACAACTGCTCCAGCGGACCGCGCACGGTGTCCACGGTCTGGATCCGGGACATGGGCGCGATCCGCCACTCCTGCCGGAAGAAGCCCGTGCGTACGTAGACCGCCTCGTCGGTCACCTCCCAGCGGTGCACCCGGAACCACCACACGGGCAGGAACACCGCGCAGAGCAGCCCGAGCACCGCGAGGGCGGCGGCCGGGGTGAGCAGCCAGGTCCGCGCGGGGGCGATGAGCGCCCCCAGCGCGGCGAGCGGCACGACGGGGACCAGGGTGAACAGCAGCACGCGCGTACGCCACCAGGCGACGGCGCGGGGGTCGAGCGTGTTGCGGGGCGGCCGCAGGTGTCGTACCACCTGCGGCCGGCCTATCCCGTCCGGGTCGTCTGCGGAGCCCGCGTCCGCCGAGTCCGCCTCGTCCACGGAGCCCGCGTCCGCCGCGAAGCCGGCGTCGTCCGCGCGGTCCGCGTCATCCGCTTCGTTCGCTTCGTTCGCCGTGCCGGGTGCGCTCATCTCTCAGCGGCCGCGCAGGGTGCGGTACGTGGCGACCAGCGCCGCCGTCGACGAGTCGAGGTGGTCACCGGCCTCGTCACCCGTCAGGACCGGTTCGATCTTCTTGGCGAGGACCTTGCCCAGCTCGACGCCCCACTGGTCGAACGAGTCGATGTTCCAGACCGCGCCCTGGACGAAGACCTTGTGCTCGTACAGGGCGATCAACTGGCCCAGGACGGACGGGGTCAGCTCGTCCGCGAGGATCGTGGTCGTGGGGTGGTTCCCGCGGAAGGTCTTGTGCGGCACCAGCTCCTCGGGCACCCCCTCGGCCCGTACCTCTTCGGGGGTCTTGCCGAACGCCAGCGCCTGCGTCTGCGCGAAGAAGTTCGCCATCAGCAGGTCGTGCTGGGCGACCAGACCCGGCGCCAGGTCCCCGACGGGCCGGGCGAAGCCGATGAAGTCGGCCGGGATGATCTTCGTGCCCTGGTGGATCAACTGGTAGTACGCGTGCTGGCCGTTGGTGCCGGGCGTGCCCCAGACCACCGGGCCCGTCTGCCAGTCCACGGGGGTGCCGTCGCGGTCCACGGACTTGCCGTTGGACTCCATGTCCAACTGCTGGAGGTACGCGGTGAACTTGGAGAGGTAGTGGCTGTACGGCAGGACGGCGTGCGACTGCGCGTCGAAGAACGCTCCGTACCAGACTCCCAACAGGCCCAGCAGGAGCGGCGCGTTGGACTCGGGCGGTGCGGTGCGGAAGTGCTCGTCCACGAGGTGGAAGCCGTCGAGCATCTCGCGGAAGCGGCCGGGGCCGATGGCGATCATCAGGGAGAGGCCGATGGCGGAGTCGTACGAGTACCGCCCGCCGACCCAGTCCCAGAACTCGAACATGTTGGCCGTGTCGATGCCGAAGTCGGCGACCTTCTCGCTGTTCGTGGAGAGCGCCACGAAGTGCTTGGCCACGGCCTCCTGGCCGGCCCTCAGTTCGGTCAGCAGCCAGTCGCGGGCCGACGTGGCGTTGGTGATGGTCTCGATGGTGGTGAAGGTCTTGGAGGCGACGATGAAGAGCGTCTCGGCCGCGTCCAGGTCCCGTACGGCCTCGTGCAGGTCGGCGCCGTCCACGTTCGACACGAAGCGGACCGTGAGGCCGCGGTCCGTGAAGGACTTGAGGGCTTCGTACGCCATCGCGGGGCCCAGGTCGGAGCCGCCGATGCCGATGTTGACGACGTTCTTGATGGGCCGGCCCGTGTGGCCGGTCCACTCGCCTCCCCTGATCCGGTCGGAGAAGGCGGCCATCTTGTCGAGGACCGCGTGCACGGCCGGTACGACGTTCTCCCCGTCGACCTCGACGACGGCGTCCCGGGGGGCGCGCAGCGCGGTGTGCAGGACCGCGCGGTCCTCGGTGGTGTTGATCTTCTCGCCGCGGAACATCGCGTCCCGCAGCTCGCTCACCCCGGTGGCCGCGGCCAGCTCGCGCAGCAGCGCCAGCGTCTCGTCCGTCACCAAGTGCTTCGAGTAGTCCAGGCGGAGATCGCCTACCCGGAGGGTGTAGTCGGTGCCGCGCGCCGGTGCCGCGGCGAACAGCTCCCGCAGACCGGTCTGGCCCAACTGCTCCCGGTGCTTGCCCAGTGCGGCCCACTCGGGCGTGCGATTGAGCCTGCTACGGCTTTCTGCGTTCATTCGGACATCAGCCCACTTCTGCTCGTGCTTGCGTGCTGCCCCTGCTGCCCCTCCAACCTAATTGATCAGACGTGCCAGCGACGCGACGGCCGGTACGAAGAGCGCGGCGGCCACCAGGGCGGGTGTGTTGAGCCCCCATCCGGCCGCCGCCGCGCCGCCGAGCAGCGCGCCGAGCGGGGCCCCGGCGACGGCGAGGGTACGGAAGGCGGCGCTGATCCGGCCCAGCGCGGGAGCCGGGCTCCGCTCCTGCACGAGCGTGGTCTGGTTGACGTTCCACACCATGCCGCCCAGGCCGAAGACCGCGAGGCACACCACGGCCACCCACAGCTCCCGGACCGTCCCCAGGGCGACCAGCACCCCGGTCTGGACGGTGCCCGCGAGGAGGACCGCCCGTATCCGCCCCGTCCGCTCCGCGAGCCGCCGGGCCAGCAGGCCGCCCAGCACACTCCCCGCCCCGTACCCGGCGACCGCGAGCGCGTACCCGGCGTCGCCCGCGTCCAGCCAGCCCGTGACGTGCAGGACGAGGGTGGCGATCAGGGCGCCCATCCCGATGTTGCAGAGGGTCGTGGCCACGCACAGCCCGCGCAGGGTCCGGTCCTGCCACAGGACACGCAGCCCTTCGGCCATCTCGCCACGCAGGGTGGAGCCGGCCTCGCGCGCGGGCCGTGGCGCCGGTTCGGCCCGCAGGGAGGCGATGAGCAGCGCCGCCACGCCGTAGGTCGCCGCGTCGGCCGCGTACGGCAGGGAGGCGCCGCCGAGCAGCAGCACCGGCACCAGGGGCGCGGCGAGGAACGTGCCGGCGATCTGCTGTCCGGTCATCAGCCGGGCGTTGGCACTCCCCAGCGCCCCGGCCGGCACGAGGGAGGGCAGGAGGGCCGTCGCCGCGTTGTCGAAGAGCGTCTGGAAGGTGGTGAGCACGAAGGCGAGCGTGATCAGCAGGGCGATGGAGGCGTGGCCCAGGGCGACGGCCACCGCGAAGGCCGCCATCAGGGCACCCCGGAGCAGGTCGACGCCCCACATCGCCCGCCGCTGGTCGACCCGGTCGGCGACGGCCCCGCCGAGCAGCCCGAACAGCAGCCACGGCAGGTAGCCGCAGGCGGTCACCGACGCGATCAGCAGCGGGTCGTCGGTGAGCGTGGTGGCGAGGAGGGGCATCGCGGCCGTCCGCAGCGCGTCCCCGAACCGGGAGACGACCGCGGCGGACCACAGCCGCCCGAACCCGCCGCGCCACGCGGGCGCCCGTACCTCCGCCGCCTCCGCCGTTCCGACAGCCGACACCACGTCCCCCTCCGGCCCGGTGCTTCGAGAAATCCGATGCTCAGAACCGTAGACGGAGGCACTGACAACGGGGCCGGGAAAGGCGGCCGGGGAAACAGGCCGGGAAACAGCTCGGCCGGGCCACCTGACGCAGGTGACCCGGCCGGACCGGATTGTCTTGAACTCGCGGCTCTGGGGACAGGCCCTAGATCTCGCCGCGGAGCTTGGCGAGCGCCTCCGCGAGGATCGCCTCGCCGTCCGCGTCGCTCCGCCGCTCACGTACGTAGGCGAGGTGCGTCTTGTACGGCTCGGTGCGCGGCGGGTCCGGCGGGTTGTCCCGGTCCTGGCCGGCCGGGAAACCGCAGCGCGGGCAGTCCCACGTCTCCGGAACCTGCGCGTCACTGGCGAAGCTCGGCACCGTCTCGTGCCCGTTGGAGCACCAGAAGGAGATGCGCAGGCGTGGCGCGGACTCGCCACGCTCGGCCTCACCCATCGGCCCCGCTCCGACCCGGCTTCCCCGGATCGCGTTGCCACTTGCCACGGTCGTAACTCCCTGCGTGATGGTGCCGCGAAGCATCGATAGGCAGCTCCCGCTGCCGGGTGGCGCCCCAGTCTACGTAAGGCCCAACGCGCGTCCAGAGAGGGGAGTTACCCCCTGCCGCCGGGCGCGGAACCTCATGATAGGCCGCGCCCGCGGCGCCGTACCGTACGTGCGGTCAGCTGTCCAGCTTGAGCAGCAGGCCAAGTACGATAATGCTCGCGAACCACAGCAGACCGACAACCACGGTGATGCGGTCGAGGTTACGCTCCGCGACCGAGGACCCACCGACGGACGACTGCATTCCGCCACCGAACATGTCGGAGAGGCCGCCGCCCTTCCCCTTGTGCATCAGCACCAGCAGCATCAGCAGCAGGCTGAAGATGATGAGGGCGATCGAGAACCCCATAACCACGGCTGGACCAACTTCCTCGGACTGACAGGACTGAATTCGGACTGCTCAAGGACTGCGGGGGCCGGATGGCAAGCCACCTGGCCCCCGCAAGGGTACGACGGATCCGTGCTACCGCATACTCACTGGTCGCGGAACCTGACGATCTTGACAAACTCCTCGGCGTCCAGCGCCGCGCCGCCGACCAGTGCGCCGTCCACATCGGGCTGGGACATGATCGCGGCCACGTTGCCGGACTTCACCGAGCCGCCGTACTGGATGCGGACCTTGTCGGCCAGCTCCTGGGAGTACAGCTCGGCCAGCCGGCCGCGGATCGCCCCGCAGACCTCCTGGGCGTCCTCGGGGGTGGCGACCTCGCCGGTGCCGATCGCCCAGACCGGCTCGTACGCGATCACGATCGTCTCGGCCTGCTCGGCCGGGACGTCCTTGAGGCCGCCGTCGAGCTGCGCCAGCGTGTACGCGACCTGGTCACCGGCCTTGCGGATGTCCAGGCCCTCGCCGACGCAGAGGATCGGGGTCAGGCCGTGCCGGAACGCGGCCTTCACCTTGGCGTTGCACTGCTCGTCCGTCTCGGCGTGGTACTGCCGGCGCTCGGAGTGCCCCACGGCGACGTACGTGCACTTGAGCTTGGCGAGCATCGGGCCCGAGATCTCGCCGGTGTAGGCGCCGGAGTCGTGGGCGGAGATGTCCTGGGCGCCGTACTTGATCTTGAGCTTGTCCCCGTCGACGAGGGTCTGTACGGACCGCAGGTCGGTGAAGGGGGGCAGGACGGCGACCTCGACGGCGTCGTAGTCCTTGTCCGCCAGGGCGAAGGCGAGCTTCTGGGTGTGGGCGATGGCCTCAAGGTGGTTGAGGTTCATCTTCCAGTTGCCCGCCATCAGCGGAAGGCGGCCGGCTGTTTCGGATGAAGCGGTCATGGAACGGTCAGTCCTCCAGTGCGGCGAGGCCGGGAAGCGTCTTGCCTTCGAGGTATTCGAGGCTCGCGCCGCCACCGGTCGAGATATGGCCGAATGCGTTCTCGTCGAAGCCCAGGATCCGGACGGCGGCGGCGGAGTCGCCACCGCCGACGACGGTGAAGGCCGACGAGTCGAGGAGGGCCTGGGCGACGGCCCGGGTCCCCTCCGCGTAGTCGGGGTGTTCGAAGACGCCCATGGGCCCGTTCCAGAAGACGGTGGCCGCGTCGGCGAGCTTCGAGGCGTAGAGCGCGCAGGTCTCGGGCCCGTTGTCCAGGCCCATCTTCCCGGCGGGCATCGCGTCGGCCGCGACCGTCTCGGGGTGCGCGGGCGCCTTGGTCTTGAGGTCGGGGAACTGCTCGGCGACCAGGAGGTCGACGGGGAGCACGAACTCCACGCCGCGCTCCTCGGCGCGCTTGAGGTAGCCCTGGACGGCCGGGATCTGGTCCTCCTGGAGCAGCGAGGAGCCGACCTCGTGGCCCTGGGCCTTGAGGAAGGTGAACGCCATGCCGCCGCCGATGAGGATGCGGTCGGCCTTCTCCAGCAGGTGGTCGATGACCCCGAGCTTGTCGGAGACCTTGGCGCCGCCGAGGACCACCACGTACGGGCGGGCGACGTCCTCGGTGAGCTTCTTGAGGACACCGACCTCGGTGGCGATGAGGCCGCCCGCGGCGTGCGGGAGGCGGGCCGGGAGGTCCACGACGGAGGCGTGCTTGCGGTGGACGGCTCCGAAGCCGTCGCCTACGTACAGGTCGGCGAGGCCGGCCAGCTGGTCGGCGAAGGCGCCGCGCTCGGCGTCGTCCTTGGAGGTCTCGCCGGGGTTGAAGCGAAGGTTCTCGATCACGGCGACCTGGCCGTCGGCGAGGCCCGCGACGACGGCTTTGGCGGAGTCGCCGACCGTGTCGGTCGCGAAGGCCACGTCCGTACCGAGAAGTTCCCCGAGGCGGGCGGCGGCGGGGGCGAGCGAGAAGGCGGGGTCCGGCGCGCCCTTGGGGCGGCCGAGGTGGGACGCGACGATCACCCGCGCGCCGGCTTCGGCGAGCCGGGCGATCGTCGGCTGGACGGCGCGGATGCGGCCGTCGTCGGTGATCGTCGTGCCGTCGAGCGGCACGTTGAGGTCGGCGCGGACGAATACCCGCTTGCCGCCGACCCCTTCGGTGAGAAGTTCGTCGATCGTCTTCATCCGGTGCTGGACTCCTTGGAACGTCTGGGCGGTTTCCGGGCGGGCCACACAGGCCGACAGGGCTCGACGGGCGCAGTGTGCGCCCACCGAGCCCTGTCGTTCATGTCGTGTCGCCTAGAGCTGCGCGCCGACAAATTCGGTCAGGTCGACCAGACGGTTGGAGTAACCCCACTCGTTGTCGTACCAGCCGATGACCTTCACGCTCTTGCCCTGGACCATGGTCAGGGAGGAGTCGAAGGTGCAGGAGGCGGGCCAGTTGACGATGTCCGAGGAGACGATGGCGTCCTCGGTGTAGTCGAGGATGCCCTTGAGCTGGCCCTCGGCGGCCTTCTGGAAGGCGGCGTTGACCTCGTCCTTGGTCACCTCGCGCTCCAGCTCGATGACCAGGTCGGTGACCGAGCCGGTCGGGACCGGGACGCGCATCGCGATGCCGTCGAGCTTGCCCGCCAGCTCCGGGATCACCAGCGCGGTGGCCTTGGCGGCACCGGTGGTGGTCGGAATGATGTTCTCCGCGGCGGCACGGGCGCGGCGGAGGTCGCTGTGCGGGAAGTCCAGGATCCGCTGGTCGTTCGTGTACGCGTGGACCGTCGTCATCATGCCCTTGACGATGCCGAAGTTCTCCAGGAGAACCTTGGCCATCGGCGCCACACAGTTGGTGGTGCAGGAGGCGTTGGAGATGATGTGGTGGTCGGCCGCGACGTACTTGTTCTCGTTGACGCCCATCACGATGGTGATGTCCTCGTCCTTGGCCGGAGCCGAGATGAGGACCTTCTTGGCGCCGCCCGCGAGGTGCTTCGCCGCGTCGGCCTTCTTGGTGAAGATGCCGGTCGACTCGATGACGATGTCGACGCCCAGCTCACCCCAGGGGATGTCGGCCGGGTTGCGCTCGGAGAGCACCTTGATGGTGTGTCCGTCGACCGTGATGGTGTCGGCGGTGTGGGTCACCTGTGCCTTCAGGCGCCCCAGGATGGTGTCGTACTTCAGCAAGTGCGCGGTGGTCGCAGTGTCACCCAGGTCGTTGACAGCCACGATCTCGATGTCTGCACCCTGCTCCAGCAGCGCGCGGAAGTAGTTACGACCGATGCGGCCAAAGCCGTTGATGCCTACGCGGATCGTCACGAACCGATCTCCTCGTTGGTACGCCGGTTTTCGACGCCGGCGAGTTGTATGGGATGTCCCCGACCGCTTACGACCCTACCCTCCTGACGAGGGCGGAGTGACATCGAGCTGCCGCGAAGTCGACAACGGCCCGTACCCGCGGGTAGCGGGCACGGGCCGTCGACGCCGGGGTGATCGGGTGGTGAACCACCGGTGACCCCGGCGTCGCGGATCAGTGACGCAGGCCGCGCAGTGCCTTGCCGAGGATCGCCGCACGCTGTCCGGCGTCCTGCACGTGCTCCAGGCCGAAGCCGAGCAGCACGGTGTCACGGGTGGTCACGGCGGAGTAGGCCTTGAAAAGCTCCTGGACGCGCGTCCAGTCGCCTTCCACGGCCGGGCTGCCCGCCGGGGCTCCCGGGGTGGTCCAGGCGCCGAGAGAGGTCTCGAAGCCCTCGGCCTGCTGCTCGGTGCCGCCGACGGCCAGGCGCGTGTTGTCCGCGAAGAGTCCGCGGCCACCCGTGCTGGGGTCGGTGATGTAGCTGAGCGACAGGTCGACCTTCTTCCCGGCGTAGGCGCTCAGGTCGAAGGCGACCTGCTTCCAGCCGTTGGAGGTGCCGGTGAAGCTGTTCCAGGCGCCGGTGGTGCCGGTCGCCCGGCAGCCGTCGTCGCCGAGGGTGAGGTAGTGCTCCAGGAACGGGTGCCCGGCGACGAAGAACCCGGCCTCGCACTCGTCGGGGACGGCCGCGGTGGTGGCGCCGCCGGCCTCGGGGAGTGTGGTCCAGTCCTCGGCGCCGGTGGTGTGCGCCTCCAGGACGGCGTGGTCGTAGCCCGGCTCGGTGTTCCAGTTCAGGGCGAGACGCAGCTCGGGCTTGTCGGCCGCGGTGACCCCGGTGAGGTCGACGGTCCGGCTCAGGCGCCGCCAGTCGTCGTCCTCGTGGGTGGCCGCCGCCATCCAGGCGCCCTGGTAGGGGGCGTACGGGTTGACGATGCCCGCGTACGTGCCGGCCTGCGCGCTCCGGAACTGGGGGAAGGTCTCCGGGTCCAGGTTCTCGGAGGTGATGTTGTAGACCCCGGCGGCGTTCAGCGGGTTGCCGGGTGCGGCCGCCAGCGGTCCCGCCGCGCCCGCGAGGGCGCCGGCGCCGGTGAAGCCGGTGGCGCCGCCCAGGGACGTACGGCCGTACGCGCCCAGGTAGTACTGGCTGAAGTCGTTGGTCTGGGCGCGGCCGACCTGGGCGTTGCCGCCGGCCAGCTCGCCGGTCTCGACCAGCTTGCCGCCTTCGTTGATGAAGTCCCTGACGGCCAGCTGGGTGTCGCCGGTCGGGGCGGTGGCCCCGGTGTAGTGGACGGCGGTGGAGAAGTGGCTCAGGACTGCCAGCGGGTGCGGGGCGCCCTGGGTGGGGACGTCCCAGACGACGGCGGTACGGCCGTTGGCCCGGAGGGCGTCGACGTACACGGCGGCGTTCTGGGCGGATCCGGCGCCCTCGGCGATCACGATCGTGTCGGCGCGGGGGCGCTCGGCGACGGTGTAGGTGAAGTGCTCACTGGCCGTGGAGCGGCCGGCCGCGGTGCGGCCGGTGAACCAGACCTCGACCGTGTCGCCCGGGTCGGCGTCCTCGACCTCGGCGCGGTACTCGTCGAAGTGGAGGTTGTCGTCGCCGCCGTAGGTCTCGCCGCCCTTCCAGGCCTTGAGGTCCTCGTCGTGCGTACGGCCGCCGTTGATCCGGTAGTTGAGCTCCTTGTCCCGGACGGACTTGCGGACGGTGACGGCGACTTCCTGGTCCTCACCGCGCGCGTACGAGGTGGTGAAGGGGTCCAGGGTGAAGTCGGGGGCCGTCAGGCCGACCGAGGAGACCGGCTGGTCGGGGTGGACGGCGGTCTCGGCGACGGAGAGCGCGAAGGGGATGTTCTTGGCGAACTCGCCCTGGATCAGCTTCTCGTCGTCGGGGAAGTTGAAGCCGGACTGGCAGTCCCTCGCCTCCCACGCGTCGGCCGGGTCGATCGCCGAGGCGGTCTGGCAGGTCGTCATCTCCGGGGTGAACATCATCGTGCCGTTGACGTTCGCCGCGTGCCCGTCGGCCTCACCGTTGGTGGTGTACAGCTCGGAGGAGACCTGCGGGTAGTAGCCGGGGACCGCGGAGTTCTCGGGCGTACCGGCGAGGGCCTCGTAGAGCACGTCGTCGGGGGTGGGGGTGGCGACCTGCCAGCCCACGCCGTAGAGGAGCAGCTCGGCGGCCGAGTGGTAGTTGATGCCGTAGTCGAAGCCGATGCTCTTCTGGAAGCGGTCGATCGCCTTGGTCTCGGGCTCGGAGCCCGGGCCCGCGCCGCGGTAGGTCTCGCTGGTGGGGCGGGGCGACGAACCCTCGTCGTCGTAGCCCCACTTGAAGGCGAAGTTGCGGTTGAGGTCGACGCCGTCGCCGGCGGTGATCTTCCCGTCGCCGTCGACGTCCCGCAGGTTCTTGCGCCACAGCCGGTCGCCGTCGGGGCTGAACGTGTAGTCGTAGCCGTCCGGGTTGGCGGTGGGGACGAACCACAGCTCGGTGGAGTCGACGATCTTGGTGATCCGCCGGTCCTTGCCGTAGTTGTCGAGGTAGTAGTGCATCAGCCGGCGCGTCATCTCGGGAGTGATCCACTCCCGGGCGTGCTGGTTGGACATGTAGAGCACGGACGGCTTGGCGCCGTCCTTCGTCTTCTTCGCGCCTTTGCTGATCTTGAGCGCGAGGATGTCCTGGCCCTGGACGGTCTTGCCGATGGAGACGACCTTGGTGATGCCGGGGTTGGCCTGCCCGGTCTTGACGATCTCTTCCTTCAGGTTGCCCTTGCCGCTGTACGGGCGGAAGACGCCGTCGCCGGCCGCCTGGATCCTGGCCTCGGCCTTGTCCGCGACCTTGCGCTCGGTGACGTCGACACCCTGCTGCTCCAGGCCGCGCGCCTGCGCGTCGGTGAGGAACAGCTCGACCTTCGCCGTGCCCTTCTCCGGTGCCAGCTCGCCCAGTTCGTGCGAGTCCTGGCCGGCGGCTATGAGCAGCGGCACCTGCTCCTTGGTGACCTGGGCGTCGAACACCTTCACGGCGTCCGCGCCGGCGTCCGCGCCCGGCGCCGTCTGCGCCTCGGCGAGCGGCGCCAGTGTCACTCCGCCCACCAGCAGCGCGCCCGCCGCGAGGATCGATCTCGCTCTGCGTCTCATGTGCCCCCCTTGCCGTTGTCCGTCACGTACGTGACCAGACGTCAGGTTGACCATGCTCCATGATCATGTCAAGGGCCCACCGGAGCGGCGCGGGATAGGTGTTGCGGACACCTAAAAAAGGGTGCTGCCGGCCTCCTCAGAAGGCCGGCAGCACCCGGTGGTACGTGGCGGAGAACCTCAGCCGACGAGACCGTCGGCCATCTCCTCGCTGAGCGTCGACTCCGTACCCGGAATGCCCAGGTCCTGCGCCCGCTTGTCGGCCATGGCCAGCAGCCGTCGGATCCGGCCCGCGACCGCGTCCTTGGTCAGCGGCGGGTCGGCGAGCGCGCCCAGCTCCTCCAGCGACGCCTGCTTGTGCTCCATACGGAGCCGGCCGGCGGCGGCGAGATGCTCGGGCACCTCCTCGCCGAGGATCTCCAGGGCGCGTCCCACCCGGGCCCCCGCCGCGACGGCGGCGCGGGCGGAACGGCGCAGGTTGGCGTCGTCGAAGTTGGCGAGGCGGTTGGCCGTGGCGCGGACCTCGCGGCGCATCCGCCGCTCCTCCCAGGCCAGCACCGACTCGTGCGCGCCGAGCCGGGTCAGCAGGGCGCCGATCGCGTCCCCGTCCCGTACGACCACCCGGTCCACGCCCCGTACCTCACGGGCCTTGGCGGCGATCTGGAGCCGGCGGGCCGCGCCGACCAGGGCGAGGGCGGCCTCGGGGCCCGGGCAGGTCACCTCCAGCGAGGAGGAGCGGCCGGGCTCGGTGAGCGAACCGTGCGCGAGGAACGCCCCGCGCCAGGCCGCCTCGGCGTCACAGGTGGCACCGGAGACGACCTGCGGGGGCAGTCCGCGGATCGGGCGCCCCCGGCCGTCGACCAGACCGGTCTGCCGGGCCAGCTGGTCACCGCCGGTGATCACCCGTACGACGTAACGGCTGCCTCTGCGCAGGCCGCCCGGGGCCATCACCACCAGCTCCGAGTTGTGCCCGAAGATCTCCAGGATGTCCTTGCGGAGGCGGCGCGCGGCGATGCTGGTGTCCAGCTCCGCCTCGATCACGATGCGGCCGCTCACCAGGTGCAGCCCGCCCGCGAACCGAAGAATCGCCGAGACCTCAGCCTTCCTACAACACGTCCGGGTGACGGGGAGGCGGGCGATCTCGTCCTTCACCGCTGGCGTCATCGCCATGGGCCGATCCTTCCATGCATCCGAAAAATACGGTCGTACGCGGCTGCCAACAGCTCCGGATCGTGCTTCGGGGAACTGTCGGTCGCTGCCACCGGCGCCAGCTCGACCGCGGCACCGAACCGTTTGGCGGCATCGGCGAGTGACTCGCAGTCAGGCACGGCGGCCTCATCGGCGAGCACCACGTCCAGGGCGAGTTTAGGGGCGTGTCGCCCCAAAACCTCCAAATGACGCTGCGGTGAGAAGCCATCGGTTTCACCGGGTTGTGGTGCGAGATTCAACGACAGGACCCGGCGGGCCTTCGTCTCGACCAGGGCGTCGAGCAGCTCGGGCACCAGCAGGTGCGGAATGACCGAGGAGAACCAGGAGCCGGGGCCGAGCACCACCCAGTCGGCGTCCAGCACCGCCGCGACGGCCTCGGGGACCGCCGGCGGGTCGTTCGGGACCAGGTGCACGGACTGCACCTCACCGCGCGTGAGCGCGACCGTGGCCTGGCCGCGCACGGTGTCGACGTCGTCCGGGCGGGCCGGGTCGTGCCCCCGTACGAGCGCCTGGAGCTCCAGCGGCACCGCGGACATGGGCAGCACCCGGCCGTGCGCGCCGAGCAGCTTGCCGACCAGGTCCAGGGCCTGCACATGGTCGCCCAGCTGCTCCCACAGGGCGACGATCAGCAGATTGCCGACGGCGTGGTCGTGGAGATCGCCCCGGGAGACGAAGCGGTGCTGGATGACCCGGGCCCACGTCTGGCCCCAGTCGTCGTCCCCGCAGAGCGCCGCCAGCGCCTTGCGCAGGTCGCCCGGCGGCAGGACACCCAGCTCGTCGCGGAGCCGGCCGCTGGAGCCGCCGTCGTCGGCGACCGTGACGACGGCGGTCAGGTCGCCGGTGATCCGGCGCAGGGCCGCCAGCGAGGCGGACAGGCCCATGCCGCCGCCCAGGGCGACGACCTTGGGCTGGGCACCGCGAGCCCGCGACGCCGGCGCGGGGGTGCCCCTGCGCAGGCGCCGCATGCGGAAGGTGCGTCCGGTCACTCGCGCCCCATGTCCCGGTGGACGACGACGGTCTCGACACCTTCGGCGGCGAGGCGGGCGGCGAGCTTCTCGGACATGGCCACGGAACGGTGCTTGCCACCCGTACAGCCGACCGCGACCGTCACGTACCGCTTGCCCTCTCGGCGGTACCCGGCCGCGATCAGCTGGAGCAGCTCGGTGTAGCGGTCGAGGAACTCCTTGGCGCCCGGCTGGTTGAAGACGTACGCGGACACCTCCTCGTTGAGGCCGGTGAACGGCCGCAACTCCGGGACCCAGTGCGGGTTCGGCAGGAAGCGGCAGTCCACCACCAGATCGGCGTCGACCGGCAGGCCGTACTTGTAGCCGAACGACATCACCGTCGCCCGCAGCTCCGGCTTCTCGTCCCCGGCGAACCCGGCGTCCAGCTTGGCGCGCAGCTCGTGCACGTTGAGGCTGGACGTGTCGATCACCAGGTCGGCGTCGCCGCGCAGCTCGCGCAGCAGGTCACGCTCGGCCTCGATGCCGTCCACGATCCGGCCGTCCCCCTGGAGGGGGTGCGGACGCCGGACGGACTCGAACCGGCGGACCAGCGCCTCGTCGGACGACTCCAGGAAGACGATCCTGCGGTTGACGCCCTTGGCGTCGAGGTCCGCCAGGGACTCGCGGAGGTTGTCGAAGAACCGCCGGCCGCGGACGTCCACGACCACCGCGATCCTGGCCACGTTGCCCTGCGAGCGGGCGCCCAGCTCCACCATGGTGGGGATCAGCGCGGGTGGCAGGTTGTCGACGACGAACCAGCCGAGGTCCTCCAGGCACTTCGCCGCGGTGCTGCGCCCCGCGCCCGACATGCCGGAGATGATCACCAGCTCGGGGATGGCCGCCTCGACGGCATCACCGGCCTCCTTCGTGGTGCCCGTACTCACGTGCTCCGCTCCGTCCCGGTCGTGCTCAGTCATGCGTGCTGCCCCCGTCGTCATCCATGATCTCTCCTGTTGCCGTGTTCACGGCGGGTGCGGCCGGGGCCGCCTGGGCGAGGGCCACGGCAACGGCCTCGGCCGTCTTGCGGCCGAGCCCCGGGACCTCGCAGATCTGCTCGATTGTCGCCTGCCGCAGCCGCTTCACCGAGCCGAAATGCTTGATGAGCGCGTGCTTCCGGGTCTCACCGAGACCGGGGACGTCGTCCAGCGGGCTGGTCCTGATGCGTTTGGCCCGCTTCGCCCGCTGATAGGTGATCGCGAACCGGTGCGCCTCGTCACGCACGCGCTGGAGGAGGTAGAGCCCCTCGCTGGAGCGGGGCAGGACCACCGGATCGTCGTCGTCGGGGAGCCAGACCTCTTCGAGGCGCTTGGCGAGCCCGCAGACCGCCACGTCGTCGATGCCCAGCTCGTCCAGGGCCCGCTTGGCCGCCGCGACCTGCGGCTGTCCGCCGTCGACCACGACCAGCTGGGGCGGGTACGCGAAGCGCTTCGGGCGGCCGTCGTCCTCGGGCGCGGCGGGCACCTCGCCCGCCGCGTCGGTCTCGCCCGCGAGGTCCTGCTCCGTCCACTCCCCCGTCTTCTCCTTCTCCAGGAGGTAGCGGCGGAAGCGGCGGGCGATCACCTCGTGCATCGACCGGACGTCGTCCTGTCCCTCGCCGTGCCAGACCTGGGCGTCCCCGACCCGGCCCTTGATCTGGAAGCGGCGGTATTCGCTCTTACGGGCGAGGCCGTCCTCGAAGACCACCATGGAGGCGACGACGTCGTCCCCCTGGAGGTGGGAGATGTCGAAGCACTCGATCCGCAGCGGCACACTGTCCAGGTCCAGGGCCCGCGCGATCTCCTCCAGCGCCCGGGAGCGGGTCGTGAGATCGCTGGCCCGCCTGGTCTTGTGCAGGACGAGCGCCTGCTGGGCGTTGCGCTCGACCGTCGCCATCAGGTCCTTCTTGTCGCCGCGCTGCGGGATCCGCAGGGACACCAGCGAACCGCGGCGCTCGCTCAGCCACTGGGTGACGGCGGCCGTCTCCGCGTCGTCGCCGGGCAGCGCGGGGACCAGGACCTCCTTCGGTACGGACTCGCCGGTCTCCTCCCCGTACAGCTGCTGGAGCGCGTGCTCGACCAGGCCGGCCGTGCCGACCTCCTCGACCTTGTCGGTGACCCAGCCGCGCTGGCCGCGCACCCGGCCGCCGCGGACGTGGAAGATCTGCACGGCGGCCTCCAGCTCGTCCTCGGCCACCGCGATCAGGTCCGCGTCGGTGGCGTCGGCGAGCACGACGGCGTTCTTCTCCATCGCCCGGCGCAGCGCCCCTATGTCGTCGCGCAGCCGGCCCGCCTTCTCGTACTCCATGTCCTCGGCGGCGACCGTCATCTGCCGCTCCAGGCGGCGGATGTACGCGCCGGTGCGGCCGGCCATGAAGTCGCAGAACTCCTCGGCCAGTTCGCGGTGTTCCTCCGGGGTGACCCGGCCGACGCAGGGCGCGGAGCACTTGCCGATGTAGCCGAGCAGGCAGGGGCGGCCCGTCCGCTCCGCGTTCTTGAACACCCCGGCGGAGCAGGTCCGTACGGGAAACACCCGGAGCATCAGGTCGACCGTCTCGCGGATCGCCCAGGCGTGTCCGTACGGACCGAAGTACCGCACGCCCTTGCGCTTGGCGCCGCGCATCACCTGGACGCGCGGGAACTCCTCGTTGAGGGTGACCGCGAGATACGGATAGCTCTTGTCGTCGCGGTACTTGACGTTGAAGCGGGGGTCGAACTCCTTGATCCAGGAGTACTCCAGCTGGAGCGCCTCGACCTCGGTGGAGACGACGGTCCACTCGACGGAGGCGGCGGTAGTGACCATCGTGCGGGTACGGGGGTGCAGGCCGGCCAGGTCCTGGAAGTAGCTGGACAGGCGCGGGCGCAGGCTTTTCGCCTTCCCGACGTAGATCACCCGGTGGTGTTCGTCGCGGAATTTGTAGACCCCCGGCGAGTCGGGGATCTGTCCCGGCTTGGGGCGGTAGCTGGAGGGGTCGGCCATGCTGTCCACCCTACTTGCGAGCGCCGACAGCGCGGGACGCGCGCGGGGGTGGTCGCCGTTGGTTGCGCGTCAGGCTTTCGGGCCCGCCACCAGGTTGTCGCCCTCCAGCCTGACGGGGACCTTCGGCAGCGGCACCGTGGCGGGGCCGTGCACCGCCTCGCCGGTGGTGACGTCGAAGCGGCTGCCGTGACACGGGCAGTCACCGATCGTGCCTTCGAGCTTCTCCAGGAGGCAGCCCGCGTGGGTGCACTGGGCGCTGAACCCCTTGTACTCGCCCTTCGCCGGGCAGTACACGATCACCCGCTGCTCGCGGTAGAGCTTGGCGCCCCCGACGGGCACCTCGGACGCCGCGCCCAGGGGCTCGGGGGCCGTGGGGGTGGGCGTCTCGGCGTGGCCCAGCTTCGACTCGGTGGAGCAGGCGGCGACCCCCAGTCCGGCGGCGCCGGCGAGCGCGGCCCCCTTCAGCACGGTTCGGCGGGGGGCGGGCATGGTGTCTCCACGGGTCAGGGTGGTACGGGGCCCGCGGCGCGGGCGGGGGTGGCATACGTGACGATACCGGCGCGGTGCCGGGCGTCGGCCCGGGGGGTCCGGGAGGCGCGGGGTCTCTGTCCGCCGTGTCCGCGCCGCCGTCGCCGTCGTCGCCGCCGCGTACGGCGGGTATGCGTTACGTTCGGATCTGTGATCGTCGTCGCCGGAGAAGCTCTGATCGACCTGGTGCCGCAGCAGACCGCTGCTGCCGCTGCCGCCGCTGCGGGGGACCGGGACCGCACGGACCGCACCGCGCCCGCGGCGCTGCTGCCGCGCCTCGGTGGCGGGCCGTTCAACACGGCCGTCGCGCTGGGCCGGCTCGGGTCGCCCGCCGCCTTCTGCTCGCGGATCTCGACGGACGTCTTCGGGGACATGCTGATGGAGGGGCTGAAGGCGTCGGGCGTCGACACGTCCCTGGTACAGCGGGGCCACGAGCCCACGACCCTCGCCGTCGCAGCCCTCGGCCCGGACGGGTCCGCGGGCTTCGGCTTCTACGCGGAGGGCAGCGCGGACCGGCTGTTCGAACTGCCGCACACACTGCCCCCCGAGGTCCGGGCTCTCGCCCTGGGCACGTGCTCGCTGGTGCTGGAGCCGGGCGCGAGCGCGTACGAGGCGCTGTTGCGGAGGGAGTCGGCGCGCGGGGTTTTCACCCTGCTCGACCCGAACATCAGACCGGGACTGATCCCGGACCCGGACGCCTACCGGACCCGCTTCACCGGCTGGCTGCCGTCCGTGACGCTGCTGAAGCTCTCCGTGGACGACGCGGCGTGGCTGGGCGGCGTCCCGGCGGAGTGGACGGCGCGGGGGCCGGCGGCGGTGGTGCTGACCCGCGGCGCGGAGGGTTTGAGCGTGTGGACGGCGGACGGCACGGAGGTGTCCGTGCCGGCGGCTCCGGTGTCCGTGGTGGACACGATCGGGGCGGGCGACACGGTGAACGCGGCGGTGCTGCATGCGCTGTCTGTGCGGGACGCGTTGTCCCCTTCGGGGCTGGTGGCGCTTGGGGCCTCGGGGTGGCGCGAGGTCCTTGACTTCGCGTCGCACGCGGCGGCGGAGGTCTGCGCTCGGGCGGGAGCGTAGCGCCCCGGTGCGTTTGGCGCGGCTTACTGATGTCCTCAATCGCCGGACGGGCTGGGGGTGCCGTGGTGACGGGGGGCGGGGCCTCCGGAGGCACGTATGTCCGGACTGCATGTTTTACGTCGCGTTCAGCAGCTCGTTTTGATTGACGTTCGCCATGCGACACAAAACACGCTCTACGTCCGGACACACGCACCTCCTACGACCCCACCCCCCTCACGCCGCCGGGGAAAGTGAACGACCCCGCCCGCCCCGGAGCGGGCCAGGTAGTAGCGCGGGCCTGGAAGGGGGACGGGCAGGGGTCGTGTCCGGAACGTAAAGCGTGTTTTGTGTCGCATGGCGAACGTTAGAAATGGGAGTTGCTGAACGCGACGTAAAACATGCAGTGCAGGACACGGCCCCTGCCCGGCCCCCGGCAACCGGCCTGCGGATAGAAGCCGGCCCGCAGCGGCAAAATCAAGCCCGTCCGGCGATTGAGGACAACCCTGACCGCAACGCGGTCACCGAGAACGCGGTCACCGAGAACGCGGTCACCGAGAACGCGCGGCCCACCGGCCCCAGAACGCCCGTCCGGCGATTGAGGACAAAAGCCGACCGCCACGGTCAACGAGAGACCGGCTTACGGCGACGCGTCGGCTTCTTCGGGGCCGCGTCAAGGATTCGGTTCGCGTCAAGGATCTCGCGCAGGAACTTGCCCGTATGGCTGGACGCCTCCCCCGCCACCTGCTCCGGCGTCCCCTCCGCGACCACCAGGCCGCCCCCGTTCCCGCCCTCCGGGCCCATGTCGATCACCCAGTCCGCCGTCTTGATGACGTCCAGGTTGTGCTCGATCACGATCACCGTGTTGCCCTTGTCGACCAGCCCGGACAGCACCTTGATCAGCTTGCTGATGTCCTCGAAGTGCAGCCCGGTCGTCGGCTCGTCCAGGACGTAGACCGTGCGGCCCGTGGAGCGCTTCTGGAGCTCGCTGGAGAGCTTCACGCGCTGCGCCTCGCCGCCCGAGAGGGTCGGGGCGGACTGGCCCAGGCGTACGTACCCCAGGCCCACCTCGTTGAGCGTCCTGAGGTGGCGCGAGATCGCCGGCACCGCCTCGAAGAAGTCCAGCGCCTCCTCGATCGGCATGTCGAGGACCTCGGCGATGGACTTGCCCTTGTAGTGGACCTCCAGCGTCTCCCGGTTGTAGCGCGCCCCGTGGCAGACCTCGCAGGGGACGTACACGTCCGGCAGGAAGTTCATCTCGATCTTGATCGTGCCGTCGCCGGAGCAGTTCTCGCAGCGGCCGCCCTTCACGTTGAAGGAGAAGCGCCCCTGGAGATAGCCCCGGACCTTCGCCTCCATCGTGTCCGCGAAGAGCTTGCGGACGTGGTCGAAGACGCCGGTGTACGTGGCCGGGTTGGACCGCGGTGTGCGGCCGATGGGCGACTGGTCGACGTGGACGACCTTGTCGACCAGGTCGTCCCCGTCGACCCGGGTGTGCCGCCCCGGCACCGACTTCGCGCCGTTCAGCTCCCGGGCCAGGTGGGTGTAGAGGATGTCGTTGACCAGGGTCGACTTCCCGGAGCCCGAGACCCCGGTGACCGCCGTGAGCACGCCCAGCGGGAAGGACACGTCGATGTCCTGGAGGTTGTTCTCCCGGGCGCCCTGCACCGTGAGCTGCCGGGTCCCGTCCACGGGCCGCCGGATCTCCGGGGTCGGGATGGCCCGCTTCCCGGACAGGTACTGGCCGGTCAGTGATTCCTTGTTGGTCAGCAGCCCCTTCAACGGGCCCGAGTGCACGACCTTCCCGCCGTGCTCACCGGCCCCCGGGCCGATGTCGACCACCCAGTCGGCGACCTTGATGGTGTCCTCGTCGTGCTCCACGACGATCAGGGTGTTGCCCATGTCCCGCAGCCGGACCAGGGTCTCGATCAGCCGGTGGTTGTCCCGCTGGTGGAGGCCGATGGAGGGCTCGTCCAGGACGTAGAGCACGCCGACCAGGCCGGAGCCGATCTGGGTGGCGAGCCGGATGCGCTGGGCCTCGCCGCCGGACAGGGTGCCCGCGGCGCGGTTCAGCGACAGGTAGTCCAGGCCGACGTCGACCAGGAACCGCAGCCGTTCGTTGACCTCCTTGAGCACCCGCTCGGCGATCTTCTTGTCGCGGGCGTTCAGCTTGAGGCGGCCCAGGAACTCGGCGCAGTCGCTGATCGACAGGGCCGCGATGTCGGCGATGGACTTGTCCATGACCGTGACCGCGAGGACGATCGGCTTGAGGCGCGTGCCCTCGCAGGTCGGGCAGGGCACCTCGCGCATGTACCCCTCGAAGCGCTCCCTGCTGGAGTCCGTCTCGGACTCGCTGTGCCGCCGCTTGACGAAGGACACCGCGCCCTCGAAGGCGGGGGTGGTGTACGCGCGCTCCCGCCCGTACCTGTTCCGGTACCGGACCTCGACCTGCGTCTTGTGGCCGTACAGCAGGGCCTTCTTGGCGCGCGCGGGCAGTCCGGCCCACGGGATGTCCGTACGGAAGCCGAGGGCCTGCGCGAGCCCGCCGATCAGCCGGCCGAAGTACTCCTTGGTGTGGCCGTGGGACCAGGGGTGGATGGCGCCCTCGTCCAGGGACTTGTCCTCGTCCGGGACGATCAGCTCCGGGTCGACCTCCATGCGCGTACCGATGCCGCTGCACTCGGGGCAGGCGCCGAAGGGCGAGTTGAAGGAGAAGGAGCGGGGCTCCAGCTCCTCGAAGGAGAGGTCGTCGTACGGGCAGTAGAGGTGCTCGGAGAACATCCGCTCGCGCTCGGGGTCGTCCTCCGGGAGGTCCACGAAGTCGAGCACGACCATGCCGCCGGAGAGGCCGAGCGCGGTCTCGACCGAGTCGGTCAGCCTCCGCTTGGCGCTGTCCTTCACCGTGAGGCGGTCGATGACCACCTCGATGGTGTGCTTCTCCTGCTTCTTGAGCTTGGGGGGCTCGGTGAGCTGGACGGTCTGCCCGTCGACCCGTGCGCGGCTGTACCCCTTCGTCTGGAGATCGGCGAAGAGGTCCACGAACTCGCCCTTGCGCTCGCGGACGAGCGGCGAGAGGACCTGGAAGCGGCTGCCCTCGGGCAGCTCCAGGACCCGGTCCACGATGGCCTGCGGCGACTGGCGGGAGATTGGACGGCCGCACTCGGGGCAGTGCGGCTTGCCGATCCGGGCGAAGAGCAGCCGGAGGTAGTCGTACACCTCGGTGATCGTGCCGACCGTCGAGCGCGGGTTGCGCGAGGTCGACTTCTGGTCGATCGAGACGGCCGGGGACAGCCCCTCGATGAAGTCCACGTCCGGCTTGTCCATCTGACCGAGGAACTGCCGGGCGTACGAGGACAGCGACTCCACGTACCGGCGCTGCCCCTCGGCGAAGATCGTGTCGAACGCGAGGGAGGACTTGCCCGACCCGGAGAGCCCGGTGAAGACGATGAGGGAGTCACGGGGGAGGTCGAGCGAGACGTTCTTGAGATTGTGCTCGCGCGCGCCACGGACGATGAGACGGTCGGCCACGCCGGTCCGCACCTTTCTGAGGAGAGAAGCAGGGGCGCTCGCCCCTTCCGGGCTTCGGGGGCCCGGAGGGTTCGCGCCAGAGCGATGGGGTGCACGGGGAGCCCTGTTTTCGGGTGCCCGCGCGATTCTGCCTACATGCCAGGATGCCTCTTCCGAGCTTATAGCACGTGCATTCGATTTACGGCCGTTCTCCGCCGCCTTCACCCGATCGGGTGGCGGCGCTGTCCCTGGCGGTCGCTATCGTCGGCGTCATGACTGATCACGTACGGGACCTGGCCTCTCTGCGGGAGGCGGACGAACGGCTCCTCCACGCCGCTGCCTCACTGGACAACGCGAGCCTCGCCGCGCCGTCACGGCTGCCGGGCTGGAGCCGGGGGCACGTACTGGCCCACCTCGCGCGGAACGCGGACGCTCTGGTCAACGTCCTCGAAGGCCGGCCCATGTACGCCGACGGCGCCACCCGGGACGCGGACATCGAGCGGGACGCGTCCAGGGCCCTCGACGTCCACCTCGCCGATGTACGTAACGCCGCGGCCCGCTTCCATCATTCCGCGGCCGTCCCCGCCGACTGGACCCGTACCGTCACCCTGCGCAACGGGGTGACCGACACCGCGGCGCGGGTGCCCTTCCGGCGCTGGATCGAGGTCGAGCTGCACCACGTCGACCTGGGGCTCGACCGGACGCTCGAAGATCTCTCCGAGGAGTTCACCGAGCGGGAGATCGGCTTCCTGGCGGACCGCTTCTCGGGGGCCGCCGCCGTCCCGCCGCTGACCCTGGCCACGCCCGGGGGGCGCACCTGGCGCACGGGCCGTGCTCCCGTCGGCGGGGACGAGACCGTGGCGGTCGTCACAGGCCCCGCGCCGGACCTGATGGGGTGGCTCTCGGGGCGCCGCGACGGGTCCGCACTGGAGTTCGCGAGCGGCCCCCTGCCCGTCCTGCCCCCGCTATAGGCTGAGCCGTATGACGTACAGCGGAGCGGTGAAGGTCGGCGGACCTGCGGATGTGCACGAATTGCCCGACCTGGTGATCTCCAAGGTCGAGGTCGGCCCGATGGGCAACAATTCCTATCTGCTGCGCTGCCGGGCCACCGGTGAGCAACTGCTGATCGACGCGGCGGCCGACGCGGCGACGCTGCTGACCCTGATCGGCGAGGACTCCATCGCCTCCGTCGCCACCACCCACCGCCACCAGGACCACTGGCAGGCGCTCGCGGAGGTCGTGGCGGCCACCGGAGCCCGCACGTACGCGGGGCGGTACGACGCCGAGGCCATCCCCGTCCCGACCGACGTGCTGGTCGAGGACGGGGACACGATCCGGGTCGGGGCGGTCGCCCTGACCGCCGTCCACCTGGTGGGGCACACACCGGGTTCGATCGCGCTGGTCTACGACGACCCGCACGGCCACCCGCACGTCTTCACCGGCGACTGCCTCTTCCCCGGCGGTCCCGGGCGCACCGGGAACCCCACGGACTTCGGGACGCTGATGGACGGCCTCGAATCGAAGATCTTCGCGGCGCTGCCCGACGAGGCCTGGATCTACCCCGGCCATGGCGACGACTCCACCCTCGGCGCCGAGCGCCCGCACCTGCCGGACTGGCGCGCGCGGGGCTGGTAGCCGATCACATCTGTACGGCGGCCCGGTCAGCGGCCGTCGCGCATGCGCCGGCCGACCTCGCCGTCCTCCGTCTCCCACCAGGGGCGTACGAGATCCGGTCCCGGTACGCCGGCCCCGGTCGGCGCCGCCGGGGCCAGTTCGCGGTCGAGGCGGGCGTCCAGGTCCCGGGCCTTCGCCCGGTCCGCGCGCCACCACTCCGCGAAGACGGCGATCAGGAACGGCAGCGCGACCAGCTCCGCGAGGCTCAGCATCAGCCCGCCACCGAGCCGCTGGTCCTGCCGCACACCGGGCCCCCAGGTCCGTCCCTGGGCCGCGTACCAGCGCCCGGCGACCGACGTACCGCTGGTCATGACCACGATGCCGGGGACGGAGTCGAACAGCCCGTCCAGGAAGACCAGCGCGGCCCGGACGGGGTGGGTGCACCAGCGGGGCAGCAGGTCCCGGCCGCTGAGCATGGGCAGGACGAACAGACAGCCGGTGAGCAGCAGCTGGGCCTGCATCAGCCGGCGGACCGCATCGCTGTGCAATGACGCCGTGAAGTAGGGCGTGAAGTAGATGGTCAGCTCCGAGGCGAGCACCACGAGCGAGCTGACCAGGGGGTACGTCAGCACCTTCGCCGGTGGTGAGGTCACCGCCCGGTGCAGCGGGCCGTCGGGCGCGGCCAGTCCCAGCGGGTCGCCGAGGGCCAGGCCGAGGGGCGCGAGGAGGTCCAGCAGGACGTTCTGCACGGCCGCCGGCCAGAACAGCACCCGGTCGTAGACCGCGAGGGACGACATCGTCGCGACCACGATCGTGCCGAGCCCGATCACCACGAAGGCGCCGGTCCGGGCGACGGGCCAGCGCTTTCCCGCGCGCCGGCGGCGCACCACTCCGGTGCCGTACGCCCCTCCCAGGACGGCCACGGCGGCCAGCGCCACCGGGTCCAGCCGCCACGAGGACAGGCCCCGGGCGACCGTCAGCTCGGGCAGCACGGCGCGCCTTCTTCCCTTTTCGCCCCCGGCGTACGATTCCGCCGCCCACGGTAGACCGGGGGCGGCGGAAGTTCGGAGGCGGGTCGGGTCAGGCCTCGATGCTGTCCTTGTCCGGGCCGGCGGCCTCCGCCGCGTCCCGCTCGGCCTGCTTCTTGGAGGCGATGAGGCTGGTGATCGTGGTGATGATCAGGACACCGCAGATGACCGCCAGGGACACCGGGATGGAGATCTCCGGCACACCGACGCCCTGTTCGTGCAGCGCGTGCAGCACCAGCTTCACCCCGATGAAGCCCAGGATGACCGACAGGCCGTAGCTGAGGTGGACCAGCTTCTTGAGCAGTCCGCCGATCAGGAAGTACAGCTGTCGCAGCCCCATCAGGGCGAAGGCGTTGGCGGTGAACACGATGTACGGGTCCTGGGTCAGGCCGAAGATCGCGGGGATGGAGTCCAGCGCGAACAGCACGTCGGTGGTGCCGATGGCGAGCATGACCACCATCAGCGGGGTCAGCACCCGCTTGCCGTTCTTCCGGATGAAGAGCTTCGTGCCGTGGTACTTGTCGGCGACACCGAAGCGGTGCTCGATGGACTTGAGCAGGCGGTTCTCCTCGAACTCCTCCTCCTCGTCGTCCGAGCGCGCCTCCTGGACGAGCTTCCAGGCGGTGTAGATCAGGAACGCGCCGAAAATGAAGAACACCCACGAGAAGCTGGCGATGATCGCGGCCCCGGCGGCGATGAAGATGGCGCGCAGCACCAGGGCGATCAGCACCCCGATCAGCAGCACCCGCTGCTGGAGGTGGGTGGGCACCGAGAACTTCGCCATGATCAGGACGAACACGAAGAGGTTGTCGACGCTGAGCGACTTCTCGGTGATGAAGCCCGCGAAGAACTCGCCGGAGGCCTGGCCCGTACCGAACACCATCAGGCCGAGGCCGAACAGCGCGGCGAGGGCGATCCAGACACCCGTCCAGATGCCCGCCTCCTTCATCGACACGTCATGGGGCTTGCGCCCGATGAAGAAGTCGACCGCGATCAAGGCGGACAGACCAAGAATGGTCGTCGCCCACAAGATCCATGACACGTCCACTGCGCCTCCGGCGTCGTACGGCTACAAGATCAGCGTCGTCGCTGCCGGAGGTCTCCTCCACCCGGACGGCCACCGCCGCTCCTCGGGCCGACGCCCCGGGACCGATTGCGGTCCGTATTGACGGGTACGTCGCATACGGGAGTACTCCCCTCCGATACCCAGAAGAGTACAGGAAAGGCCAAGGAAAGGTAAAGAAAAAGATAAAGGGAGCCCAAGAGCGCAGGTCAGCGCCGCCATGCGCGACGGGCCGCCGCCACCTGTCCGAGTGCTTGCGTCACCACCCGGCTGCCCGGCGGAACCGTCGGCGGCTCGTACGTCCAGGCGTGGCCGACCCAGGGGTCGGCGAGGTGATTGTCCGGGATCGGGGTGATCCGGAGCAGGGACCGCCAGAGCGGGTCGAGCACCGGTCCGTACGCGTCGGCGTCCTCGCGGTCCGCGACCATCAGCAGGTGCACACCGACCGACGGGCCCTCGTCGGCGAGGTAGCGCAGCTGGGTCACGGCCCGGTCGTCGAAGCCGTGCGGGAAGTCGTTGACGATCAGCAGCTGCTCGGCGGTGTCGAGGTCCGGCGGCAGCGATTCGGCGGCGCCGCCGCGCACGGCCATCTGTACGAGGTCGACGCGCGCGGTGAGTTTCGCGAGGACGGCCGCGACTCCGGCGGCGCCCGCCGCGGGCGGCCCGTCGAGGACGCCCGAGGAGGTCAGCGGCGCCAGCGCGGCGGCCGCGGACCCGGCGGGGTCGATGACATGGACGGTGAACTCGCCGGGCGGGTAGACGGCCAGCAGGCGCCCGGCGTGGATGACCGCGGTGTCCATGGCCAGCCGGCGCAGCTGGTCCTCGTCCATCATCATGGCGGCCTCGGAGCTGAGCCGGCCGCTGTCGACCCACAGCCCGCGCTCCAGCGGCAGCCGTACGAGCATCGGGATGCGCAGGTCGGGGCGCTCGGGCAGGTGGACGTCCCCGAGGCGCAGCGCCATGGGGATCTCCATCGGGACGCGGTAGGCGTGCCAGACGGGGCTGTCCCAGCCCGCGTAGGCCGCCGGGAGGGCCGGTTCGACCACCTCGGTCTCGGCGGCGAGCTGGGCGAGGTCGCGGTCGAGGACCTCACGCGCGCGGGCGGCCAGCTCGTCGTGTTTGGCGCGGGCCGCCTCGCGGGCGGTGTCGCCCGCGCGGCCGACGCGGTTGCGGGGGTCGGACAGGACGCGGTCCAGTTCCTGTTCCATCCGGGACTCGGCGAAGTCGACCGCGCTGCGGTACGCGGCGACGGCGCGGGCCAGGTCCTCGAACATGCCCCAGACCTGGTTATAGAGGCGCTCGTCCATGGACCAGCCCGTCGCGTCGCCCGCGACGGGGCGCGGGGGCTGTCCCGGTGCGGCGGGCGGGGCGGCCGGGGGCGGCGGGGTCGGGGGTGTGGACGTACGGCGGCCGGGGTGCGTGTAGTTGACGGCTCCGCCCGCGCCGGTGGGCGGGCCCGCCTGCTGCGGTACGGGACCGGGCGCGGCCGGCGGGGCCGGCGCGGTCACGGGCTCGGGTGCCTCGGGCCGGACACGGGTCCCGTCCGGTGATCCGGGCAGGGGGGCCTGGACGGCGTTGGCGAGGTGGCGGGCGACCGCGTCCTGGATGGTGGCGGCGAACGCGCGCGCCTCCGGGAGGCCCTGGTCGCCGAACAGCTCGGCGAGGCCGCCCGCGTACCCCTGGCCCACGGCGCGGACCTTCCAGGCGCCCTGGCGGCGGTACAGCTCCAGGGCGACGACGGCGGACTCGGCGTCCAGGCCGGTGAGGGTGAAGCCGGCGATCTCGGTGCCGTCGGTGGAGGTGACGGCGGCGAAGGGCGCGGCCGTGCCGCCGAAGCGGTCGGGACCGCCGACGCCTTCGGGCAGCGCGAACAGCACGTGGACCAAGTGGGCGCGCTCGGCCACGGCTTCCAGGTCGACGTGGAAGCGCAGTCCGGCGGCGGCCTGGCGGGAGACCTCGACGCCGGGGAGCGTGGGCGCGCCGGGGTGGGCGATCCACTCGGTGCCCGGTACGGTGCCCGCGGCGTCGGCGAGGGTGACGCAGGCCAGGACCGGCGCGCCGGCCGTCACCCGTATCTCCAGTCGGGTGTGCGGCAGGGGGTGGTTCTGTCCCCGGACCAGCTCGGCCGTCATCGCCTCTGTCCCCTCATCGGTGTCGTGCGGTCTCGTGCGGTCTCGTGCGGTGTGGTGGGGCGGGTGTCCGTGTGCGGTGTGGGTGGAGCGTGGCAACGGTGCAGCTCCCGGCGGCCGTGGCCTGCCTCCGGGAGCTGCGTGTGCCGGTACGTGCGGTGCGTGTGGTGCCCGGCCGTGCGTGTCGAGCCGTGCGTGTCGTGTCTACAGGTGCGGCAGGATCGACGGCATCAGGTCCTGGAACGTGCGGCCGTTGGCCGGATTCCCGAGGGCCGTCATCTTCCACCCGGCGCCGTCGCGGTGCACCTTCGCCATGATCTGCGCGGTGTACTGCCCGCCGCCGTCCAGCGTGTAGCGGGCCAGCTCCTGGCCGTTGGTCTCGTCGACGATGCGGCAGAAGGCGTTCTGCACCTCCTGGAACGTCTGTCCGGTGAACGAGTTCACCGTGAAGACGATCTGGTCGATGTGGACCGGGATCCGTTCGAGGTCCACCAGGATGGCCTCGTCGTCCCCGCCCTGGCCGGCGCCGCCGACGAGGTTGTCGCCGGTGTGCTTCACCGAGCCGTCGTCGCTGACGAGGTGACGGAAGAAGACCACGTCGACCGGCTGCTTGTCGGCGAACAGCACCGCCGAGGCGTCCAGGTCGATCTCACGGGTGCGGGAGCCGAACAGGCCCCGGCGCGGCGCGGCCTGCCAGCCGAGCCCCATGCGCACCGCGGTCAGGGTGCCTCCGCCCCGCTTCTCCAGGCTGATGGCCTGACCCTTGGTCAGGTTGACCCCAGGGCCCCCGGGCGCACTGCCCTTGGATACGTCCACCACGCGCTGTCCCCTCTCGAATGGTTCCCCCGCAACCGTCCGTGTGCGGTTGCGCAGCACCCTACGCAGTCACGTCGTCGCGGCAGGAGACTTGGGCCGTTTTTGTGTCGGTCTTGCAACACATCGCACCGCCCGTCCCCTGCCGGGCCGTCAGACCTGTCCCGCCTCCCTCATCTGGCGCAACTCCTTCTTCAGCTCGCCCACTTCGTCGCGCAGCCGCGCCGCGACCTCGAACTGGAGCTCCGCCGCAGCGGCCCGCATCCGGTCGGTCATCTCCTGGATGATCCCGGCCAGCTCCTCGGCGGGGCGGTCGGTGAGCACCGCGCCCTGGGCGGCCGCCTTGGCGCCCTTGCCGCCCTTGGTGGCCTTCGCGGCCTTGCCGCCGAGCGCCGGCACAGGGGTCTTGGCCGCCTTGCCGTCCTTCCCCTGCCGGTAGCCCGTGCCGAGCAGGGCCTCCGTGTCGATCTCCTCGCGGGCGATCGTCGCCACGATGTCGTTGATCTTCTTGCGCAGGGGCTGCGGGTCGAGGCCGCGCTCGGTGTTGTACGCGACCTGCTTCTCGCGGCGCCGGTTGGTCTCGTCGATGGCCTGCGCCATCGCCGGGGTGATCGTGTCCGCGTACATGTGGACCTGTCCCGACACGTTGCGCGCCGCGCGCCCGATCGTCTGGATCAGCGACGTGCCGGACCGGAGGAAGCCCTGCTTGTCGGCGTCGAGGATCGCGACCAGCGACACCTCGGGCAGGTCGAGCCCCTCCCGGAGGAGGTTGATGCCGACGAGGACGTCGTACTCCCCGGAGCGCAGCTCGCGCAGCAGCTCGACGCGGCGCAGGGTGTCGACGTCGCTGTGCAGGTAGCGGACCTGGATGCCCAGCTCCAGGAAGTACTCCGTGAGGTCCTCGGACATCTTCTTGGTGAGGGTGGTGACCAGGACGCGTTCGTCCTTCTCCGTGCGCTTGCGGATCTCGTGCACCAGGTCGTCGATCTGGCCCTCGGTGGGCTTGACCACGACCTCCGGGTCGATGAGGCCGGTGGGGCGGATGATCTGCTCCACGAAGCCGTCGCCGCGGGACAGCTCGTACTTCCCCGGGGTGGCGGAGAGGTAGACGGTCTGGCCGATCCGCTTCTGGAACTCCTCCCACTTGAGGGGGCGGTTGTCCAGGGCGGACGGCAGCCGGAAGCCGTGGTCGACGAGGGTCCGCTTGCGGGACGCGTCCCCCTCGTACATCGCGCCGATCTGCGGCACGGTCACGTGCGACTCGTCGATGACGAGCAGGAAGTCCTCGGGGAAGTAGTCCAGGAGGGTGTTGGGCGCGGTGCCGGGGCCGCGGTCGTCGAAGTGCATCGAGTAGTTCTCGATCCCCGAGCAGGAGCCGATCTGTCGCATCATCTCGATGTCGTACGTCGTCCGCATGCGCAGGCGCTGGGACTCCAGGAGCTTGCCCTGCTTGTCCAGCTCGGCGAGCCGGGTCTCCAGCTCGCGCTCGATGCCGTTGACCGCCTTCTCCATGCGCTCCGGTCCCGCCACGTAGTGGCTGGCCGGGAACACGTAGAGCTCGTTGTCCTCGCTGATGACCTCGCCGGTCAGCGGGTGGAGGGTGGTCAGCGCCTCGATCTCGTCGCCGAACATCTCGATGCGGACGGCCAGCTCCTCGTACACCGGGAAGATCTCGATGGTGTCGCCGCGCACGCGGAACGTGCCGCGCGCGAACGCGACGTCGTTGCGGGTGTACTGGATCTCGACGAAGCGGCGGAGCATCTGGTCGCGGTCGATCGTGTCGCCGACCTTGAGGGGCACCATCCGGTCCACGTACTCCTGCGGCGTACCGAGACCGTAGATGCAGGAGACCGAGGCGACCACGATCACGTCACGGCGGGTGAGCAGCGAGTTCGTCGCGGAGTGGCGCAGCCTCTCGACCTCCTCGTTGATCGAGGAGTCCTTCTCGATGTAGGTGTCCGACTGCGGGACGTACGCCTCGGGCTGGTAGTAGTCGTAGTACGAGACGAAGTACTCGACCGCGTTGTTCGGCAGCAGCTCGCGGAACTCGTTCGCCAGCTGGGCGGCCAGGGTCTTGTTCGGAGCCATCACCAGCGTGGGCCGCTGGAGCTTCTCGATCATCCAGGCCGTGGTCGCCGACTTGCCGGTGCCGGTCGCGCCGAGCAGGACGACGTCCTTCTCGCCGGCGCGGACGCGCTTCTCCAGGTCGGCGATGGCCGTCGGCTGGTCGCCGCTGGGCTGGTAGGAACTGACGACCTCGAAAGGCGCCACCGTACGTTCGATCTGGGAAACAGGCCGCATGGATCAACCGTACGGCCCCGCACTGACAGTCGGCGTCGTAGCGGCTCTGACCTGCGGTGACGGGCTCCGGTCACCGGTCGGTGACCCGGCCGCCCGCCCTCCGGTCACCAGTCGTGGAAGTCCGGGGAGCCGCCCCGGGGGGTCCTGGCGGCCGTCCGGTCGGTCCGGTCGCCCTCGGGGCTCCACGGGGCGGTCCGGGCCGGGCCCCGGTTCGGCCGGCGCGGGCGCATCCGCTGGCGGGGGACGCCGCCGCGCCCGCACGGTCCGAGGGCGGTCACGGACCGTCCTGGGCCGTGGTGGCCGGGGGCGGCCCGGCGCGGCTCGCTCAGCACGACGACGGCCGTGGCCAGCAGGACGAGCCCGGGGACGATCAGCAGGGCGGCGAGGAAGCCCGTCGGCGAGGTGCTCTCGAAGCCGTCGCCGGCCCCGCCCACGCGGACCCGCAGCGCCGCCATCGCGGCGTAGTGCATGCCGGTCGCCGCACCGCCCATCACCGCTCCCGCGACCAGGACGGGCAGGACCCCCCGGCGGGAGACGACGATCCACAGCGCGGCGGTCGCGCCGACGACGGCGATCAGTACGGAGAGGGCGACGGTCGTGGTGTCGTACTCGAGACGCCCGGGCAGCCGGACGGCGTCCATGCCGAGGTAGTGGGTGGTGGCGAGGGAGAGGCCGGTGACGGTACCGCCGGTGACCAGGGCCAAGGGGGTGGACCCGCGGTATCCGACGACGAAGATCCCGGCCGCCGCCATCAGACTTCCCACGATCGGACAGGCGAGCGTCGTGAACCTGTCGTAGTCGACCGGCATCCCCTCGACGGCGAAGCCGGTCATCGTGATGAGGTACATGCCCCAGACGCCGGAGCCGAGGGCGGCGGCGCCCAGGGCCAGTCTGCCCGGCTTCCACGGACGCGAGGTGCGCAGGGACCGCGCGGCGCAGAGCAGGCCGAGCACGCCGCCGAGGCAGGCCACCAGAAAGCCCGCCACGGGGGTGCCGGGACCGTGGCTGAATCCGTCGATCGTGCCCTGCATAGCGGTATGCCCCTTCGCGCCTTGTGCGCCATGTGCTCCATGTGCGGAAGCGCTGGTTCGGGGCGAGGGTAGGACGGCCGGGCCCGTAAGCAAACAGTTACCCGGAGTTTTGTCGACATTGAGCCGGAAACGGCAGAAAAAGCGGTCCGGAAAGGGCTTTCCCTCGCCATGGCTTCACGTGGTGTCCCGGTCTCGCCCGTTCCCCGTTGGCCGGGGGCTGTCACCCTCGGGCCGACCGCGATCCCAGGGATCCCAGGACGAGGAGTACACGTGTACGCACGCACCTCAGTCACCACGGCCGCGCTGCTGGGCGCCACGGCGCTGCTCCTGCCGGGCTGCGCGGCGGCCACGACACCACACGCGGGTGCCACCGCTCGACCGGCCGCCCGGTCCGGCGGCGCGGCCGGCGGGTCCGCGGACGCGCCCCTGGTCATCGCGCACCGGGGCGCGTCCGCCTACGCGCCGGAGAACACGCTCGCCGCCGTCGACGCCGCGGGTGACCTGGGCATCGACTGGGTGGAGAACGACGTCCAGCGGACGAAGGACGGGGAGCTGGTGGTCGTCCACGACACCACGCTCAGCAGGACGACGGACGTGGAGCGGGTCTTCCCCGGCCGCTCTCCGTGGAAGGTCAAGGACTTCACCGCCGCCGAGATCGCCCGGCTGGACGCCGGGAGCCGGCTCGGCGCGCGCTGGGAGGGTGTCCGGGTGCCGACCCTGAAGGAGTATCTCGGCGCCGTGGAGAAGAACCGGCAGAAGCTGCTCCTGGAGATCAAGGGCCCCGAGCTCTACCCGGGGATCGAGGGGGACATCCTGCGCGTGCTGCGGCAGGAGGGCTGGCTGGACAGCGCGCACGTGGAGGGCAGGCTGGTCGTCCAGAGCTTCGGCGCGGCGAGCCTCCGCGCGGTGCGCGAGCAGCGGCCCGACCTCACGACGGGCTTCCTGGGCACGCCCGCGGTGGCGGATCTGCCGGCGTACGCGGCGTTCGCGGACCAGATCAATCCCGTGTACACCGCGCTCACCGGTGACTACGTGGCCGCGGTGCACCGGCTGAAAGGCCCGCACGGCAAGCCGCTGCGGGTCAGCACCTGGACGGTGGACGAGGCCGCGGACGCGGTGCGGGTCGCGGGGCTCGGGGTGGACGGGATCATCACCAACCGGCCTGACGTGGTGCGGGACGCGGTGGGCTGACGGGGCGCGGAGCCCACTCGGAGCCGTATACGTACTACGCGGTAACTCGCAACTTTTACTCCTGTTTGCCCGCTTTCCGTACCGGACCTAGGCTGAATGGAGATGCGACAAACCGGCGATTTCGCGTGCGGTTGGCGCCTTGCCCGCCGGGACGCGGAGAGCCGAAGGGCGAAGGGACGGCGAACGGGCATGGCCGAGGGAAACGCTGGACTCACGTATCTCAAGCCGGGTGAGGTGGAGGTCAGGAACACCGAATACCCGACACTCGAACTCAAGGACGGCCCGGGGGTGGATCCCGGGAACGCCGGACGGAAATGCCGGCACGGCGTCATCCTGAAGGTACTCGCGACCAACATCTGCGGCAGCGACCAGCACATGGTGCGCGGGCGTACGACCGCCCCGGAGGGGTTGATCCTGGGGCACGAGATCACCGGAGAGGTCGTGGAGCGCGGCCCCGACGTCGAGTTCATCGACGTCGGTGACGTGGTGTCGGTGCCCTTCAACATCGCCTGCGGACGGTGTCGTAACTGCAAGGAGGGACAGACCAGCATCTGTCTGAACGTCAACCCGTCCCGGGCCGGCGGAGCCTACGGCTACGTCGACATGGGCGGCTGGGTCGGCGGCCAGTCGCGGTACGTGATGGTGCCGTACGCGGACTTCAACCTGCTGCGCTTCCCCGACCCGGAGGCCGCCCGCGAGAAGCTGCTCGACCTGACGATGCTCACCGACATCCTGCCGACCGGCTACCACGGAGCGGTGACGGCGGGCGTGGGCGCCGGCTCGACCGTGTACATCGCGGGGGCGGGTCCCGTCGGGCTGGCGGCCGCGGCCGCGTCGCAGCTGCTCGGATCCGCGGTGGTCATCGTCGCGGACTTCAACACCGAACGCCTCGCGCAGGCCCGCAGCTTCGGCTGCGAGACGATCGACCTCGCCCAGGGCCCGGTCGAGGAGCAGGTCGCCCAGATCCTGGGCGTTCCCGAGGTGGACTCGGCGGTCGACGCGGTCGGGTTCGAGGCCAAGTCCCACGGCCGGGGCTCCGACGACGCGCCGGCCACCGTCCTCAACTCGCTGATGGGCGTGGTCAGGGCGGGTGGCGCGCTCGGCATCCCGGGTCTGTACGTCACCGAGGACCCCCGGGGGATCGACTCGGACGCGCAGTCCGGCACGCTGCGGGTCAGGCTGGGTCTCGGCTGGGCGAAGAGCCACACCTTCTCGACCGGTCAGACGCCGGTGATGAAGTACCACCGGGCGCTGGCGATGGCGATCATGTACGACCGGATCCACATCGCCAAGGCGGTCAACGCGACCGTCCTGCCGCTGGAGGACGCGCCCCAGGGGTACGAGGAGTTCGACCAGGGCGCGAGCCGGAAGTACGTGCTGAACCCGAACGGGGCGCTGGACCACGCGAAGGCCGCTTGATCAGCCGGGGCGCGTCCGGGTGAGTGGGGGCTGATGGGGCCCGTGCGACGTCGTGGACGTTTGCGCGGGCCCCTCGCGTGCCAGGGATGGGGTCATGTCAGACACCACAACGCACCTGTCCCCCGAGGTACGGGACGCGCTCGCCGAGCGCCGTCCCGTCGTCGCGCTGGAATCGACGATCATCGCGCACGGGCTGCCGCGCCCGCGCAATCTGGCGGTGGCGGAAGAGCTGGAGGAGCTTGTACGGTCCAACGGCGCCGTACCCGCGACGGTGGCCGTGCTGGACGGGCGGGCCCATGTGGGCCTGAACAAGGCCCAGTTGGAGCGGGTCGCCGGGGACAGCTCCGTACGGAAGCTGGGCCATCGTGACCTGGCGCCGGCGCTCGCGGCGCGGGCGAGCGGGGCGACGACGGTCTCCGCGACGGCGTTCCTCGCGGCGCGGGCGGGGATCCGGGTGTTCGCGACGGGCGGGCTCGGCGGGGTCCACCGGGGGTGGACCGAGACACAGGACGAGTCGGCCGACCTGCGGCTCCTCGCGCGGACCCGGATCACGGTGGTCTGCGCGGGGGTGAAGTCGATCCTCGACGTGCCGGCGACGCTGCAACGGCTGGAGACGCTGGGCGTCGGCGTCCTCGGGTACGGGACGGCGTACTTCCCCGGCTTCTACCTGTCGTCCTCCGGCGAGCCCGTCGACTGGACGGTCCGTACACCCGCCGAGGTGGCGGCGGTGATGCGCGCGCAGGACGCGCTCGGCGGGCCGGAGGCGGCGATCGTGGTGGCCAACCCCGTGCCGGAGTCGGAGCAGTTGGACCCGGAGCTGCACGACAGGGTGCTGGCGGAGGCGCTCGACGCCTGCCGGGAGTCGGGGGTGACGGGCCAGGCCGTCACCCCGTTCCTGCTGGAACGCCTGGTGCGCGGGACGGGGGGTGCGTCGCTGGAGGCGAACCTGGCGGCGGTACGGGGGAACGTACGGCTGGCGGCGGGGATCGCGGGGGCGTGGTGAGGGGGCGGGGCCCCGGTCCGGGCGGGTCCGGGTCCCTACCCGGTTCGGATGGGGGGTTGTTGGTGGTCGGGGACGTGGCCACCGATGTGGTGGCGCGCCACCGGTCACCGCTCGCGCGTGGCACGGACACGACGGCCGACATCCGTCTCCTGCCAGGTGGCGCGGGGGCGAACGCGGCCTGTTGGGCGGTCCGTTGGGGGTGTGCGGACGTACGGCTGCTGGCCCGGGTGGGGACGGACGCGCGAGCGTGGCACGAGGCGTCGCTGCGGGACTCGGGTGTGCGGGCGCGGCTTGTCGTGGACGACGAGGTGCCGACCGCGACGGTCATCTCGCTGGTGGACGCCTCCGCGGAACGGACCTTCCTCACGGACAGCGGCGCGTCGGTGCGGCTGACCGCCGACGACTGGTCGCCGTCGCTGCTGGACGGCGTCGGCCGGCTGCATCTGTCGGGCTATCTGTACTTCTCGGAGGCAGGCCGGGGAGCCGTCGCGGCGGCACTGGCCTCGGCGCGGGAACGCGGCGTCGCGGTGAGCGTGGACCCCGCGTCGGTGGCGTTCATCGAGGAGCTGGGCGTGGCGCGGTTCCTGGCGGAAACCGAGGGCGCGGAAACGCTTCTTCCCAACGCGGACGAGGCCAGGCTGCTCACCGGCCTGGCGGACGTCGAGAAGGCGGCGGCCGCGCTGAGCCGGCTGGGGCGGGTGGCGGTGGTGACCCTGGGCGAGGCGGGCGCGGTGGTGGCCGAGGCGGGCGAGGTGACGGCCCGCGTGCCCCCGGTCGCGACCCGGGCCGTCGACTCGACGGGAGCGGGCGACGCCTTCACGGGCGCGTACCTCGCGGCGCGGCTGGCGGGCGCGGACCCGCCGGGGGCGGCGAAGGAGGGCTGCCGGGCGGGCGCGGCGGCGGTGACCCGGGCGGGGGGCCGACCGGGGGCGGGGCCCGGGCGGGGGCAGGGGCCTGGGCTGGGGCGGGAAGAGAGGTAAGGGGTGAGCCGGCGGGGGGCGCTGGGATGGGGCCGCCGCGCGGGAGCGGCGTCACCGCGCCGCACGCGGGTCCGGGCGCGGGGCGGGAGTCACGTCGCGCGGGCGCGGCGTGTGC
>NZ_JBIUXU010000004.1:67900-553597 GCF_044744165.1 Streptomyces sp. NPDC087420
ATGTGCCGGGCGCGGGGCGGGAGTCACGTCGCGCGGGCGCGGCATGTGCCGGGCGCGGGGCGGGAGTCACGTCGCGCGGGCGCGGCATGTGCCGGGCGCGGGGCGGGAGTCACGTCGCGCGGGCGCGGCATGTGCCGGGCTCAGGTCAGGCCGCCCCAGGCCGGGTGGCGGGGGTCGTCGGCGCGTACCACCACGTCGGCCGTGGCGGCGGGGTCGACCTCCTTCTCGTATCGCTCGAAGGCGGGGAGGGTCCAGCGTTCGGGCTCGTCCGTCCGGCGGCGGAGGGCGTTCGGGGACAGGCTCAGGTGCACCGTGAGGTCGAACGGGAACCAGTGGCCCAGCAGGAACGGACCGTGTGTCACCAGTACGCCGCCGGGCGGGAGTTCGCGGGGCGTGCTGCGGGTCGCGCGGTCCGTGGCCGGGTCCCAGAGGTCGGGCAGGACGCGTCCGCTGCCGCCTGGGTCCAGTGGTCCGAAGACCTCGCGCCAGAGCGCGCCCGTGTCGAACCACCCGTGGTAGTACGTGTCGGGATCCTCGCGGCCGTACTCATACCGCAGCGACGCCGGGCGCAGGAAGCCCGCCGTGTCGATCACGAGGACCGACCGGCCGCGCAGCCGCAGGGCGTCGGCGAGCGCGGCGGCCGGGGCGCCGGTCCCCGCGGCCGGCGCGCCGTCGACGGCGACGCGCAGCCAGGGGCCGCCGTCGGCCGGTGCCGTCTCCAGCAGCCGCTCGGCCAGGGCGTCGGTCAGCCGGTCCCAGGTGATCGCTTCGAGTCGCACCCGTTCATCATCGGTCACTCACGCGGTGATCACTCGTGCGCGCACTTCGGCGGGTCCGCGTCCTCGGACAGCGCGCTGCCGGCCGGCAGCAGGTAGGTGACGTACAGGACCACCGGCTCGCTGCCCAGATTGCGGCCGATGTGGCGGTGGCGCGCCCCCGACGGTTCGACGAACGACTTCCCGGCCGGGGTCTCCTCGACCGAGCAGTCGTCCAGGGTCCTGGTCAGCGTGCCGGACTGCACGACGGCGATCAGCTGACCCCGGTGGTAGTGCCAGCCGGTGGAGCCGCCCGGCGCGACGGTGATGGTCCGTACGACCACGTCCGTGCGCCCCTTGGCCTTCACCTTGAGGGTGCCGTCCGAGGTGCCCTGGGCCAGGATCGTGCCCGTGACGCCGCTGCCCGGCGTGGCGAGCGCGGCGGACGGCACCACCGCGAGCGCCGCGACGGACGCGGTGACCAGCGCCGCCCTGCCGGAGCCGGCCAGGTGGGGCCGCCACCCGGCCCATCCGGGCCCCGCCGCGCGCCGCCTGCTCCAAGCCCTCATGGCTCCTCCAACTCATCTGTGGACAGGCGGAGTTGTGCCCGATCCCCGCCGACGACCGCGCCAAATCGCTTCACGCTACTCGATCCCCGCGCCCGGTTCGCCCATTTCCACCGACTTCTCCTGACTGGGCGTCACGCGCCGCGCAGCGCCTTCGCGAGGGCGCTGTCGCCCGACACCTCGACGCGGCCGGCCCGTACCCCGTCGGCGAGCGTGAGGGTCCCGGCGCCCAGCGCGCGGCACGTGTCGGCGTCCAGGACGAGGCGGGCGTCGGGGGCGTCGGCGGGACCGTCGCCGTACGCGACCTCGTCCCGGCCCGAAGGGCTCGAAGGGTCCGAAGGGCGCGAAAGGTCCGACCGGCCCGAAGGGTCCGAGGGCCCGCCCCCCAGCCGGATGTGGAACACCCCCTCGTCGAGTCGCACCTCCACCACCCCCTCCGCGCCCGCCCCCGCCCCGGCCCCGCACGCGGCGAGCACCGGCATCAGCGGGACGGCGAACCAGTGCGCCCGTACGGCGTCGGTGGGGCGGCGCTCGTCCAGGGCCGGCGCGCCCCACCGCGCCAGCGCCGTGAGCACCGGCAGCAACCCCCGCCCGCGCTCGGTGAGTTCGTACACGACCGCGGCCGCCGGCGGGGGCAGCTTGCGGCGCGTGGCCAGGTCGTCGCGCTCCATGTCCTTGAGCCGGGACGCGAGCACGTCCGTGCTGACGCCCGGCAGATCGGCGTGCAGATCGGTGTAGCGGCGGGGACCCGCCAGCAGTTCACGGACGATCAGCAGGGTCCAGCGGTCACCCACGGCGTCGAGGGCACGGGCGGCGGAACAGTACTGGTCGTAGCTTCGGCGGCGTGGCATGCGTCGCAGTCTAGACATGTTGTTGGACTTTCCAAGCTCACACTTGGTAAAACCAAGTATCGCAAGAATGGCAAGAAGGTCGAACGAGGTCTGGGAGCCCACCGCATGGAATTCCGGCAGTCGAGCAAGCTCAGCGAGGTCTGTTACGAGATCCGCGGCCCGGTCATCGAGCAGGCCGACGCCCTGGAGGAGGCAGGCCACAGCGTCCTGCGCCTCAACACCGGCAACCCCGCGGCCTTCGGCTTCGAGGCGCCGGACGAGATCGTCCAGGACATGATCAGGATGCTGCCGCAGGCCCACGGCTACACGGACTCGCGCGGAATCCTCTCCGCCCGCCGCGCCGTCGCCCAGCGCTACCAGACCCTGGGTCTGGCCGAGGTGACGGTCGACGACGTCTTCCTCGGCAACGGCGTGTCCGAACTGGTCTCCATGGCGGTGCAGGCGCTGCTGGAGGACGGGGACGAAGTCCTCATCCCCGCACCGGACTTCCCGCTCTGGACCGCCGCGACGACCCTCGCCGGGGGCCGGGCCGTGCACTACCTCTGCGACGAGTCCGCGGAGTGGTACCCGGATCTGGACGACATGGCGTCCAAGATCACCGACCGCACCAAGGCCGTCGTGATCATCAACCCCAACAACCCCACCGGCGCGGTCTATCCGCGCGAGATCGTCGAAGGCATCCTCGATCTCGCGCGCCGCCACCAGCTGATGGTGTTCGCCGACGAGATCTACGACCGGATCCTCTACGACGACGCGGTGCACCACTGCGCCGCCGCCCTCGCCCCCGACCTGGTCGTCCTCACCTTCTGCGGGCTGTCGAAGACGTACCGCGTGGCGGGTTTCCGCTCCGGCTGGCTCGTCGTCTCGGGCCCCAAGCAGCACGCCCGCAGCTATCTGGAGGGGCTGACCATGCTGGCGTCGATGCGGCTGTGCCCCAACGCGCCCGCGCAGTACGCCATCCAGGCCGCGCTCGGCGGCCGGCAGTCCATCCACGAGCTGACGGCTCCCGGCGGCCGGCTGCGCGAACAGCGCGACCGCGCCTGGGAGAAGCTGAACGAGATCCCCGGCGTCTCGTGCGTCAAACCGAAGGGCGCGCTCTACGCGTTCCCGCGCCTCGACCCCAAGGTGCACAAGATCCACGACGACGAACGCTTCGTCCTGGACCTGCTGTTGCGCGAGAAGATCCAGGTCGTGCAGGGCACGGGCTTCAACTGGCCCCGCCCGGACCACTTCCGGATCCTGACCCTGCCGTACGCCGACGATCTCGACGCCGCGATCAGCCGCATCGGCCGTTTCCTGGGCGGCTACCGGCAGTGAGGCCCGGCCCGACGGGCCGCTGTGAGGAGGCCTGAGAACGGGAGCGGGCTCGGGAGCGTAGCCGGCTCCCGAGCCCTGAGATTGCCACCATGTCCCACACCGGCACACTTGAGGACCCAGGTCAGCATGATGTCGTCGCGTCCTGCCTTTGGACCACCGCGCATCGAGCTGCGCAGACCGGAATTGAACCGGCATTTCGACGTCCGGGGCCTGAGTCCGGTCGATCCGGCGATCGGTGGCGAATGCTGAGTCTGGAGCAATAGTCTGAGATTGATCGCGGTCGCCTCTGCCAGTTGGGCCACCGAGGCAGGAAGTGCCCCGGGGAGGAGTCGAACCTCCACTGGAACCGCGCCTTTCACGACAAGCCTCAGTTTCAGCTTGCGCTCCTCGCGCACCCCGGCCGGCGTCTGTGCGTCGGCCGGGGAATCAATGAGGCTACCCGAACAGGTAGCCGAACACGGCGTCACCCACCCGCTGGTCGGTGACCTCGGCGCCGTTGGCCTCCTCGCGTGCGAACTTCACCGCCTGCTGGAGCTTCTCCACCCGGTCGAGCAACTCGTTGACCCGGCGGGCCGGCAGGGCGCCGCTGAACTTCGTCGTGGTCCAGTAACCGACCGGGATGTCCTCGTAGTACACCTCGACCTGCGCCGGGTGCTTCTCCGTGGCCTCGGCCTTCACGTGGTTGCGCGGGACCTTCTTCGTACGGAGCGTCCGTACCGCCTCGGTCTTCCACGCGTCCGTCGACGGGTCCTGGCTCCAGGCCTCCGACGCGTCCAGCACCGGCAGCTTGCGGACGAAGGTGTTGAGGTCCGTCAGCTGCTTCTCCAGGAAGAGGAGGTACGAGACGGGCACGGCGGCCACCAGCACTCGTCCGTCCACGGTGACATCGGCGCGTGCCTCGCAGTTCGCCCAGTCCTTGGTGGCGGTCACGTCGAACAGCCGCGTCAGCGACTTCGCGGTGTCGCGCAGCACGTCCTCGGCCTGGACCTGGACCCGGGTCGACTCGGGCGGAAGCTGCTCGCCCTCCTCGTCCTTCGCCTGGTACGTACGGGAGATGCCGACGAGCAACGCCGGCTTCTGGAGGCCGTGATGAGCCGCCGTCAGGTCCTGGTGCGCCTTGGCCTTGACGCCTTTCTCGACCGCGATGATCTGATTGAGTTTCGCCACGACACAGACGCTAGCAATGAGTTGACGCCCCATCGAACGATTATTCGCCCGCGCGCGGTTCCGCCGTCGCCCGCGCGCGCTTTCAGAACCGTACGGGCAGCTCCCGCAGCCCGCGGGCACGCGTCGAGGGCCGCCAGCGCAGGGTGTCGTCCGGCACGTCCAGCGCGAGGCGCGGGAAGCGCTCCAGCAGCGCGGTGAGCGCGATCTCGGTCTCCAGCCGGGCCAGGGGCGCGCCGAGGCAGTAGTGGATGCCGTGGCCGAGGGCGAGATGACCGGCCGTGTCGCGGTCCAGGTCGAGCCGGTCGGCGTCGGGGAAACGCTTCGGGTCGCGGTTGGCGGAACCGAGGGAGAGGAGGACGGTCTCCCCCGCCGGTACGGTCACCCCGCCGATGGTCAGGTCCTCCACCGGGAAGCGGCGCAGAGCCGTCAGCGCGGGTCCGTCGTGACGGAGGAACTCCTCGACGGCCGCCGTCGTTCTCGCCGGTTCGGCGCGCAGCGCGGTCAGTTGGGCCGGATCGCGGAGCAGGGCGAGGGTCGCGGTCCCGATGAGCTGGATGACGTTCTCGTAGCCCGCGAACAGGATGAGGAAGGCGAGCGAGACCAACTCGTCCTCGCTCAGCCGGTCGTCGGACTCGTCGCGGGCGGCGATCAGCGCGGACAGCAGGTCGTCGGCGGGCTCGGCGCGCTTGTGGCCGATCAGGCCGGTGAAGAAGCCGAGCATGGCGCGGACCGCGTTTTTCATCCCCTCGGGGCGCGCGAGGTCGGGGGTGATCAGGGCGTCGGTCCACTCCCGGAAGTCGCGCCGGTCGTCCGGGGGTACCCCCAGCAGCTCGCAGATCACGGCGATGGGCAGCGGGGCCGCGTACGAGGCGACGAGGTCCGCGCGGCCCGCCGGGGCCATGGCGTCGAGCAGCTCGCCGGCGGTGCGGCGGATCGGCTCCCTGAGCTTCTCGGTGCGCCGGGCGGTGAACGCCTGGACGACGAAGCGCCGGATCCGGGTGTGGTCCGGCGGATCCATGTTCAGCAGGTTCGCGTCGAGCGCGGGCGGCAGCGAGAAGCCCTTGTAGTTGCCCGGCAGGGCGTGCCGCTTGTCGAGGGACAGCCGGGGGTCCGTGAGTGCCTGCCGTACGTCGTCGTAGCGCGTCACGATCCACGCGGGCATCCCGTCGGGACCGGTGATCCGCCGGACGGGCGCGGTCTCGCGCAGCCGCGCGTAGACCTCGTACGGATCGGCCAGCATCTCGCTCGTGAGGTCGTCGGGCGCGGCCGCGGGTGCCGCGGACACGTCGGGTGCGCCTGGTGTGGGGGACGGGCCGGAGGCCGGGGGTGCCATGGGACCAGCCTAAACAGGTCGGCGGGGCGGGAAGGAGGCGAGGCCTCGGCGTCAGCGGGCGTCGGGCGGGCGGTCGGGCGGGAGTCGCGGGCGTCGCGGGAGTCGTAATCACTCGTTCGGATGGGCAGTTTCCCGCCATGACGGAACGCCCGCTGCTCCTCCTCGACGTAGACGGTCCCCTCAACCCGTACGCCGCCCGCCTGCACCGCCCGCGCGGCTACACGACCACCCGGCTGCACCCCTCGGCCTGGCTCTCCCGGCAGACGCCGGGGTCCCGCGGTCACCGGCGCGGGCTGCGTGTCCGCCTCAACCCCGGGCACGGGGCGCGGCTGCTGGCCCTGCCGTACGAACTGGCCTGGGCCACCACCTGGATGCACGAGGCCAACGTGATGATCGCCCCGGTGGTGGGGCTCCCGACCGACCTCCCCGTGATCGAGTGGCCCGAGCTCTTCGCGAAGGACCCCGACGGCCTGTACTGGAAGACCCGGCCGCTGCTGGAGTGGGCCGCGGGGCGCCCGTTCGCCTGGGTCGACGACCTGATCACGGACCGGGACACGACGCATGTCGCGGCGCACCACGACGCCCCGGCCCTCCTGTTGAGGATCCACCCCCGGCGAGGACTGCGGGAGGCGGACTTCGCCACGCTGGTGCACTGGGCGGAGGACGTACGGCGGAGCACGGCCTGACTCCGTCCCGCCGACCCGCCCGGTGCTCAGCCCCGGCCGCCGGGGCCCAGGTCGAGGCGGCCGATGTCGCGGGCCTGGACGACCGGGCCGTGCACCGTGCCGCCGCTGACCGTGTTGTGCGTGTCGCCGGGCTGCCGGTCCGGCCGCGCGGGGTTCAACTCCTCCAGCAGCGCGCGCAGTTCGGCCGCCGACTCGGGGTCGGCGAGGAGGGTGCGGCGCAGGCGGTTCCGCCATTCGGTGCGCAGGTCCTCGGCGGTCGTGGCCGCCGTCTCCTCGCTGTCCGCGCCCCGGGCCAGGGTCAGTTCGGCCCGGCTGCTGTCCAGGTCGGCCTCGACGGCTTCGGCCGACGCGGTGCCCCTGCCGGTGAGGAAGCCGGTCACCCGGTCGCGTACCGAGGTCCAGCCGTCCGTCGCCATCTGCTGGACGAGTGCCGTTGCCCCCGCCGTCGCCAGCGCCAGTAACTCCGCTTCCATCAGGCCCCCTTCGCGCACACTCCGCTACGGAGGAAGACTACCTGTCACCGGCCGAGGAGGGTGGTGAGCGCACCCACCGGGTCGGTGTCCGGGGTGCCCCGGGGCCACCAGTCCTCACGGTCGCGGTCCGACTCGTATCCGTACCAGAGGCCGTCGCGGCCGAAGCGGAGCTGGAGGGCCGGGGTGGAGAGCCGGTTGCGCCAGGGGCGGAAGTCGGGGTGGTCGGCGGCGGCGAGGGCCGGGCGGGCGCGGTCGAAGGGGCCGGCCGGCGGGTCCCAGGCATCTTCCAGGGCGGCGAGGCCCGCGAGACCGCCCTGGCGCCAGGCCGCGACCGCGCGGGCCAGGTCGGTGGGGGTGTGGTCCGTCCCCGCGCCCAGGTCGCGGTAGAGGGCGCGGGTGGAGGCGGTCAGCCCCGAGCCGGGGTGCGCGGCGGCCAGCCGTACCGCGTCCTGCCAGGGCGTGAGCGCGCCGACCGGGTCGAGACCGGTGGTCAGGAACGTGTGCGCGCGGGCCGCCGCCTCCGAGGCGAGGAGGTCGAGCGCGAGCGGATCGGGGGCGCCGGGGGCCTGTGGGTAGGCGGGCGGACGGCCGGGGCGGTCCGGGATACGGAAGGGCGGCGGCAGCGCGGGAAGCGTGCGCGGGGCCAGGGCCGTGGCCGCCGGGACCGTGGGCATGGGCGGCGGCGCGGCGGTCCGCTCGGCGGCCGAGCGGGTCGCGTTGCGGCGGGTCAGGTCGGCCAGGACCTCCAGCTCGCCCCGCCCGCGCATCAGGAACAGGACGAAGGGGTCCTTGTCCAGGAGACGGGCCGTCTGGTAGCAGAGGGCGGCCGCGTGTTTGCACGGGTAGCCGTCGTCCGGGCAGGAGCAGTCCGGGGTGAGGTCGCCGCCGGCGGGGAGCAGGTCGGCCGTGGCCGCGAGGGCGTGCGGCATCTCCTTGTCGAGGAGGGCCGCGATGTGGTCGGGGCGGGCCGCCGCCGCGTCGAGGAGGTCCTCCCAGTCCCCGTCGTCCAGGGTGCGCAGCCGGATCTCCGTGCGGTACGGCCGGGGCCTGGAGCCGCGTACGTAGGCGGTGACGCGGCCGGGGGTGACCGTGATCGCGTCGACGTGGCCGCCGCCCGCGTACACCCGGCCGCGGCGCAGGCGGGCCGGGTCCAGGGCGGTGTCCTCCATCGACTCCACCCACGCGTTGCCCCACCAGGTCGACGCGAACCCGCTCCCGAAGGCGCGGGCGTCCGCGCCGTCCGCCGGGCCGGCGGGGCGGGGCGGCAGCGCGGGGAACGTACGGCGGCGGTCGTCCTGGCGCACTCCGCGCGGGGCCGTCATGACTGCCGCCGCAGGGAGACCAGATCGGCCAGCTCCCGGTCGGTCAGCTCGGTCAGGGCCGCCTCGCCCGAGCCGAGGACCGCGTCGGCCAGGGCGCGCTTGGCTTCGAGCATCTCGGCGATCCGGTCCTCGACCGTGCCCTCCGCGATCAGCCGGTGGACCTGCACGTGCTGGGTCTGGCCGATGCGGTACGCGCGGTCCGTGGCCTGCTCCTCCACGGCGGGGTTCCACCAGCGGTCGAAGTGGACGACATGGCCGGCGCGGGTGAGGTTGAGGCCGGTGCCCGCGGCCTTGAGGGAGAGGACGAAGACCGGTGTCTCGCCCGACTGGAAGCGGTCCACCATGCGCTCGCGCTCCGCCACCGGTGTGCCGCCGTGCAGCAGTTGGGAGGGGATCGCGCGGGAGGCGAGGTGCGCGGAGAGCAGCCGGGCCATGGTCACGTACTGGGTGAAGATCAGGACGGAGCCGTCCTCCGCGAGGATCGTGTCGAGCAGTTCGTCCAGGAGGGCGAGCTTCCCGGACCGGCCGGTCAGCCGGGCCGTGTCCTCCTTCAGATACTGCGCGGGGTGGTTGCAGATCTGCTTGAGCGCGGTGAGCAGCTTCATGACCAGGCCGCGGCGGGCGATGCCTTCCGCGTTCTCGATGGCGCCCATCGTCTCGCGGACGACGGCTTCGTACAGGGAGGCCTGCTCCCGGGTGAGGGCGACGGGGTGGTCGCTCTCCGTCTTGGGCGGCAGCTCGGGCACGATGCCCGGGTCGGACTTCTTCCTGCGCAGCAGGAACGGGCGCACCAGCCGGGCCAGCCGCTCCACGGCCTGTTCGTTGTCGGCGTCCTTGATGTCGGCCCCGCGCGCGTTCTCCACGTTCTCCACGATGCGGGCGTGCCGGGAGCGGAAGGCCTTGAGCGGGCCGAGCAGACCGGGGGTCGTCCAGTCGAGGAGCGCCCACAGCTCGGAGAGGTTGTTCTCCACGGGGGTGCCGGTGAGCGCGATCCTGGCGGGCGAGGGGATCGTACGGAGCGCCTTGGCCGTGGACGAGAAGGGGTTCTTGACGTGCTGGGCCTCGTCGGCGACGACCATCCCCCAGTCGTGCGCGGCCAGTTCGCCCGCGCTGGAGCGCATCGTGCCGTAGGTGGTGAGGACAAAGCCGTCGCCCGCCCCGTCCAGGGAGCGTCCCGCTCCGTGGAAGCGGTGCACGGCCACCCCGGGGGCGAAGCGGGTGATCTCCCGCTGCCAGTTGCCGAGGAGCGAGGCCGGGCAGACGACCAGGGTCGGGGTGGGGCGGGCCCGGTGCAGGTGCAGGGCGATGACGGTGATCGTCTTGCCGAGGCCCATGTCGTCGGCGAGGCAGCCACCGAGGCCGAGCGAGGTCATCAGGTCGAGCCAGGCGAGGCCGCGCAGTTGGTAGTCGCGCAGGGTGGCGGCGAGGGCCGCGGGCTGGGGCACGGCCGCCGGGCCCGCGACCAGCCGGTCGCGCAGCACGGCCAGGGCGCCCGTCGGGACGGCCTCCACCGTCTCGCCGTCGACCTCCGCCGTGCCGGTGAGGGCGATCGCCAGGGCATCGACGGGTTCCAGGAGGCCCAGCTCCCGCTTGCGCGCCTTGCGCACGAGGGCGGGGTCGATCACCACCCACTGGTCGCGCAGCCGGACGATCGGGCGGGTGGACTCGGCGAGCACGTCCATCTCCCGCTCGGTGAGGGGATCGCCGTCGAGCGCCACCTGCCAGTTGAACTTGAGCAGCTCCGCGCTGTCGAAGAACGGTGTGCCGTCCGTGGCGGAGCCGGGTGCGGCGCGGACCACCGCCGACGCGGTGAGGGAGCGCACCAGCTCCCGGGGCCAGTGCACGGCGACCCCGGCCGCGGCGAGGCGGGCGGCGGCGGGGCCGAGCAGGTCGTACAGCTCGTCCTCGGAGAGCGACAGCGCGTCGGGGACGTCCCGCTCCAGCAGCCGCCCGAGCGGGGTCCAGACACGCGCGGCACGGCGCAGGGCGAGCATCGCGTCGACCCTGGCCCGGGGGCCGAAGCTCGCGTCCCCGTCGCCCGCCCAGAGGCGGCCGGCGTCGAGGACCAGGGTGGGGTCGGCCAGGCTGTGGACCTGGACGAGGGCGGCGCCGGCCCGGCGCGTGATCCGGGCCTCCTCGGGGTCGCGGGCGCCGCGCCGGCCGAAAGCCCCGCCCGGCGGGCGGTCGGAGGCGGCGGCCCGGTCGGCGGAGGTGTCCGCCTCCTCCCCCGCTCCGGTCGTGTCGAAGAGGTCGTACGCGGACAGGTCGAGCCGCAGCGAGACCCGCACGCCCGCGTCCATGCCGGCCGCCGCCTCGGCGGCCCACGTCCGGGCGCCCGGCAGATGCTGCCCGGCCCGGGCGGCGAAGGGCTTGCCCGCCGCGAACGCCGCCGCGGGCGTACGGGGCAGCGCGTCCGCCACGGCGTCCAGGAACGCCCGCACCAGCGCCTCGGGATCCGGCAGGCTCCACTCCCCCGGGTCCGGCACCGCGCCCTGGTCCGGCACCGCGCCCGGCTCCGTCCCAGCGACCGGTACGGCGTACGCCTCCGGAGGCATCGCGGCGGCGATCGCCCTGAGCTGCGCGATGTCGTCCGCGTCGAGCGGGCCCGCCCGCCAGGCGTCGTGGTCGGAAGCGGTGAGCCCGGGCAGCAGCCTCCCGCGCGCGGCCAGCTGGAGCGCGTGCAGCGCGGCGGCTCCCCAGCACGCCGAGGCGGGATGCGCGGTCCTGTCCCGCCGGGCACGGACCAGCAGCGGTACGGCGTCGGCGACCGGCATCACCAGGGCGGGGACGGCACGGGCCTCGACCCCGCCGCGCTCCACGCGCCGTACGACCGTGATCTCGCCGCGTTCCGCCCGCCCCGTGATCTCGTCACCCTGTGTGCGCCCCCGCAGGTCACTGTGTGTCCGGCCCCGCACGACGGTCGTCTCGCCGCCGGGGCGCGGCGGCGTCGCGTCCTCGTCCGGCCAGGCGGGCAGCTCCCCCTCCGGGGCCCAGAAGGCGACGCGTCCCTCGCGCGGCAGCCCGGCGGGCAGGAAGACGGCGGCGCAGCGCGTGAGACCGGGCGGCACGGACGAGGACAGGGCGGCGGACGACGACAGGACCGGCCCCGCGCCGGAAGCGGCGGAAACGGCGGAACCAGCACCGGTGCCGGAAGCGGCACCAGCGCCGGCACCCGGCAGGGGCGCGCGGGCGGGCGGCCGCACGGCGGTCCGAGCGATGCGCTCCATGGTCCCCACTCCCTCCCACCCCACGATCCGACGACAAGATCCGACAACAAGATCCGACTGACTGCGAGTCTAGGCGGGGGGTCTGACAACCGGTCTCCGAGCAGCGTCCTCGCAGGTCAGCGCAGCCCTTCCCAGATCTCTCCGGTGGCCGCCCAGAGATCCTCGACCGGCGCGGCCACCGCCGCGCCCTCCGCCCCGAACACCATGGTCGTCCTGGTGTCCCGGTCGTACGGCCGCCATCCCGGATCGCCCGTCCTCGCGAACTCCACCCACGCCCCGTGCATCGCGTCGGCGACGTCCTGCGGCGCGTCCTCGCCGAGCATCGGGGCGTACACCGGGTCACGCAGCCGGTCGAACACGAAGCCCAGTTCGGCGGAGTGGCAGGCGCCCAGCCGGCCGTCGAAGCGCGGGGAGCGCCACGCGAACTCGTACACGTACGAGCCCGGGACCGCCTCGGCGAGCCGGATCGCCGGGATCCGGTAGAACCAGTCCGTCACGAGAGCGTCGTACAGCTCGCCGGGGCTCGCCCCGGGCCGCCCCTCGCCGTACACGGCCAGTGCGGGGCCGGGATCGAGGCCGTACGCCCGCGCGGTCGCGCGCAGCCTGGCCCACGTCAGCCGCTCCAGCCGGCCTGACGGGACCAGGAAGAGGCGGTACTCCTCCCGGTTGCTGCCGACGAGCAGGTCGACCCCGCAGCCGGGCCCCGGCAGGATCCGCCGGGGCCGTACCGGCTCGAACGGCATCATGTTGACGGCGGCCTCGCCCCACAGGGCGCGGTCGGGGCGCGCCGCGATCTCCGCGCGCAGCTCGGTCTGCGCGGGGAGCAGCCGGTCGGCGGGCACCCCGGCGAGGGCCTCGGCGGTGGGGGCGACGTCCAGTTTCGCCGCCAGGCGGCCCGTGATGAGCCGCGCGGACGCCGGGGTCAGGAAGTGGTGGGCGCCGCCGCTCTGGAGGATCGCCCGCCGGAAGAGGCCCTTCGCCCGCTCCATCCCGAGCAGTACGCCGATGCTCATCGCCCCGGCCGACTCGCCGAAGACCGTGACCCGGTCCGGGTCGCCTCCAAAGGAAGCGATGTTGTCCCGTACCCACTCCAGTGCCGCGATCTGGTCGAGGAGGCCGCGGTTGTCCGGCACACCGTCCAGATGACAGAAACCTTCCGCCCCGAGGCGGTAGTTGAAGGTCACGCACACCACGCCGTCCCGCGCGAACGCGGTCCCGTCGTACGCGGAGGTGGATCCGGAGCCGTTGGCGAACGCGCCGCCGTGCACCCACACCATGACGGGGAGCCGGGCGCCAGGACCGGGCGACGGGGTCCAGACGTTCAGGTTGAGGCACGACTCCCCCGGCTCGCCCGGGACGACGTTCTCCGGGAGGAGGGCGTCGAGGGGCGGTGCGTACGGTGCCTTCGGCGCGGTCGGGCCGTACGCGACGGCGGGGCGCACGCCCTCCCACGGCTTGACGGCCTCGGGCGGGCCGAACCGGGGCGCGGTCGCGTACGGGATGCCGAGGAACGACGTCACACCCGTGGTGGCGGACTCACGGCCTCGGACCTGCCCCTGACGGGTCGTGCACTGCGGTTCCATACGCGTGATGTACCCCGGCGGCGGACGCCGGAGCCCCCGGAGCGACGGCCGGTGCCCCCGGGACCGCTTCCGTCCCCGTCCGTAGCCCGGCCGGCCGCGCATCTGGTGCCGCTCCCCGCCGGATCCGGCAGTGTGACGAGCACGTGCCCGACACCCGTACCGGCCTGAAGACCGCCCGTACCGACCTGAAGACGAGGACGGCCCATGTCCGTGACCGATCACCGGCGCCTCGGCCTCGCCGCCGGGGCAGCGCTCCTGACCTTCGCCGTCGCCGGATGTTCCGGCCTCGGCCGGACCTCGGTGGGCACGATCGTGTACGAGTCCGCCAACCGGCACGAGGTCCAGGTGTCGAACCCCCTGGTCACCGGCTGCCACCGGCTCGTGCCGGGCGGCGCCGTCGACCTCACGAACCGCACCCTCGTCGACATGCGGATGTACCGGACCCCGGACTGCTCGGGGAAGAGCACCACGTACATCGCCACCACACTGAACGACGTGATCGCCCCCGGCGCCACCCCCTGGCGGAGCTACACGTTCGTGCACTGAGCCGCGCCGGTGCGCGGGAGCCGTGCACGCGCACGCTCAGTGCGCCGCGCCCGTCCGCCGGCGGACCAGCCCTACCAGCTCCGCCGTACGGGGCCGGCGCACCACGGCCATGAAGACCAACGGGACGGCCAGGATCACCGGCGTCAGCAGGTTCTCGCCGTCGAAGGCGGTCAGCTGGGTGACGAAGACGCCGATCATCAGTCCGACGAAGGCGATCGCGGCCACCCCCGACAGCAGGGGGATCAGCAGCGCGACGGCGCCGGCCAGCTCCAGGGCCCCGATCAGGTACATGAACCAGTCGCCGAAACCGATGGTGTCGAAGGACTCCACCGCCGAGGAGTGCGCGACCAGCTTGGGGGCGGCGCTCGCGATCCCGAAGAACAGCGCCAGCGCGATCTCCAGCCCGCGCACCGTGAGGTGCGTCCGGCGGGACGGCGCGTGGCCGCCTGTGGCCGGGCTCGGGTTCAGTGCCTCTGACATGGTGGTTTCCTCCGTCTGATCGAGCGCCCGGTGGCGCTGTCGAGAGGTAGACGGAAGGCCGCGCCCGAACTCATCGCTCGCCCCGCACACTCTTTCCCGTGGTCGGGGTCAGGGGCCGCGTGGGCGGGTAGACCCCTCTCGGGAGGTGCGAGATATGCGCACCGGAAGTGAGCCGACCACCGCCCGCAGTGCGCTGCGGATGCGGTTCTGGCTGAGCGTATGGGGTGTGATCTGGGCCGTCTTCGGCACGGTGGCGTTCGCGGTCGCCGGGCGGATGGGGTGGTCGCTGGCCTGCGGTGTGCTGCTGCTGGCCGTCCTGACGGACCTGGGGGTGGTCCTGTGGCGCATCAGACGCAGGGCGCGCGGAACGGACCGCGACGACCGGTACGGCCGGCCGCCGGGCCGGTGACCGTACGGCTACACCCCGGAACCCACCGCGGCCGGAGCGATCAGTGCTGGAGCGGTCAGTCCGCGGGGGAATCCGCGCCGGGGGAATCGGCGTCCCGCGCGTCGCTGTCGAACCGGGCCGCCTTCAGATACTCCGGCTTCGGGTCCAGCGCCGCCGCCAGCCGGAAGTGCCGGGTGGCCTGGTCGGGACGGCCCGCCCGCTGATACGTCCTGGCCAGGGCGAAGTGTGCGTACGCGTTGTCCGGCTCGCGCTCCAGGACCAGCTCGAACTCCAGCTCGGCCGGGCGCAGTTGGGCCGCCGCGAAAAACGCGCGAGCGCGCAGGAGCCGGGCCGCGGTGTTCTCCGGGTGGGCCGCGATCACCGAGTCGAGGAGCTTCACGGCCCCGCGCGGATCCCGCGCCGCCAGCAGCTGCTCGGCCGCGCGATAGTCGATGACGTGGGTCTCCGGGCTCTCGGGCACGGTCGCATCCTTCCCTAGCCGCACGGCTTCAACGCCACGCGTCGCGGTGCTATTCCATTCTCCCGCGCCGGCCGGACGCCGCCGCGCGCTCCGTCAGGCTCTCCCAGACCCCGCGGACTTGCGGTTCCAGTTTCTCCAGCGGGCCGTCGTTGTCGATGACGACGTCCGCGACGGCGCGGCGCTCCTCGCGTGTCGCCTGCGCCGCCATGCGCTTGCGCGCCTCGGACTCGCTCATGCCCCGGGTCCGTACGAGCCGGTCGAGCCGGGTCTCGGACGAGGCGTCCACGACGACCACCAGGTCGTACAGCGGCGCCATGCCGTTCTCCACGAGGAGCGGCACGTCGTGGACGACGATCGCGTCGGCGCCCGCCGCCGCCTCCAGCTCGGCGGAGCGGGCACGTACCAGGGGGTGGACGATCGCGTTCAGCGCCTTGAGCCGGTCGGGGTCGCCGAAGACGATCACACCGAGTCCCGGGCGGTCCAGGGCCCCGTCGGCGGTGGTCACGCCGGGGCCGAACTCGGCGACGACGGCGGCCAGCCCCGGGGTGCCCGGCTCGACCACCTCGCGCGCGATCCGGTCGGAGTCGATGACCACGGCGCCGTAACCGGCCAGCAGCCGCGAGACCTCGCTCTTGCCCGCGCCGATTCCGCCTGTGAGTCCCAGTCTCAGCATGCGTTCCAGCTTAGGGGGTGGGTACACGGCCCGCCCAGGACCGGTCATGGGTCGTGCGGGGACAACCACCGGTCGGGCCAGGAACGGCCGCGGCCCCCCGCCGGAACGGCCACGGGCCGCCCGTCGGCCGGGCGGCCCGTGGCCGTCTGCGCGCGGTGCCCTCACACCGCGCGAGCGGGCCTACCGCGTCCGGTAGGCGTCCAGGAGTGTCTGGGTGAAGACCCCCTTGTCGCGGTCCTTGATCTCGGCCTTGAAGGAGACCGAACCGCCCGCCGCCGGGTTCACCACGGTCACCTTGCCGTCCCGCACGGTCAGCGCCGACCAGGTCGCGCCCCGGTCGTACGAGCCGTACACCGCGAGGGACTTGAGGTCGTGACCGGCGGTCGAGCCCTGCACGGTGACCGGCACACTCTGCCGCGCGCCCGCCGAGGCCGTTCCGTCGAGGGCGAGTTGCGGGGTGTAGCGCACCACGCTCGACGGGATCCTGGTGGCCCTGCCGGTGCGGCCCGAGGTGAACTCGGCCGACCACGACACCTCCGTACCGACCGTCGCCACACCGGACTTGACCCGGCTGACGGTCGTGACGAGCTTGTACCGCGCCTTCTCCCTCGGCAGGTCGAAGCCCGCCGTGTCCAGCGGGTCCTGGACCGTGGCGTACGGCACGCCGTCGCGGTACAGCGTGGTGGAGGCGGACGCCGTGTCGTACAGGCTCTCGCCGTCGTGGCCCGCGCTGTCCGTGAAGGGGCGGATCGAGCCGGTCAGCCGGTCACCGTCCCTGACCAGGCCGGATCCGGGGCCGGTGCCGGAGCCGGAGCCGGAGCCAGGACCCGTGAGCGCCGGGCCGAAGACCCCGGTGTTGAAGGTCTCGGAGTACTCCTTCCCCGCGCGGTACGTCCGGGACGGCAGCGGGTACTGCACCTCGACGGTCCTGCCGCCGCGCAGTTGCTGGAAGGTCCGCTGCCAGGTGCGCCCGGTTTGGAGGTAGGTGGTGACCGTCTCAGGAAGGCCCGTGTAAGTGGAGCCGTACATCCCGTTGTCGGGCGTCGAGAGGATCAGACCGGACCGGCCGGTGACCGAACCACCCTGCTGCGAGGTGACCTTGGCGAGCTGACCCCACGTCGGGCGCAGGGTGCGGCCGGTGTAGAAGCCGTCGTCCAGCTTGTCCGCGAGCAGGAAAGTCGCCGTGTCCGTGACGAAGTTGGCGACGATGTGGGAGGAGACCGTTCCGGGCGCGGGCCGGGGGCCGACCTGCTGGGTACGGAAGCCCTCGGACAGGTTGCCGATGTACAGCGCGATCGGGCCCGGCGCCCCGTCCGGGGTGATGGTCACGAAGCCGAGGCTGTACGAGGCGTCGGGGTCCGGCGCCGCGAGATCGATCAGCTTCGTCTGCCGCGCGTCGACCGGGAGCGTGGTGTCCTTGTCGAGCAGGAGCCGCGGCGCGGAGACGAAGTCGTCGCCGATGTAGACGAGTTCGGGGCTCAGCAGCGGTACCTCGGCGATGATCGTGTACGTGCCCCTGGGCAGCCGCAGCCGGGCCGTTCCATGGTCGCCGGAGACCGCGGTCATGGTGTCGTGGTCGAGGTCGTAGACGTAACCGGACCAGTCGCCCTCGCCGGGGGCGGAGCCGTCGCGCGCGGTGGCCTTGAGGGTCAGCTCGTACATCTCCCCCTCCAGGTTGAGCGCGCCCGCCGTCCGCACGGACCGTTTTCCGGCGCTCGCGGTGACGGCGAGGCTGTACACGCCGAGGGTCTCGCCGCCGAGCCGGGGATCGGCGGTGACGCCGACGGACGCGGTGCCGCCCGCCGGTACGGTGACCTGCCGGGCGCCGAGGGTGAAGAAGCCGTCGGGGGCCGGGGCGCGGGCGGGGCCCGTGGCGGTCGCGGTGAGGTCGAGGGTGACCGCCTCCGTTCCGCTGTTGCGGTAGGTGAGGGTCTTGGTCACCGGCTGGTCGTCGGTGTGCGGCCAGAGCGGGGCGCCGAAGCTCAACGAGGCGGGCTCGGCGACGACGTCCTGGACGATGGCCCGGGTCAGGTCGACCCGGCCGCTGCCCTGCTCGACCGCGCTGTACGGGCCCGGCCTGGCGGACCCGACGAGCGTCTCCTTGATCCGCGTACCGCTCCAGTCGGGGTGCTGCTGGGAGAGCAGCGCGGCGGCGCCCGCCACGTGCGGGGTGGCCATGGAGGTGCCGGAGATCGTGAGGTAGCCGGGCGCGGGGTGGGGGGTGCCGGGGGCGGTGTCGATACGGCTGCCCGCCGCGGCCGCCGCCGTGATGTCGACGCCGGGCGCGGTCAGGTCGGGCTTGAGGGCGCTGTCCCCGATGCGCGGGCCGCGCGAGGAGAAGGTCGCGAGGGTGTCCTGCTGGTCGACGGCGCCGACGGTGAGGGCGCGGTCGGCGGTACCGGGGGTGCCGAGGGTGGAGGCGCCGGGGCCCTCGTTGCCCGCGGCGATCACGAACAGCGCGCGGTCGGAGAGCTTGTCGACGGTCTCCTCGACCGGGTCGACGCCGAGGGTGTCACCGCCGCCGAGGGAGAGGTTGACGATCGTGGCGCCCTGGTCGACGGCCCATTCCATGCCCGCGATGATCGAGGACTCGGTGCCCGCGCCCCGGTCGTTGAGGACCTTGCCGTTGATCAGCTGGGCGCCGGGCGCGACGCCCTTGCACTTCCCCTGGGAGGCGGCGCCGGTGCCCGCGATGGTGGAGGCGACGTGCGTACCGTGCCCGTAGTGGTCGGTGACGTCGGGCGAGTCGGTGAAGTTCTTCTCGGCGACCACCTGGGGCGCCAGGTCCGCGTGGCGGGTGTCGATCCCGGTGTCCAGGACGGCGACCTTCACGCCCGTGCCGTCGTATCCGGCGTGCCAGGCGTCGGGGGCGCCGATCTGCGGCACGCTCTTGTCCAGCGAGGCCTTGACCAGGCCGTCGAGCCGGACGGAACGGATTCCGGCGGCGAGGCGGTGGCCCTGGGTGGAGCGCCTGGTCAGAGCGGCCCACGCGGCGCCCGCGTCGGGGCCCGGCACGGTCAGGGCCTCGCCCGCGACGGTGTCGATCTCGGCCCGTACGGTCGCGCCGGTCTCCGCGCGCAGCTCGCTTCGGGCGGCGGAGCGCGGTCCCGCGCCGGTGTAGGTGACGAGCAACGGGACACCGTCGCCGACCAGTTGGCGGTATTCGGGGCGGCTCAGTTCGGTCACGTCGAAAAGGCGGCGGTCCAGCTTGCCGGTGGCGATCAGGCCCGCCGTGTCGGAGGGCAGGACGTAGGTGTGTCCCTGGATCTCGCTGATCTGGACCGGGACGGCCTCGCGGCCCTGGGCGGGTCGCAGCTGGGCGACCTTGCCCCGGCTGTCCAGGACGACCCGGTCGCCGGTGATCAGGGTGATCCCGGCGCCGTCCCCGGCGGCGGCCGGCCGCGCGGTGCCGGTGGCGGGACCGTTCGTACCCCCGGCCTGCGCGGCGGACGGGCCGGCGCCGATCCCGGTGGCCGCCAGGGCCAGTGCCGCGGCGCCGGCGACGACGGCTGCCGTCGTCGTCGTTGTCGTTGTCGTCCTTGTCGTCCTCGTTCGCTGTGATCTTCGCAAGGTGCCCCCCAGGCCGATCAGGGGAGCCGGTCGCCCACCCGTGACGCGGACACGCTAAGAGTGCGTGATCACTACGTCAATCGGATGATTACGCGCATACACCAACAGGCGGGCACGACTGGTCCAGACATTTAACAAGCCATTGTCACGGCCCTCATGGCCCGTAAGACCGCACCTCCCGGAACAGCGATGACCGCGGCGTCCGGACGGGTGGTCCGGGCGCCGCGGTCATCGCGGGAAGATCAGGTGCCGTACGGGCGGGGCGGCCTCAGGCGCCGCCGTCGCCCTCCCGCTCGGCGAGGAACTTCTCGAACTCACGGCCGATCTCGTCGGCCGACGGCAGCTCCGTCGGCTCCGCGACCAGGTTCCCCCGGCTCTCGGCGCCGGCGACCGCGTCGTACTGGTGCTCAAGACCCTGGACCATGGTCACCAGGTCCTCGTCACCCTCGCTGAGCTGGCGCTCGATCTCGGTCTGCGTGCGCTGTGCCTCGGTGCGCAGGGAGTGCGCGATGCTCGGCAGGACCAGTCCCGTCGCGGCCGTGATCGCCTCCAGCGCGGTCAGCGCCGCGTCCGGGTACGAGGACCGTGCCACGTAGTGCGGGACGTGCGCGGCCACCCCGAGGACGTCGTGCTCGGACTGCATCAGGCGGTATTCGAGCAGCGACTCCGCGCTGCCCGGCACCTGCGCCTCGTCGAAGGGGCTGCGGTGCCCCGGCATCAGGTCCGTGCGGTTGCCGTGCGGCGTGATGCCGACCGGCCTGGTGTGCGGGACGCCCATCGGGATGCCGTGGAAGTTCACCGAGAGCCGTACTCCCAGGCGTTCCACGATCTGGCGGACGGCCGCCGCGAACCGCTCCCACTCCACGTCCGGCTCGGGGCCCGACAGCAGCAGGAAGGGCGCTCCCGTGGCGTCCTGGACCAGGCGCACGTCGAGCGTCGGGGTCTCGTAACCGGCCCAGCGGTCCTTCTTGAACGTCAGCAACGGCCGGCGTGCGCGGTAGTCCACGAGCCGGTCGTGGTCGAAGCGGGCCACCACCTGGTGGGGCAGTGACTCCAGCAGGTTCTCGACGATCTGGTCGCCGGTCTCCCCCGCGTCGATGTAGCCGTCGAAGTGGTAGAGCATGACAAGGCCCGCCGACTCCTGTGCCAGCGCCATGTCGACGACGGCGAGGCCCTTGGGCTCCCATTCGTACAAACCCTGCGGATCAAGCACGATTACCGCTCCTCCTCGTGTTCGTAAGAAGAACGCACCGTGCGGCACGGGCATTCCCCGTGCCGCACGAAGATCCGTTACGAACGTCCGAGCGTCCGAACGTGGGAACGTCAGGCGAGGACCCGCGCGTGGAGCGTGCTCACCACCTTCCTGGCGGAGGTGAAGGCGCCGTGCTGCCAGGCGTCGGCGTACGAGAGGTAGTCGCCGGCGAAGTAGACGCGGCCCGCGGCGCGGTTGAGCGGGGCGAAGACCGGCGCGTCGGGACCGCCGGACATGCTGTGCCAGGCGCCCTCCAGGTGCGGGGTCTGCCGCCAGTGGTGGGAGAAGGAGGAGGCCAGCTCGGTGCGGTACTTCGCACCGTGGATCTTCTCGCCCTGGGCGACGGCCCGCTTCTCCCGCTCGGCGGGGGTCAGGTTTCCGTACGTGTCGGCGTTGGTGCCCGTGTTGTAGTAGCCGATGACCGTGCCGCGCGATCCGTGGAAGCCGTACGACGGGTACCAGATGTGGCTGAGGTCCATGTCCGTCTCGGTGATCCCGCCGTAGATCCGGTGGTCGCTCTCCCACCAGCGGCTGCGGTACTCCAGCGCGATCTTCCCGGCGGACGACGGCCGCACGGCCTCCAGCGCGGTCTGCACCGCGCTGCCCAGGTTGTGGGAGGTCTTCGCGAGGATGTGGGGCGGCAGGGCGGCGACGCAGTAGTCCGCGTCGATCGCGCGCGTCCGGCCGTTCTGTACGTACGTGACGCTCACGCCGTGCGCCTTGTCGGTGATCTTCTGGACGACGGCGCCGGTACGGATCCTGCCGTGGCCGATCGCCCGGGTGAGCGCCGCCGGTATCCGGTCCATGCCGCCGACCGGTTGGAACATCAGCATCGCCTGGTCGTAGCCGAACTCGAAGGAGAAGTACCGGCCCACTCCGCTGGAGAGCACCTCGGACACGGTGGGCACCTCACCCAGCTCCACTCCGGGGGTGCCGGCGGCGGCCGGGTCGATGCTGAAGCCGCGGTGTTCGCTTCCCGTGTAGGTGAGTTGATTGCCGATGTCGCCGAAGCTCTTGAGGAATTCGAGGAGCCGCTGCTGGTCGTCGGCGGTCAACTCGGCGTCCAGCGCGCCCCGTCCGGTGGCCTTGGCGAGCAACTCGGAGACGTAGCCGTACGTGTCGGCCTTGGCGGTGCGGTGGCGGACCGGGGCCGTCATGCCGGCCTTCTCGTTGTAGATGTACGCGCTGGCGTTGGAGTTGGTGAACACCTCGACGGGGACGCCCAGTTCACGGCAGTAGTCCATGGTGACCATCCACTGCGGGATCCGGGCGGGACCCGCGTTCATGTACTGCCCGTCCGAGAAGCGCGCCGTCTGGCGGTGGCCGAGGAGGTCCGTGGTCGAATCCCCGCCGCGTACGGTGAAGTTGCGGCCTCCCGTACGGTCCCTGGCCTCCAGGACCGTACAGTCGTAGCCCGCCTTGCCCAGTTCGTACGCCGTGGTGAGGCCGGCGATCCCGCCGCCGACGATCACGACCTTGGCCGCCGCCCGGCCCTTGAGGGTGAAGTCACCTGTTCTGGGCGCGCGGAAGACGGGCTCGCGGCCCGCGGCCTCGGCCGTGGGGGCGAGACCCAGGGCCCCCATGGTGGCGAGCATCGCCCCGGCTCCCCCGGTGACGCCTACCTGGCGCAGGAAATTCCGGCGGCTCGTGCCCGAAGTGCCGGTGCCCGTACCCGTACCCGTGCCCGAAGTGCCGGTGTTGCCCGAAGTGCGGTTGCCCGTGGTGGTGTTCGGCGTGTGACGCATGGCCAGTTACCCCTTCCGGTCAGGTGTGCGGGGATCTTGGCAATGGCGTGTTACGGCCCGACGGATGCTCGTGTATCCCACACGTTGCTCTCCGCTCACCGCCTCACCGGGGCCGCACCCCCAATCCCCCACTCCCTCTTGGCCATTGGTCCAGACCTTGGCATGCTCTAGGCGGCCGGAACGGATCCGGCCCCTGACCGGGAAGGCACCCCCATGCGCGCCCGAACGCTCCTCCCCGCCCTGCTGGCCCCCCTCCTCGCCACCGGCGGTACGGCCCTGCTCGCCACGCCCGCCGACGCGGCGGCCTCCGCCACCGTCATCCAGGTAAGCACCGCCGCCCAGCTCAAGACGGCCCTCACCACCGTGGCCCCGGGCGACACGATCAAGCTCGCCGACGGCACCTACAAGGGCAACTTCAAGGCGACCGTGGCCGGCACCTCCGGGGCCAGGATCACCCTCGTCGGCTCACCCGCCGCCGTCCTCACCACCACCACCGGCGGCGGCTACGCCCTGCACCTCAACGGCGCCGCCTACTGGACCGTCCAGGGCGTCACGGTCACCAACGCGCAGAAGGGCATCGTGGCGGACGCGGCGAACGGCGTCGTGATCGACTCCGTGACCGTGCACAACCTGACCATGGAGGGCGTCCACTTCCGGACGTCCAGCAGCAACGGCATCCTCAGGAACTCACGGATCTACGACACCGGCAACGACGGCCGGGGCATGGGCGAGGGCGTGTACGTCGGCTCGGCGGGCGACCTGAGCGACCGCAGCGACAACGCGCAGATCCTGAACAACACCATCGGGCCCGACGTCGGCGGCGAGAACATCGACATCAAGGAAGGCACCACCGGCGCGCGCGTCATCGGCAACACCTTCGACGGCAACGGCCTCACCAACGCCAACTTCGACGACTCCTGGGTCGACGTGAAGGGCAACAACACGCTGGTCGAGGGCAACACCGGCCGCAACACCCGGAACAACGGCTACGAGACCCACACCCAGCAGACGGGCTGGGGCTGCGGCACGGTCTTCCGCTCCAACCGGTCCGACCTGACGGGGGCGACCGGCACCGGCAAGATCGCCGTCAACGTCACCAACAACAGCGCGTCCTGCCGTACGACGGTCTACAGCTCCAACACCGTGACCGGCGGCAACGGCCTGACGAACATCGCCGTCACCCCCTAGGTCTTTCAAGCCCGTCCCGGACACGCGGAAGGCCCGCTCCCCCGAAGGGGAACGGGCCTTCCGTCCGGCTGTTCAGCCACCTGCCGACCGGAGCGTCAGCTCTGGCCGCCGGCCAGCTTCTCGCGGAGCGCGGCAAGCGCCTCGTCCGACGCCAGGGCGCCGGAGTTGTCGTCCGACTCCGAGGAGTACGAACCGCCGCCACCGCCGCCGCCCGAGGCGGCCGGAGTGCTGCCACCACCGGCGGGCGCGGCAGCACCCTCGGCGGCAGCGGCCTCGTCGGCCTCGCGGGACTTGATGACCTGCGCCTGGTGCTGCTCGAAGCGGAGCTGCGCCTCGGCGTACTGGCCTTCCCACGCCTCACGCTGGGTCTCGAAGCCCTCGAGCCAGTCGTTCGTCTCGGGGTCGAAGCCCTCGGGGTAGATGTAATTCCCCTGGTCGTCGTAGGACGCGGCCATGCCGTAGAGCGTCGGGTCGAACTCGACCGAGGCCGGGTCGCTACCGAAGGACTCGTTGGCCTGCTTCAGCGAGAGGCTGATGCGGCGGCGCTCCAGGTCGATGTCGATGACCTTGACGAAGATCTCGTCGTTGACCTGGACGACCTGCTCCGGGATCTCCACGTGGCGCTCGGCCAGCTCGGAGATGTGGACCAGACCCTCGATGCCCTCGTCGACACGGACGAACGCGCCGAACGGGACGAGCTTGGTGACCTTGCCGGGGACGACCTGGCCGATCTGGTGCGTCCGGGCGAACTGCTGCCACGGGTCTTCCTGCGTCGCCTTGAGCGACAGGGAGACACGCTCGCGGTCCATGTCCACGTCGAGAACCTCGACGGTGACCTCCTGGCCGACCTCGACCACCTCGGAGGGGTGGTCGATGTGCTTCCAGGACAGCTCGGAGACGTGCACGAGACCGTCGACGCCGCCGAGATCCACGAACGCACCGAAGTTGACGATCGAGGAGACGACGCCGGAGCGGACCTGGCCCTTCTGCAGGGTCGTGAGGAAGGTCTGGCGGACCTCGCTCTGCGTCTGCTCCAGCCAGGCACGGCGGGACAGGACCACGTTGTTGCGGTTCTTGTCCAGCTCGATGATCTTGGCTTCGAGCTCCTTGCCCACGTAGGGCTGGAGGTCGCGGACGCGGCGCATCTCGACGAGGGAAGCCGGCAGGAAGCCACGGAGGCCGATGTCGAGGATGAGACCACCCTTGACCACCTCGATGACGGTGCCGGTGACGATCCCGTCCTCTTCCTTGATCTTCTCGATCGTGCCCCAGGCGCGCTCGTACTGGGCGCGCTTCTTCGAGAGGATCAGGCGGCCTTCCTTGTCCTCCTTCTGGAGAACAAGGGCTTCGATCTCGTCGCCGACCTTGACGACCTCATTGGGGTCGACGTCGTGCTTGATCGAAAGCTCGCGGGACGGGATGACGCCTTCGGTCTTGTAACCGATGTCGAGCAGGACCTCGTCCCGGTCGACCTTCACGATGACGCCGTCGACGATGTCGCCGTCGTTGAAGTACTTGATCGTCTCGTCGATCGCGGCGAGGAAGGCCTCGGCGTTACCGATGTCATTGACCGCAACCTGCGGAGTGGTGGCGGTGGTCTCGGTGCTGCTCGTCATGTGGGTTAGGGCTCCGGTGCGGACAGTGAGTCGTAGGTACTGCTACGCCGGGAGCCCGTATCGCATCTGCCGAAGCCGGACAGCCAAGGAAGCGCCGATCCCACACCACGGGATAAGCGCCTCGACGACCGAGGGGACATGCAACTGACGCGAGCGCGGCTGCTACGTCTGAGGCGCGCAAGCCCGCAGCGCAACCTTTAGCATACGGGGGCAGCCGAGCACGGTCAATGCGCGAAGGCGCACACCCGGGGCGGAACGGCCCATACCCGGCACATCCAGCGTTCGATGAGGCCACCACGGCCCCACGACGACTCTTCGCAGCCTACGACGACGGACACGATGATCCAAGAGTACGAACCCGAATCCGCAGCCGGTCCCGCCGACGGCCCCGTGACCGGCTCCGACAGCGAGCCCGGTACAGAACCCGACACCGAGCCCGAAGCCACCCGCCGCGAGAGCGGCACGGCGGAGAGCAGCCGGGCCAATCGCGGCTGGTGGGACAGGAACGCGGACGAGTACCAGACCGAGCACGGCACCTTCCTCGGCGACGACCGTTTTGTCTGGTGCCCCGAGGGCCTGGACGAGGTGGAGGCCGAGCTGCTGGGCCCGCAGGAGTCGCTGCGCGGCCTGGACGTCCTGGAGATCGGGGCGGGCGCGGCGCAGTGCTCGCGCTGGCTCGCGGCCCAGGGCGCCCGCCCGGTGGCGCTCGACCTCTCCCACCGCCAGCTCCAGCACGCCCTGCGGATCGCGCAGGACCGCCCGTCCGGCTTCCCGCTGGTGCAGGCCGACGCCGGGCAGCTGCCCTTCCGGGACGGCTCGTTCGACCTGGCCTGTTCCGCCTACGGCGCGATCCCCTTCGTCGCGGACCCGGTGGGGGTCTTCCGCGAGGTGCGGCGGGTGCTGCGGCCCGGCGGGCGCTGGGTCTTCTCGGTGACGCACCCGGTCCGCTGGGCGTTCCCCGACGAGCCGGGGCCCGAGGGCCTGTCCGTGGCGTCCTCGTACTTCGACCGCACTCCGTACGTGGAGCAGGACGAGGAGGGGCGCGCGGTCTACGTGGAGCACCACAGGACGGTCGGCGACCGGGTGCGGGACGTGGTGGCCGGCGGGTTCCGGCTGGTCGACGTCGTGGAGCCGGAGTGGCCGGCCTGGAACAGCCAGGTGTGGGGCGGCTGGTCCCCGCTGCGCGGCAAGCTGATCCCGGGCACGGCGATCTTCGTCTGCGTACGGGAGGACTGACCGGCCCCGTAACAGGAGGACCCACCGGCCGCCGGGCCCGCTGCCGTACGAGACTGGGCGCATGATCCGCCACGACAGTCTCCGCGCCCTGCCCGTCCGTACCGCCCTGCCCGCGCTGGAGCGGGCCCTCTTCGGGCGCGCCGGGGACAGCGCGGACGACGGGCACGGCTGCGCGGTGCTGTGCGCCCCGCCCGGGACCGGCAAGACGACGCTGGTGCCGCTGGTGCTGGCCGGGCTCCTCGGCGCGGGGGACGGAGGCGAGGCAGGCGGCGCGCACGTACGGCGGGTCGTCGTCGCCGAGCCCCGGCGGATCGCGGCGCGCGCGGCGGCCCGGCGGATGGCCTGGCTGCTCGGCGAGAAGACCGGCGAGCGGGTCGGCTTCACCGTGCGCGGCGAGCGGGTCGTCGGCCGCGACACGGTGGTGGAGGTGGTGACCACCGGGGTGCTGCTCCAGCGGCTCCAGCGGGACCAGGAGCTGGCCGGCGTCGATGTGGTGATCCTCGACGAGTGCCACGAGCGGCATCTGGACGCGGACACCGTGGCCGCCTTCCTGTTGGACGTACGGGCGGCCCTGCGGCCGGAGTTGCGGCTGGTGGCGGCCTCGGCGACGACGGACGCGGCGGGCTGGGCGCGGCTGCTGGGCGACGCGCCGGTCGTGGAGGCCCAGGGGGTCTCGTACCCGGTGGAGGTGGTCTGGGCGCCGCCGCTGCGGCCCGTACGGCCGCCGCACGGGATGCGCGTCGATCCCGTCCTGCTCACGCATGTGGCGTCGGTGGTGCGGCGGGCGCTGGCCGAGCGGGAGGGCGACGTGCTCTGTTTCCTGCCGGGGGTCGGCGAGATCGGCCGGGTGGCGGGGCAGTTGGGCGACGTGGGGGCCGAGGTGCTCCAGGTGCACGGGCGGGCGCCGGCCGCCGTGCAGGACGCGGTCCTGGCCGGGTCCGCCGGGTCGGGGCGGCGGGTCGTCCTCGCGACGGCCGTGGCGGAGTCGAGCCTGACCGTGCCGGGGGTACGGGTCGTGGTGGACGCGGGCCTGGCGCGTGAGCCCCGCACCGACCACGCGCGCGGGCTCGGCGCGCTGACGACCGTACGGGTGTCGCAGGCGGGCGCCCGGCAGCGGGCGGGCCGGGCGGGGCGCGAGGCGCCGGGGGCCGTCTACCGCTGCTGGACGGAGGCCGAGGACGTACGGCTGGCCCGTTTCCCCTCCCCCGAGATCAAGGTCGCGGACCTGGCGGCGTTCGCGCTCCAGGCGGCGTGCTGGGGCGATCCGGACGCGACTGGTCTCGCGCTGCTCGACGCGCCGCCCGCCGGCGCGCTCGCGGCGGCCCGTGCCGTGCTGGCCGCCGTCGGCGCGGTGGACGGCTCCTCGGGCCGGGCCACCGAGCGCGGGGTACGGATGTCGCGGATCGGCCTGCATCCCCGGCTGGCGCGGGCGCTCCTGGACGGCGCCTCGCGGGTCGGCACGCGCCGGGCGGCGGAGGTGGTGGCGCTGCTGAGCGAGGAGCCGCCGCGCGCGTACGGGGACGATCTGGCGGCGGCCTGGCGGGCGGCGCGCGGCAACAGCGACGCGTACGGCGCCCGTTGGCGGCAGGAGGCGCGGCGGCTGGCCTCCGCGGCGGGCAAGGAGTCGGCGGGGCGGGAGGCCGGCGCCTCGGACGACACCGTGGCCGGGCTGGTGGCGGCGCTGGCGTTTCCGGAGCGGGTGGCGCGGGCGCGCGGCGCGGGGGCGTACCTCATGGTGTCCGGTACGGGCGGGGAGTTGGGCGACGGGTCGGCGCTGCGCAGTGCCGGCTGGCTGGCGGTGGCGGTCGCGGACCGGCCGGCCACGGCGGTGGCCGCGCGGGTCCGGCTGGCGGCGGTGATCGACGAGTCGACGGCGCGGGACGCCGCCGGGCATCTGCGCTCCGAGGGCGAGGAGGTCCACTGGGAGGACGGTGACGTGGTGGCCCGGCGGGTGGAACGGCTGGGGGCGGTGGAGCTGTCCGTACGGCCCCTGAAGAAGCCGGACGGCTCGCTGGTGCGGGCGGCCCTGCTGGACGGGCTGCGGCGTGAGGGGCTCGGTCTGCTGCGCTGGACGCGTGACACGGAGGGGCTGCGGGAGCGTCTCGGCTTCCTCCACCGGGAGGTGGGCGGCGGGTGGCCCGACGTGTCGGACGCGGCGCTGCTGGAGCGGGCGGACGAGTGGCTGGAGCCCGAACTGTCGCGTGCCCGGCGCCGGTCGGACCTGGCGCGGCTCGACGCGGGACAGGCGCTGCGGCGGCTGCTCCCCTGGTCGACGGGGGAGGCGTCGCGGCTGGACGAGCTGGCGCCGGAGCGGATCGAGGTGCCGAGCGGGTCGCGGGTACGGGTGGAGTACGGCGGGCCGCAGCCCGTCCTGGCCGTGAAGCTCCAGGAGTTGTTCGGTCTGCGGGAGACACCCGAGGTGGCGGGGGTGCCGGTGCTGGTGCATCTGCTGTCGCCCGCGGGCCGTCCGGCGGCGGTGACGGCGGATCTGGCGTCGTTCTGGCGGGAGGGCTACCGGGCCGTGCGGGCGGAGTTGCGGGGGCGTTATCCCCGCCACCCGTGGCCCGAGGACCCGTCCACGGCGGTCGCGACGCGGCGGTTGAACAACCGGCGGTAAGTGGTTCGTACGCGGCCGCCCCCGGGTCCGGAGGGACACGGGGGCGGCTGTGTGGCGTGGGCCCCGCGGTCAGCCCGCCGGGGTGGAGGGCGACGAGGACGGGGTCCCGGAGGGCTCGCCCGACGGCGTGCCCGGTTCGGTGGACGGCGGGTCCGTGGGCGGCGCGGCGGTGACCTTGACGGTGATGTCCAGGGTCACCCCGTTCTCCGTACGGAGGCGCAGCACGAACGTTCCGGCGTCGGTGTCCGCGAAGAACTCCGGGAGCTGGAGGACACCGTCGGCACCGGTGGTGAGGCCGGTCAGCGTCCGGAGCTTGCCGCCGTCGGCCGCCTTGAAGTACGGGCCGCCGGCCGGGGCCGTGGGGTCGTCGGCGGAGGTGATCACCGAGGCGGTGACACCGGTTCCGGGGACGGCGGTGCCCTTGGACGTGGACTTGATCTGGACCGGGTCGGCGAACTTGGTGCCCGCGACGGCCGTCAGGTCCTTGTCGTCGGTCCTGGCCAGAGCGTCGGCCGGGCGGGCCGTGACGGTGGTGGTCCAGGTGACGCCGGGGACCAGGCCCGAGGACGGGGTGGCGCGCACCACGAACGTACCGGCCTTCTCACCGGCCTTGAGCTGCGGCGCGATCGCCATGCCGTCCGTGCCGGTGACCACGGTGACGGTCGTGGCGTCGGGGGCGAACCGGGCGTCCGTGTCGCCGGCGATCGTGAAGGTGATCTCGACCTTGGCGACGGGCTTGCCCGCCTTGTCCTCGGCCCGGACCGCGGCCCGCCCGGGGAACAGGCTCCCGGCGACGGTGGTGAACGTGCCCGTGCCGGCCTTCTCCACATGGCTGACGACGGGCGGCTTCGACGCCGGCGGCTTGGTCGGGGGCGTCGTCGGCGGCTTGGTCGGCGGGGTGGTGGGAGGCTTGGTGGGAGGTGTGCTCGGCGGGCTGGTGGGCGGCGGGGTCCCCGGGGACGTCGGCGGCGGCGTGCCCGGCGTCGAGGGCGGCGGAGTGACCGGCGTCGTCGGGACCGTACCGGTCGGGTTCTCGGTGGCGGGCAGTACGCCGGTGCCGTCCGGGACCTCGTGCGTGCCCTTGCGGTAGTACTCCAGCCACGACCGGACCGTGTTCAGGTACTCCTGCGAGTGGTTGTAGCTGAGGATCGCCTTGTCCAGGTCGGCGTCGACCGTGAGGTCGCGGCCGGCCGCGCAGAGGTAGTGGCCGGCCGCGAGGGCCGCGTCGTAGATGTTGTTGGGGTCCTTGCGGCCGTCCCCGTTGCCGTCCTGGCCCGAGGTCGCCCAGGTGGAGGGGATGAACTGCATGGGACCGACGGCCCGGTCGTGCGTCGAGTCGCCGTCGTACGCGCCGTTGTCCGTGTCGGAGATGTTGGCGAAGCCGACACCGTTGAGGACGGGCCCGAGGATCGGGGCGGTCGTGGTGCCGTCGGCGTCGACCGCGCCGCCGCGCGCCTGGCCGGACTCGACCTTGCCGATCGCGGCGAGCAGTTGCCAGGGCAGCCGGCAGCCGGGCTTGGTCTCCGCGAGGGCCTGCTCCGCCTTCTTGTAGGCGTCGAGGACCGTGGCGGGTATCCCCGCTTCCACGGCTCCCTTGGCCGCCGGCAGGTCTATGGACACCAGCGGCTTGTCCGGCGGGTTCAGCGGCGGAAGGTCCGTGTAGTACGGGGAGTTGCCGGTCGCGGGCGTGCCGGCCGGCGTGGTGGCGTCGGCGGCCTGCGTACCACCGCCGCCGGGGAGTCCGAGGACGGCGCCCGGCGCCTGGGAGGCGGAGAGCGCCGCGATGGCCACGGCGGCCACGGCGGTGGTGGTGGCTCCTCTGCGCAGTCGGCTGCCGAATGGCACTGCCATACGTCTGGTCCCTCCCCGGTGAAAGACAAGTGCGCGCTCCCCGCGCCTGGGCACCGGCGACCCTACGTCAACTCCCTGTGCGACAACACCGGTCGCGACCGGTTTTCACCAGTTCGCCACCTGAGGGTCGCCCGGGGGACAGCGCCTCACCCGGGCCGGTGCCCCACCCGGGTGAGCTGCGCCGTTCGCACGCCACAGGGGTCCGCGCACGGGATCAACGCGCCGGATCAACGCGCCGGACGAGGACGCCCGATCAGTGCGCCGCCGACTCCCAGTCGGTGCCGACGCCCACGGAGACGTCCAGCGGTGCGCGCAGGTCGACGGCGGCCGGCATCTCGCGGCGCAGGATCGCCTCGACCTCCTCGCGCTCGCCGGGAGCGATCTCCAGGACGATTTCGTCGTGGACCTGGAGGAGCATGCGGGACGTGAGGCGGGCCTCGCGGACGGCCCGGTCCACGTTCAGCATGGCGACCTTGACGATGTCGGCCGCGGTGCCCTGGATGGGGGCGTTGAGCGCCATCCGCTCGGCGGTCTCGCGGCGCTGGCGGTTGTCGCTGTTGAGGTCGGGCAGATACCGGCGGCGGCCGAGCATCGTCTCCGTGTAGCCCGTGGCCCTGGCCTCCACGACCGCGCGCTGGAGGTAGTCCCGTACACCGCCGAACCTCTCGAAGAAGGTCTCCATCAGCCCGCGGGCCTCGGCGGCCTCGATGTTCAGCTGCGCGGAGAGGCCGAACGCGGAGAGGCCGTACGCCAGTCCGTACGACATGGCCTTGATCTTGCGGCGCATCTCGGGGTCGACGGCGGCCCGCTCCACCGCGAACACCTGGGAGGCGACGGTGGTGTGCAGGTCCTCCCCGGAGGTGAAGGCCTCGATCAGGCCCGCGTCCTCGGAGAGGTGGGCCATCACGCGCAGTTCGATCTGGCTGTAGTCGGCCGTCATCAGCGATTCGTACCCCTCGCCGACGACGAAGCCGCGGCGGATCGCCCGGCCCTCGTCCGTGCGCACGGGCACGTTCTGGAGGTTGGGGTCGGTGGACGAGAGCCGGCCGGTGGCGGCGACGGTCTGGCTGAACGTGGTGTGGATGCGGCCGTCGGCGCCGATCGTCTTGACCAGGCCCTCGACGGTGACCCGCAGCTTCGCCTGCTCGCGGTGGCGCAGCATGATGACGGGCAGTTCGTGCTCGGTCCGCGCGGCGAGCCAGGCGAGCGCGTCGGCGTCGGTGGTGAAACCGGTCTTGGTCTTCTTGGTCCTGGGCAGGCCCAGCTCGCCGAAGAGGACTTCCTGGAGCTGCTTGGGTGAGCCGAGGTTGAACTCGTGGCCGACGGCGGCGTGCGCCTCCTTCACGGCCTGCTGGACGGCGCCCGCGAACTGCTGCTCCATGGCTTCCAGGTGCGCCCGGTCGGCGGCGATGCCGTGGCGCTCCATCCGGGCCAGCAGGGCGGAGGTGGGCAGCTCCACCCCGTACAGCAGGTCGGTGGCGCCGACCTCGGCGAGCCGCTCGGTGAACGCGTCGCCCAGGTCGAGGACCGCGCGGGCCTGGGTCATCAGCGCGTCGGCCTCGGCCTCGTCGTCGGCGCCGAAGGCGAGCTGGCCGTCGGCGGAGGCGGCGGGGGCCAGCTCCCGGCCGAGGTATTCGATGGCGAGGGTGTCCAGGGCGAAGGAGCGACGGCCGGGCTTGACGAGGTAGGCGGCGAGCGCGGTGTCCATCGTGACGCCGCCGACCCGCCAGCCGTGCTCGGGGGCGACCCGCATGACGCTCTTCGCGTTGTGCATGACCTTGGGCCGCTCGTCGTCGGCGAGCCAGGCGGCGAAGGCCTGTTCGTCGGCCTCGTCCAGCTGGGTCGTGTCGAACCAGGCGGCGGGGCCGCCCGCGGCGGCCAGCGCGACCTCGGTGATGCTGCCTGCGCCCAGGGCCCAGGTGTCGACCGTGGCGATGCCGAGCGGCCCGGTGCCGTGCTCGGCGAGCCACGGGGTCAGCTGCCCGGAGCCGAGGACGGTGCCGTCCAGCTCGACGCCGGCGGCGGGCGCCGGGGGCTCGTCCTCGACGGCGCCCGGGTCCACGGCCAGCAGCCGCTCGCGGAGGCTGGGGTTGCGGATCTCCAGGACCTCCAGCACCGAGATCAGGGCCGTACGGTCGTAGGGCTGCCGCTCCAGCTCCTGGGGCGTCTTGGGCAGCTCCACGGTGCATGTCAGCTCCGTGAGCCTGCGGTTGAGCTTGACCGACTCCAGGTGGTCGCGGAAGTTCTGCCCCGCCTTGCCCTTGACCTCCTCGGCGCGCGCGATCAGCTCGTCGAACGACCCGAACTCCCTGATCCACTTGGCGGCGGTCTTCTCCCCCACGCCCGGGATGCCGGGGAGGTTGTCGGACGGGTCGCCGCGCAGGGCGGCGAAGTCCGGGTACTGCCGGGGGGAGAGGCCGTACTTCTCCTCGACCTTCTCCGGGGTGAAGCGGGTCAGCTCGGAGACGCCCTTGGTGGGGTAGAGCACGGTGGTGTGCTCGGTGATCAGCTGGAAGGAGTCCCGGTCGCCGGTGACGATGAGCACTTCGAAGCCGGCCGCCTCGGCCTGGGTGGCGAGGGTCGCGATGACGTCGTCGGCCTCGAACCCGTCGATCGCGAACCGGTCCGCGTGCATCGCGTCCAGCAGCTCGCCGATCAGTTCGACCTGTCCCTTGAACTCGTCAGGGGTCTTCGAGCGGTTCGCCTTGTACTCGGGGAACTCCTCCGAGCGCCACGTCTTGCGGGACACGTCGAAGGCGACCGCGAAGTGGGTGGGCGCCTCGTCACGCAGGGTGTTCGCCAGCATCGACGCGAAGCCGTAGATGGCGTTGGTCGGCTGGCCGGTCGCGGTCGTGAAATTCTCCGCGGGCAGCGCGAAGAACGCCCGGTACGCCAGGGAGTGCCCGTCCATGAGGAGCAGGCGAGGACGGTTGTCTGGGGTCTTCTTCGACGCTGTCTCAGCCACGTACCCGATCCTGCCACGCCCCACTGACAATCCCGACCGGTGATCGTGGCGGTGATGGGCTTCACTGGGGGGTGGTCTATACCCGTCAGGCAGCCCTGTGCAAAACTTGAATACTGTACACAGTCGACAGTAGCCAATTTGTGTGTAATACGCAGCTCTAGGAGAGCACGATGGCCAGCAAGCCGCCCGCAGGTGATCCGGTCCAGGACGCGCCGCAGGTCGCGGCACCCAAGCACGCCGCCGCGGGACTGCCCGCCGTCGCGCACTCCCTGATCATCGCGCGACAGCAGATGGGGGTGCGCCGCAGCGCGCGGACCCTGCTCAAGCTCAACCAGAAGAACGGCTTCGACTGCCCCGGCTGCGCCTGGCCCGAGGGGGACCACCGGCACAAGGCCGAGTTCTGCGAGAACGGCGCGAAGGCCGTCGCCGAGGAGGCGACCGTACGCCGGGTGACCCCGGACTTCTTCGACGACCACTCGGTGGCGGACCTCGCCGGGCGCAGCGGCTACTGGCTCGGCCAGCAGGGCCGTATCACCCAGCCGATGTACCTGCCGGAAGGCGCCGACCACTACCAGGCCGTCCCCTGGGAGCGGGCCTTCCAGATCATCGGCGAGGAACTGAAAGCCCTGGAGTCGCCCGACGAGGCGTGCTTCTACACCTCGGGCCGCACCAGCAACGAGGCCGCGTTCCTTCTCCAGCTCTTCGCGCGCGAGTTCGGCACGAACAACCTGCCCGACTGCTCCAACATGTGCCACGAGTCGTCCGGTTCGGCCCTCGCGGAGACCATAGGCATCGGCAAGGGCAGCGTGTCCCTGGAGGACATGCACAAGGCCGACCTGATCATCGTCGCCGGCCAGAACCCGGGCACCAACCACCCGCGCATGCTCTCCGCACTGGAGAAGGCCAAGTCCGCGGGCGCGAAGATCATCTCGATCAACCCGCTGCCCGAGGCGGGACTCGAGCGCTTCAAGAACCCCCAGACGCCGCTCGGCATGGTCAAGGGCGCCTCCCTCACCGACCTGTTCCTCCAGATCCGCATCGGCGGCGACCAGGCCCTGTTCCGCCTGCTCAACAAGATCGTCCTGGAGACGCCCGGCGCCGTGGACGAGTCCTTCGTCGCCGAATTCACGCATGGGTACGAGGAGTTCGCCGCGGCAGCGCGCGAGGCCGACTGGGACCAGACGCTCACCGCGACCGGTCTGGACCGCGCCGACATCGAGAAGGCCGGCGAGATGGTCCTCGCCTCGAAGCGCACCATCATCTGCTGGGCCATGGGCCTCACCCAGCACAAGCACTCCGTGCCGACCATCCGCGAGGTCGTCAACCTCCTGCTGCTGCGCGGCAACATCGGCCGCCCCGGCGCCGGCGTCTGCCCCGTGCGCGGCCACTCCAACGTGCAGGGCGACCGCACGATGGGCATCTTCGAGCGGCCCTCCGACGCCTTCCTGGACGCCCTGGACCTGGAGTTCAGCATCACCTCGCCCCGGCACCACGGCTACGACGTGGTGCGGTCCATAGAGGCGCTGCGCGACGGCGACGCGAAGGTCTTCTTCGCGATGGGCGGCAACTTCGTCGGCGCGACCCCGGACACCCTCGTGACCGAGGCCGCCATGCGCAACGCGCGCCTCACCGTGCACGTCTCCACCAAGCTCAACCGCTCGCACGTCGTCACCGGCGTCCGCGCGCTGATCCTGCCCACCCTGGGCCGTACCGACAAGGACTTCCAGGCGGGGGTGCGCCAGATCGTGACCGTGGAGGACTCCATGGGCATGGTGCACGCCTCCCGGGGCAACCTCGAACCGGCCAGCCCCCACCTGCTCTCCGAGCCCGCCATCGTCGTACGGATGGCACGCGCCGTCCTCGGCCCCGCCTCCCTCATCCCCTGGGAGGACTTCGAGAAGGACTACGCGAACATCCGCGACCGGATCGCCCGCGTCATCCCCGGGTTCGAGAACTTCAACGAGCGGGTCGCGAACCCCAACGGCTTCGAGCTGCCCCACGCGCCGCGCGACGAGCGGAAGTTCCACACGGACACCGGCAAGGCCAACTTCACCGCCGCGCCCGTCGAGTACCCGAAGCTCCCCGAGGGCCGGCTGCTGCTCCAGACCATGCGCTCGCACGACCAGTACAACACCACCATCTACGGCCTCGACGACCGCTACCGGGGCATCAAGAACGGCCGGCGGATCGTCATGGTCAACCCGGACGACGCGGCCGAACTCGGCCTGCCCGACGGCTCGTACACCGATCTCGTCAGCGAGTGGAAGGACGGCGTGGAGCGCCGCGCCACGGCCTTCCGGATCGTCCACTACCCGACCGCCCGGGGCTGCGCCGCCGCGTACTACCCCGAGACCAACGTGCTGGTGCCGCTCGACGCGACGGCCGACATCAGCAACACCCCCACGAGCAAGTCCGTCATCGTCCGCTTCGAGCCGGCCGAACGCCCGGTGGTGGCGGCCGAGTAGCGGCGGAGCGACCCAGGCAACACGGGGCCCGGCTAAGCGATCGCTCAGCCATCTGATAGGACGGTGCACACACCGCCGTCGACGATCGGAGCCGGGCCCCATGGGCGAGCAGCCCCCGACACAGTCCCCCGTGCAGTTCCCCCAGGAGATCATCGACGAGTACGCCGCCCTCGGCGTCGACCTCGCCGCGGTCTTCTCGGCCGGACACCTCGGCACCCGTATGGGGGTGGAGATCGTCGAGGCGTCACCCGAACGTGTCGTCGGCACCATGCCGGTGGAGGGCAACACCCAGCCGTACGGGCTCCTGCACGGCGGCGCGTCCGCCGTGCTCGCCGAGACCCTCGGCTCCATCGGCTCGATGCTGCACGGCGGCAGCCGCAAGGTCGCCGTCGGCGTCGACCTCAACTGCACCCACCACCGAGGGGTGCGCGACGGTCTGGTCACCGGGGTCGCGACCCCGGTCCACCGCGGCCGCACGACCGCCACCTACGAGATCGTCATCACCGACGCCCAGGACAGACGCGTCTGCTCCGCCCGCCTCACCTGCCTGCTGCGGGACGCCCCGGGCGGGGCCTGACCCACGGCGGCCCCGACGCAGTAGCGTGCCCGCATGAGGCCATCACCGCGCCGGTACGGGGTGCCGCTCGGGCCCGCACTGCCGTACACGCTCACGCTCGCGGCCGTCCTCACCGGCTGCGCGGACGACCGGGGCGACGCGGACGGGCGCCCCACCGCCCCCGCGGCCTCCCGGCCCGCCCCGCGGACCACCGCGGCCGGGGACCTCTGCGCCCGGCTCGTGACGCACTGGGCGCGGGTGGTCCTCGACGGCGGCGCCCAGGCCGGCCTGGACTACCAGGCGATGGGCCTGTCCGGCGGCCAGTACGACATCCTGCGCGCCGTGGTCGACGCGGCGCGCGCCGAGGAGAAGGCCCACGGCCCGGCGGCGGCCGGGAGGCTGATCGTCCAGCAGGCGGACCGCCGTTGCGCCGACCGCCACCGCGACGGCGGCCCGACCGGCGGGCCCTGGCAGTGAGCGGACCAGCCGGCCCCCGGAAGGCCTCCGGATCACCACCGATCCCAGCGCCCCCTTCCGTACCACCTCCGAAAAGCCACGAACGGTGCGCGTCACGATTCATGAGTCGGAATGCGGAAAAGTGGCACGGAATGCCGGACTCCATTTCCTCGGCGTAACACTCCGTAATACGAGCGCAATACAGGAGCAGAGCTACATTCCGGCTGCGCGATACAGCCACGACCTGGCAGAAGTTCGTGGCACCGCGTGCCCCGGCCGTTCACCGGACATCCGGCGATGTCAGGACTCAAACCCCCGGACAGTCCTGCACGTTCTCAGCATGTGGACCAGACGAACCGCCCCGAATTCCCCCGATCCACCCCTGAAGTTCCGCTATCCATGACGCGCTGGCATAACAAGAGCGTCACATCATTGCCCAGAGCACTCCACCCGCCCCAATACCCCGCTTATAGTCACCGCCAGTCACCGCGCCGCCGGATTACCTTCAGTTCGGTTCCCGCGCTCGACTCGGTACGTTCCAGGGGGGACGGCCGTGCCAGGTGAAAGGACTGATCGTGCGTCAACGTTCGCTCATAGCCATGACGGCTACGCTCACTGTGGGGGCGCTCGCGCTCACCGCCTGTGGCTCGCGTGACAAGGGGGGCTCCGACACCGAGGAGAGCGGCACCACGGTCGTCATCGGCGTCGACGCGCCGCTGACCGGTGACCTCTCCTCGCTGGGTCTCGGCATCAAGAACTCCGTCGACCTCGCGGCCAAGCAGGCCAACACGAAGAAGTACGTCGACGGCATCACCTTCAAGGTGGAGGCCCTCGACGACCAGGCGCAGCCGTCCTCCGGACAGCAGAACGCCACCAAGTTCGTCGCCGACAAGACCGTCCTCGGTGTGGTCGGCCCGCTGAACTCCTCGGTCGCCGAGTCCATGCAGAAGGTCTTCGACGACGCGAAGCTCGCCGAGGTCTCGCCCGCCAACACCAACCCGGCCCTGACCCAGGGCACGGACTGGAACGGCGGCACGAAGGCGCGCCCGTACAAGTCGTACTTCCGCACCGCGACCACGGACGCCATCCAGGGCCCGTTCGCCGCGCAGTACCTCTTCAACGACGCGAAGAAGAAGAAGGTCTTCGTCATCGACGACAAGAAGACCTACGGCGCCGGTCTGGCCGCCACCTTCACCGCCGAGTTCAAGAAGCTCGGTGGCACGGTCGCCGGTACCGAGCACATCAACCCGGACACCAAGGACTTCGGCGCCGTCGTCACCAAGGTGAAGAGCTCCGGCGCGGACGTGGTCTACTACGGCGGCGAGTTCCCGCAGGCCGGACCGCTCAGCAAGCAGATCAAGAAGTCCGGTGCCAAGATCCCGCTCGTCGGCGGTGACGGCATCTACAGCGCCGACTTCATCAAGCTCTCCGGCAAGGAGGGCGAGGGCGACCTCGCCACCTCGGTCGGCGCGCCGGTCGAGACACTTCCCTCGGCCAAGGAGTTCGTCGCCAACTACGAGGCGGCCGGCTACAAGGACGCCTACGAGGCGTACGGCGGCTACTCCTACGACTCCGGCTGGGCCATCATCGAGGCGGTCAAGAAGGTCGTCGACGCCAACGACGGCAAGCTTCCCGACGATGCCCGCGCCAAGGTCGTCGAGGCCCTCCAGACGGTCTCCTTCGACGGTGTGACCGGCAAGGTCTCCTTCGACGAATTCGGTGACGCGACCAACAAGCAGCTCACCGTCTACGAGTACAAGGGCGACGCCTGGGTCCCGGTCAAGTCCGGCACCTACGCGGGCTGACCTTTCCCCACCCGCACCACTTCCCCAGCCGCGCGGGGCGCTGCGAAGAACAGCGCCCCGCGCGGTTGTCACATCCGTCGAAAGACTCGGAGGACCTGCGGTGCACGAACTGCCGCAACAGCTGGTCAACGGCCTGCTACTGGGATCCATGTACGGGCTCGTCGCCATCGGCTACACGATGGTTTATGGCATTGTCCAGCTCATCAACTTCGCCCATGGCGAGATCTTCATGACCGGCGGCTTCGGAGCCCTGACGGTCTGGCTCATTCTCCCCACCGGCACGACCATGTGGATCGCCCTCCCGCTCATGATCATCGGGGCGATCGTCATCGCCACCACGATCGCGGTCGGGGCAGAACGATTCGCCTACCGGCCACTGCGCACCGCACCCCGTCTCGCCCCGCTCATCACCGCCATCGGCCTCTCCCTCGCGCTCCAGCAGGCGGTCTGGGCCTGGTACCCGGAGGCGAAGTCGTCCCGCACGTTCCCCGAGATCTCCGGCGGTCCCTTCCACCTGGGCAGCGTCACCATCCAGACCGGTGACATCTTCCTGCTGGTCGCCGCTCCGATCTGCATGGGCATCCTGGCCTACTTCGTGGCCAAGACCCGTACCGGCCGCGGCATGCAGGCGACCGCGCAGGACCCGGACACGGCCAAGCTCATGGGCATCAACACCGACCGCATCATCGTGGTCGCGTTCGCCCTCGGTGCCGCCTTCGCCGCCGTCGGGGCCGTCGCGTACGGCCTCAAGTACGGCGAGATCAACTTCCGCATGGGCTTCATCCTCGGCCTCAAGGCCTTCACGGCCGCGGTCCTCGGCGGAATCGGCAACATCTACGGCGCCATGCTGGGTGGTCTCGCCCTCGGCATCGCCGAAACCATGGCCACGGCCTACATCAGCGACATCCCCGGCATGCAGCAGCTCGGCGGCCAGTCCTGGGCCGACGTGTGGGCCTTCGTACTTCTCATCGTCGTGCTCCTCGTCAGGCCACAGGGCCTCCTCGGCGAGCGCGTCGCGGACAGGGCGTGACACCGATGACGACACAGACCACCACAGCGGAAACCCCGCGGACGCCGGAGCCCGACGCGCCGTCCGGCCTCATCGGCCTCCCGGCCAACCTGGCCCGGGCCCTCGCGACCGGCGGCGGCGCCCTCACCATTGTCTCCGCCTTCCTCTCCTGGACCTGGACCTCCGCCTTCCCCGGTGACCTCACCGTCTACGGGTACCCGGGCGGACTCCAGTGGCTCGTCCTCGTCGCGGGCGTGCTGACCACCCTCTTCGGCCTCGCCTCCTACGGAGTCAAGGGGCTCGGGTGGCTCGTTCCGGCCGGCGCCGACAGCTCCCTCAAGCTCTCGGCACTCGCCGCCTTCGGCACCGCCTGGTACACCGTGCTGGCGATCAGCTACCAGCTCGGCGGCCTCGCCAACCTCGAACCGGGCGGCTTCGTCGCGGCCCTCGCGACCCTCGTCGCCGTCGTCGGCGCCCTCTCCCTGCCGTTCGAGCGCCCCGCGCCCGACCCGGTGGACCCGGACGACGACGAGTGGGAGAAGTTCAAGCACCAGGCGGTCGCGTCCGCCAACACCTGGAAGGCGGCCTTCGCCACCGGCCCGTCGGCATCCGCCCGCAAGCTGCCCTCCTACGTGGAGATCCTGATCATCGTCGCGGCACTCGCCGTCGGCCTGTTCGTCTTCACGTACGGCATCGGTACCGAGTACGACGAACTGTTCATCGGGTTCCTCATCACGGCGGGCTTCGGTTTCGCGGCTCTCGCCAAGTCCGGCCTCATGGCCCGTATCTCGGTCATCACCTCACGGCACCGCAACGTCACCATGGCCGGTGCGTTCGCCGCCGCGGCCGCCTTCCCGTTCACCCAGGCCGACGACCAGTACGCCACCATCGGCGTCTACATCCTCATCTTCGCCACCGTCGCCCTGGGCCTGAACATCGTCGTCGGACTCGCCGGCCTCCTCGACCTCGGTTACGTCGCCTTCCTCGGCGTCGGCGCGTACGCCGCGGCCATGGTCTCCGGATCCCCGTCGTCCCCCTTCGACCTCCACCTCCCCTTCTTCGGGGCGGTGCTCGTCGGCGCGGCCGCGTCCATGGTGTTCGGCGTCCTCATCGGCGCCCCCACCCTGCGCCTGCGCGGTGACTACCTCGCCATCGTCACCCTCGGCTTCGGAGAGATCTTCCGTATCACCGTCAACAACCTCGACGGCATCTCAGGACCCGACGTCACCAACGGGTCCAACGGCATCTCCTCGATCCCGAACCTCAAGATGTTCGGCTTCGACTTCGGCCTCCCGCACGACGTCTTCGGCGTCACCATCGGGCGCTTCGCGAACTACTTCTTCCTGATGCTGCTGATCACGTTCGTCGTGGTCATCGTCTTCCGCCGCAGCGGAGACTCCCGCATCGGCCGTGCCTGGGTCGCCATCCGCGAGGACGAGACCGCGGCGCTCGCCATGGGCATCAACGGCTTCCGGGTCAAGCTCATCGCGTTCGCCCTCGGCGCCACGCTCGCCGGCCTCGCCGGCACCGTCCAGGCACACGTCACCTACACCGTGACACCCGAGCAGTACCAGTTCGCCCACGTCGTCCCGCCGAACTCCGCCTTCCTGCTCGCCGCCGTCGTCCTCGGCGGCATGGGGACCATCAGCGGACCCCTCGTCGGCGCGGCACTGCTCTACCTGATCCCCGCCAAGCTCCAGTTCCTCGGCAACTACCAGCTCCTCGCCTTCGGACTCGCGCTCGTCCTGCTGATGCGCTTCCGTCCCGAAGGCCTCATCCCCAACCGGCGCCGCCAGCTCGAATTCCACGAAGCGGCCGAAGCGCCCGCAGTCCTCAGCAAGACAGGGGCCTGATCCATGACCACCGACACCACGACGAAGGACACCGCCCCGGCCACCGCGCCCGGCGACGTGGTCCTCGACGCCCGCGGCGTCACCATGCGATTCGGCGGCCTCACCGCCGTACGCTCCGTCGACCTCACCGTCAACAAGGGTGAGATCGTCGGACTCATCGGCCCCAACGGCGCCGGCAAGACCACCTTCTTCAACTGCCTCACCGGCCTCTACATCCCCACCGAGGGGGAGGTCCGCTACAAGGGCACGGTCCTGCCGTCCAAATCCTTCAAGGTGACCGCGGCCGGCGTCGCCCGTACGTTCCAGAACATCCGCCTCTTCGGCAACATGACCGTCCTGGAGAACGTGCTCGTCGGCCGCCACACCCGTACGAAGGAAGGCCTCTGGTCCGCGCTCCTGCGCGGCCCCGGCTTCCACCGGGCCGAAGCCGCCTCCAAGGCACGCGCGATGGAACTCCTGGAGTTCATCGGCCTGGAGGCCAAGGCCGAACACCTCGCCCGCAACCTGCCCTACGGCGAACAGCGCAAGCTGGAGATCGCCCGGGCCCTCGCGAGCGAACCCGGCCTGCTGCTCCTCGACGAGCCCACGGCCGGCATGAACCCGCAGGAGACCCGGACCACCGAGGAACTCGTCTTCGCCATCCGGGACATGGGCATCGCCGTCCTCGTCATCGAGCACGACATGCGCTTCATCTTCAACCTGTGCGACCGCGTCGCCGTCCTCGTCCAGGGCGAGAAGCTCGTCGAGGGCGACAGCGAGACCGTGCAGGGCGACGAGCGGGTCATCGCCGCCTACCTCGGGGAGCCCTTCGAAGGCGCCCCGGGCGACGAGGAGGCGGCGGAGGTGGCGGCCGCCGAGGCCGGAGCGGCCGGAGCGGCCGGAACCGGATCCGCCGACCACGCCGGCACCACCGGCGACGCCAGCAAGGAGAACGACTGATGGCCGCACTTCTCGAAGTCGAGGACCTGCGCGTCGCCTACGGCAAGATCGAGGCCGTCAAGGGCATCTCGTTCAGCGTCGAGGCCGGCGAGGTCGTCACCCTCATCGGCACCAACGGCGCCGGCAAGACGACGACCCTGCGCACCCTCTCCGGGCTGCTCAAGCCCGTCGGCGGGCAGATCAGGTTCAACGGCAAGTCACTGAAGAAGGTGCCGGCGCACCAGATCGTCGCCCTCGGACTCGCGCACTCCCCCGAGGGCCGGCACATCTTCCCCCGCATGTCGATCGAGGACAACCTGCGCCTCGGGGCGTTCCTGCGGGACGACCGGGCCGGCATCGCCAAGGACATCCAGCGCGCCTACGACCTCTTCCCCATCCTGGGCGAGCGGCGGAAGCAGGCGGCGGGCACGCTGTCCGGCGGTGAGCAGCAGATGCTCGCGATGGGGCGCGCGCTGATGTCCCAGCCGAAGCTGCTGATGCTGGACGAGCCCTCCATGGGGCTCTCCCCCATCATGATGCAGAAGATCATGGCGACGATCGTCGAGCTGAAGGCCCAGGGCACGACGATCCTGCTGGTCGAGCAGAACGCGCAGGCCGCGCTCTCGCTCGCCGACCAGGGGCACGTGATGGAGATCGGCAAGGTCGTGCTGTCCGGCACGGGACGTGACCTGCTGCACGACGAGTCGGTGCGGAAGGCGTACCTGGGCGAGGACTGAGCGCCCGTACGGATACGGAGGAGGGCCCGGCGCCGATGTACAGGCGCCGGGCCCTCCTCCGTGTCCCACTCCCCCGGGGCTACTCCCCCTTGGTCTTCGCGGCCTTCTTCTCCTCGGCGTCCAGGATGACGGCCTCGGCGACCTGCTGCATCGACAGCCGCCGGTCCATCGACGTCTTCTGGATCCACCGGAAGGCGGCGGGCTCGGTCAGCCCGTACTGCGTCTGCAAGACGCTCTTGGCGCGGTCCACGAGCTTGCGGGTCTCCAGCCGCTGGGTGAGGTCCGCGACCTCCGCCTCCAGCGAGCGCAGCTCGGTGAAGCGCGACACGGCCATCTCGATGGCCGGCACGACATCGCTCTTGCTGAACGGTTTCACCAGGTACGCCATGGCCCCGGCGTCCCGCGCCCGCTCGACCAGGTCGCGCTGGGAGAAGGCGGTGAGCATCAGGACGGGGGCGATGGACTCCTCCGCGATCTTCTCGGCGGCGGAGATCCCGTCCAGGACGGGCATCTTCACGTCCAGGATCACCAGATCGGGCCGGTGCTCCCGGGCCAGCTCGACGGCCGTCTGCCCGTCCCCGGCCTCACCGACGACCGAGTACCCCTCTTCTTCGAGCATCTCCTTGAGGTCGAGCCGGATCAGGGCCTCGTCCTCGGCGATGACGACACGCGTCGTCAGCGGCGGGACGTGCGACTTGTCGTCATCGTCGGGCTGGGGCGACTCGGGGGTGGTCACGGGGGCTCCTCGTTGCGGGGCAGGGCGCTGCTGCTCCTGATGAGCCTACCTAGCAGCGGCGGGATCCGGTGAACCGGTACACTTCCTGCCAGCTCCCCTTGCTTGCCCGGTTGGAGGAACTGGTCAGACTCGCGGCACTCAAAATGCCGTGCCCTTTGGGCATGTGGGTTCGAATCCCACACCGGGTACCGCTCCACAGAAGTGGATGTTCACGTTCTCGTGAACATCCACTTTTTTGCACCCACTGCCGCACTCCTACTTAGGGCTGTCGTCCTCGCCCACGTGGTGGACCCGGACCAGGTTGGTCGCGCCCGGCATGCCGGGGGGTGAGCCGGCTGTGATGACCACCAGGTCGCCCTTCTGGCAGCGGCCCACGCGGAGCAGGTGTTCGTCCACCTGGGCGACCATTTCGTCCGTCGTGTCGACCTCCGGGGCCAGGTACGCCTCCACGCCCCACGTGAAGGTCAGCTGGGCCTGGGTCGCCGGGACCGGGGTGAAGGCCAGGAGGGGGATCGGGGAGCGGTAGCGGGAGAGGCGTTTGACCGTGTCGCCCGACTCGGTGAAGGCGATGAGGAACTTCGCGCCCAGGAAGTCGCCCAGTTCCGCCGCCGCGCGGGCCACCGCGCCGCCCTGGGTGCGGGGCTTCGTGTGGGCGGGGATGTCGGCCAGGCCCCTCGACAGGAGGTCCTCCTCCGCCGCCTCCACGATGCGGGACATCGTCTTGACCGTCTCGACGGGATACGCGCCCACGCTCGTCTCGCCGGACAGCATCACCGCGTCCGTGCCGTCGATCACCGCGTTGGCGACGTCCGAGGCCTCCGCCCGCGTGGGCCGGGAGTTCTCGATCATCGATTCGAGCATCTGGGTCGCGACGATGACGGGCTTGGCGTTGCGCTTCGCCAGGGTGATCGCGCGTTTCTGGACGAGCGGGACCTGTTCCAGGGGCATCTCGACGCCCAGGTCACCGCGGGCGACCATGATCCCGTCGAACGCGGCGACGATGCCGGCGATCTCCTCGACGGCCTGGGGCTTCTCGATCTTGGCGATGACGGGGAGCCGGCGGCCCTCCTCGTCCATGATGCGGCGCACCTCGGTGACGTCCTGGCCGCTGCGTACGAACGAGAGCGCGATCATGTCCGCACCCGTGCGCAGGGCCCACCGCAGGTCGTCCGCGTCCTTGCCGGAGAGCGCGGGGACGGAGACGGCGACGCCGGGGAGGTTGATGCCCTTGTGGTCGGAGATCACGCCTCCCTCGATGACGAGGGTGTGGACGCGGGGCCCTTCCACGGAGGTCACTTCGAGGGTCACCTTGCCGTCGTCCACGAGGACGCGGTCCCCGGAGTCGACGTCCGCGGCCAGTCCGTCGTACGTGGTGCCGCAGAGGTGCCGGTCTCCCTCCACGGGGTCCGTGGTGAGGGTGAACTCGTCACCGCGTTCCAGCAGTACGGGTCCGTCACGGAACACGCCCAGCCGGATCTTCGGGCCCTGGAGGTCGGCGAGGACACCGATGCTGCGGCCGGTCTCGTCCCCGGCTTTCCGTACGTGCCGGAGGCGCTCCTCGTGGTCGGCGTACGTCCCGTGGCTGAGGTTGAGGCGCGCGACGTCCATCCCGGCCTCGACCAGGGCTTTGACCTGGTCGTACGTGTCCGTGGCGGGTCCCAGTGTGCAGACGATTTTCGCTCGGCGCATAGTTCGAGCGTACGACTTACCGTCCGGTAGGGCCGGGGGACAGATCCGGCGGCGTCATCGTGAAGCGCGCGTTCACCTGGGCGTGGACGGTCTGCCGCTGCGGTTCGAGGTCCAGCACGGGAGGCTGGTCGGCGGATTCCGCCCCGCCGTACGCGGCCCGCTGCATGCCGTAACCGGGCGCGGGAGCGTATCCGCCCGCGTTCTCCGCGCCCAGGTCCGCCAGCTCGACCAGCGCGGCGAGGCTCGCCCCGAGCGCTTCGGCGTACTCACGGGCGCGCTGGACCGCTTCCCGTACGGCCTGGCGGCGGGCCTCGCCGTGGGCGGGCGAGTCGGGGCGCAGGGACCACCAGGGTCCGCCGATCCGCGTGAGGTCGAGGTCGGCGAGGCGGGTGGTGAGTTCCCCGAGGGCGGTGAAGTCGGCGAGTTCGACGGTGAGGTGCACGCTGCCGTGGTAGGCGCGGACGCGTTCGCCCCGGCCGTGCCGGGTGAGTTCGGGGCTGATGGAGAAGGAGCCCGTCTCCAGCTTCTCGACGGAGTCGCCGTACGACTTGACGAGCGCGAGGACGTCCGCGTTGCGCCGGGTGAGGTCGTCCAGCGCGGCGCGCCGGTCGGTGCCGCGGGCGTTGACGGTGACGGTGATCCGGGCGATCTCGGGGTCGACTTCGAGGCGTGCCTCGCCGCGGACGGCGACGCGCGGGGTCTCGGGGGTGCCGTAGGGCGGGGCCGCGGAGGCGGGGGCGTCGTCGGTCGTACGAACGTCGTCGGTCATACGGACACTGTCGCACTCGGGTACGACAGGCCGCAGTCATCTGATCGAAACCCGTCGGGGGTGTTGCGGTCACCCACCCGTGGGCCAGAATCTACGCGCGTTGTGCACACGTTGTGCATCGGATCGAGGGAGAAGAAATGCCGCTGGACAGAAGGACGTTCCTGGAGCGCTCGGCCGCCGCCGGGGCCGGTGTGGCGCTGGTGGGCGGCGCGGCGATACCGGCGGAGGCGACCGGGAAGGGCCACGGCCACGGTCACGGCCGGCCCCCGAAGCGGTACACGCTCACCGTGATGGGGACGACGGACCTGCACGGGAACGTCTTCAACTGGGACTACTTCACGGACAAGGAGTACGACGACTCCGCCCACAACGACGTCGGCCTGGCGAAGATCTCCACGCTGGTGGACCAGGTCCGCGCGGAGAAGGGCCGCCGCAACACGCTGCTCATCGACGCGGGTGACACGATCCAGGGCACCCAGCTGTCGTACTACTACGCCAAGGTCGACCCGATCACCGCGAAGCGCGGTCCGGTGCACCCGATGGCGCAGGCGATGAACGCGATCGGCTACGACGCGGCGGCGCTCGGCAACCACGAGTTCAACTACGGCATCCCGGTACTGCGGAAGTTCGAGGAGCAGTGCGACTTCCCGCTGCTCGGGGCGAACGCGCTGGACGCGAGGACGCTGAAGCCGGCCTTCGCGCCGTACGTGATCAAGAAGCTGCGCACACCGTCCGGCGACGACGTGAAGGTGGCGATCCTGGGGCTGACCAATCCGGGGATCGCGATCTGGGACAAGGCCAACGTCCAGGGGAAGATGACGTTCCCGGGTCTGGAGGAGCAGGCGGCGAAGTGGGTGCCGAAGCTGCGGTCCATGGGCGCGGATGTCGTGATCGTGTCGGCGCACTCGGGTACGGACGGCTCGTCGTCGTACGGCGACCAGGTGCCGTACGTGGAGAACGCGGCGACGCTGGTGGCGGAGCAGGTACCGGGCATCGACGCGATCCTGGTCGGGCACGCGCACCAGGAGATCGCGGAGCGCCGGGTCGTCAACAAGAAGACCGGTAAGGAGGTTGTCCTCTCCGAGCCGCTCAGGTGGGGCCAGCGGCTGACGCTCTTCGACGTCGAGCTGGTGCGCGAGCGGGGCGGCTGGTCGGTGGAGCGGGTCACGTCGAAGGTCCTCAACTCCAACACGGTGGCGGAGGACCGGAAGATCACCGGCATGCTCGCGGACGAGCACCGCAAGGTGGTGGCGTACGTGAACCAGGTGATCGGTACGTCGGTCGCGGCGATGTCCACGGTGGAGGCGCCGTGGAAGGACGAGCCGATCATCGACCTGATCAACCACGTGCAGACGGAGACGGTGAAGGCGGCCCTGGCGGGCGGCGAGTGGGCGGCGCTGCCGGTGCTGTCGCAGGCGTCGTGTTTCTCCCGTACGGCGGCGATCCCGGCCGGTCCTGTGACGATCAAGGACGCGGCGGGTCTCTATCCGTTCGAGAACACCATGGAGGCGCGCCTCCTGACGGGTGCTCAGATCAAGGAGTACCTGGAGTTCTCGGCGAAGTACTACGTCCAGACGCCGGCCGGCGCGGTGGTGGACACGTCGAAGCTGACCAATGCCGCCAACACCCCCGACTACAACTACGACGCGGTGTCGGGGCTGACGTACGAGATCGACATCGCGAAGCCGGTGGGCTCGCGGATCGTGAATCTCCGGTTCGCCGGGGCGGCGCTGGACCCGGCGGCGAAGTTCGTGCTGGCGGTGAACAACTACCGGGCGAGCGGCGGCGGAAACTTCCCGCACGTGGCCGCCGCCCAGCAGCTGTGGGCCAATTCGAACGAGATCCGCAACACGATCATCGAGTGGGTCCGGGCGGCGGGCACGGTCGATCCCGCGTCGTTCGCTTCGGTGGACTGGACGCTGACGCGGGACGGGGTGCCGGTCTTCTAAGCGCTCTCCGCTCTTCCAGGAACCTCCTCAGCGGACCTCGGTGAGCGGGACCAGGCCTCTCGGTGCGGGCACCGAGCGGGTCCGGTCCCGCCCGTCGAGGCCGAAGCTGGTGAAGGCGGTGCGCCGGGGCAGCGGGTACGGCTCGTTGCCGGTGAGGTGGTTGAGAATGGTGGCGCTGCGCCACGCGGCGAGTCCGAGGTCGGGGGCTCCGACGCCGTGGGTGTGGCGTTCCGCGTTCTGTACGTAGACGGAGCCGGTGACGCTGCGGTCCAGGACGAGCCGGTGGTGGGGGTCGATACGGGGGCGCTCCGAGCTGTCGCGGCGCAGGTACGGGTCGAGGCCGGCGAGGATCCGGTCGAAGGGGCGTTCGCGGTAGCCGGTGGCGAGGACCACGGCGTCGGTGGTGAGCCGGGAGCGGGTGCCCTGCCGCCGGTGTTCCAGGTGGAGTTCGACCTTGGTGGTGGCGACGCGCCCCGCCGTACGGACGGAGACTCCGGGGGTGAGGACGGCGTCGGGCCAGCCTCCGTGGAGGGTGCGCCGGTACAGCTCGTCGTGGATGGCGGCGATGGTGTCGGCGTCGATGCCCTTGTGGAGCTGCCACTGGCGGGGGACGAGGTCGTCGCGCACCTGCTCGGGCAGGGCGTGGAAGTACTGGGTGTAGTCCGGGGTGAAGTGTTCCAGGCCGAGCTTGGAGTACTCCATGGGGGCGAACGCCTCGGTGCGGGCGAGCCAGTGGAGTTTCTCGGCGCCGGCGGGGCGGGCGCGGAGCAGGTCGAGGAAGACCTCGGCGCCGGACTGTCCTGAGCCGATGACGGTGATGTGCTCGGCGGCGAGCAGGCGTTCGCGGTGGTCGAGGTAGTCGGCGGAGTGGATGACGGGGACGGCGGGGGCGTCGGCGAGGGGTTTGAGGGGTTCGGGGACGTAGGGCTCGGTGCCGATGCCGAGGACGACGTTACGGGTGTACGCGCGGCCGAGGGCCTCGACCTCGCCGTCGCGGTCGAGCTGGGTGAAGTCGACCTCGAACAGGCCGCGTTCGGGGTTCCAGCGGACGGCGTCGACCTGATGTCCGAAGTGGAGCCCGGGGAGTTGTTCGCTGACCCAGCGGCAGTACGCGTCGTACTCGGCGCGCTGGATGTGGAAGCGCTCGGCCACGTAGAAGGGGAAGAGCCGGTCGCGGGCCCTGAGGTAGCTGAGGAAGGACCAGGGGCTGGCGGGGTCGGCGAGGGTCACCAGGTCGGCCAGGAATGGGACTTGGAGGGTGGTGCCGTCGATGAGCAGGCCGGGGTGCCAGCGGAACGCGGGGCTCTGGTCGTAGAAGGTGGCGGCGAGGCCGCCGTGGATGCCGTCGGCGAGGGCGGCGAGGGAGAGGTTGAACGGGCCGATGCCGATGCCCACCAGGTCGTGGGGGTCGTCCAGATCGTTGGGCCGGTGGGTCATCGGCGGGTGCTGCCTTCCACGAGTCGGAGCAGTGTGTCGAGGTCGCCGGGGGTGGCGTGGGGGTTGAGCAGGGTGGCCTTGAACCAGAGGCGGCCGTCGGCGCGGGCGCGGCCGAGGACGGCGGTGCCTTCGGTGAGGAGGGTGCGGCGGGCGGCGGCGACGGTGTGGTCGGGGGCGCCGGCGGGCCGGAACAGCACGGTGGTCAGGGTGGGCCGTTCGTACAGCTCCAGTCCTGGCCGGTCCTCGACCAGGTCGGCGAGGAGCCGGGCGCTGTCGAGGACGCGGTCGACGAGCGCGGCGAGTCCGGTACGGCCGAGTGCCTTGAGGGTGACGGCGATCTTGAGGACGTCGGGGCGGCGGGTGGTGCGCGGGGAGCGGCCGAGGAGGTCGGGGAGGCCGGCCTCGGTGTCGTCGTCGGCGTTGAGGTAGTCGGCGGTGTGGGCCAGGGGGGCCAGGTCGCCGGTGCGGGGGACGGCGAGGAGTCCGGCGGCGATGGGCTGCCAGCCGAGTTTGTGGAGGTCGAGGGTGACGCTGTGGGCGCGGTGGAGCCCGTCGAGCAGGGGGCGGTGGGTGGGGCTGAAGAGGAGCGGGCCGCCGTAGGAGGCGTCGATGTGGAGACCGGCGCCGTGGGTGTCGCAGAGGTCGGCGAGGGCGTTCAGGGGGTCGATGCGGCCGGTGTCGGTGGTACCGGCGGTGGCGGTGACGAGGAAGGGGCCGCGCAGGGCGGTGAGGACCGCGTCGAGGGCGGCGGGGTCGAGGGCGCCCGTGGGGGTGGGGATCGTGACGGGGCGGGGCAGGCCGAGGAGCCAGGCGGCGCGGTGGACGGAGTGGTGGGTGTGGGCGCCGCAGACGACCTGGAGGGTGGGGCCGTGCCGTTCCCGGGCGAGGAGCAGGGCGAGTTGGTTGGACTCGGTGCCGCCGGTGGTGAGGATCGCGTCGGGGGCGCGGCCGGGACCGGGGGCGGCGTCGGGGCCGCCGGGGTAGACCTCGTCGGCGAGGGCGCGGGTGACGAGCGCTTCGAGTACGGAGGCGGCGGGGGCCTGGTCCCAGGAGTCCATGGACTGGTTGAGGGCGGACGCGGCGAGGTCGGCGGCGACGGCGAGCGCGAGCGGCGGGGTGTGCAGGTGGGCGGCGCAGTGGGGATGGGCGGGATCGGCGGCGCCCAGGGAGAGGGCGTGGACAAGGGTACGGAGGGCTTCGCCCGGTCCCGCGCCGGTGTCGGGGAGGACGGGTTCCGCGGCGGTACGGAGTTGGCCGGCGACGCGGTCGGGTCCGCCGGCGGGCAGGGGGCCGCCGCGTTCGGCGGCGCCGTCGTGGAGGGCGTCGAGGACGGTGGCGAGGAGGGGCCGCAGCGCGTCGGGACCGTGTTCGCCACCCGCCAGGGGCGGGAGGGAGATGCCGGGGGGTGGCGTGCGCATAGGGGGTCCTTCAGGTTCGGTGGTCGTGCGTGCCCGTGGAGCACAACGAGCGGAACCTGTAAGGAGTATCGGCCGGGGTGGGGTGGCCTTGGCGGGTCCGGCGGACGGTCCAGGTGAGACGCGCGGAGGCCCGGACGGGCGTGCTGCCCGTCCGGACCTCGTGGGGTGGTGCTCGGGCGGTTCGCCGCCCCGCGGTCAGGCGCCGCGTACCTGGAGCGCCCGGCCGAGGTCGTCCAGTTGGTCGGCGAGTTTGCGGCGCAGCGCGGGGATCATCTCGGCGGTGTCCAGGCACTCCTGGCCGAGGCGCAGCGCCTCCTGGTCGACGGCGTGCACGGGGAATCCGTGGCGGCCCGCGGCTTCGGCCATGGCGGGGCCGCGCCGGTCGGCGAGCGCAACGGCCTCGGCGTAGAAGCGGGGCACGTACTCCCGTACGAGATCGGCCTGTTCGGGTTGCCAGAAGCCCTGCGCGGTGGCGGCGAAGAGGTAGTTGGAGAGGTCGTCGGTGGCGTAGAGCCGGGCCCAGGCGGCGGCTTTGGCCTCGGGGTCGGGCAGGGCGGCGCGACAACGGGCCGCGCCTTCCTGGCCGGTGGCGCTGGGGTCGGCGGTGAGTTCCGCGGCGATGGCGTTCTCGTCCAGGGAGCCGAGGACCGCGAGGCGGGTGAGGACGCGCCAGCGCAGTTCGGGGTCGAGTTCGGGGCCGCCGGGGACGCTGCCGCAGTCGAGCCAGTCCTGGAGGGCGCCGGGCTGGGTGGCGGCGTCGATGAAGTGGCGTACGGCGGTGAGGCGCAGCCCGGGGTTGCTGCCGTCCTCGGTGCGGCGGATGAGGTCGCGGCAGAGGGCGGTGAGGGTGGTGAGGGCGGCGCGCCGGTCCTCGTCGGCGAGGTAGCGGTCGGTGATCTGGACGGCGGCGAAGGCGAGGACGCCCTGGACGAGGGCGAGGTCGCTCTCGTGGGGCAGGTGGGCGCGGGCGGCGTCCAGGTAGGCGGCGGGGGCGAGTTCGCCGTCGCGGACCATGTCGCGGGCGGCGTTCCAGATGACGGCGCGGGTGAGGGCGTCGGGGACGCCGGACAGGGCGCGCAGCGCGGTGTCCCAGGAGACGGGGTCGAGGCGGACCTTGGCGTAGGTGAGGTCGCCGTCGTTGAGGACGACGAGGGCGGGGCGGCGGCCCGGCCTGGTCACCGGGGCCTCGGTGAGGGGGACGTCGAGTGCGACGCGCTCGCGCGCGACGAGCTTGGTCGGGTCGACGACGTCGAGGTCGTACATACCGACGGAGATGTGGTGCGGCCTGCTGCCGTTCCGTACGACGTCGAGGGTCCAGCTGTTGTCGCCGGTCGTCACGCGCGGGGTGAGGGTGTCGACGCCGGTGGTGCGCAGCCACCGCGCGGCCCAGGCGTGCACGTCGCGGTCGGTGGCCGACGCCAGGTTGTCGATGAAGTCGGCGAGGGTGGCGTTGCCGAACTTGTGCCGGGCGAAGTGGACGTTGATGCCGGCGAGGAAGTCCTTGTCGCCGAGCCAGGCGACGAGTTGGCGCAGGGCGGAGGCGCCCTTGGCGTACGAGATGCCGTCGAAGTTGAGGAGCGCGGAGGCGGTGTCGGGGACGGCGTCCGGGTCGGGCGCGACGGGGTGGGTGGAGGGGCGCTGGTCGGCGTCGTACCCCCAGGCCTTCCGTGCGATGCCGAAGTCGACCCAGGTGTCGGTGAACCGGGTGGCCTCGGTGAGGATCTGGTAGCCCATGTACTCGGCGAAGGACTCGTTGAGCCAGATGTCGTCCCACCAGGCGAGGGTGACGAGGTCACCGAACCACATGTGGGCCATCTCGTGGGCGACGACCATGGCGCGGGTCTGGCGCTCGGTGTCGGTGACGGCGGAGCGGTAGATGAACTCGTCGCGGAAGGTGACGAGTCCGGGGTTCTCCATGGCGCCGGCGTTGAACTCCGGGACGAAGGCCTGGTCGTAGGAGTCGAAGGGGTACGGCTCCTCGAACTTCTCGTGGTAGCGGTCGAAGCAGGCGCGGGTGATGGAGAGGATCTCGTCGGCGTCGGTGTCGAGGTGGGGCGCGAGGGAGCGGCGGCAGTGGAGGCCGAAGGGCAGTCCGGCGTGTTCGGTGCGCACGGAGTGCCAGGGGCCGGCGGCGACGGCGACGAGGTAGGTGGAGATGAGCGGGGTGGGCGCGATCGTCCAGTGTCCCGCCGGGCCTCCGGGGGTCCTCGTGGCGACACCGTTGCCGAGGACGGTCCATTCCTCGGGCGCGGTGACGGTCAGCTCGAAGACGGATTTGAGGTCGGGCTGGTCGAAGGCGGCGAAGACGCGCTGGACGTCGTCCATGAAGAGCTGGGTGTAGGTGTACGTCTCGCCGTCGGCGGGGTCGGTGAAGCGGTGCATGCCCTCGCCGGTGCGGGAGTAGCGCATGTCCGCGTGTATGCGCAGCTCGTGCGGCCCGGCGGTGAGCCCGGTGAGGGCGAGCCGGTTTTCGTCGAGCGCGGCGGGGTCGAGGGCCGTGCCGTCGAGGGTGGCGGAGTGCAGTGCGGCGGGCTTGAGCTCGACGAAGGTGTCCCCGGCCGCCCGCGCCGTGAAGTGGATGACGGTGCGGGAGTCGAAGGTGTCCTCGCCGGTGGTGAGATCGAGAGCGATCGTGTACCGGTGCACATCGAGGAACTGGGCTCGGGTCTGCGCTTCGTCGCGCGTCAGTACGGACATGGGGGACATGGTGCCGGATCGCCCCGGGCCCGCGCACCGGGGTGTGTTGCGCTGTGGGCGATGGGGCGGGGCGGCGGGGGTACGGGCGGCGCTCCGGGCGGGGTCCCGCCCGGCGGGCCGCCGCGTGCCGTCACTCCACGTCGCCTCCGGAGGCTGTCTGCGTCACCTCGTCCGCGATGGTCTCGTGGTGGCGGATCACCTCGGCGATGATGAAGTTCAGCAGCTTCTCGGCGAAGGCGGGGTCCAGGCGGGCGCTCTCCGCCAGCTGCCGCAGCCGCGTGATCTGGCGGGACTCGCGGGCCGGGTCGGCCGGTGGGAGATGGTGCTCGGCCTTGAGGACACCGACCTGCTGGGTGCACTTGAAGCGCTCGGCCAGCATGTGGACGACGGCCGCGTCGATGTTGTCGATGCTGTCGCGGAGGCGGTTCAGTTCGGCGCGTACGGACTCGTCGACACCGGTGTTGCTCGTGGTCATGGTGTCGGAGCTTAGACCGTCCGGCGCGGGGCGCAGGCCGGCCCGCGCGCGCCGGGTGGTGTGCGGGACGCGAGTCCCGGCGCGCGTGGGGGTGGCTGGGGCGGGTCAGAGACCGTCCGTTGGGGGGCGGGGTCGGAGACCAGTCCCGGGGGGTGAGGTCAGAGATCAGTCCGGGGGGTGAGGTCAGAGACCGTCCCGGGGTGCGGGGTCAGAGACCGGCCGCAGCCGAGGCGATCGCGGAGGCGAAGGTCGAGACCTCGGTGTACACACCGTAGTAGTTCGGCCGCGCGCAGCCGTTGCCCCAGCTCACGATGCCGACCTGGATGAAGGCGCCCGCGTTGTCCTTGCGGAACATGGGGCCGCCCGAGTCGCCCTGGCAGGTGTCGGTGCCGCCTGCGGCGAAGCCGGCGCAGATCTCCTGGGAGGCGATGACGTCACCGTCGTACGAGGACGGCCCGTTGCACACGCTGTCGGAGACGAACGGGACGGTCGCCTTGAGGAGGTAGCGCTGCTGGGCGCCGCCCTCGGTCGCCCCGCCCCAGCCCGCGATGGTGAAGTTGCCGGTGTTGTACTGCGTGGTCGTGGCGATCTTGAGAGTCGGCAGGTTGATCGCGGAGGCGAGCTTGATCAGCGCCCAGTCCTTGCCCGCGCCGTTGTAGCCGGGGGCCTGGAGGACCTTGGTGGACCTGACCTTGATCGCGCTGGTGCTGTTCAGGTCGACGACACCGGCGGTGGCGGTGATGCTGGTGTTGTTGCCCGAGCCGCTCACGCAGTGCGCGGCGGTGAGGACGATGGTCGGGGAGTACAGAGCGCCGCCACAGCCCATGGAGAGCCGGACCATGAAGGGGAATTCGCCCTGTGCGGCGCGGGTGCCGCCGACGACGGGGGGAGCGACGGGCGCGACGGCCGCGGTCCGGGTGTCCGGGGCCGGCGACGCGAAGGCGGAGGAGGGCTGGAGGCTGACGGCCGCGAGGATGACGGCACCGGCGGCGGCGTATCTCTTGAAGGCACGCACGAGCTGGTTCATGGATCTGCCCTTCGTGGGGGGAGAAACGGGAGAGCGGGCCTGACATGAGCCCGACAAGGCGTGATCCGGATTATGGGGAGCGCGCCCACCGCGCCACAAGAACCCGGATCCGGCCACGGAAGGGGGGCGTACACCGGTCGCCGTCCGCTCACCGGACGCCGGACAGGGGCCGGTACGGTGCCCGCGCGGCGCACCGGAGCCGTACCGCCGCGCGCCGGGCCGGAGCCGTACCCGCGCAGGCCGTACCACCGCGGGCCGTACCCGCGCAGGCCGTACCTCCGCGGGCCGTACCCCCGCAGCCCGTACCTCCGCAGGCCGCGCCGCCGCGCGCCGTACCTCCGCCGTACAGTGGATCGCGGATGACCGTCCTTGCAGGGGGGTACGGACGTGGCACACGGAACTGACGTCATGCACGGCTATCCGCACCTGGACACCGCGCGCGCCGCGATCACCGCGCTCTACCGGCGGCTCTCCCCCGAGGGTGTCCGCCGGTACGCGCCGAGCGTCGCCCCGGCCGACGTCGCCTTCTCCGACCAGGACGACCTCCACCTGGGCACCCAGCGGGTCGCCCACGCCCTGGTCCAGCAACTCCGGCTGCCCGACGCGCGCGTGATCGTCAGTTTCCGCGACATGGAACACGCGGCGAGCGTCGAACTGACCGCCGGGCCCGAGTACTTCGTCGAACTCAACAACCGCTTCCGCACCCACCGCAGGGACATCGGCGCCGCGCTCGCCCACGAGATCACCCACGTCCTGCTGCACCGGCTGGGGCTGAGCTTCCCCGGCACCCGCGACAACGAGATCCTCACCGACACCGCGACCACCTACCTCGGCGCGGGGTGGCTGCTGCTCGACGCGTACCGCGAGGACCGCGACTCCAGCCAGAAGCTCGGCTATCTGACCCCCGAGGAGTTCGGTTACGTCCTCGCCAAGCGCGCGCTCGTCTTCGACGAGGACCCCCGGATCTGGTTCACCAGCCCGCAGGGATACACGTCGTACGCGAAGGGCCGCGCGCAGGCCCTGCGCGACGAGCAGCAGCCGCCGCTGACCACGGCCGGCCGGCTGGGCCGCCACCGGTACGCGAAGGAGCGGCGCTACGCGCTCGACCACCCCGGCCGTGTGGAGGTCGCCCCCGACCCGGCGCTGCCGTACGCCTTCGAGCACCTTCCCGACGGGCCGCGCGTCTCGTTCCCCTGCCCGACCTGCCACCAGCGCATCCGGGTCCCGGTCCGGGGGCGGGTCAGGGCCCGCTGCGGGCTCTGCGGGACGGTCCTGGAGTGCGACACCTGACAGGGCCGCGCCCAGGCCCAGGCCGGGCCGGCGGCCCCGGGATGCCCGCACAGGCGTCGCACGTAGGGTCGAAGGATGACGAATGAGCCGACGGCGGGTGTTCATGGCCTGTTCGAGGCGGTGCTCGGGGGTGCGGACGACACCGTCGTCCGCCTGCTCCGCGCGGGCGTGCCCGCCGGGGCGACCGACGGGGACGGCCAGAGCGCCCTCTACCTCGCGGCCGTCAGCGACGCACCGGGCCTGGTACGGCTGCTGCTCACCGCCGGCGCCGACCCGGAGCGCGGGAGCGGCCCCGACGGCGGGGACCTGCCCCTGTGCGGCGCGGCCTGCGGCGGGCACACCGAGGTCGTACGGGCGCTGCTCGCGGCGGGCGCGCGGCCCGACCGGCGGGAGGCGTTCGGCTTCACCGCCCTCGCCTGGGCCGCCGTCCAGGGCTTCCCCGACACGGCGGAGGCCCTGCTGGAGCAGGGCGCGGACCCGGACCTCCCGGGCCCCGGCGACGAACCGCCGCTGCTGCTCGCCGCCCGCCGCGGCTCCCCCTCGACCACCCGGGTCCTGCTGCGGTACGGCGCGGGCGCCCGCGGCGCGCACACGGAGGGCGCGCACACGGAGGGCGCGGACGCACAGGGCGCGGCCCTCGCCGAGGCGCGCCGCTGGATGGCGCTCGACGTGGAGCGGGAACTGCGCGACGGGCTGCTGCGCGCGTACGGCGACGGATACGAGAGCGTGGTGCGCCGGATCGAGGAGGACGGCTCCGAGACGGTGGTGGTCGAACTGCTGCGGGACGGCGTGCCGGTGGCGGGCCAGGAGCAGCAGACGGGCCACGCCGCCGTCGCCACGCTCCTGGAGGCCGAGCTGGGGGTCCTCACGCCGTACGAGGAGCTGGCTGGGCGGGCGCTGCGCTGCGGGGACCGCGATCGGGACGACTGGACGGAGGCGGCGGCCGCGCTGTGGCGGCGCGGCGATGAGGAAACGTTTCTGGCGGCGTCCGCGTGGTGCGCGGGCGACGATCCGCTGCGGCAGGCGTTCGCGGCGGACGTCCTGGCGGGGCTGGGCGGGGCGGGCGCCGACGTGGCGGGAGGCACGGGCCGGTTCACCGCCCGGGTGGTCCCGCTGCTGCGCGAGCTGTCGCGCGGGGCGGCGGAGCCCGAGCTGGTCCGCGCGGTCGTGACCGGGCTCGGGCACCAGGGCGATCCTGACGCCCTGCCGGAGATCCTGCGCCACACGGGCCACCGGGACGCGGGGGTACGGCGGCGGGCCGCGCTGGCGCTGACCGGGCTCGTACCGGACGGCCATCAGGACGGGGTGTGGGCGCTGATCCTGCTGAGCGGCGACGCGGACGCCTCCGTACGGAAGGTGGCGGTCCGCGCCCTGGCGGGTGTGGCGGACAACACACCCGCCCTGCGGGAGGCGCTGGCGGCCCGGCTGGCGGACCCGGAGGCGGACACGGTCGCCGAGGCGGCGCGCGGCCTGGCGGTACGTCAGGACCCGGCCGCCGTCGAGGCGTTGGCGCGGATCCTGGCGGACGAGGACGCGGGCGGCGGCGCGCGCCGGACGGCGGTGGACGCCGTGCGGTACGTACCGGAAGGGCCGGAGCGGCGGCGCCTGGAACGGACACTGCCCCGGCGCCACTGAGGGGAGACACCCCACCCGCGCAACTAAGCTTTACTTATCGACTAAGAAATCCGTAGTCTCCTCAGGTGTCGGTCACCCCCCTGACGGCCGGCCCCCTCACAAGGAGACAGCAGTGGCGCACCTGAAGATCATCGTGGCGAGCACCAGGCCCGGCCGGATCGGCCTCACCATCGGGCAGTGGGTCGACGCGGAAGCCCGCAAGCACGGTGGTTTCGAGGACATCGAGCTGATAGACCTCGCCGACGTGAACCTGCCGTTCATGAACGAGCCGAACCACCCGCGGCTGGGCCAGTACACCCACCAGCACACCCGTGACTGGAGCGCGAAGATCGCCGAGGGCGACGCCTTCGTGTTTGTCATGCCGGAGTACAACTACGGCTACAACGCGGAGCTGAAGAACGCCCTCGACTACCTGCACAACGAGTGGCACCACAAGCCGGTCGGCCTCGTCAGCTACGGAGGCGTCGCCGCGGGCACCCGGGCGGCCCAGATGATCAAGCAGGTCGTCACCACGCTCCGGATGACCCCGGTGTTCGAGGCCGTCCCGATCCCCTTCGCCCACCAGCTCGTCACCGAGGACGGGGGCCTGGCGGCCAACGACGTCATGACCGGGGCGGCGAAGGCGATGTTCGACGAGCTCAAGCGGGTCAGCGAGGCGCTGCTCCCGCTGCGCGCGCCCCGGCCGGCGGCCGTGAAGCCATGACCGCCATCCATCCGGTGTGTACGCGCTTCCACACGGCGATCGAGCTGATCGGCACCCGGTGGACCGGCGCGGTCCTGCGCGCCCTGTTCACCGGGCAGCACCGGTACGCGCAGATCAAGGCGGCGATCCCGGGCGTCAGCGACACCATGCTGGCGCAGCGGCTGCGCGCGCTCCAGGACGACGAGCTGATCGAGCGCCGGGTGCTGGCCACCACACCGGTCCAGGTCGAGTACCACCTCACCGAGAGGGGACGCGAACTGGAACCGGTGCTGGCGTCGGTCATCGCCTGGTCGCACAAGTGGATCCCGCTGCCGGGCGAAACGGAAGCGGGTACGGGGACAGGGACGAGCCCGGAGGCCCGTACGCGTACGAACACGGCCTGAGGCCACGAGGCCTGACGGCGCGTCAGATGAGTCGCAGCCCTCCCGGCGCCCCCTCCTCGATGATCTCGGCGAGTTCGCCGAAGACCGAGCGCCCCGTACCGGCCCCCGTCTCGTCCAGCCGCGCGCGCGAGACGTCGTGCGCGCGCCACTCGAAGGCGAAGTCACGGTCGTCCGGTGTGCCGAACCCGCCGCGCAGGCAGTCCACGAGCGCGTCGAGATTGCGCCCGAAGTACCCGCCGGGTCCGTTCACCGCGGCGCCGATCACCCGCCAGAAGCTGTCCAGGTCGGTGACCTCCGCCCCGTCGATCACATAGGTCACGGTCATGGGACGGAGGTTACCTTTCCAGCGGTGTCAGCAGCCGTAGTTGACGAGCGAGAACGAGGCGTAGTGGTTGGAGGTGTAGTAGTCCTCGTCGACCTTCTTGCCGGTGATGATGCGGCGGGCACCGCGGTCGGGGGAGCCGGGGGTCACGACGGTGTACTCGTGGTAGTAGCTGGACGCCTGGAGGGGGAGCAGGCGCTCGCGGTTCTGGAAGACGGCACCGTCCTGGGAGTACGGGAACGGCCCGCCACGGGCGATGAGGCTGAGGGTCGTGCGGGCCTGCGACGGCAGGCTGCCGTAGCAGATGCTGCCGACGGCGCTGGGCGCCGCGGACGCGGTGATGGCGGCCGTGCCGACCAGGACGGTGGAGGCGAGGGCTACGACGGAGCCCAGGGCGGCGATACGTGGGGGAATTCGCATGCCCCCATGATGACGCGCGTAGATGTGTACACGTCAAGACCGCGTCCCCCCAACTCCCCCGAATTTCCGAGACGTTCACCGCCCGGAACCCGTTCGTACCGTCTCAGGAGCCACTCGCGTCACGAACCGCCAGCGCGATCTGGACCCGGTTGGTGAGGCCCAGTTTGGTGAGGATGTGCGAGACGTGCGCCTTGACCGTGGGCAGCCCCATGTACAGCTCCGCCGCGATCTCCGCGTTGGTCTTCCCCTGCCCCACCGCGAGGGCCACCTCCCGCTCCCGGTCGCCGAGCAGGGCCAGCCGTTCGCCCGCCCGCGCGCCCCGCTCCCGGTCCGCCTCGCGCGGATCGGGGTCCGCCGTCAGCCGGCTGATGAGCTGCCGCGTCACCGCGGGCGACAGGACCGGCTCCCCCGCCGCCACCCTCCGTACGGCGGCCACGATCTCACCGGGCGGCGTGTGCTTCAGCAGGAATCCCGCGGCCCCGGCCCGCAGGGCGCGCAGGACGTACTCGTCGGCCTTGAAGGTCGTCAGCATCACGATCGCGGGCGGCGAGGGCCGGGCGCGCAGCAGCTGGGTCGCTTCGAGGCCGTCCACCACCGGCATCCGGATGTCCATCAGGACGAGGTCGGGGGCCAACTCCCCGACCAGCGCCACGACCTCGCTCCCGTCCGCCGCCTCCCCGACGACCTCGATGTCGTCCGCGCCGCCGAGCATCAGCCGCAGCCCCGAGCGGACCAGCGGGTCGTCGTCGGCGAGCAGGACCCGGATCACGCGGGCCACGGCAGCCAGGCCTGGAGCAGGAAGTCGTCCGCCGACCTGCCGTAGGTGACCTTCCCGCCCGCCAGTACGGCGCGCTCGGTGAGGCCGATCAGGCCCTGGCCCGTCCCGGGGATGCCGGAGGGCGACCCGCCCCGGGGCGCGCGATTGCGCAGGTCCACCGACAGGCCCTCGTGCGGGCCGCCGTGCAGGGTGACCCGTACGGAAGCGCTGTGGGCGTGCTTGCGGGCGTTCGTCAGCCCTTCCTGCACGATGCGGTACGCCGTACGGCCGGTGATCCCCGTCCCCTCCCCGGCCCCCGTCCCCTGCCCGGCCCGCGCCCCCGTGTCCGGCCGCGCGATCCGCTCGTCCAGCTCGACGTCCATCCCGGCGGCGCGGGCCTCGGCCACCAGCGTCCGTACATCGGCGAGTGTCGGCTGCGGCGGCTCCGTACCGCCGCCGCCCAGCGGGGTCCGCAGCACCCGCAGCACCACCTGGAGGTCCTCCAGCGCCTGGTGGGCGCTCTCCCTGATCACGCCCGCCGCCCGTTCGATGTCGGCGGCCGGGGCGTCGGGGTGGAACTCCAGCGCCCCGGCGTGCACGCTCAGCAGCGACAGACGGTGGGCCAGGACGTCGTGCATCTCCCGGGCGGTGTCCTCCCGCGCCTGCTGCTGCGCCCGCTCGGCCCGCAGGACAGCGTCCGCCTCCGCCCGCTCGGCCCGCAGGACCGCCTCCGCCTCCGCCCGGTCGGTGCGCTCGTGCAGGGACCGTACGAACAGACCCCACCCGATGGTCGCGGCGATCAGCGGGACCCCGACCAGCACGGCGGCGGTGTCCGTCCCGCCGCGCGAGGGCCCGCTGACGAAGTAGAACGGCAGCGGCGCGACGGCCAGGGCACCGACCCACGCGACGGTACGGCGGGTGCACAGGACGGTCGCCGTGTGCAGCGCGATGATCGCGGGCGCCACGGCGGGCGCGCAGGTCCCCAGCAGTACGGTCACCCCGGCGACGGCGGCCGGCCACCGGCGGCGCCACCACAGCAGCAGACAGAGCGCGAACCCCACGGGTACGGTCCACGCCGCGAACGGGGCCTGTCCGGTGGCGGTGCCGTCCGGCAGCCCCGTCAGCCCGGCGAGCAGGCCCACCGGCGCCGCGCCCGTCGTGGTGAGCTGCGGATAGATCATCACACCGCTGTCGGCCGCCCAGCCGGCCAGGCCCGTCAGGGCGAGTGCCAGGAGCACGACGCCCAGATCGACCGTCTTCTCCCGGTGCGTCCGTCGCACGGCGGGCGGGTTCTTTCTGCGCATGGTCACAAAATGTACGGGGTGCCGGACGGCCTGCCGAGTCGCCGTGGGCGCTCCCGGCGGATTACGTACCTTGGTATGCGATCCCGCCGCCGATTCACCTTTCGGCAGGTCCGGGGCGTATCCCTTTCGCCGAAGACCCCCGGGGCACGGCGTTCCCAGGGTCGGCGGCATGAACAGTGTGACAAGCGGCTCCATCGGTACGCCGCCGGAGCCCGACCCCGACCCGGCACCGGCCCGGCCCCATTCCTCCGCCTCCCCGGCCGCGCTCGAAGCCCCGGCCGCCCTCGAAGCGGTGGGGCTGGGCCGGCGCTACCGGCGCGGCTGGGCCCTGCGGGACTGCTCGCTGCGCCTGCCCGCCGGGCGGATCTGCGCCCTGGTGGGCCCGAACGGCGCCGGCAAGACCACCCTGCTGTCGCTCGCCGCGGACCTGCTGGAGCCCAGCTCCGGCACCGTCCGCGTGCTGGGGAGTGATCCGCGCGGCGCCGTCGCGCGGCAGCACACCGCGTTCCTCGGCCAGGAGAAGGCGCTCTACTCCCGCTTCCGGGTGGACGAGATCCTGCGCCTGGGCCGTGAGTTGAACCCCACCTGGCACCAGGAGACCGCCGAGCGCATCGTCGAGGCGGGCCACGTGCCGTACCGCGCCCGGATCGGCACCCTGTCCGGCGGGCAGCGCACCCGCGTCGCCTTCGCGCTGGCGCTCGGCAAACGGCCTCGGCTGATGCTGCTGGACGAGCCGATGGCCGACCTGGACCCGCTGGTACGGCGCCACATGACGGACACGCTGATGGCGGAGGCCCGCGCGCACGGCTCCACGGTGGTCATGTCGACCCACCTGGTGTCCGAGCTGGAGGACGCCTGCGACTACCTCGTCCTGGTCAACGACGGCACCGTCCGGCTGGCCGGTGAGGTGGACGTCCTCCTCGACAGCCACCGCGTCGTGTCGGACCCCGCCGACGGCTCCGCCCACCGGGCGCGCCTCGCCGGTCACCTCGTCATCGGGACAACGGTCTCCCGGGAGGGGACCACGACGCTGGTACGCCCGCAGGGACCGCTGCCCGACAGCTTTCCGGGCGACGGCCCGACCGTACGGACCCCCACCCTGGAGGAGCTGCTGCTCGCGTATCTGCGGGTCACCGACGCGCCCCCGCTGATCACTCCGAGCGCCCGCCCCGGCGCCTCCCCGGCGGTGGCGGCATGAACGCCGGCCCGCTCACCGCCACCCGGCCCGCGCAACCCGCCACCACCCGCCGCCGTGGCCCCCACCTGCACGGACTCGTCTGGCTGATGTGGCGGCAGAACCGCGCCGCGTTCTGGATCGGCCTGACCGCCGCCACGGCCTTCGCCGTGTACGCCGCCGTCCAGCACCAGCACCTCGCCGCCGCCATCGCGCGGCAGCACCTCGACCGCTGCGCGGGCGCGACGGAACCGACCGGTGCGTGCTTCTCGAAGATCGCGGAGTTCGGGGCCACGTACCAGTTCCCGATGCGCCGCCCGCTCCAGGTGCTGGCGGCCGTCCCGCTGCTCCTGGGCCTGTTCCTCGGCTCCCCGCAGCTCTCCCAGGAGCTGGAGTCCGGTACGTACCGGACGGTCTGCACCCAGTCGGTGACGCGGCTGCGCTGGTTCGCCGCCAAGCTCGCCGTGCCCGTCGTGCTGACCGTGGTGATCAGCGGTGTCCTGGCGGCGGCCATGACCTGGTGGTGGCGGCCCGCGGCGCGGGTGATGGGCGGGCGGTTCCCCTGGTACGACTGGTACCCGTTCGACGGGATCGGCCCGGTCCTGGTCGGCCGCTCGGTGCTCCTGGTGGTGCTCGGCGTGACGCTGGGGCTGGTGTTGCGGCGGACCGTCCTGGCGATGGGGGTCACGCTGGCCGCCGGGGCCGGGACGCTGCTCCTGCTGGAGCGGGTACGCGGCTCCCTGTGGCCGACGGTGACGGTGAACGCGCGGCACACCACCGCGATCCCCGGCCCGGACGGCGCCTGGGTGCTGTCGGACGGCGCGCTCTCCCCCACGGGGGCCCGCGTCACGGACGTGCCGGGCTGCTTCGGCGCGACCGGCGGGTACGAGAAGTGCATGTTCGCGGCGGGGAGGACGGGGCACTGGGCCGAGCTGCATCCGTCGTCCCACCTGTGGCCGCTCCAGTGGATGGAGACGGGCGTGTGCCTGCTGCTGGCGGCGGCGCCGGCGGCGCTGTGTGTGGGGTGGGTACGGACTCGCATGACGTGACATGACGTGACCCGCACCGGGCCCTGCGCGCGAAGGCCCGGACGTACGAACGCCCGGCGGCGCGTGAGCACTGCCGGGCGTCCGTATGTCGTGCTGTGTGTGGAGGGGGATCAGGCCGCCGTGCGGCGACCGCCGCCCTCGCCGCCGGCTCCGCCACCACCCCGGCCGCGCCGGCCACGGCCGCCGTTGCCGGCTCCCGCAGCGGTGCCGCCGGTCCTGGCTCCTCCGCCGGTGCGGGCGCCGCTTCCGGCGCCCCCGCCGCCGGCGCCCGTACGCGCGCCTCCGGTGCCGCCCGCGGCGGCGCGGGCGCCGCCCCCGGCGGTGGTACGTCCGGCCCCCCGCGACCCCGACCGTGCGGGGCGGGCGGTGCGCGGCTTCTGCTTCTGCTGGACCACGGGCTGGGGCACCTCTATGACGACGGCCACCCCGGAGGGCTCCCGTGCGCCGGTGAGCTGCGCCAGCTCCTCGTCGGTGGACTTGATCCTGGCCGACTTGGGGTCGATGCCCGCGTCGGACATCAGCCGGGTCATCTCCCGCCGCTGCTCGGGCAGGACGAGCGTCACGACGCTGCCGGACTCCCCCGCGCGGGCGGTGCGTCCGCCGCGGTGCAGGTAGTCCTTGTGGTCGACGGGCGGGTCGACGTTGACGACGAGGTCGAGGTCGTCGACGTGGATGCCGCGGGCCGCCACGTTGGTCGCCACGAGGGCGGTGACCTGACCGGTCTTGAACTGGTCGAGCGTGCGGTTGCGCTGCGGCTGCGAACGGCCGCCGTGCAGCCCGGCCGCCCGTACGCCACTGGCCAGCAGGCGCTTGACCAGCCGGTCCACGGAGCGCTTGGTGTCCAGGAAGAGCAGCACCCGGCCGTCGCGGGCGGCGATCCTGGTCGTGACGGCCTTCTTGTCCGTCTCGTCCAGGACGTACAGCACGTGGTGCTCCATCGTGGTGACCGCGCCCTGCGAGGGGTCGACGGAGTGCACGACGGGGTCGGTCAGGTACTGCCGTACGAGCCGGTCGATGTTCTTGTCCAGCGTCGCGGAGAACAGCATCCGCTGGCCGTCGGGCCGCACCTGCTTGAGCAGTGCGGTGACCTGCGGCATGAAGCCCATGTCGGCCATCTGGTCGGCCTCGTCGAGGACGGTGATGTCCACCTGGTCGAGGCGGCAGTCGCCGCGCTCGATCAGGTCCTTGAGCCGGCCGGGTGTGGCGACGAGCACCTCGGCGCCGCGCCGCAGCTGTCCGGACTGCTTGGTGATCGACATGCCGCCGACGACCGTGGCCATTTTCAGGTTCACGGCGGTGGCGTACGGGGTGAGCGCGTCGGTCACCTGCTGGGCGAGCTCACGGGTGGGTACGAGGACCATCGCGAGGGGGGCCTTGGGCTCGGCGTGGCGGCCCGCGAGGCGGGCGAGGAGCGCGAGTCCGAAGGCGAGGGTCTTGCCCGATCCGGTCCGGCCGCGGCCGAGGATGTCACGGCCCGCGAGGGAATTGGGCAGGGTCGCGCCCTGGATCGGGAACGGTTCTGTCACGCCCTGGGCGGTGAGGGTCTTGAGCAGCCCGGCGGGCATGTCGAGCTCGTCGAACGCCTCGACGGCAGGCAGTGCGGGGGTAAGGGTCTCCGGCAGAGTGAATTCCTGGGGGCGGGCGGGGGCACGGCGGGCCGGGGCCTTCGCCGTACCGCGCGCGGAGCCTTGTCCACGTGAATTCACCGGGCGTTTGCCGGCAGGTCTGGCAGCACGGTCCTGCCGCTCGGGGCGAGTCATTCAGTAAAGCCTTCCTGGGCCTGAGAACAGCGGCCTGAGAACAGCGCGAGCCGGGGCCCGCACCTGCACGGTGCGAGCCCCGGCTGCGAGGTACACGTCCGGGAACTAGGCCGGGACGATGTTCTCCGCCTGCGGGCCCTTCTGGCCCTGCGTGACGTCGAACGAGACCTTCTGGCCCTCCTGGAGCTCACGGAACCCCTGGGTGGCGATGTTCGAGTAGTGGGCGAAGACGTCGGCGCCGCCGCCGTCCTGCTCGATGAAGCCGAAGCCCTTTTCGCTGTTGAACCACTTCACGGTGCCAGTAGCCATGTCATTCTCCTAAAACAGGTGCAGAGCCGGAAATCCGCACTTTACGGATTCCTCGTCGCCGCATTGAGCCCCATCCGGAGAAGCCGGCAAAAACAATAATGCGCCTGAGCGAGTTTCCGTCAGGCGCACATAAAGTTCATGGGTACCAAAACTGCAACGCTTGTAAGCCTAGCACGGTCGCTCGGCGCACAGCGAGGCCGACACGCAGAAAACGAAGGGCCCGGATAGCGGGGCAGCCGAGACCGCCCCGAAGCACCCCTTCACCTCACCGCTTCACCTCACCGCCCGCAGCACCACCACGGCCGCCCGCCCCTCGGTCCTGAGCCGCACGGGATCGGCCCCCGGTCCGAGTACGACGGCGTCGTACGGCCCGAGGTCGAGGTCACCGAGCGCGGCCGCCCCCTCCAGCGCGACGACCAGCACGGTCTCGCCGACACCCGGGGCGTCGATCCGTACGGGATCGGTGAGGCGCCCCCGTACGACCTCCACCCGGGCCGCCGCGCGGTCCCTGCGGTACATGACGTTGAAGTTGACCACCGGGCCCCCGAGCAGCACGCATTCGGTCGGCGTGTCGCCGGGAAACGCCTGCGGCACGAACCGCTCCCCGACGACCCGCCGCCGGCCACCGACGGTGAGCTCCATGCCGTCCCCCTCGGCGAGCGTCAGAATCCGGTCGACACCGGGAAACACCGAGAACGCCCCGTCCCCGGCGACCTCGGCAAGACTGACCCGCCACTCGAACCCCCCGGTCCCGCCCCCCTCGGGAAAGCCCGCGATCTCCCGGGTGACCCCACCCCCGTTCTCCCACGGCACAACCGTCCGCCGCGCGGCACGCAACACGCGTGGTGTCATGACACGATCCCCAACTCCCGGGCCCGGCGCAGCCAGTGCGGGAACTCACCGAGCAGGCGGTCGTACAGGGTGGAGTCCGCGACCCGGCGGGGATTCCTGCCCGCGGGGAAGAACCCGGCGTTGTCGACCCGCCGCTTCGCCGGTACGGCGAGCTCGTCGAGCCTGCGGAGGAAGTCGAACTGCCGGCCGCCCGGATCGCCGAAGCCGATGAACTGCCAGAAGATCGGGAGGCCGGCGGCCTTGCAGATGTACCGCTCGGCGGCGAGCCTGCTGGTCGGCCCCCCGTCCGTCTGGAAGATCACGAACGCCGGGGCGGTGGCACCGCCGGCCAGATGGTGGTCGATCACCGCGTCCATGGCCAGGTGGTAGTTGGTGCGGCCCATGTGCCCCAGCGTCCCGACGATCTCGTCCACCCGGCCGAGATGGTTCGCGAGCGAGATGTCGGCCTCGGCGTCAATGTCCGTGGAGAAGACGACGATCGGGACGGTGCCGTCGTCGTCCAGGTGCGCGGAGAGGCCGAGGACCCGCTCGGCCAGGGCCTGGACGCTGCCGTCCTTGTAGTAGTCCCGCATGGAGCCGGAGTGGTCGAGGACGAGGTAGACGGCGGCGCGCTGGTCGCCCAGGCCGTGTTTCTCCAGTGAGACCGCGGCGCTCTTGTAGAGGCTGACCAGCGCGGGCGCGGTCTCCTCCACCTTGCGGAGACTGATCGCGGAACCCATGGAACTCCCCCTGCCTCAATGGGCGGCGTGCGTCCGCCGAGGGTACGCCTCGTGCCTGGCGGGGGCGCCGGTGCGGTGGGGTGGCTCGTGTCGGTGGGGTTCGCTAACTTGATCGGCGCCGCCCCACCGGCCGAGACGTTCCCGCCCGCCCCGCCCGAAGGAGACGGCCATGGAGGCCGCTGTCACCACGTGCTATCGCCATCCCAAGTACGAGTGCCACGTGCGCTGCACGCGGTGCGACCGGTACATATGCCCCAACTGCATGCGGGAGGCGGCGGTCGGCCACCACTGTGTGGAGTGCGTACGGGAGGGGCAGCGGTCGGTCAGGCAGGCGCGGACCGTGTTCGGTGGGCGGGTGTCCGGGCTGTCCGCCCCGGTGGTGACGATCACGCTGATCGTGATCAACGTCCTCGTCTATCTGGGGGAGTTGGCGCGGCCCGATCTTGTCGACCGGTTCGGCATGCTGGGCGCGGCGAGCGTGGGTCCGGACGGGGCGTGGTACCTGTACGGGCCGGAGTTCCCCGAGTTGAGAACCGTGGGGGTGGTCGACGGTGAGTGGTACCGGCTCGTCACCGGCGCCTTCCTGCACAAGTCCCCGGCCGACGGCACCTTCTGGATCATGCACATCGTCTTCAACATGTTCTCGCTGTGGACGCTGGGCCGCTTCGCGGAGGAACAGCTGGGCCGGGCCCGGTATCTGACGGTGTATCTGCTGTCGGCGGTCGGCAGTTCCGTGCTGGTGTACCTGATCGCGCCGCAGGACACGACGGTGGGCGCGTCGGGCGCGCTGTTCGGGCTCGCGGCGGCGTTCTACGTCACCCACCGCAGGCTGGGCCACGACATGGCCCCCGTGAACCGCTTCATGGCGGGGTTCCTGATCTGGATGGTGATCTCCGCCGGGTTCACCTCGTGGGAAGGCCACTTGGGCGGTCTGCTGACGGGCGGAGTGGTCACGCTGGCCCTCGCGTACAGCCCGGCGAAGCACCGGACCGCGATGCAGGTGGCGGCCGGCGCGAGCACGCTGGCGGTGCTGCTCGTCCTGGTGGTGCTGAAGTCGTCCGCGCTGACCGGCGGCGGGATGTAGGAGACGCGTAGCCACATGCCACGGCGCCTGCCAGCGGTCCGGTCGGGGACTGGGGGCAGGCGCCGCGCCTTGCGGAGGGCCCGGGGATCACTCTCCGGGCCGACACCGCCCGTACGCCGTTGTACGGGACGTCTTGGGGGTCGGCGACAGCTGAACGACAGCCGCGCGCTCAGACCGTCAGCGCGCGGTCCGTCGGGCGGATCGGGGACGGGAGGTCGCTGGCGCCCGTCAGGTGACGGTCCACCCCCCGCGCCGCCGAGCGGCCCTCGGCGATCGCCCAGACGATCAGGGACTGGCCGCGCCCCGCGTCACCGGCGACGTACACGCCGGGGACGTTCGTCGCGAAGTCCTCGTCGCGGGCGATGTTGCCGCGCTCGTCCAGCTCCAGGCCGAACTGCTCGACCAGGCCGTTGGACCGGTCCGTACCGGTGAAGCCCATGGCGAGCGTGACCAGCTGCGCCGGGATCGACCGCTCGGTGCCCGGCTTCCGCACCAGGTTGCCCTCCACGAACTCCACCTCGGCCAGGTGCAGGGACTGGACGTTGCCGTCCTCGTCGCCCTCGAAGTGCGTGGTGGAGACGGCGTAGACGCGCTCGCCGCCCTCCTCGTGCGCGGAGGTCACCTTGTAGAGCATCGGGAACGTCGGCCACGGCTGGTGCGCCGCGCGGTCGTCGCCGGGCCTCGGCATGATCTCCAGCTGGGTGACGGACGCCGCGCCCTGCCGGTGGGCCGTGCCCACGCAGTCCGCGCCGGTGTCGCCGCCGCCGATGACCACGACGTGCTTGCCCTCGGCGCTGATCGGGGTGACCGTGAGGTCCCCCTCCCGCACCTTGTTGGCCAGCGGCAGGTACTCCATCGCGAAGTGGATGCCCTTGAGCTCGCGGCCCGGGACGGGCAGGTCGCGCGAGACGGTCGCGCCGGCGGCGATGACGACGGAGTCGTACCGCTTGCGCAGCTTCACCGCGTCGATGTCGCGGCCGATCTCCACCTCGGTGCGGAACTTGGTGCCTTCCGCGCGCATCTGCTCGATACGCCGGTTGATGTGCGACTTCTCCATCTTGAACTCGGGGATGCCGTACCGCAGCAGCCCGCCGATGCGGTCCGCCCGCTCGTACACGACGACGGTGTGCCCGGCGCGGGTCAGCTGCTGGGCGGCGGCGAGTCCCGCCGGGCCCGAGCCGATGACGGCGACGGTCTTGCCGGAGAGCCGCTCGGGCGGCTGCGGGGTGACGTCACCGCTGTCCCAGGCCTTGTCGATGATGGAGACTTCGACGTTCTTGATCGTGACGGCGGGCTGGTTGATCGCCAGCACACACGCGGACTCGCAGGGCGCCGGGCAGAGCCGCCCGGTGAACTCCGGGAAGTTGTTGGTGGCGTGCAGCCGTTCGCTGGCCGCCGTCCAGTCCTCGCGGTAGGCGTAGTCGTTCCACTCGGGGATCAGGTTCCCCAGCGGACAGCCCTGGTGGCAGAACGGGATGCCGCAGTCCATGCAGCGGCCGGCCTGCTTGCTGATGATGGGGAGCAGCGAGCCCGGAACGTAGACCTCGTTCCAGTCCTTGACGCGCTCCTCGACGGGGCGGGTCCTGGCGACCTCGCGTCCCGTGGTGAGAAAGCCCTTAGGGTCAGCCATTGGTCGCCGCCTCCATCATCTTCTCGGTGGTCTCGGTCTCCGAGAGACCGGCCAGCTCGGCGGCGTCCTTGGCGGCGAGCACTGCCTTGTACGTGGTCGGGATGATCTTGCTGAAGCGGGCCGCCGAGGCGTCCCAGTCGGCCAGCAGCTTGTCGGCGACGGTGGAGCCCGTCTCCTCCTGGTGGCGGCGCACGACGTCGTGCAGCCACCGCTTGTCGGCGTCGTCGAGCGGCTCGACGGCTTCCAGGTTCCCGGCGTTGACGTTGTCCGGGTCGAGGTCGATGACGTACGCGACCCCGCCGGACATGCCGGCCGCGAAGTTGCGACCCGTCTCGCCGATGACCACGGCGTGCCCGCCGGTCATGTACTCGCAGCCGTGGTCGCCCACGCCCTCCGCGACGACCGTGGCACCGGAGTTGCGGACGCAGAAGCGTTCGCCGGTACGGCCCCGCAGGTACAGCTCGCCGCCGGTGGCGCCGTAGGCGATGGTGTTGCCCGCGATGGTGGAGAACTCCGCGAGGTGGTCGGCGCCCCGGTCGGGCCGTACGACGACCCGGCCGCCGGAGAGGCCCTTGCCGACGTAGTCGTTGGCATCGCCCTCCAGGCGCAGGGTGACCCCGCTGGGCAGGAACGCGCCGAAGGACTGTCCGGCCGAGCCGGTGAAGGTGATGTCGATCGTGTCGTCGGGCAGGCCCGCGCCGCCGAACTTCTTGGTCACCTCGTGGCCGAGCATCGTCCCGACGGTGCGGTTGATGTTGCGGATGGCGACCTGCGCGCGGACGGGCTGCGCGGCCTCGGCGCTCTCGGCGCCCAGCGCGTCGGCGGCGAGCTTGATCAGCTCGTTGTCGAGGGCCTTGGCGAGGCCGTGGTCCTGGATCGTCACCTGGTGGCGTACGGCGCCCTCGGGCAGCGCCGGTACGTGGAACAGCGGCGCCAGGTCGAGGCCCTGCGCCTTCCAGTGGTCGACGGCCCGGTCGGTGTCGAGGAACTCGGCGTGTCCCACGGCCTCTTCGAGGGTACGGAAGCCCAGCTCGGCGAGGATCTCGCGGACCTCCTCGGCGATGAACTCGAAGAAGTTGACGATGTACTCGGCCTTGCCGGTGAACCGCTCGCGCAGGACGGGGTTCTGGGTGGCGATGCCGACGGGGCAGGTGTCCAGGTGGCAGACGCGCATCATGACGCAGCCGGAGACGACGAGCGGCGCGGTGGCGAAGCCGAACTCCTCGGCGCCGAGGAGCGCGGCGACAACGACGTCACGGCCGGTCTTGAGCTGGCCGTCCGTCTGGACGACGATGCGGTCGCGCAAGCCGTTGAGCAGCAGCGTCTGCTGGGTCTCGGCGAGGCCCAGCTCCCAGGGGCCGCCCGCGTGCTTGAGCGAGGTGAGCGGGGAGGCGCCCGTACCGCCGTCGTGTCCCGAGATGAGGACGACGTCGGCGTGTGCCTTGGAGACCCCGGCGGCGACCGTGCCGACGCCGACCTCGGAGACCAGCTTCACGTGGATGCGGGCGTGCGGGTTGGCGTTCTTGAGGTCGTGGATGAGCTGGGCGAGGTCTTCGATGGAGTAGATGTCGTGGTGCGGCGGCGGCGAGATCAGGCCGACGCCGGGGGTGGAGTGCCGGGTCTTGGCGACCCAGGGGTAGACCTTGTGGCCGGGCAGCTGGCCGCCCTCGCCGGGCTTGGCGCCCTGCGCCATCTTGATCTGGATGTCGTCGGCGTTGACCAGGTACTCGCTGGTGACGCCGAAGCGCCCGGAGGCGACCTGCTTGATGGAGGAGCGGCGCGCCGGGTCGTACAGCCGGTCCGCGTCCTCGCCTCCCTCACCGGTGTTGGACTTGCCGCCGAGCTGGTTCATGGCGACGGCCATGGTCTCGTGCGCCTCTTGGGAGATCGAGCCGTACGACATGGCGCCGGTGGAGAAGCGCCGGACGATCGCGGAGGTGGGCTCGACCTCGTCCAGGGGGATCGGGGTACGGCCCGACGCGATGGTGAACAGGCCGCGCAGCGTCATCAGCCGCTCGGACTGCTCGTTCACGCGGTCCGTGTACTTCTTGAAGATGTCGTAGCGGCGGGAGCGCGTGGCGTGCTGGAGGCGGAAGACCGTCTCGGGGTCGAAGAGGTGCGGCTCGCCCTCGCGGCGCCACTGGTACTCGCCGCCGATCTCCAGCTTGCGGTGGCTGGCGGAGATCCCGGAGGCGGGGTAGCCCTTGGCGTGCCGGGCGGCGACCTCCTCGGCGACGATGTCGAGCCCGGCGCCGCCGATCTTGGTGGCGGTGCCGTTGAAGTACTTCTCCACGAAGTCCAGGTCCAGGCCGACGGCCTCGAAGACCTGCGCGCCCCGGTAGGAGGCGACGGTGGAGATGCCCATCTTGGACATGACCTTGAGGACGCCCTTGCCGAGCGCGTAGATCAGGTTGCGGATCGCCTGCTCGGGCTCCAGGCCCTCGATGAACGTGCCCGCGCGGACCAGGTCCTCGACGGACTCCATCGCGAGGTACGGGTTGACGGCGGCGGCGCCGTACCCGATGAGGAGCGCGACGTGGTGCACCTCGCGGACGTCGCCGGCCTCGACCAGCAGGCCGACCTGCGTGCGCTGCTTGGTACGGATGAGGTGGTGGTGCACGGCGGCGGTGAGGAGCAGGGAGGGAATCGGGGCGTGCTCGGCGTCGGAGTGCCGGTCGGAGAGCACGATGATCCGGGCGCCGCTCTCCAGGGCGGCGTCGGTCTCGGCGCGGATCTCCTCGATCCGGGCGGCGAGCGCCTCGCCGCCGCCGCTGACGCGGTAGAGGCCGGAGAGGGTCGCGGCCTTCATGCCGGGCATGTCGCCGTCGGCGTTTATGTGTACGAGCTTGGCCAGCTCGTCGTTGTCGATCACCGGGAAGGGCAGTGTGACGCTGCGGCAGGACGCGGCCGTCGGCTCCAGCAGGTTGCCCTGCGGGCCGAGGGAGGAGCGCAGCGAGGTGACGAGCTCCTCGCGGATGGCGTCCAGCGGCGGGTTGGTGACCTGCGCGAAGAGCTGGGTGAAGTAGTCGAAGAGCAGCCGGGGACGGGCGGACAGCGCGGCGATCGGGGAGTCCGTACCCATGGAGCCGATCGGCTCGGCGCCACTGCGCGCCATGGGCGCGAGGAGGACGCGCAGCTCTTCCTCGGTGTAGCCGAAGGTCTGCTGGCGGCGGGTGACGGAGGCGTGGGTGTGCACGATGTGCTCGCGCTCGGGGAGGTCCGAAAGCTCGATCTCGCCGGTCTCCAGCCATTCCTTGTACGGCTTCTCGGCGGCGAGGGACGCCTTGATCTCGTCGTCCTCGATGATGCGGTGCTCGGCGGTGTCGACGAGGAACATCCGGCCGGGCTGGAGGCGGCCCTTGCGGACGACCTTCGCGGGGTCGATGTCGAGGACGCCGACCTCGGAGGAGAGGACGACGAGGCCCTCGTCGGTCACCCAGTAGCGGCCGGGGCGCAGTCCGTTGCGGTCGAGGACCGCGCCGACCTGGGTGCCGTCGGTGAAGGTGACGCAGGCGGGCCCGTCCCAGGGCTCCATCATCGTGGCGTGGAACTGGTAGAACGCGCGGCGCTCGGGGTCCATGGAGTCGTGGTTCTCCCACGCCTCGGGAACCATCATCAGCACGGAGTGCGGCAGCGACCGGCCGCCGAGGTGGATGAGTTCGAGGACCTCGTCGAAGGACGCGGAGTCGGAGGCGTCCGGCGTACAGAGGGGGAAGATCCGCTCCAGCTTGTCGGCGCCGAAGAGGTCGGAGCCGAGCTGGGACTCGCGGGCCTTCATCCAGTTGCGATTGCCCTTGACCGTGTTGATCTCGCCGTTGTGCGCGACGAAGCGGTACGGGTGGGCGAGCGGCCAGCTCGGGAAGGTGTTGGTGGAGAAGCGGGAGTGGACCAGGGCGATCGCGGTGGCGAACCGGCGGTCGGACAGGTCGGGGAAGAACGGCTCCAGCTGGCCGGTGGTGAGCATTCCCTTGTAGACGATCGTGCGGGCGGAGAGCGAGGGGAAGTACACCCCGCCGACCCGCTCGGCGCGCTTGCGCAGCAGGAACGCCTTGCGGTCGAGGGCGATGCCCGTGCTCGTACCGTCGGCGACGAAGAGCTGGCGGAAGGCCGGCATCGTCGAGCGGGCGGTGGCACCGAGCAGTCCGGGGGCGACGGGGACGTCACGCCAGCCCAGGACGTTCAGGCCCTCTTCGGCGGCGAGCGTCTCGAGCCGTGAGACGGCGTCGGTCGCGTCGTCGGCGGGCAGGAAGGCGATGCCGACGGCGTACGCGCCGGGCTCGGGCAGCTCGAAGTCGGTGACCTCGCGCAGGAAGGCGTCCGGGACCTGGAGCAGGATGCCGGCGCCGTCACCGGAATCGGGCTCGGAGCCGGTGGCACCACGGTGTTCGAGATTGCGCAGTACGGTCAGCGCCTGCTCCACCAGTGCGTGGCTGGCTACACCGGTAAGGGTGGCCACGAACCCGACACCACAGGCGTCGTGTTCGTTACGGGGGTCGTACATCCCTTGCGGGGCGGGGCGACCGTCCATGGGCGACCAGGCGTCGGAACGCATTGGCACTCCCGTCGTCGTCGTGGCATATGCGATAACCGAGGGACGACGCTGGCCCTCCAAGAAATTTCGTGCAGGTTACATGATGGGCGGCTTCTCAGGAAGCGGATAGCGCATTCCAACATGTGGACACCGCGCGTAGCGGCGGATGTGGGGCACGGACGGACAGATCGTCGCCCGCCGGGCAGCTGCGGAGCAGGCATCGTTGCCCGCGGCGCCCAGGGGTCATGCCCGGTCATTAAGGACTCGAAACCGCCGGGTAACGACTGTGGGAGAGGCGCTCATACCAGTGTCTCATTCCGGGTGGGTGAGGGGTCGGCACCGGGCCCGGGAGATCGGTCACAGGGCAGGTCAGCGGGGTCCCCCCTGTGGTCAGAGTGCGGCGCCGAAGGCCGCGCCCAGTCCGTACGTCAGGGCGGCGGCCGTTCCGCCCAGGGTCAGCTGGCGCAGGCCGCCGTACCACCAGCTGCGGGCGGTCACCCGCGACACCAGCGCGCCGCAGCCGAAGAGCCCGACGAGCGCCAGGACCAGCGCGGGCCACAGGGCGGTGGCGCCCAGCAGGTACGGCAGGACGGGCAGCAGGGCGCCCAGCGCGAAGGAGCCGAACGACGAGACGGCGGCGACGGTCGGGGACGGCAGGTCGTCCGGGTCGATGCCCAGTTCCTCGCGGGCGTGGATCTCCAGCGCCTGCTCGGGGTCCTTGGACAGCTGCTGGGCCACCTCGCGGGCGAGCGCCGGTTCCACCCCGCGCGATACGTAGAGCGCGGCCAGTTCCTCCATCTCGTCGGTGGGGTGTTTGCGCAGCTCACGGCGTTCGACGTCCAGTTCGGCCTGGACCAGTTCCCGCTGGGAGGCGACGGAGGTGTACTCCCCGGCGGCCATCGAGAAGGCGCCGGCCGCGAGGCCCGCGAGGCCCGTGATCACCAGGGTGTGGTGGGAGACGGCGCCACCCGCGACGCCGGTCATCAGCGCCAGGTTCGAGACGAGTCCGTCCATCGCGCCGAACACCGCGGGACGCAGCCAGCCGCCGTTCACGTCGCGGTGGGTGTGATTGTCACGGTGGGCCTCGTGGAGCGTGGCCTCGGTGTCGATGACGGACATGCTTCTCCTCTTTCACAGCGCTCGCGGCTTCGCGGCTTTCGCGTCTTTCGCGGCTTTCGCAGCGGTGGACCGGGCGGGTGCCGGGCGGTGCCGGACCGGCGTCCACCCCTCCAGGTGTTCGAAAGTACGCACGAAAAACATCGCCCGCCAGCAAGGAAGGCCGTACTTACCAGCGCTTTCGCACGGTTTCGGCGGCCGCCTCTCCCCACGGCGGGCGCCCTTCCGCCACCCGACCTGGTGTCAGCCGGGTGACAGCGACGTTTCTCAGACTCCCGGGGCCGTGTACGTGGCACAGATGGCAGGAACAGGCTCGTTGTGCGCGGAAGGGCGGCCACCGATGGAGCTGATTGCATGCGATCCGGCTCGCGACGAGGCCGCGGTGCTCCGCGACCGGGCGCGAGGCGCACTGCTCGGCCTCGCGATCGGCGACGCGCTCGGAGCCCCCGCGGAGAACATGCGGCCCTCCGAGATCCGCCGCCGCTGGGGCCGTATCGAGGGCTTCGTCGCGGACAACCCGGCGGGTACGGACGACACGGAGTACGCCATCTTCTCCGGGCTGCTGCTCGCCCGGCACGGCTCGGCGCTGACCGTCGCGCACGTCGAGAAGGCTTGGCACCACTGGCTGGCGGACCTGGACGAGGGCCCGTTCCGGGGGGCGGGTTTCAGTGAGCGCGGCACGCTGGAGAACCTCCGCCGCGGCCTCGCCGCCCCCATCACGGCGCAGCACCGGCACGCGTGGAGCGACGGCCTGGCGATGCGCGCGGCGCCCTTCGGTGTGTTCGCGGCGGGGCGCCCGGAGGAGGCGGCGCGGCTGGTCTCGGTCGACGGCAGTGTCAGCCACGACGGCGAGGGCATCTACGGCGGCCGGGCGGTGGCGGCGGGGGTGGCGGCCGCGATGACGGGGGCGGGGCCGGCGTCGGTGGTCGCCGCGGCGCTCTCGGTGATCCCGATGGACTCCTGGACGGCCCGCACCCTGCGGCGCGGGGTGGTGGCGGCGCGGCGGGAGTACCCGGACACGCTGACGAGGGAGCGCGCGGTGCGTTCGTCGGTGGTCATCGGCGGCTACCCCTGGACGGACCTGGCGCCGGAGGCGGTGGGCCTGGCCTTCGGCGCGTTCACGGCGGCGCGCGGCGACTTCCGTACGTCGGTCCTCACGGCGGTCAACATGGGCCGCGACGCGGACACGACGGCGGCGGTGGCGGGGGCGCTGGCGGGCGCGCTCTCGGGGGCGCGGGCCATCCCCACGGAATGGTCATCGGCGATCGGACCGGTACGGGGCAGCTGCCTGCCCTCGATGCGCGGCTACCACGTCCTGGACATCGCGGACCTGCTCACCCCGGACGAGGAAGAGGCACGACCGTCATGACACCGAACGACCCGGGCGGGGCCCGGGGCACGGGACGACTCGACACGCCGGGGTCCACGCGGCGGGCCCCGGCGGGGCCCGCCGTCGCGGGAAGGACCGCGTCCGGGGCGCCTGGGGCCGGGATGCCCGGGCCGTCCGGACCGTCCGGACCGTCCGGGCCGTCCGGGCCGTCCGGGCCGTCCGGGCCGTCCGGGCCGTCCGGGCCGGGAACGTACGCCGAACCGCTGGCCGCGTCCGGGGGTGCCCCCGGGGTGCTCCTGCCGGACGGTCCGCGCGACAGCGCCGTCCTGGACGGCCGCCCGTCACCCGGCATCGGTACGGACCCCGGTGGGGGAAGGGAGACCGGCACGGGCGCGGGGACGCGCACCGGCGCCGGATCGGACGCAGGTGAGGGTGTCGACACCCTCACAGGTACGGGTACGGGGACGGGTGCACGTACCCGCACAGGCGTCGGACCGGGCGCGGGCACAGGCACCTGCCCAGGCACGGGCGCGAGCACCGGATCGGACGCGTACGCCGGGACCGGCACGGACACGGAACCCGACCCGGACCCCGGGACGGACACGGACACCAGCACCGACGCGGGCGCCGGGCCCCGCCCGGGCCGCCCGGGCGCCAGGGGGCGCGTGGAGGACTCGCCACGCCGGGCGCCCGGCGGGGTCCGGCGCATCGAGGGGCTCCTCCTCGGGCTCGCCGCCGGGGACGCCGCCGGGTGGCCCGCCGCGCGGCATCGGGCCGCCCGGATGCCCGAGTGGACCCGGCGGCTCACCCGGGAGCTCGACACCTTCGCCGAGCAGAACGCGACCACCACCCTCCCCGTCCCCATCGCCCTCAACCAGCCCCCCGAGCCCCTGCGGCTCGGCCCCTCCGACGACGCCGAGTGGGCCGCCTTCACGGCCGGGGCCGTCCTCACCGCCGCCGGTGACCTCTTCCACGGCCTCGGCGCCGACCGGCGCATGCGCGCCGCCGTCGACCTCGCCTGGAACTCCCTCGCCAGCGAGATCGCCGCCGCCGCCGACCGCGCCCCCGAGGTCGAGTCCGCCGTGCTGCCGCTGCGCGCCCGGATCTCCGTACGGGCCGGGCTCGGCAACCTCGCCACCGGGCTGCGCCCGCCCGCCACCGGCCACGACAACCCGCACTACTTCGACGACGCCGCGTGCGTACGGGCCGTCGTCCTCGCGGTCGTCCACCCCGGCGACCCGGCCGCCGCCGCCGAACTCGCCGAGTTCGACGCCCGGTACACCCAGGACGGCGACGGGGTCCACGGCGCCCGTGCCATGGCCGCCGCCGTGGCGACCGCCCTCGGCGGCGGTGACGTGGAGGCCGCCGTCGAGGCCGCGCTCGCCCAGCTCCCCGGCACCACCGAGATCGGCCGCAACGCCCGGCACGCCCTCAAACTCGCCCAGTCCTTCTCCGACGAGAACGCCGACGAGGAGGCCGGCGCCTTCGCCCTCGTCCCCCTGCTGGAGCATCAGATCGTCGACCACGTCTACAGCTACGGCATCGCCGCCGCCGAGACCGTCCCGGTCGCCCTCGCCCTCACCGTCGCGGCCCGGGGCCGCGTGACCGGCGCGGTGCCCGCCGCCGCGTGCCTCTCCCGGGTCGCCGACTCCGCGCCCGCCCTCGCCGGCGCGCTGACCGGCGCGCTCGGCGGCGGCGACGCCGTACCGGCCGCCTGGCGGGACGCCTGCCGTACGCTCGCGGGCTGCGCGCTCCCCCGCCTCGCCGGCATCGATCTCATCGAACTCGCCGGGCTGCTGGCAGACACGGAACTGGCCTCTCCGGGTGGACAATTCCGACATGACGACCGACATGACGACCCTGAGCACACCCCCCACCCCCTCCGCGACGGGCGCGGAGACCCCCACCCTCGCTGACCGCGTCACCGGCTGCCTGCTCGGCGCGGCCGTCGGCGACGCGCTCGGCGGCCCGGTCGAGGGGTACTCCCCCGACCAGATCGTCGAGCGGCACGGCGGCCGGGTCACCGGCATCGTCGGCCCGTGGAACGAGGACTGGCGCACCGCCCGCCCCATCGCGCCGTACCACAAGGGCGACGGCCACGTCACCGACGACACCCTGATGACCCACGCGCTGGTCCGGGTGTACGGGACCGTCCGCGACCACCTCGACGCGTACGCGGTCGCCGAGCACCTCGTCCCCGACCTGATGTCCGTCCCCCGCTGGATCCCGGAGCTGGAGGCCGAGGCGCTCCCCCTCCAGCGGATCTTCCTCGCGGAGAAGTGGATCGTCGCCCGGCTGCACTACGGACACGTCGACCCGCGCGAGGCCGGCACCGGGAACATCGTCAACTGCGGGGCGGCGATGTACATGGCGCCGGTCGGCCTGGTCAACGCCGCGCACCCGGCGGCGGCGTACGCGGAGGCGCTGGACGTGGCCGGCGCCCACCAGTCGTCGTACGGGCGCGAGGCCGCCGGGGTGTTCGCGGCGGCGGTCGCGGCGGCGTGCCTGCCGGGCGCCACGCCCGCGTCGGTCGTCGAGGCGTGCCTGGCGCTCGCGAAGGACGGGACGCGCGCGGCGATCGAGGCGGTGTGCGAGGTGGCCGCGTGCCACGGTGACGCGGAGTCCGCTCTGCGCGGGCTGCGCGAGGCGGTCGCGCCCTTCGACACCGTCGGCCCCAACTACCGCGCCCCCTCCCTCGGCGCCCGCCGCCCGTCCCGGCTGCACTCGATCGAGGAACTGCCCGTGGCGCTGGGCATGTTGCTCATCGGCGGGGGCGACGTCCGCCGTACGGTGCTGGGGTCGGTCAACTACGGCCGCGACTGCGACTCCATCGCGACGATGGGCGGCGCGATCGCCGGGGCGCTGGGCGGCGAGGCCGCCGTGCCGGCCGAATGGGTGGAGCGGGTGGCCGAGGCGAGCCGTCTCGACCTGCACGCGCCGGCGCAGGTGCTGACGGAGGTGGCGTACGAGGTGTTCGCACGGGACACGGAACGGCGCCGCGCCCACGAGAGCGCGTTCGCCCGCCTGACGGAGCAGCGATGAACGGGCCGGCGATGAGCGGGGCGGCGGCGAGCGGGCCGGCGATGAGCGGGGCGGGCGACCTGCGCCTGACGTGGGTCCAGCCCGAGGACCTGATCGGCCACGAGCTGGCCCAGGCGGCACGGGACGGCCGGGACGCCACGGAGATCGAGCGGCGCTGGCACGAGGCGGGCGGCCACCCGGCCCCGCCCCGCGCGGGCGCGTCCCCGGCCGCCGCGACCCCGCGCCTGCGCGCGCTGGCGGAGGAGCTGCTGGACGAACTGGCCCTGCTGGAGTCGCCGTTGGCGGTGTACGAGCCGACGGACCTGGCCGGGATCAGGGCGATGTGCGCGGCGTGGTCCCCTGGTCGAGGCGCCCACGGCACACCACCTCCGGCCGACGCGCCCGCCGGGGCGGGCGCCCCCACACATCCCCTGGCCGACGTCCCACCCCGTACCGCCTGCGGCCCCCAGGACCTCAAGGTGTTCGGCGCGACACCGGCACCCACCGCCGTCCCGGCCCACAGCGCCCCGGCGCCACACGCCACCGAGGCGCTCCCCCGTACGGATCCCGCCGCCGGTCCCGCCACCGATACGTTCACCCGCACCGCCCCCGCCACCCGCGCCCACCCCGAGGCGCCCGACCGACCGGTACACACGACCGCGAACACGGGCCCCGCCCGGCCCTCCCCCGTCACCGTCGCCCAACTGCACGCCGCCTGGCTCGGCCGGGCCGCCGGCTGTCTGCTGGGCAAACCCGTCGAGAAGCTGCCCCTCGCCGGCATCCGCGCCCTCGCCGCCGCCACCGGCAACTGGCCCCTGCGCTCGTGGTTCACCGCGAAGGGCGTACCGGCCGAACTCACCGCCGCCTACCCGTGGAACCGGCGTTCCGCGCCGACCTCGCTCGCCGAGAACATCGACGGGATGCCCGAGGACGACGACCTCAACTACCCGCTCCTCAACCTGCTCCTCCTCCAGCGCCACGGCAGGGAGTTCACGACCGCCGAGGCCGCGAAGCTCTGGCTGGACGAGCTGCCCGCCGGGCGTACGTTCACGGCCGAGCGGGTCGCGTACGGCAATCTGCTCCACGGGATCGAGCCCCCGCGCACCGCCGTCCACCACAACCCGTTCCGCGAGTGGATCGGGGCGGCCATCCGGGCCGACGTCCACGGTTGGACCCACCCCGGCGATCCCACGGCCGCCGCCGAACAGGCCTACCGGGACGCGGTGTTGACCCACACAGCCAACGGTGTCTACGGCGCGATGTTCGTCGCCGCCACCATCGCCTCCGCCGCAGGCCAGGGTCAGGGTCAGGGTCAGGGTCAGGGTCAGGGTCAGGGTCAGGGTACGGACGGTGACGTGCACGCCTGCCTGCGCGCGGGGCTCTCCGTCGTACCGCCCCGCTCCCGCCTCGCCGACGCCGTCCGCCTCGGCATCGCGGTCGCCGGGGAACACGCCCGTACCGACTTCGAACCCGTCGTCGACCTCCTCCACTCCGCCCTCGGCCACTACCACTGGGTCCACGTCGTCCCGAACACGGCCCTGCTCGCCGCCGCCCTCACCCACGCCGACGGCGACTTCACCGGCTCCATCTGCCGTGCCGTGTCGGGCGGTTGGGACACCGACTCGAACGGCGCGACGGCCGGTTCCGTCGCCGGGCTGCTGGCCGGCCACCCGGACCGGCTGCCGGAACGCTGGACCGCCCCGCTCAAGAACCGCCTCGCCACCTCCGTCGGCGGTTTCGACGGCATCGGCTTCGACACCCTCGCCGAGATCACCCACCAACTCGCCGCACCGGCGCCCGCCCCCGAGGAGGCCCCCCACCCATGACCGGCATCGTGGTGCTCGGCAGCACCAACATGGATCTTGTCGCGTACACGGCCCGGGCGCCCAAGCTCGGGGAGACCGTCACCGGACGGGAGTTCGTCACCGTGCCCGGCGGCAAGGGCGCCAACCAGGCCGTCGCCGCCGCCCGCGCGGGCGGCTCCGTCGCGATGATCGGCGCGGTCGGCTCCGACGACTTCGGTACGGTGCTGCGGCACACGCTCAAAGCGTCCTGTGTCGACACCGACCTCCTGCGCACCGCCGAGGGCGCCTCGGGCACCGCGCACATCGTGGTGGACGACGACGGCGGCAACGCCATCGTGGTCATCCCGGGCGCGAACGGCACCGTCACCGGCCTCGGCCCCGGCGACGAGGCCCTCATCGCCCTGGCCGACGCGCTGCTCCTCCAGCTCGAACTCCCCCTGAGCGCCGTGGTCGCCGGGGCGGAGGCGGCCCGCCGCCACGGCGTGCGGACCGTCCTCACCCCGGCCCCCGCCCAGCCCCTGCCGCCCGAACTGCTGGCCGCCACCGACCTGTTGGTGCCCAACGAGCACGAGGCTGCCGTGCTCACCGGGATCGCGGACCCGCACGCGGCGGCCGAGGCGCTGCTCCGGCAGGTCCCCGAGGTGGTGATCACCCTGGGCCGGGCCGGCAGCCTCCACGCGTCCCGGACGACGGAACCGCTCTTCGTACCCGCTCCCCAGGTCACCGCCGTCGACACCACCGCGGCGGGCGACACCTTCGTGGGCGCCCTCGCCGTCGCGCTGGTCGAGGGGCGGCCTCTGCCCGAGGCCCTGCGCTGGGCCTCCGCCGCCGCCGCGCTGTGCGTCCAGCGCCCCGGGGCGTCCACCTCCATGCCGTACCGCACCGAGATCGAGGCCTCATGACCACCGCAGCGACCCCCGCCACCACGCCGGGACCCGACACCACCCCCGCGCCTGACCCCACCGCCCCCTCCCCCGCCCCCCTCGCCGGCCTGCGCGTCCTCGATCTCGCCACGCTCTTCGCCGGCCCCCTCGCGGCCACGATGCTCGGCGACTTCGGCGCGGACGTCATCAAGATCGAGCACCCCACCCGGCCCGATCCCTCCCGGGGACACGGTCCCGCCAAGGACGGGGTGGGCCTGTGGTGGAAGCTGCTCGGCCGCAACAAGCGCACGGTCACCCTCGACCTGTCCACGCCCGGCGGCCGTGACCTGCTCCTGCGCATGGCCGCCGGGGCCGACGTCGTCATCGAGAACTTCCGGCCCGGCACGCTGGAGAAGTGGGGCCTCGGCTGGGAGGAGCTGTCGACCGCCAACCCCCGGCTGGTGCTGGCCCGCGTCACCGGCTTCGGCCAGTTCGGCCCGTACTCCCACCGTCCCGGCTTCGGCACGCTCGCCGAGGCGATGAGCGGTTTCGCCGCGATCACCGGTGAACCGGACGGGCCACCGACCCTGCCGCCGTTCGGCCTGGCCGACTCGATCGCGGCGCTGGCCACGGCGTACGCGGTGATGACCGCGCTCACCGGCCGCCAGGCGACCGGGCGCGGCCAGGTGGTCGACCTGGCGATCATCGAGCCGATCCTCACCGTGCTCGGACCTCAGCCGCTCTGGTACGACCAGCTCGGTTACGTCCAGCCGCGTACGGGCAACCGGTCCCGCAACAACGCCCCCCGCAACACCTACCGGACCGCCGACGGCTCCTGGCTCGCGGTCTCCACGTCCGCGCAGTCCATCGCGGAGCGCGTGATGCGCCTGGTGGGGCGGCCCGAGCTGGCCGCCGAGCCGTGGTTCGCCACCGGCGGGGGCCGGGCGGAGCACGCGGACGTCCTGGACGACGCGGTGGGCGGCTGGATCGCCCGGCACACCCGGGACGAGGCGATGGCGGCGTTCGAGAAGGCCGAGGCGGCGATCGCGCCGGTCTACGACATCCGGGACGTCATGGAGGACCCGCAGTACCGGGCGCTGGACACCGTCACCGAGGTCCCCGACCCCGAGCTGGGCCCGCTGCGGATGCAGAACGTCCTCTTCCGGCTCTCCGAGACGCCCGGGTCCATCCGCTGGGCGGGGCGCCCGCACGGCGCGGACACCGACGCGGTGCTGGCCGACCTGGGGCTTTCGGCGCCGGAGATCGCGGCGCTGCGGTCGGAGGGGGCGCTGTGACGATCCCGCTGACCTGGCTGTACGTCCCCGGCGACCGGCCCGAGGTGATGGCGAAGGCGCTGTCGCGGGGCGCGGACGTGGTGATCGTGGACCTGGAGGACGCGGTGGCCCCGGACCGCAAGGAGCACGCGCGCGCCGCGACCGCCGAGTTCCTCTCCGAGCCGCACGCGACGCCGGTCCATGTCCGTATCGACGACGGCCCGGACGCCGCCGCGCTCTCCGGGCTCCCCGGGCTGTCGGGGCTCCGCCTCCCCAAGGTCACCCACGCGTCCGACATCCACCGGATCGCGGCCAGGACGCCGGACACGGCGCTGTACGCGCTGCTGGAGTCGGCGATGGGGGTCGAGCACGCGTACGCGATCGCGACCGCGCATCCCGCGGTGCGGGGCATCGGGCTGGGCGAGTCGGACCTGCGGGCGGATCTGGGGGTACGGGACGACTCCGGCCTCGACTGGTCGCGCGGCCGGGTCGTGGTGGCCGCCCGCGCGGCGGGGCTGGCGCCGCCGGCCCAGTCGGTGTTCCCGGACGTCCAGGACCTGGAGGGGCTGGCGGCGTCCTGCGCGCACGGGCGGGCCATGGGGTTCCTGGGCCGGGCGGCGATCCATCCCCGCCAGCTGCCGGTCATCGAGCGGGCCTATCTGCCGACGTCGCGGGAGATCGAGGCGGCGGAGGAGGTCGTGGAGGCGGCGGCCCGCGAGGGGGGAGCGCAGTCGCTCCCGGACGGCCGCTTTGTCGACGCGGCGATCGTGGCGGCGGCGCGCCGTACGCTGGCGCTGGCCTCGCGGGGGTAGCTGAACGCGACCGCGCGCAACGGTTCCGTCCTCAATCGCCGGACGGGCTTGATGTGGCCGCCCTGAGTCGTCACGTGCGGGACGTGCAATCGCCGGGCGGGCTGTTTCAAGCCCGTCCGGCGATTGAGGACAAAGCACGACCGCCAGGTCGCGTCAGGTCGTCGTCTTCGCGTCCGCCGCGTCGACATCCGCGTCGGTCGGCTCCGTGTCCTCGGGCTCCGAAGACTCCGAAGACTCCGAGGTCACCGGCTTCGCCGACTCGTCGCGGTCAGGCTCCACCACCTCTTCCCGCCCAGGGCGGATCCGCGACGAGATCACGATGTACGTGACCGCCAGCGCGAAGATGATGATCGCCGTCCAGTCGTTCAGGCGCAGGCCCAGGATGTGGTGCGCCTCGTCGACCCGCAGGTACTCGATCCAGAAGCGCCCCACGCAGTACGCCGCGACGTACAGCGCGAACGCCCGCCCGTGCCCGAGCTTGAAGCGGCGGTCGGCCCAGATGACCAGCAGGGCCACCCCGACGCACCACAGCGACTCGTACAGGAAGGTCGGGTGGTAGAGGCCCGCCTCGCGGTTCGGCCCCGAGGAGATCTTGAGCGCCCACGGCACGTCGGTGGCCTTGCCGTACAGCTCCTGGTTGAACCAGTTGCCCCACCGCCCGATCGCCTGCGCGAACGCGATCGCGGGCGCCAGCGCGTCCGCCCACGCGGGCAGCGGGATCCCCCGCCGCCGGCAGCCGATCCAGGCGCCCACCGCGCCCAGCGCGATCGCGCCCCAGATCCCGAGGCCGCCCTCCCAGATCTTGAAGGCGTCGACCCAGTCCTCACCGTCGCTGAAGTACAGCTGGTAGTCGGTGATGACGTGGTAGAGCCGCCCGCCGACCAGGCCGAAGGGCACCGCCCAGACGGCGATGTCGGCCACGGTGCCGGCTTTGCCGCCCCGGGCGACCCAGCGCTTGCCGCCGTACCAGACGGCGACGAAGACACCGATGATGATGCAGAACGCGTAGCCGCGCAGCGGGAGCGGTCCAAGATGGAGCACACCGGACGACGGGCTGGGAATGTAGGCAAGTTCCATGGCAGAACCGACGGTACCGTGCCGGGCGGGGCCTGCGCCGACCCGCCCGGCAACTTCCTGGTAACGAGGTCAGCCCACGGAGGTGGTCTCGGGCGGTGCCGTACCGGGCTTCTTGCCCCGGTTGGCCTCCTTCACCCACTTCTTCAGATTGTCGGGTGTGATGTTCTCGTTGCCCTTTTTCGGGAAGACCGCCTCCCCGTTCAGGAGCACGGTCGGCGTCCCGGTGAAGCGGCCCGTACGGAACGCCGTCGCCGACTTGTTCACCCAGTTGTTGTGGTCCCCGCCCTGCACGCACTGGCGGAAGCCGGGCGCCGACTCCAGGCCCTCGATCCTGCCCGCCAGCTCCAGCAGCCGGCTGTTCTTGGCGAAGGCGTCGTCGGTCTCCGCGGGCTGGTTCTTGTACAGCTCGTCGTGGTACGGGGCGAACTTGCCGACGTCCTGGGCGCAGGCGGCCGCGTTGGCCGCCCGCAGCGAGCCGGTACCGCCCATGTTGCCGTCGATGATCGTGGCGAGGTGGTACTCGACCTTGAGCTGTCCCTGGTTCTCCAGCTCGTGGACGGTGCTCCGGAACGCGTTCTCGAACTGGGCGCACGCCGGGCAGCGGAAGTCCTCCCACACGGTCAGCGTGGAGGGCGCGTCGGGCGCGCCCACCGGGATCGCCAGCTCGTCCTTGCCCGAGACACCGGACGGCGCGAGCACGGGGCCCGCGGCGTCGCTGGTGCCGTCCTTGCCCGCGTTGGCGGCGACCACGCCGATCACGGCGACCACCCCGAGCACGCCGACCACGGTCGACGCGACGACCACCACCCGCTTGCGCTTCTCCCGGGTCTTCTCCGCCGCACGTTCCTGCTGGAGCCGCTCTCTCGCGCTCCGCCTTGCCTCACGGTTCTTCTCGCTCACGCAGGGCGCAACGAACCGGGGAGGTGCGTACGCACCTCCCCGGCCCCAGGTCCACCCTTACGGGTTATGCCACCCGTCAGCGCTTGCGAACACCGGCGGCCAGCTCGGCCGCCAGCTCACGCACCGCGACCAGGCCCGACGCCGCGTCGGGGGCGTCCAGCATCCGCTTCACGAAGGCGGAGCCCACGATCACCCCGTCCGCGAAACCCGCGACCTCGGCGGCCTGCGCGGCGTCGGACACCCCGAGCCCGACACAGACCGGCAGGTCGGTCGTGGCGCGGGTGCGCGTCACGAGGTCCTGGGCCTGCGCGCCGACCGACACGCGCGTACCGGTCACGCCCATCAGGGAGGCCGCGTAGACAAATCCGCTGCCCACGGCCGTGATCTCGGCGAGCCGCTGGTCCTTGCTGCTGGGCGCGACCACGAAGACGGTGGCGAGGCCCTGCTTCTCCGCGTGCTCGCGCCACAGCGCGGACTCCTGGACGGGCAGGTCGGGCAGGATGCACCCGGCGCCGCCCGCCTCGGCCAGTTCGGTGGTGAACCGCTCGACGCCGTAGCGGTCGATCGGGTTCCAGTACGTCATCACGAGCACCGGCTTCCCGGTCGCCTCGTACGCCTCACGGACCGTGCGCATCACGTCCGCGATCTTGACGCCGCCCTTGAGGGCGATGTCGTCGGCGGTCTGGATGACGGGTCCGTCGAGCACCGGGTCGCTGTGCGGCAGTCCGACCTCGACGATGTCGGCGCCCCCGTCGAAAACGGCCTTGACCGCCGCGATGCCCCCGTCCACCGTCGGGAACCCGGCGGGCAGGTAGGCGATGAGGGCGGCCCTGTTCTCCGCCTTGGCCGCCGCCAGTGTGGCGTCGAGCAGCGCTACGTTCCCGCTCACTTGGAGCCCTCCCCGTCGTACAGCCCGAAGTAGCGGGCGGCCGTGTCCATGTCCTTGTCGCCGCGTCCGGAGAGGTTGACGAGGATGAGGCCGTCCTTCCCCAGCTCCTGTCCCACTTCCAGGGCGCCGGCCAGCGCGTGCGCGCTCTCGATGGCCGGGATGATCCCTTCCGTACGGGAGAGCAGCAGCAGCGCCTGCATCGCCGCGTCGTCCGTGACGGCGCGGTACTCGCCGCGCCCGCTGTCCTTGAGGTACGCGTGCTCGGGGCCGATGCCCGGGTAGTCGAGTCCGGCGGAGATCGAGTAGGGCTCGGTGATCTGGCCCTCCTCGTCCTGGAGGACGTACGACCGTGAGCCGTGCAGGATGCCGGGCTCGCCCGCGCTGAGCGTGGCCGCGTGCTCGCCGCTCTCGATGCCGTGCCCCGCGGGCTCGCAGCCCACGAGCCGTACGTCCGCGTCGGGGATGAACGCGTGGAAGAGCCCGATCGCGTTGGACCCGCCGCCCACACAGGCGACGGCGGCGTCCGGCAGCCGTCCGGCCCGCTCCAGGATCTGGCGCCTGGCCTCGACCCCGATGACGCGGTGGAAGTCCCGGACCATCGCGGGGAAGGGGTGCGGTCCCGCGACGGTGCCGAAGAGGTAGTGCGTACGGTCCACGTTGGCGACCCAGTCGCGGAACGCCTCGTTGATGGCGTCCTTGAGGGTCCGGCTCCCGGACAGCACGGGCACCACGTCGGCGCCGAGCATCCGCATGCGGGCGACGTTCAGCGCCTGGCGCTGGGTGTCGATCTCCCCCATGTAGATGGTGCATTCGAGGCCGAAGAGCGCGCAGGCGGTGGCCGTGGCCACGCCGTGCTGGCCGGCGCCGGTCTCGGCGATGACCCGGGTCTTGCCCATGCGCTTGGTGAGCAGCGCCTGCCCCAGTACGTTGTTGATCTTGTGGGACCCCGTGTGGTTGAGGTCCTCCCGCTTGAGGAACACCCGGGCGCCCCCGGCGTGTTCGGCGAACCGCGGGACCTCGGTCAGCGCGCTGGGCCGGCCGGTGTAGTTCGCCATCAGCTCGTTGAGCTCGGCCGCGAAGGCGGGATCGCCCTTGGCCTTCTCGTACTCGACGGCGACCTCGTCCACGGCGGCGACGAGCGCCTCGGGGATGAACTTGCCGCCGAAGTCACCGAAGTAGCCTTCGGCGCTGGGGACCAGTCCCTCGGGATCGGGGATGAAGAATTCTGACAGGTCTGACTTCTCGGACATTCCGGTACGACTCCTCGGAGCAACGGGCGGATCCGGGCGACGGCAGGGCGGGGTCCCGTGACGGTGAGGGCGTACGACGCCCCTCCGCGGACCTGCCCGGGCCGCGTGACCCGGTGGACAACTGCGGTCTCAGCGACCGCCGCGCCATCGCATCCCGTTGACCTGACCGGGCTCGTCGCCGATCACGTACCGCACCCGCCGTCCGTGCACCCGCCGCGCCGGCGCACGGCAGCCGCGCGGCCGGCACCCGCGCGCCAGGGGCGCGTGGGGCGACGGCAGCGGCGGCAGGCGCACCACGGCGACGGCGTCGGACACGGTGGGGTCAGTCCCTTCCGTGCCGCAGCGCCGGGTGGGCCCCGGCGGCGACCAGGTCGGCCACCGCGGACTTGGGGTCGCGGCCGGTGACCAGCGACTCGCCGACGAGGACCGCGTCGGCCCCGGCGTTGGCGTACGCGATCAGGTCGTGCGGACCGCGCACCCCCGACTCGGCGATCTTCACGATGCCGGCCGGGATCTCGGGGGCGACCCGCTCGAACGTGCCGCGGTCGACCTTGAGCGTCTTGAGGTCACGCGCGTTGACGCCGATGATCTTCGCCCCGGCGGCCACCGCCCGCTCGACCTCGTCCTCGTCGTGGACCTCGACCAGCGGGGTCAGCCCGATCGACTCGGCCCGCTCGATGAGCGACACCAGCGCGTCCTGCTCCAGCGCCGAGACGATGAGCAGCACCAGGTCGGCGCCGTAGGCACGCGCCTCCCACAGCTGGTACGAGGTGACGATGAAGTCCTTGCGCAGGACCGGGATGTCGACCCGGGCCCTGACGGCCTCCAGGTCGGCCAGCGAACCGCCGAAGCGGCGCTTTTCGGTCAGTACGGAGATGACGGCCGCGCCGCCCGCCTCGTAGTCGGCGGCGAGCCCGGCCGGGTCGGCGATCGCGGCGAGCGCGCCCTTCGACGGGCTGGAGCGCTTGACCTCGCAGATCACGTGGACCCCTTCACCGCGCAGTGCGGTGAGGGCGTCCTTCGCCGCGGGGGCCTTGGCGGCGCGCTCCTTGAGCTCGTCAAGGCTTACCTGTGCCTGCCGCTCCGCGAGGTCGGCGCGCACGCCGTCGATGATCTCGTCGAGCACACTCACGGGAGCGGCCCCCTTCCGGGAGGGTTGTGATCAGGTCGGCCGAGGAGGTCGGCCGGTCGAGCCGACTGAATCAGGATCAGCCATATCGATGCTATCCGGAACTGGTCCCAGGACCCGCATCCGGATACCCGAGCCTGCCACGACCTGCGCCTTCAGGGAGCGAGCGACGAGCCGAAGGGCAGGTTTCTGATCAGTGTGAAGATCAGGACGACTCCGCCGACGGCCCACCACACGGCCGGACGGCGCGGGACGGGCAGCGGGAGCCGGGTCCTGGCCCGCACGGACGAGACCGTCCAGAGCACCCAGAGCGCGGCGGCCACCCCGTATCCGAGGACGGCCAGCGCGTTGTCGCCGAGGGCGGCGGCCAGGTCGCCGTGGGCGACGGCGTGGGCGCTGCGCAGCCCGCCGCAGCCGGGGCAGTAGAGCCCGGTGAGGGCGTACAGCGGGCAGACGGGGTAGTGGCCGGGGTTGTTCGGGTCGATCAGCCCGACGTACGTGAAGGCTCCGGCGACGGCGGCCAGGGAGCCGACCGGGGCGAGGAGCCGGCGTACGAGTGAGGCGGCGGGCGGTCCGGGCGGCGCGGGCGCGTGCGCGCCCGGCGGGAACACGGGAGCGGTCCGGGCCTGCTCGGCCGACGGCTCCGGTGCCGCCGGAACCGGTGCGGAGGGGACTGACATGGCATCCACCCGGTGATGGTCACGGCCGCCGCACGGGGCGGCGGGGAGGCACCGGCCGGCGGCGGGACGCGGCCCGGACATGGCCGGGCCGCGTCGTGCCACCGTATGCCGGAGGGGGCGGGAGGCTCCCGTCAGACGGTCTGGTGGGCCTTGTCGGCGGCCTTCTCCTCCGTGTCCGAGGCGTTGGCCCCCTCGACCTGCGCCCGCCCGGCCTCGGCCCTGGCGCGCGCCTGCTCCGTGGACTCCTGCGGCATGCCGAGACCCATGAACTTCATCCCGAGGCCGACCACGCCGCCGAGCAGGACGACCCCGATGCCGACCCAGAACCCGACCGGGTCCGCCGTCACCGTGAAGACCCCGCCGACGCAGAACCCGATGAACGCGATGGTGACGCCGGTCCAGGCGGCCGGGGTGTGTCCGTGGCTGGTGCCCGCCATGAGTTGCTCCTCGTTGGTGTTGCGCTGTGTGAGTCGGACGCTCAGCGCCATTGTCCCGCATGAGCGGGGCATTCCGGCGCCGGGGGTCACGTCTCCCGCGTCGGGTCCTCGCCCCGGTCCAGCGCCTTCCACAGGTCCTCCGGCCGGTCGGGGTCCACCACGGGCGCTGCCTTGGCCGGGCCCCTGCGCACGGCGGCGCTCCCGGCGCCGGCGCGGGACGCGCCCTCGCGTTCGTAGCGCCCGGACATGGCGGGCCACTGCTTCCCGTACCGCAGGGAGAGCAGGCCGGCGAGCAGGATGAGGACCCCGGCGACGGCGGTGACATACGGCCAGGCCGTGTGGGTCAGGACGTCGCCGATGGTCGCGGAGCTGTCGCCGACCGTCGTCGCGGCCTTCTCGTCCAGGGCGGAGCTGTCCGACGCGCCGAGGAAGGCGGTGGCGGCGGCTCCCGCGCCGCTCAGCGTGAGCAGCAGGGAGACGAGCAGGCGCCCTCCGCTGCGGACGGCGAACACGGCGACGAGGGCGGCCAGGCCCACGACGGCGAGGGCGGCGGGCACGCCGGTGACGTCACGGCCGTCGGCCGAGAGCGGCACGCTGCCCCCGCCCACCGACGCGGTGCCCCGGGACCAGACCTGGCCGGAGGCGATCAGTACGACGGCGGCGCCCGCGGCACCGAGAAGGAGGGCGACGGCGAGACTGCGGCGGCTGCTCGCGGCGTCGGTGGACACCGGGACGGCGGCGCGGGGCTGGGGTACGGGGACGGCACTCACCCCACCACTATCCCTTACGGGCCTTTCGTGCCGCCGCCCCGGGGTTCCGGCGGTCCCCGGCCGGGCCCGCCTGCCCCTCAGCCCGTCAGCCGGAGTGCGGCGCGGGCGCCTGGAGCCGGTTCGCCGTGTGGACGGCCCTGAGGACCGCCGCCGCCTTGTTCCGGCACTCCAGGTCCTCGGACACCGGGTCGGAGTCGGCGACGATGCCCGCCCCGGCCTGGACGTACGCGGTGCCGTTCCTGAGCAGCGCGGTCCTGATGGCGATGGCCGTGTCGGAGTCCCCGGCGAAGTCGAGATAGCCGACGCAGCCGCCGTACACGCCCCGCCGGGTGGGCTCGACCTCGTCGATGATCTGGAGGGCGCGCGGCTTGGGGGCCCCCGAGAGGGTGCCCGCCGGGAAGCAGGCGGTCAGGACGTCGAAGGCCGTACGGCCCTCGGCGACCCGGCCGGTGACGGTCGACACGATGTGCATGACGTGGGAGTACCGCTCCACGGACATGAAGTCGACCACCTCGACGCTGCCGGGCCGGCAGACCCGCCCGAGGTCGTTGCGGCCCAGGTCCACGAGCATGAGGTGCTCGGCGCGCTCCTTGGGGTCGGCGAGCAGCTCGTCCGCGAGGGCCTGGTCCTCCTGCGGGGTGGCGCCGCGCGGCCGGGTCCCGGCGATGGGGTGGACCATGGCGCGCCCGTCCTCGACCTTCACCAGCGCCTCGGGGCTGGAGCCGACGACGTCGAAGGCCTCACCGCCGTCGGCGGACGGGAAGCGGAAGAGGTACATGTACGGGCTGGGGTTGGTGGCGCGCAGCACCCGGTAGACGTCGAGCGCGCTCGCGGTGCAGGGCGTCTCGAAGCGCTGGGAGGGGACGACCTGGAAGGCCTCCCCCGCCCTGATGCGCTCCTTGATGTCCTCCACGACGGCCTGGAAGTCGGGGCCGCCCCAGAGCGCGGTGTACTCGGGGAGTTCGGAGACGGGCAGCGTGGTGGGCATCGAGTCGACGGGCCTGGCGAGGTCGGCGGCCATGGCGTCGAGCCGGGCGACGGCGTCCGCGTACGCCTCGTCGACGCCGGTGTCCAGGTCGTTGTGGTTGATCGCGTTGGCGATCAGCAGGACGGTGTTGTCCCAGTGGTCGAGGACGGCGAGGTCCGAGGTGAGCAGCATCGTCAGCTCGGGCAGCCCGAGGTCGTCGCGCGCGTGGTCGCCGATCCTCTCCAGGCGGCGGACGATGTCGAAGCCGAGGAAGCCGACCATGCCGCCGGTGAAGGGCGGCAGACCCTGCACACCCCCCAGGTCCCGGGGGGTGTGCAGGGTCTCCACCGTGGCGCGCAGGGCGGCCAGCGGGTCGCCGTCCACGGGGACGCCGACGGGCGGGGCGCCGAGCCAGTGCGTGGCGCCGTCCCGTTCGGTGAGCGTGGCGGCGGACCGTACCCCGACGAAGGAGTAGCGGGACCAGGAGCGGCCGTTCTCCGCGGACTCCAGCAGGAACGTGCCGGGACGCTCGGCGGCGAGCTTGCGGTACAGGCCGACCGGGGTGTCGCCGTCCGCGAGGAGGCGCCGGCTGACCGGGATCACACGGCGGTCGGCCGCCAGCTTGCGGAAGGTCTCAAGATCCATGGCCGCTGACCCTACTCGTTGGCTCTTCGCCGGCTGCGCGGGCTCCCCGTGCGGTGCGAGGGGTCCCCGCGTGTGGGGGAGCGCCTCACCGCCCGAGCGGCAGGACGTCCTCGTCGAAGCAGGTGCGGGCTCCGGTGTGGCAGGCGGCGCCGACCTGGTCGACCTGGACGAGGACGGTGTCCGCGTCGCAGTCGAGGGCGACGGACTTCACGTGCTGGACGTGGCCCGAGGTGTCGCCCTTGACCCAGTATTCGCGGCGGCTGCGGGACCAGTACGTGCAGCGGCCGGTGGTGAGGGTGCGGTGCAGGGCCTCGTCATCCATCCAGCCGAGCATCAGCACCTCGCCCGTGTCGTACTGCTGGGCGATGGCCGGGATCAGTCCGTCGGCGCTGCGCTTGAGGCGGTCGGCGATGGCGGGGTCGAGGCCGCCGGTCGGTCCCGGCGCCGCGGTCGAGCTGCTCATGCGGCCATTGTGCCGCGCCCGGGCGGCCCGGCGGGAGGGGAGTCCACTGGGCGGACGGGCTGGGGCGGCCGTACCCTTGCGGACATGTCGACCCATGCAAAGCGTGAACGGCTTCTGTTCGCCGACCTGTTGGAGACCGCGGGCCCCGAGGCGCCGACCCTCTGCGACGGCTGGACCGCGCGGGACCTGGCCGCTCACGTGGTGGTGCGTGAGCGCCGGCTCGACGCGGCGGGGGGAACGATGCTGCCCCTGCTCAAGAACCGGCTGGACCGGGTCCAGGGCGAATACGTCGCGAAGCCGTACGAGGAGCTGATCGAGCTGATCCGTACGGGACCGCCGAAGATGTCCCCGTTCAACATCAAGCAGCTCGACGAGGCGGCGAACACCTCGGAGTTCTACATCCACGCCGAGGACGTCCGGCGGGCGCAGCCCGACTGGACCCCGCGCGAGCTGGACCGGGTCTTCGCGGACTCGCTGTGGTCGCGGCTGGAGAAGGGGGCCCGGCTGATGGGGCGCAAGTCCCCGGCGGGTCTGGTGCTGCGGCGGACGGACGGCCGGACGGCGGTGGCCCGCAAGGGGGCGCCGGTGGTGACGGTCACCGGCGAGCCGGGCGAGCTGCTGCTGTTCCTCTCGGGGCGCCAGGCCGCGGCGGACGTGCAGGTGGAGGGTGACAAGGAAGCGGTGACGCGGGTGCTGGAAGCGAAGCTCGGCATCTGAGGACGGCCGGCTGTACGGGGGCGGGCGTCCGGGGTCGTGACAGGGCGTCGCCCCCTGGCCGGGCGCCCGGAGACGCCCGGCGGACAGGAGCGGACCGACCCTGGGTGGCGTACGGGGCTCAGCCCGGCAGCTCGGCCAGGCGGAGCTGCTTGACGCACAGCCCGAACGTCGTGCCCGCGGCGCAGAGCGCGGCGCTGGCCACGAAGACCGGTCCCGAGCCCCAGGCGCCGATGGCCGCGCCCATGACCGGGTAGACGAGCGGGGCGATGCCCAGTCCGAAGAGCGTCGAGACCGAGGTGACCCGGCCCAGGTAGCCCGGTTCGGTCTGGGTCTGGACGAGCGCGGCCGACAGCGCGCCGCCGAGGCCGGCGAGCAGTCCGACGCAGACGGCGGCGACGGACGCGAGGGCCACCGACGGGGCGTACGCGATACAGGCGATGGCGACCGAGCCGACAATCGTAGAAGCGCACATGACAAAGCCGGCCCGGGGGACCCGGCCGCGGACCGTCAGCAGCAGCGAGGCCCCGGCGGCGCCCACGCTGAACGCGGCGATGATCCAGCCCAGGCCCGACGCGCCCCACCCGTGCTCCTCGGAAACCAGGACGAGCCCGATGTTGAGCGGTCCCACGAAGCCCAGCTGGGTGATGGCGCTGACGAGGATCAGCGGGGCGAGGACGCGGTGGTGGCGGATGTAGCGCAGCCCGTCGAGGAGTGCGCGGCCGGCGCCGGCGGACGCGGAGTCCGCGCCATCCGTCCGCTCCGTCCCCGGAGCCGCCTCGGTGCCCGCCCCGGCCTCTCCCGCCCGCTCTCTACGCGCGTCGGCACCGTCGCGGGGCCCCGGGATCGTGTCGTGCGGTACGGGGCTCTCCGCCGCCGCCGCGATCCCCTCCCTGTGCTCGTCCCCGGCACCCTGGTCGCCCTTCGCGCCGGGCAGCCCGCCGATCCGTACGGTCAGGAGCAGCGGCAGCGACACCGCGAAGAGCACCCCCGCCGCGGTGAAGGCCGACGCCGAGCCGCCGATGGCCACCGTCAGACCGCCGATCGGCGCTCCCGCGACGTTGGCGAAACGGGTGGCGAGCCCGCTCATGCCCTGCACCCGGACCAGTTGGCCGGGGGCGGTGATCCGGGGCGGCAGCGCGCCGACCGCCGGCAGGAACAGCGCGTCGACCGCGCCGAAGACCAGCGCGACCGAGGCCAGCAGCCAGACCGAGGGGCTGATGAACATCAGCACGGCCGCCATGCCGAGGATGAAGACGCAGCGCGCCGCGTCACTGCCGATGACCACCAGACGGGGCCCGAAGCGGTCCGCGACCACTCCGCCGCCGAGCATCAGCGCGGCGCGGGGCACCGATCCGACGGCGAGGACCAGGCCGGCCTGAGCAGGGCTGCCGGTGCGGGCGGCGGCCCAGGCGAGGGCCACGAAATAGACGTTGCTGCCGACCATCGACGCGGTATAGGCGCCGAGCCAGCGCAATACGTTTCCGTCGCGGTGTGCGGGGGGTGGGGGGGTGGTCCCGTTCTTGGCGGGCGCTGATATCGCATGTGGGGGCATGCTCAACGGTCCTCTCTGGTCTCAGTAGGGGGGAGGGTGGGAAAGGGAGAGGAACAGACAATGGTCGGGAAGACCGGGAATGATCGAAAGATTCAGGAAATAGTCAGAAGGATCGGAAAAGCCGGAAGGGTCGGACACGCGTCAGACACGAAAGGGGAAACCGTAGGTGTGCAGCGCGACTCTCTCGCGCCCCTCGGTGTCCCCCGCCTCCTCGGCCGCCCGGCCGGCGATCTCGTACTTCCTGACGAGGTCGTGCATCTCGCGGGAGAGTTCGGCGAGTTGCGCGGCCGTGAGCGGCGCCAGGTATTCGCGGCTGAAGGACGCGGCGCGGAGGGCCGGGTCCTCGGAGGCGAGTTTCCACCACCGCTCCCGGCCGTCGCCCTGTCCCTCCGCCTCGTCGATCAGTCCGTGATCGGCGAGCTTGCGCAGGTGGTAGCTGACGAGCGAGACGGTTTCGCCGACCTGGTCGGCGAGTTGGGAGGCGGTGCCCGTCCGGGAGAGGTGGAGGGCGCGGTAGAGCCTCATGCGCAGGGGGTGTCCGAAGACCTTGAAGGTCTCGGGGCCCGTCACTCCGCGGGTTTCCCTGCGTGTCATGGCCTGCACGCTAAATTAGGAAAGGAAAGTTGCGCAATATATCTTGTGCGATCAAGTCGGAAGTGGCGGAGGAACGGCCGGAACCGTCCCCTCACCCCGCCCTATCTGACCGGATGGCCCGCTTGGCGCAGGATTTCCTTCACCTGGCCGATGCGCAGATCGCCGAAGTGGAAGACGGACGCGGCGAGGACCGCGTCGGCGCCCGCCGCGACGGCCGGCGGGAAGTCCGCGAGCCGGCCCGCGCCGCCGGAGGCGATGACGGGGACCGTCACGTGCTTCCGTACGGCCGCGATCATCTCGGTGTCGTAGCCGTCCTTCGTGCCGTCCGCGTCCATCGAGTTGAGCAGGATCTCCCCGGCGCCCAGTTCCGCGGCCCGGTGCGCCCACTCGACGGCGTCGATGCCGGTGCCCTTCCGGCCGCCGTGCGTGGTGACCTCGAAGGAGCCCGACGGCGTCCGCCGCGCGTCGACCGACAGGACCAGCACCTGCCGTCCGAAGCGCTCGGCGATCTCGCGGATCAGGTCGGGGCGGGCGATGGCCGCCGTGTTGACACCGACCTTGTCCGCGCCGGCCCGCAGCAGCTTGTCGACGTCCTCGGGGGTACGGACACCCCCGCCGACGGTCAGCGGGATGAAGACCTGCTCGGCGGTGCGCCGCACCACGTCGTACGTGGTCTCGCGGTCGCCGGAGGAGGCGGTGATGTCGAGGAACGTCAACTCGTCGGCGCCCTCGGCGTCGTACAGCTTCGCCATCTCGACGGGGTCGCCCGCGTCGCGCAGGTTCTGGAAGTTGACGCCCTTGACGACCCGGCCGTTGTCCACGTCCAGGCAGGGGATGACCCGTACCGCCAGGCTCATGCGGAGCCTCCCGAGGGGGCCAGGTAGGCCTCCACCTCCACCTCGACCACCAGGCTCGGGTCGATGAGGCCCGCGACGACGACCATCGAGGCGGCCGGCCGTACGGCGTCGAACAGCTCCTTGTGGGCCCGGCCCACGTCGTCGCTGTCCCGGGGGTGGGTGATGTACATCCGGGTACGCACCACGTGCTCGACGCCGAGGCCCAGCTCCTCCAGTGCCTTGACGGCCACGCCGAAGGCGGTCCTCGTCTGCTCGTACGGGCTGCCCTCGGCGATCCGGCCGCCGACCACCGACGTACAACCGGACACCAGGACCAGGCCGTTGGGCAGCCGTACCGCGCGGGAGTAGCCGAAGGACTCCTCCCAGGGGCCGCCCGAGGAGATCTTCCGCACCTGGTCCGGCGACTCCTCGCTCATCGGAGAACCGTCCCGGCCACCGTCTCCAGCGCCTCTTCGAGCGTGAACGCCTTCGCGTACAGCGCCTTGCCGACGATCGCGCCCTCGACTCCCTCGGGCACGAGCGTGGCGAGGGCGAGCAGGTCCGCCAGCGAGGAGACCCCGCCGGAGGCGACGACGGGCCGGTCGGTCGCGGCGCAGACGGTGCGCAGCAGCTCCAGGTTGGGGCCCTGGAGGGTGCCGTCCTTGGCGATGTCCGTGACGACGTACCGGGCGCAGCCCTCGGCGTCGAGGCGGGCGAGGGTCTCGTAGAGGTCGCCGCCGTCGCGGGTCCAGCCGCGCCCGCGCAGCGTCGTGCCCCGTACGTCGAGGCCGACCGCGATCCGGTCGCCGTTCTCGGCGATGATCCTGGCGACCCACTCGGGTGTCTCCAGCGCGGCCGTACCGAGGTTGACGCGGGTGCAGCCGGTGGCGAGGGCGGCGGCGAGCGAGGCGTCGTCGCGGATCCCGCCGGACAGTTCGACCTTGATGTCCATGGCCCCGGCGACCTCGGCGATCAGGTCGCGGTTGTCACCGGTGCCGAACGCGGCGTCCAGGTCGACCAGGTGCAGCCACTCGGCGCCCGAGCGCTGCCAGGCGAGGGCCGCTTCGAGGGGCGAGCCGTACGAGGTCTCGGATCCCGACTCGCCATGGACGAGGCGTACGGCCTGGCCGTCACGGACGTCGACGGCGGGGAGGAGTTCGAGCTTCGGCACAGGAGACATTCAGAGGGTTCCGATCCAGTTGGTCAGCAGCTGGGCGCCGGCGTCGCCGGACTTCTCGGGGTGGAACTGGGTGGCCCACAGTGCACCGTTCTCCACCGCGGCGACGAACGGCTCGCCGTGGGTGGACCAGGTGACGCGCGGGGCGCGGATCGCGGGGTTGGTGACTTCGAGGCCCCACTTCCGCACGGCGTACGAGTGCACGAAGTAGAAGCGCTCGTCGGCGCCGACGCCCGCGAACAACTGACTGTCCTCGGGCGCCTCGACGGTGTTCCACCCCATGTGGGGCACGATCGGGGCGTTCAGCGGCTCGACCGTGCCGGGCCACTCGTCGAGGCCCTCGGTCTCGACGCCGTGCTCGATGCCGCGCTCGAAGAGGATCTGCATGCCGACGCAGATCCCGAGGACGGGCCGGCCGCCGGACAGCCGGCGGCCGATGATCCACTCGCCGCGCGCGTCCCTGAGCCCCCGCATGCAGGCGGAGAAGGCGCCGACGCCGGGCACGAGCAGCCCGTCGGCGTTCATGGCCCGGTCGAAGTCACGGGTGATCTCGACGTCGGCGCCGGCGCGGGCGAGGGCGCGTTCCGCGGAGCGGACGTTGCCGAAGCCGTAGTCGAAGACGACGACCTTCTTGGCGGGCCTGGCGGGCCTCGCGGGTTCGGTCACCGGTGTCACCCCCAGATGCCCTGGATCCGCAGGACACCCGCGACCAGGCAGAAGGCGGAGGAGATCGCCAGCAGGGTGATCACACCGGTGGGCAGCTTCTGCTTGGTGAAGGAGTAGACACCGCCCGCCAGGAAGAGCCCCAGGACGATCAGGATGGTCGACAGGCCGGTCACAGGGCACCCTTGGTAGACGGAAGAATTCCCACGGCGCGGGGGTCACGCTCGGAGGCGTACCGCAGCGCGCGGGCGAGGGCCTTGAACTGGCACTCCACGATGTGGTGGGCGTTGCGCCCGTACGGCACGTGCACGTGCAGCGCGATCCTGGCCTGCGCGACGAAGGACTCCAGGATGTGCCGGGTCATCGTGGTGTCGTACGAGCCGATCATCGGCGCCATGTTCTCGGGCTCGGTGTGCACCAGGTACGGCCGGCCCGAGAGGTCCACGGTGACCTGGGCGAGCGACTCGTCCAGCGGGACCGTGCAGTTGCCGAAGCGGTAGATCCCGACCTTGTCGCCGAGGGCCTGCTTGAAGGCGGCGCCGAGCGCCAGCGCGGTGTCCTCGATGGTGTGGTGCGTGTCGATGTGCAGGTCGCCCTCGGTCTTCACCGTGAGGTCGAACAGGCCGTGCCGGCCGAGCTGGTCGAGCATGTGGTCGAAGAAGCCGACCCCGGTCGACACGTCGACCGTCCCGGTGCCGTCGAGGTCGATCTCCACGACGACGGATGTCTCTTTCGTACTGCGCTCCACGCGGCCGATGCGGCTCATGCGCTCTGCTCCTTCTTGAGTTCCCGTACCGCGTCGAGGAACGCGTCGTTCTCGGACGGGGTGCCCGCGGTGACCCGCAGCCGTCCCGGTACGCCGTTGTCGCGGACCAGGACACCCCGGTCGAGGATCCACCGCCACGCGGCGTGGGAGTCCTCGAAGCGGCCGAACTGCACGAAGTTCGCGTCCGAGTCCGTGACCTCGTAACCGAGGGCCCGCAGTTCGTCCACCAGACGGTCCCGCTCCGCCTTGAGTGTCTCCACGTACCCGAGCAGCGTATCGGTGTGCTCCAGGGCCGCGAGCGCGGTGGCCTGGGTGACGGCCGAGAGGTGGTACGGCAGCCGCACCAGCTGGACCGCGTCGACCACGGCGGGGTGGGCGGCGAGATAGCCGAGACGCAGGCCCGCCGCGCCGAACGCCTTCGACATCGTGCGGGAGATCACCAGCCTCGGGCGGCCCTCGATGAGCGGGAGCAGCGACGGACGATGGCTGAATTCGACGTACGCCTCGTCCACGACGACCAGGGACGGCTTGGCGGCCTGGGCCGCCTCGTACAGCGCGAGGACGGTCTCCGCGTCGACGGCCGTGCCCGTGGGGTTGTTGGGCGAGGTGATGAAGACGACGTCGGGGCGGTGCTCGGTGATCGCCTCCACGGCGGCCGTCACCTCGATCGTGAAGTCCTCGCCGCGCGGCCCGGAGAGCCAGCCGGTGCCGGTGCCGCGCGCGATGAGGTGGTGCATCGAGTACGACGGCTCAAAGCCGATCGCGGTGCGCCCCGGGCCGCCGAAGGTCTGGAGCAGCTGCTGGATGACCTCGTTGGAGCCGTTGGCGGCCCACACGTGGGCGGTGGTCAGCGGGTGCCCGCCGGTCCTGGAGAGGTACGCGGCCAGCTCGGTGCGCAGCTCGACGGCGTCCCGGTCGGGGTAGCGGTTGAGCCCGCGCGCGGCCTCGCGGACCCGCTCGGTGATCCGCTCGACCAGCGCCTCGGGCAGCGGGTACGGGTTCTCGTTGGTGTTCAGCTGGACGAGGACGTCCAGCTGGGGCGCGCCGTACGGGGTCTTGCCGCGCAGCTCGTCCCGTACGGGCAGGTCGTCGATGCCGATGTCGCCGGGGGCATCCGGTCCCGAGGCGCCGCTCATGCGGTGGGCACCTTCCACTCGAACCTCGCCTTGACGGCCGCGCCGTGCGCCGGCAGGTCCTCCGCCTCGGCCAGCGTCACCACGTGGTGGGCGACCTCGGCGAGCGCGTCCCTGCTGTAGTCCACGATGTGGATGCCGCGCAGGAAGGACTGGACGGAGAGCCCGGAGGAGTGGCAGGCGCAACCGCCGGTCGGCAGGACGTGGTTGGAGCCGGCGCAGTAGTCGCCGAGGGACACCGGCGCGTACGGGCCGACGAAGATCGCCCCGGCGTTGCGGACGCGTTCGGCGACGGCGGCGGCGTCGGCGGTCTGGATCTCCAGGTGCTCGGCGCCGTACGCGTCGACGACCCGCAGGCCGTCCTCGACGGAGTCGACCAGGACGATCGCGGACTGCTTGCCGGCCAGCGCGGGCGCGACCCGGTCCTCGATGTGCTTGGTCGCGGCGACCTGCGGCTCCAGCTCCTTCTCGACCGCGTCGGCCAGCTCCACCGAGTCGGTGACGAGGACGGCGGCGGCGAGCGGGTCGTGCTCGGCCTGGCTGATGAGGTCGGCGGCGACGTGCACCGGGTCGGCGGTGGAGTCCGCGAGGACCGCGATCTCGGTGGGGCCCGCCTCGGTGTCGATGCCGATGCGGCCGGTGAAGTACCGCTTGGCGGCGGCGACCCAGATGTTGCCGGGTCCTGTGACCATGTCGGCGGGGGCGCAGCCGTCGGGGCCCGTGGTGCCGTACGCGAACATCGCCACGGCCTGGGCGCCGCCGACCGCGTACACCTCGTCGACGCCCAGCAGGGCGCAGGCGGCGAGGATCGTGGGGTGCGGCAGCCCGCCGAACTCGGCCTGCGGCGGCGAGGCCAGCGCGATCGACTCGACACCGGCCTCCTGGGCCGGCACCACGTTCATGATCACGGACGAGGGGTAGACGGACCGGCCGCCCGGCGCGTACAGCCCGACGCGTCCGACCGGGACCCACTTCTCGCTGACCGTGCCGCCGGGCACCACCTGCGTGGTGTGGGGGGCGCGCCGCTGCTCGCGGTGGACGAGCCTGGCGCGCCGGGCGGACTCCTCCAGCGCGGCCCGTACGGCCGGGGCGAGCCCCGCCAGGGCGTCGGCCAGGGCGGCCGCGGGCACCCGGACGCGGGTGAGCCTCACGCCGTCGAACTTCTCCGCGTAGTCGATCAGCGCTTCCGTACCGCGATGGTGCACGTCCTCGCAGATGGGCCGCACCTTCTCCAGGGCGGCTTCCACGTCGAACTCGGCTCGGGGCAGCAGGTCACGGAGCGCGGAGCCCTCGGGGAGGGCGCCGCCGCGCAGGTCGATTCGTGAGATCACGCGGTCAATTCTCGCAGACGGCCTCCGGCCGCCGGACGTGAGTATCACTGGCTGATACATGTCCCGCCAGGCTCATGTCACCACTAGCGTTCAGGCCGTCACCCAGGGGGAACACCATGAGTAACGACGTGACGAGGAAGCGGAGGAGCGGCGGTGACCGTGACCGAGCCGCAGGAAGGTGAGGCGCCCGACTGGCTGAGCGCGGCGGAGCTGGGTATGTGGCAGGCCTTCCGGAACGGCAGTACGTACGACCTCTCCACGTACGACCCCCGGCGGGACGACCCCTTCGTGCCGCACGGCTGGGGCGCGAACCGCAGCGTGCGCGCCAGGGTCATCGCGTTACTCCTGCTCAGCGGCCCGCCGGCGCTCCCTGGCCGGGTCGCCGCGCTCAAGATGCGCGGGGTGCGGATCACCGGGACGCTGACCCTCGCGGGCGGCACGATCGCGCCGTACGTCGAACTGGACCGCTGTCTGTTCGACAACGAGATCGTGCTCCCCGAGTCGCACTTCACCACGTTGCGCATGGCGGGCTGTGCCATACCGCGTCTGGAGGCCGCCCGGCTGCACACGGAGGGTGACCTTCACCTGCCGCGCTGCCGGGTCGAGCACGGGATACGCCTGACGGACGCACAAATCGGTACGGATTTGCTGATCAGCCAGATCGAGGTACGTCCGGACCGGATGGGCCGGGCGATCACCGCCGACGGCATGACGGTCGCCCAGGACCTCCAGGCCGATCAGATCGAGACATACGGCGAGGTCAGTCTCCGCGGCGCCAAGGTCGGGGTGTCGCTGAGCCTGCGCGGCAGCCGGCTGCGCGCCCCGCGCGACCGCCGGGCGCTCAACGCGCCGCGCCTGACGGTCGAGCGCACGCTCCACATGACCGGCGCGTGGGTGACGGACGAGGCCGCGGGCTCCGGTTCCACTCCCCCGTACGGCGTCGGGATCGCCGGCGGCCCGCCGCCCGGCACCCGGGTGCAGCCCTTCGAGTGCCGGGGCGGGGTGCGGCTGGACGACGGCCGGTTCGGGGACGCGGTCGACGTCGACCAGGCGCGGTTCGTCCTGATGGCCGGGGAGGAGCTGTCGCTGCGCAGGATCGTCACGCCAGAGCTGCGGTTCACGTGCGAACGCCCCGAGGAGGGACGGGTCGTGCTGAGCGGGGCGAAGATCGTCACACTGGTCGACGTGTCCACCAGCTGGCCGGGGCCCGGCGGGCTCGCCATGGGCGGCTTCGTCTACGAGAACCTCGTGTGGGTCGGTCACTTCCCGCTCAGCCGCCGCCTGGAGTGGGTCGCGGCGGCGACGCCCGAGTACGCGCCGGAGCCGTACGAACGGCTCGCGCAGGTGCTGCGCAACAGCGGCGAGGACGCCGACGCGCGCGAGGTGCTGCTCGTCAAGCAGCGCCGCCGCCGCGAGACGCTGCCGCTCGCCGCGAAGCTCTGGGGGTACCTCCAGGACTGGACGGTGGCGTACGGCTACCGCCCCGGGCGGGCGGCGCTGTGGATGGCTGTCCTCTGGGCGGCGGGCACGATCGCGTTCGCCCGGCACGCCCCGCCGCCGCTCAAGATGACCGAACACCCCGAATGGAACCCGGCCCTCTTCGCGCTGGATCTGCTCGTACCGGTGATCAATCTCGGCCAGGACGGGTACTGGCGGCTGGAAGGCGGCTGGCAGTGGACCGGGGCTGTGCTGGTCATGCTCGGGTGGATCCTCGCCACCACCGTCGCAGCCGGTGCCTCCCGTCTCCTGCGCCGCGGCTAACCCCCCTTTCTTTACCCTCCCTTGACCTGGGCGGCTACAACCTTTCCACCCCTACGAAAGCTTCACAGCAGCCCTCTGGCGCGGCCACGACCTGCGGTTTTCAATGGTCGGCACCATGTCATTGCTCCGCGCCCTGATCAGCACCGCGCGTATGGTCCGGCACACCCCGCTGCTCGCCGCGGGGCAGCCGCCCGACGACGCCGTACTGCTCGACGCCCCCGACGAGCGGCTCGCTCCCGTGCTGGTCTCCGCCGCTCTCGGCGCGTACGAACAGGCCGCGAAGCTCCTCGCGACCACACGGGAATCAGCCGAATGGGAGAACCGGGACCGCTATGTGAGACGGCTGGCCGCGTTCGCCCACAGCCGCCAGGACTGGCTCACCGACTGGCTCGCGACGGCGCCCCGCGACCCTGACGCGCTGCTCGTCAAGGCCGAACTCGCCGTCCGCCGGGCCTGGGAGTCACCGGCGCGCGCCGAACGGCTGCGGGAGATGGGCCCGCTGATCGACGCGGCGGCCGACGGCGACCCGCGCGACCCGGTGCCGTGGCGCCTGGCGCTCGACCACGCCCGCGGCACGCACGCCACGCACTCCGCCTTCGAAGGGCTCTGGGGGCAGGCCGTACGGCGCTCCCCGCACCACTACGGGTGCCATGTCGCCGCGCTCCAGTACCTGTCGGCCCTCTGGTACGGCTCGCACCGCGAGTGCTTCGACTTCGCCGAACAGGCGGCGCACGACGCGCTGCCCGGCTCGCTCGTCCAGGCGCTGCCCGTGCGGGCCGCCTTCACCCTGCTGATGAGCGGCGACCCCACTTCCGTACAGGGGGACCGGATCGACGCGGCGGCCGACCTGGCCGTCGCGGTGTCCGCGCGGTACGAGGCGGGCGATCCCTGGCCGGCCGAGGTGCGCAATCTCCTCGCGTACGTCCTGGTGGGACGCGGCCGCTGGGCGGAGGCCCTGGAGCAGTTCCGGCTTGTCGGACCGTACGCGACGTCCTTCCCGTGGACGTGTTTCACCGACGATCCGCTGGGCCAGTTCCTCGAAACCCGGGACGGCGTACGGCTCCAGGTGGCCGCCGAAATGCCTTTGCGGGCCCGGGCAGACCGGAGAAGGCCCCGGGGCCACTACGCTTGAGCGTTGTGACCACCGCACGCCTCCCTCTCTTCCCGCTGAACGCGGTGCTGTTCCCGGGCCTCGTCCTGCCCCTGAACGTCTTCGAGGAGCGCTATCGCACGCTGATGCGCGAGCTGTTGAAGACGGACGAGACCGAACCGCGCCGCTTCGCCGTGGTCGCCGTCCGCGACGGGCACGAACTCTCGCCGACCGCCCCGGGCCTGCCGGACCGGGCGGCCCTGCCCGAGCGCGGCCCCACCGACGGCTTCGGCCCCGAACCCATGGACGCCTTCCACCACGTGGGCTGCGTCGCGGACGCGGCGACGATCCGCGAACGCCCCGACGGCAGCTTCGAGGTGATGGCCACCGGCACCACCCGGATCCGGCTGCTGTCCGTCGACACCAGCGGCTCCTATCTGACGGCCGAGGTGGAGGAGCTGCCCGAGGAGGTCGGCGAGGGCGCGTCCGCGTTGGCCGAAGGGGTGCTGCGGGCGTTCCGCAGCTACCAGAAGCGGCTGGCGGGCGCGCGTGAACGGACGCTGGCGACGGGCGACGAACTGCCCGACGAGCCTTCGGTGGTGTCGTACCTGATCGCGGCGGCGGCGGTGCTGGACACGCCGTCGAAGCAGCGGCTGCTGGAGGCCCCGGACACGGCGGCGCGGCTGCGGGAGGAGCTGAGACTCCTCCGGTCGGAGACGGCGGTGATCCGCCACCTCCCGTCGCTGCCCGCGGTGGACCTGACCAGATCGCCGACGAGCCCGAACTGACCGACCCGACCTGACTCCCGAACTCCCGACCTGACTCGATCCGACCCGAGGACACGACCGGTGGCGAAGGCCAAGAAAAAGCACCAGCCCGGATCGGGAGGCACCCCGGCGACGGTCGCCCTCACGGCGGCGGGCACGGCGTACACCCTGCACGCGTACGAGCACGACCCCGCGTCCGCGTCGTACGGCGAGGAGGCGGCGGAGGCCCTGGGCGTGTCCCCGGACCGGGTCTTCAAGACGCTGGTGGCCGACGTGGACGGCGAACTGACCGTGGCGGTCGTCCCGGTGGCCGGCTCCCTGGACCTCAAGGCCCTGGCGTCGGCGGTGGGCGGCAAGCGCGCGTCGATGGCGGACCCGGCGGCGGCGGAACGTACGACGGGTTACGTACGGGGCGGCATCTCCCCCCTGGGCCAACGGAAGCGACTCCGCACGGTCCTGGACAGCTCGGCGGAGTCCCACGCCACGATCTGCGTCTCGGCGGGCCGCCGAGGCCTGGAGGTAGAACTGTCCCCCAGCGCCCTGACCACCCTGACGTCAGCGACGCTGGCCCCGATCGCGCGCCCCTGACGATCTCCCGAGAGCGTTTCGCTTCCCCACCGCTCCGGCCACCTCCAGCCCGTCCGGCGCTTGAGGACACCCACCCACCGGGCCTCGGCGGCCCCATCAAGCCCGTCCGGCGCTTGAGGACAAGGGCGTCAGGCGGACGCGCCCGCCACCCTCACGGCTTACCCGCCCCCGGCGGCGGCCCGAATCCGCTCCAGTCCCACTCCGGCTCCGGATCCCGAGGCCCGAACACCGCCGTCAACGCCAGGTTGACGACCATCGCCGCCACAGGCCACGCCAACAACGCGCCCATCGCGTTCAGCTTCAGCGGCGCGTCAAAAGTGACGCCCTTCCCCACCTCACGCGCATGCGCGACCACATCCGACGTCGGCCCCAGCCACACGCCGATCTTCCACGCCAGGAACGACCCGACCAGCCCGCCCAGCACCAGCCCCACCACCACCGCGACCCCGCCGCGCTTGCGGAACAGGAAAACAGCGGCAGCGGCGATCGCGCCGAACCCCAGCCCCAGCAGCGCGAACGTACCGTCCGCGCCGATCGCCTCCTCGCCCTCGGTGTCCTTGAGGAAGACGGCCGTATCGTCCGAGACCAGCGGGATCCGCGGCGACAGCCACAGCCACAGCAACCCCAGCAGCACGCCCGCCACCGCGAGCACCACCGTCACGACGACGGCCGTCCGCACCTCGGCCCCGACCCCCGCGTCGGAGTCGGTGTCGGAGTCGGTGCCGGACGTGGCATCCCGCAAGGATCCGGGTTCGCCGGAAGCACCGTCCGGCGGCGTCTGCCACGGATCGTGTCGCGGCTGGTGAGGCGGTGTCAGGGGTGCGGTCACCCTGCCATCGTGCCAGGCCCGCCCCACGCCCGCCTCACCGGACCGCCGCACGCCGGTACGCCCACGTGGCGACGGCGAGCGACACCACGCCGACGGCCGCGCAGACCCCCAGGTCCAGAAAGACCGCCACCCAGTCGGGATGCGCGTCGAACGACCGGGAGAGCGCCTCCACGCCATACGTGGACGGCAGCAGGTCCCGCGCCCAGGTGACCGGCTCCGGGAGCCGGTTCGCCGGCAGCACGCCCAGCAGCAGGGCCGCGGACATGCCGAGCTGCCCCAGCAGCGTCGCCAGCTCGGGACGCGGCGCGAGCAGGCCCAGCGCCGCGCCGAGCCCGGCGAGCGCCGCGCCGGCCGGGGGAATCACGAGCAACAGCACCCACAGATGGGCCAGCGGCAGCTGGAAGAGCACGCTCCCCGTGACCGCCGTGAACACCGCGCCCGGCACCGTGAACGACGCGTACGCCGCCGCCGTACCCAGCACCACCGCGGCGGGCGGCACCGGCAGGGTCGCGAAGTGGTCGAGGCCCCCGCTGGCCCGCAGGTGCCCGAAGTACTGGGCGAGCAGATTGAGCGCCACAAACGCGACCACGAGGACGCTGGCCCCGGCGACAACCGCCCGCGACTCCTCCGCCCCGTTCACGACCCCCCGCATCAGGACCATGATCCCGACGGACTGGAAGGTCGCGACGAACAGCAGCGGCATGCGGGCCACCCGGGCCCGGGACATCTGGGCGCGGTAGACGGCGGCCAGCGCGGGCAGCAGCCGCGCCCTCGGCGCGAGCGGGGCGGGCGTGCCGTCCGCCGTCGTCCCGGCGGGGCTCTCCCGGACCACCCTCACGCTCCCGCCGCCTCGCGCGGACACGGCCTCCGCCGGCACGATGCTCACCTGGCGATGCTCCTGTTCGTTGACGCGGATGCCTCCGGCGCGGGGGCCGTCTGCTTACAGCTCGCACGACTCATCCGGCTCGTACGACTCACGCCTTCACCAGCCCCTTCGCCCGGCCTCCGAGCGCCAGGTACACGTCCTCCAGACTGGGCGTCGCCAGCGTGAAGTCGTCCAGCGCCGCGAAGGCCGCGCCACCGGTCACCGCGGCGACGGCGGCCCGCGCCTCGTCGGGGGCGAGCCGCAGTACCCAGCGGCGCCCCGACTCCTGCGCGGACCCGCGCAGCGCGGCGACCTCGGGCACGTCCAGCGGCGCGCGCTCGCGCCACACCAGCTCCACCCTGACCTCCCCCGCGACCTGCTCCTTGAGCCCGGCGGGGGTGTCGCAGGCGATGACCTTGCCGCGTTCCAGCACGGCGACGCGGTCGAGAACGGTCTCGGCCTCGATGACGTTGTGGGTGACGAGCACCACGGTCGCCCCGTGCTCGGCCCGGCGGCGGTCGACGGCGGCCCAGACCGCGCGGCGCGCGATCGGATCCATGCCGGTGGTGGGCTCGTCGAGGATCAGTACGGGGCGTTCGCCGACCAGCACGGCGGCGAAACAGGCCAGCCTCCGCTGTCCGCCCGAAAGCTTCTTGAGCGGCCGCCCGGCGATCTCGGTGAGCCCCAGCTCCTCCAGCACGGCGTCCCGCTCGGCGCGGGCCGCGCGCAGCGTGAGCCCGCGCAGGCGGCCCGTCGTCTCGGCGGCGAGCGCCACGGTCAGCTCGTCGAGGGCGGTCGATTCCTGGCCGAGGTAGCCGATGAGGCGGGCGGCGCGTTCGGGATGGCCCACGAGGTCGTGGCCCAGCAGTTCGACGCTGCCGGAGTCGGGGCGCATGAGGCCGGTGATCTGCCGGACGAGGGTGGACTTGCCGGCGCCGTTGGGTCCGAGCAGCCCGAAGATCTCCCCGCGGCGCACGTCGAGACTGATCCCGTCGGTGGCACGCACTTCCGGCGTCGCCGGGGTGCCCCGTCTGCCGCGCGCGGCGGGGTACGTCTTGACGAGATCGCGGACGACGCACACCGTACTCACACGCTTGAGCGTACGGGGTCGTGGAGGCCGTTGATGTTTCGGGGTCGGGGACCCCGGCCCTCTTTGTCCTCAGTCGCCGGACGGGCGGTCTGGGGCCGGTTGGCCGCGCGTTCTCCGTGACCGCGTTGCGGTCCGTGTTGTCCTCAATCGCCGGACGGGCTTGGTTTTGCCCGCTGCGGCCCAGTGGCCTGGTGCGGGTTGTTGCCGGGGGCCGGTCAGGGGCCGTGTCCTGCACTGCATGTTTTACGTCGCGTTCAACGACTTGTCTTGATCAACGATCGCCACGCGACACAAAACACGCTCTACGTTCCGGACACGACCCCTGCCCGTCCCCCTCCCAGGCCCGCGCCAAAACAAATCAAGCCCGTCCGGCGTTTGAGGACATCGTTAAGCCGCGCCCGCGGACCGAGCAGAGGCCACATCCAGCCCGTCCGGCGATTGAGGACAAGCAGTGAGCGCAACGGACACCAGGCGCACGCGCCAAGCGCTACGCCGTCGTTGGAGGCGCCGCCCCCTCCGCAACGCGGCCGTCGATCTCGCGCCAGAACCCCGCCCGGATCGCATACCGGTCGTGCTCGTCGATCTGGTCGTCCTTGTGCGCCAGCAACCCGAACCGCGCCGCGTACCGCAAGAGCTCGCCGTCGATCCGGTGCGGCACCCGTGGGTACATCACGGACAGCTTCTGCACATGGCCGGGTTCCGGCAGCCGTCCCATCCAGCGCCGTGCGAAGACCTGTCCCACCTCGAAGGGGTCGCCCCCCACCGTGGTGATGTCCTCCTCCCGGTCCGCCCACCGCTGCTCCGCACTGGTGAGCTGCGCCAGCGTCGGCAGCGACGCGGTCTCGGGCGGCTCGCCCGCCGTGCCGCCGCCGCCCCCCGGGCGCTCGACCCACCCCTTGTCCGAGGACCACCGGAGCGTCGCCCCCGCGGCCGCCGCCGCGGTTCCTGCCGACGGTCCGGCCGACGGCCCCAGCGGCGCCCGCAGGCTCGCGAGGTCCTTGGGCGTCGGTACCCCCCTGCTCCCCGGCGCCGCCGGATGCGCGTCCACGCCGGACTCGTGCGCGGCCGGCCCGGAGCCGTTGCGCCCGGCCCCGGCCTCCGCCACGGACGCCTTGCCCTCGTCCTCGCCCTCGCCCGCCCCGCGCCGGGCCGAGGCGGAGGACCCGGACCCGGACGGCACCGACTCCGGCAGCGGCGCCGACAGGATCGCCGCGATCTCCGGCCGCGGCACCGGCGGTGGCGGGCAGACGCCGCCCGTCTCCTTGGCCCGTACGGCCTTGGTGATCCACGCCCGGTCCAGCACGCGCCGCTCGTCCGCCTCGGCCACCAGGTCCTCGGACTGGTTGTAGTCGCCGTCCGCGGCCTGCACGGCCCACAGGTGGACCGCGACGCCGTGTTCCTTGGCGGACATCAGGCCGGGCAGCAGATCCCCGTCGCCGGTGACCAGGACCACGTCCGAGCAGGCGCGATTCCTCGCCAGCTCGGTCAGCTCCGCGTGCATCGCCGCGTCCACGCCCTTCTGCGCCCAGCGGCCGTCGCTGCGGGTCAGCGCGCCCAGCCGGACGGTGACGCGGGGCATGACGCGCAGCCGCCGGTGCTCGGGCTGGGGGACGCGGTCGGGGGCGCCGTCGAACCAGTAGATCCGGAGCAGGGGCTGTTCCGTATCGGCCTCGGCCCGCTCGCGCAGGCCCTGGATGAGCGCGGCGTGGTCGACGGTGATGCGGGAGCGGGCCGGCTCTCCGGCGAGGAGACTCGCCGCGGCGCCCAGCAAGTATCCGGCGTCCACCAGGACGACGCAGCGATCCACGTGTTCCACCCCTCTTTCGGCAACCTCGGGATCGGGCGATCGGGAGTTACTGCGGGTTTCCTTCGAGTCTGCCCGACGGCAAGAGGCTTGACGTCCGGAACTCGATCATCGGCGTGGCGTATCCCACACCGGCCCCGTGACATGGGCTCACTACCTAGCGCAATGATCCAAAATGCGACACTTTATGGCATATGTGAGTCTGGACGCGTCCCGGTCCCGGGACCGTCTCAGGAGGCATCTTCATGGCGAAGAACAAGAACCGTGACCGCAACAAGCAGCAGGCTCCGTCGACGGAGGCGCGCGGCTCCGAGGAGTCCCGGTCGACCGAGGACCGCTCGGACCAGGTGCAGTCCCGGATAACCCCGTCGGACATGCCGCACAAGGGCAAGCAGAAGCGCTTTGGCCACAACTGACGCCGCCGCCCATGCGTGAGGGGCACGCCCGGATCACCGGGCGTGCCCCTCAGCAGTGGTCAGTGGTACGTCAGCCCGCCAGGCACGCCGGGCCCAGCAGCACCTTCAGGTCGCCGAACAGCGCCGCGTCCGGCTGGACCCGGTGCCGGTCCAGCCGGAGCACCGTCGTCTTCCTGGCGCCCTGGAGCTTGATCCGGACCTCGGAGTTGCCCCGGTGGTGGCCGAGGATCTCGCCGAGGCGGCTGATCATCGGCGGGGTGACCTTCACCGTCGGGATCGTGATGACCACGGGCGCGTCCGTCCCGGCGGACGACACGTCGGGCACCTGGAGTTCCATGGCGACCAGCCGGGGGATGTCCTCCCGCTTGTCGAGGCGGCCCTTGACGAAGACGACGGTGTCCTCGACGAGCTGGGTGGAGACCAGCTGGTAGGTCGCGGGGAAGAACATGCACTCGATGGACCCGGCGAGGTCCTCGACGGTCGCGATGGCCCAGGCGTTGCCCTGCTTGGTCATCTTGCGCTGGAGGCCGGAGATGATGCCGCCGATGGTGACAACCGCGCCGTCCGCGTGCTCACCGCCGGTGAGCTGGGAGATCGCCGCGTCGGACTTGTCGGACAGCACGTGTTCCAGACCGAAGAGCGGGTGGTCGGAGACGTACAGGCCGAGCATCTCTCGCTCCTGCGCGAGGAGGTACGGCTTGTCCCATTCGATGTCCGAGAACTCGACGTCGAGACCGAAGCCGGGCTCGTCGTTCTGCTCCTCGCCCATCCCGCCGAAGAGGTCGAACTGCCCCTCGGCCTCCTTGCGCTTCACCGCGACGACGTTGTCGATCATCGGCTCGTGGTGGGCGACGAGCCCCTTGCGGGTGTGTTTCATCTCGTCGAAGGCGCCGGCCTTGATCAGCGACTCGACGGTGCGCTTGTTGCAGACGACCGCCTCGACCTTGTCCAGGAAGTCGGGGAAGGAGCTGTACTTCCCCTTGGACTTGCGGCAGCGGATGATCGAGTCGACGACGTTCTGCCCGACGTTCCTGACCGCGGTGAGACCGAAGAGGATCACGTCGTCGCCCTGTGCGGCGAAGTTCGACTGGGACTCGTTGACGTTCGGCGGGAGCACCTTGATGCCCATGCGCCGGCACTCGTTGAGGTAGACGGCCGACTTGTCCTTGTCGTCCTTCACCGAGGTCAGCAGGGCCGCCATGTACTCGGCGGGGTAGTTCGCCTTGAGGTACGCGGTCCAGTAGGTGACCAGGCCGTACGCGGAGGAGTGGGCCTTGTTGAAGGCGTATCCGGCGAACGGCACCAGGACGTCCCACAGCGCCTGGATCGCCTCGTCCGAGTAGCCGTTCTTCTTGGCGCCGGCCTGGAAGAGGACGAAGTTCTTCGCCAGCTCGTCGGCCTTCTTCTTGCCCATCACGCGGCGCAGGATGTCGGCCTCGCCGAGCGAGTACCCGGCGATGATCTGGGCGGCCTTCTGCACCTGCTCCTGGTACACGATCAGGCCGTGCGTGAGGCCGAGGATCTCCTTGAGGGGCTCCTCCAGCTCCGGGTGGATCGGGGTGATCTCCTGCTGGCCGTTCTTGCGCAGCGCGTAGTTCGTGTGCGAGTTCATGCCCATCGGGCCCGGCCGGTAGAGGGCCGAGACGGCGGAAATGTCCTCGAAGTTGTCGGGCTTCATCAGGCGCAGCAGGGAGCGCATGGGCCCGCCGTCGAACTGGAAGACGCCGAGCGTGTCACCGCGGCAGAGCAGTTCGTACGTCACCGGGTCGGTCAGCGGCAGCGCGAGCAGGTCGAGTTCGACGCCCTTGTTGGCCTTCACCATCTTGACGGCGTCGTCCATGATCGTGAGGTTGCGCAGCCCCAGGAAGTCCATCTTCAGCAGGCCGAGCGATTCGCACTGGGGGTAGTCCCACTGCGTGATGGTCACCCCGTCGGTGTGCCGCACCCAGATCGGGGCGTGGTCGACGATCGGCTCGCTGGACATGATCACGCCGGCCGCGTGCACACCCATCTGCCGGACCAGGCCCTCCACACCCTTCGCGGTGTCGATGACCTTCTTCACGTCCGGTTCGTTCTCGTACATCGCCCGGATCTCGCCCGCCTCGCTGTAGCGCGGGTGCTTGGGGTCGGTGATGCCGTTGAGGTCGATGCCCTTGCCGAGGACGTCGGCGGGCATGGCCTTGGTGAGGCGGTCGCCCATCGCGTACGGGTAGCCGAGGACACGCGCGGAGTCCTTGATCGCGTTCTTGGCCTTGATCTTTCCGTACGTGCCGATCATGGCGACCTTGTCCGCGCCGTACTTCTCCGTCACGTACCGGATGACCTCGCCGCGCCTGCGCTCGTCGAAGTCGATGTCGACGTCGGGCATGGAGATGCGCTCGGGGTTGAGGAACCGCTCGAAGATCAGGCCGTGCTCGATCGGGTCGAGGTCGGTGATGCCCATGGCGTACGAGACGATCGAGCCGGCCGCCGACCCTCGGCCGGGTCCGACCGCGATGCCGTTGTTCTTGGCCCACATGATGAAGTCGGCGACCACCAGGAAGTACCCGGGGAAGCCCATCTCGATGATGATCCCCATCTCGTACTCGACCTGCTTGAGCCGGTCGTCCGGGATGCCGCCCGGGTAGCGGCGCGCCATGCCGCGCATGGTCTCCTCGCGGAACCAGGTGACCTCGGTGAAGCCGTCGGGGATGTCGAACCTGGGCATCAGGTTCCGCTCCTGGAACATGCCGTCGGTGTCGATCTGCTGCGCCACCAGCAGCGTGTTGGCGCAGCCCTCCTGCCAGGCGTCGGAGGAGTCCACCGCGTACATCTCGTCCGTGGACTTGAGGTAGTAGCCGGTGCCGTCGAAGCGGAAACGGTCCGGGTCGGAGAGGTTCTTGCCGGTCTGGATGCAGAGCAGCGCGTCGTGGGCCGTGGCCTCGTTCGCGTACGTGTAGTGCGAGTCGTTGGTGACCAGCGGGGGGATGCCCAGCTTCTGGCCGATCTCCAACAGGCCGTCCCTGACCCGGCGTTCGATCTCGATGCCGTGGTCCATCAGCTCCAGGAAATACCGGTCCTTGCCGAAGATGTCCTGGTACTCGGAGGCCGCCTTGAGCGCGTCGTCGAACTGGCCCAGGCGCAGCCGGGTCTGGACCTCGCCGGACGGGCAGCCGGTGGAGGCGATCAGGCCCTCGGACCACTGGGCGATGGTCTCCTTGTCCATCCGCGGCCACTTCGTCAGCCAGCCCTCGGCGTACGCGTCGGAGGAGAGGCGGAAGAGGTTGTGCAGCCCCTTCGCGTTCGCCGCCCAGATCGTCTTGTGGGTGTAACCACCGGAACCGGACACGTCGTCCCGCTTCTGGTGCGGCTGGCCCCACTGGATCTTCCGCTTGTTGCGCCGCGACTCGGGGGCGACGTACGCCTCGATCCCGATGATGGGGGTGACGCCGGCCTTCTTCGCCTGGTGGAAGAAGTCGTAGGCCCCGTGCAGGTTCCCGTGGTCCGTCATGGCGATGTGGGACATGCCCATCTCACCGCAGGCCTTGAACATGTCCCCCAGCCGCGCGGCACCGTCCAGCAGTGAGTACTGGGTGTGGACATGCAGGTGCGTGAAAGGCGGCTTGGTCACGACGGGGGCCTCCGGCGAACGGCGATCGACAGGCTGCGGAACAGTCTGGGGGGACAGCGTGGAAGTCTACGACTCGGGACCGACAAACGAGGGCCGGACGGACCCACCGGCGGGCACTCGCGAGTACCGTCGTGCGTTGCCACTTCTGACGGCGCCGAGGCGCCGTCGACACCTTTGGCCCTTGCACCAGGAGGCACCCCGCGATGTCGGTCCCGCGTCCCGCAGAAACAGCTGACGAGGAGCGCGGCGAGGAGATCCTCGCCGTGTTCGGCACCGCTTTCGGCCAGCTGCTGGCGGCCGACCCGGCCGCCTTCAAGGTGAAGTTCCGGAAGATGGCGGCGTCCGCGTTCGCGTTCTACCGGGGCACCGCGGCCCTCTTTTACCACGACCTGGAGCAGCAGCGGGCGGGGAGCAGGGCGAGCGGCCCGTTCCTGGACGAGCGGACCGGCCGGGTGTGGATCCACGGCGATCTGCACGCGGAGAACTTCGGCACGTACATGGACGCCAACGGCCGGCTGATCTTCAACGTCAACGACTTCGACGAGGCGTACATCGGCCCCTTCACCTGGGACCTCAAGCGCTTCGCGGCCTCCCTCGCGCTCATCGGGTACACGAAGGCGCTGAGCGACGAGCAGATCACGGAGCTGGTGGAGATCTACGCGGGCGCGTACCGCGAGCGGATCCACGCGCTGGCGACGGGCGCCAAGAACGACGAGGTGCCGCCCTTCACGCTGGACACCGCCGAGGGGCCGCTGCTCGGCGCGCTGCGCGCGGCCCGTTCACTGACCCGTTTCGCGCTGCTCGACTCGATGACGGAGATCCGGGAGTACGAGCGGCGCTTCGCGTCCGGCGGTGGCGCCGTCGAGCTGGACGCGGCGACCCGCTACAAGATCCTCGCGGCCTTCGACGGCTATCTGGAGACCCTCCCCGAGTCCAGCCTGACCCGCCCTGACTCGTACCGCGTGAAGGACGTCGTGGGGCGGCGCGGGATCGGTATCGGCTCCGCCGGGCTGCCCTCGTACAACATCCTGCTGGAGGGCAACAGCGACGCCCTGGAGAACGACGTCGTGATCTACATGAAGCAGGCGCAGGTGCCCGCGGTGTCCCGGCACATCACGGACGCGGCCGTCCGGGAGTACTTCCAGCACGAGGGCCACCGCACGGTGATCTCCCAGCGGGCGCTCCAGGCGCACGCGGACCCGTGGCTGGGCTGGACGGAGCTGGACGGGGCGGGTCAGCTGGTCGCGGAGATCTCGCCGTACGCGGTGGACCTGGACTGGTCGGACCTGGACGACCTGGAGGAGATCGCGGCGGTGGTCGCGGACCTCGGCAGGGCCACGGCGACGATGCACTCGGCGGCGGACGACGAGAGCGGCCACTCGCTGGTGCCGTTCTCCACCGAGCGGGCCATCGACGCGGCGATCGCGGCCGACGAGGACGGCTTCGCGGCGCTGCTGGTGGACTTCGCGCACACGTACGGGGCGCGGGCGCGGGCCGACCACCAGATCTTCGTGGACCTGTTCCGCAACGGGCGGCTGGCGTAGGGCGCAGCCCCCTTGAAGCACTGCCGGGCGGGCCCCGCGGGGCCCGCCCGGCGACGAGTGCCCCACCAGGCCTTTAAGGGGTGTTTACAGGGAGGCATGGCACACTCGGCGACAATGGACATATCCGGGACGCAGCTCCGAGCGCTGCGGGCAGCACTGTTCACGGCACTCGTCGTGACGCTGTCCGCGGGCTCGCACGTGCTGCTGTCCCGGGTCCCCGTGCCCCTGCCCGTCGTCGCCGGGCTCAGCGCCGTGGTGTTCCTCCTGGCGTACGCGACAGCGGGCCGCGAGCGGGGCTTCTGGCCGATCGCCGCCCTGCTCGTCCCGCTGGAGCTGGCGGCGGACACCGTCTTCACCAGCGGCCAGCAATTCTGTTACGGACCGGCCGGCGGCCCCGTCGCGGGCTCGCTGCGCTCGGTCGGCCTGGACGTCCTGTGCGGCGGCGGCCTGGGCGGTCCGCTCCCCGGAGTGGTCTCCCCCGAGCGGGGCGCCGCCGCGCTGCTGAACTCCCCCGACCCGGCCCTGCCCTGGCTGCTGCTCGCCGTGCACGTCTCGATCGGGCTGCTCGCCACGGTCTGGCTGCGGCACGGCGAGGCCGCGCTGGCCGGTCTGGTGCGGACCGCGGCCACCTCCGCGTTCCGGCCGCTGCTCGTCGCCTTCTCCTCCGTCGCGGGGACCGTGCGCCGGGCCGTACGGCGCGGAGCGCGGCCCACGGGCCGCCCGCGCCTGTCCCGTACCCATCTGCTCGTGCACTCCGTAGGACGGCGGGGACCGCCGCTTCCCGCGCTCAGCGCCGCCTGAGCCGACCGGCCCCTCCCCACCCCGTCCGTACCCCCACCAGCGCCCGCCTTCACCGGCGTGGGCGCGTCCTCATACGGAGTCATCGATCATGAGTACACGCAACAACCAGTCCAACAAGGCGGCCGCCCGCGAACGACTGCGCCAGGAGCGCGAGCGCCAGGCGAAGAAGGACCGGTTCCGCCGCCAGGGGATCGTCGCCGGTTCCGCGGTCGTCCTCCTCGCGATAGCCGGCGGCGTCGGGTACGCCGTCGTCCAGGGCAACAAGCCCTCCCACTGGGAGGCCGCGAAGGACGAGACGAGCGTCGCCGCCCCGAAGAACACCACGGGCACGAACGGCACGACCGTGGTCATCGGCAAGGCGTCCGCCCCGAAGACCCTTGAGGTGTTCGAGGACTCCCGCTGCCCGATCTGCGCCCAGTTCGAGCAGACGGTCGGCACGACGGTCCAGAACGACATCGACGCGGGCAAGTTCAAGATCCAGTACGTCGGCGCGACGTTCATCGACAACTCCGACAACGGCACGGGCTCGAAGAACGCCCTGTCCGCGCTGGGCGCCGCGCTCAACGTGAGCCCCGACGCGTTCCTCCAGTACAAGACCGCGCTCTACTCCACGAACTTCCACCCGGACGAGAGCAACGACAAGTTCGCCAAGGACAGCTACCTCCTCCAGGTCGCCGACTCGGTGAGCGCCCTCAAGAACAACGCGGCCTTCCAGAAGGACGTCAAGCAGGGCACGTACGACGCCTGGGCGATGAAGATGTCCGCCACCTTCGACAAGAGCGGCGTGCAGGGCACCCCGACCTTCAAGATGGACGGCAAGACGCTCACCGCGGACGACGGCAGCCAGAACCCGCCCATGACGGTGGCGCAGTTCAACACGGCGATCGACAAGGCGCTCAAGGCCTGAGCCGACGGGACCGGGGCGCGGCGGGGTGGGGCGGGAGCGGCTTCCCGCCCCACCCCGCCCCCTACTGAAGCGAGTCGATGAAACCGAGCGCGGTCCGCCAGGCCTGCTCCGCGGCTTGCTCGTCGTGGTCCGGCAGTCCGGGGTCCGTGAAGAGGTGCCCCGCGCCCTGATACGGGTAGATCTCGACGTCCGCGCCGATCTGACGCATCCGCAGATACCAGCTGTTCAGCCAGTCGTGCGACTCGAACGGGTCGGGGTCCGCGACATGCAGCTGTACGGGCAGCTCGTCCACGGCCGCGTTCTCCGCGATGTCGGACGTGCCGTGCATCAACAGCAGCCCCCGCGCCTTCTCGTCCCCCAGCGCCAGGGTCTGCGCGACGGAGCCGCCGAGGGAGAACCCGGCGTACAGCAGACCGCGTTCGGAGTACGGCGCGGCGGCCAGGATCGCGCGCCGCAGCAGCTCCTCCTTGCCGATCCTGTCCTTCAGCGCGGCGCCCTCTTCCACCGTCGCGGCGGTTTGTCCCTCGAAGAGGTCGGGCACGTGCACGTAATGCCCGGCCGCGCGCAGCCGGTCCGCACCCGCGTGCACGGCCGGGCGCAGGCCGTACATCGAGTGGAAAAGCATGATGTCCATCCCGACATCCTGCCAGCCCGCCCGGAACGCCCAGGACAGCCCCGAACAGGAACGGCCGGGGAGCCGGACGAGTCGAGAGTCGAGGAGACATGGAGAACGTACTGCGACCGCTGATCGTGGTCGGTGGCTCGATCACGCTGACCCTGCTGCTCGGCTGGGCGGTCGACGCCCTGCTGCGCCGGGCGGACGAGCGCCACCACGAGACGCCCCTGTGGGGGCTGCTGCGCCGCTGCCGGCTCCCCCTCCAGGTGGTCCTGCTGGCCGCCATCCTGCGCGCCACGTTCCGGGAGACCCGGTGGCCGTCCGTCGACAGCCACCAGGACCGGATCGGGCAGGCGCTGACGCTGGTGATCATCGGCGCCGGGGCCTGGCTGGTGATCCGGGCGGTGTCCGTCGCGGTCCAGTCGGCGTACGCGCGCTACGCGACGGTGACGCGGGACCCGGCGCGGGTGCGCCGGGTCCGTACACAGGTCACGCTGATCATGCGGATCGTGACCGCCGTGGTCATCGTGGTGGCGGTGGCTGCGATCCTGCTGACCTTCCCCGGCCTGCGCACGATCGGCACGTCGATGCTGGCCTCGGCGGGCATCATCGGCATCGTGGCCGGTGTCGCCGCCCAGTCGACGCTCGGCAACCTCTTCGCGGGCTTCCAGATCGCGTTCGGCGACATGGTGCGCATCGGGGACACCGTGGTGGTCGACGGCGAGTGGGGCGTGGTGGAGGAGGTCACGCTGACCTTCCTGGCGGTACGGACCTGGGACGAGCGGCGCATCACCATGCCGGTGTCGTACTTCACCAGCCGCCCCTTCGAGAACTGGTCGCGCGGCGGGGTCCAGATGACCGGCACGGTCTTCTTCCAGCTGGACCACACGGCGCCGGTGGACCTGATGCGCGAGAAGCTGCACGAGATCCTGCTGGAGTGCGCGTCCTGGGACGGCCGCGACTGGAGCCTGGCGGTCACGGACACCACCCCGAGCACGATGGAGGTACGCGCGGTGGTCACCGCGAAGGACGCGGACGACATCTGGACCACCCGCTGCGCGGTGAGGGAACAACTCCTGGCCTGGCTGGCGGCCCACCACCCCCAGGCCCTCCCGAGGATCACGATGTCCCCGGCACGCTCCACCCCGGCCACATCAAGCCCGTCCGGCGCTTGAGGACACACGGCCGAAGGCCGTGCACCCCGCGCTACCTCATGCTGTGCACATCCAGGTGCCGCAACACCCGGTCCACCAACTCCGGATCCGCCCCCGGCTCACTCCGCGCCGCCAGGATCTCGTGCCGCGCCGCCGACATCATTTCGCGCTGGATCCGCTGCACGGTCTTGATCCGGTCCACCCGCCGCCGGAACCCCTCGCGCCGCTCGTCGTCCACGATGTCCGGGCTGATCCGCACCCCCAGGTCGAACGCCGCCCGCAGCAGCCGCTCGCTCAGCTCCTCCGGCAGGTCCTCGACGCTCTCGATCTCCCTGAGCCGGTGCCGCGCGGCCTTCGCGGCACGCCCCGCGAGGATGTTGAGCAGCTCGCGCTCGGCGTCCGTGTCCGCCCGTACCCCGAGCCGCCGTACCAGCCACGGCAGGGTCAGCCCCTGGAAGACCAGGGTGGTCATGATGACCGCGAACGCGATGAAGATGATCTCGTCACGGCCCGGGAACGGCTCCCCGCTGTCGGTCTTGAGCGGGATCGCCAGCGCCAGCGCGACCGAGGCCACCCCGCGCATCCCCGCCCACCACATGACCACGGTCTCGCGCCAGCTGACGGGGATCTCCTCGTCGTAGTCGCGGAGTTTGTGCAGACGCTTCGCCAGCCAGGTCGCCGGCATCAGGTAGAGCAGCCGGACCCCGACGACCACCCCGACCACGGCGGCGCTCCAGCCCAGCAGCGCGCCTCCCCGGCCGTCGCCGGTGCCGAAGGCCTGGTGGAGTTCCAGCCCGATCAGGCCGAAGGCGATGCCGGTCACCAGTGTGTCGACGATCTGCCAGAAGGCGTTCCCGGCCAGCCGCCCCATGACGTCGTCGGCGTCCGCGGAGTGTTCGGCCAGGTAGAGAGCGACGGTGAGGACGGCGAGGACGCCCGAGCCGTGCAGTTCCTCCGCCAGGACGTACGCGGCGAACGGCACCAGGAGCGTCAGCCCGATCTGGAGGGTCGCGTCGTCGAGCAGGGACATCAGCTTGTTGGTGACCCAGCCGAGCGCGAGTCCCATCGCGACGGCCACCACCGCGGACAGCGCGAACTGCCCGACGGCCACCGGCCAGGAGAACGTGCCGCTGACCGCCGCCGAGATCGCCACGTGGTAGAGCACGATCGCCGTGACGTCGTTGAACAGGCCCTCCCCCTCCAGGATCGACACCAGCCGCCGGGGCAGTCCGAGAGAGCCGGCGACGGCGGTCGCGGCCACCGGGTCGGGCGGGGCGACGAGCGCGCCGAGCACGAGCGCGGCGGCGATCGGCAGGCCGGGGACAACGGCGTTCGCCACCGCGGCCACCGCGGCGGTCGTCACGAACACCAGCGCGACGGCGAGAAGGAAGATGGGCCGTTTGTTGGCCGTGAACTGCCGCCAGGACGTGCGCTGGACGGCGGCGTAGAGGATCGGGGGCAGCAGCAGCGGAAGGATGAGGTCCGGCGAGACGTCGACGTTCGGCACGAACGGCAGCAGGGCCAGGACGATCCCGATGATCGTCATCAGCACCGGCGACGGCAGGCCGAGCCGCTCCCCGAGCGGTACGGTGACCACCGCCCCCAGCAGAAGCACGAGCAGCAGGGCCAGCTGGTCCACGGTGCGCCCTCCGGCGGCTCGGCAGCCCGGTCAGGCTGGATCAGGCGGCCAAGCCTGCCATGCTCCCGGCGGGATTCCGGCGAGCCCGGCCTGGCCTACGAGACCGGCTGGGCTCCCCTCGCGACTACAGCGCGCGCCGCATCGAGCGGTGCGGGATGCCCGCGTCCAGGAACTCCGGTCCGTACGCCTCGTACCCCAAGCGTTCGTAAAAACCCAGCGCATGGGTCTGCGCGTGCAGATCCACCGCCGTGAGGCCGCGTTCACGCGCCGCGTCCTCGATGGCGCGGACCAGGGCCGCGCCCAGTCCCCGGCCACGTGCGGCCTGATTCACCGCCAGGCGGCCCAGGGCGCCGACGCTCAGGTCCCCGCCGGTCCTGTCCGCCGCGCCGGGGCCGTACAGAAGCCGTCCGGTGCCCAGCGGCAGGCCGTCGTCCCTGAGGGCCAGCACCTGGATCGCGTCGTCGTCCCTGCCGTCGTACTCGAGGTCCTCGGGCACGCCCTGCTCGACGACGAAGACTTCTTTGCGGACGGCGAAGCACGCCTCCCGGTCGGCCGGTCCCGTGGCCTCCCGTACGACGTGTCCCAGCAGGTCACCATCGGTGCCGGTGCTCATGCCCGTCATACGTTGCTCTCCGCCCTCACCTGGTCCAGCGCGCCCTGGAGATCGGCGGGGTACGTGCTCGCGTACTCCACCCACCGGCCGTCCGACGGGTGCTCGAAGCCGAGGCGCACCGCGTGCAGCCACTGCCGGGTGAGCCCCAGCCGCTTGGCCAGCGTGGGGTCCGCGCCGTAGGTGAGGTCGCCGACGCACGGGTGGCGGTGGGCCGCCATGTGCACCCGGATCTGGTGGGTGCGGCCCGTCTCCAGCTTGATGTCCAGCAGGGACGCCGACCGGAACGCCTCGATCAGGTCGTAGTGCGTGACGGACGGCTTGCCCTCGGCGGTGACCGCGAACTTGTAGTCGTGGTTCGGGTGCCGGCCGATCGGGGCGTCGATCGTCCCGCTCATCGGGTCGGGGTGGCCCTGCACCAGCGCGTGGTAGCGCTTGTCGACGACACGCTCCTTGAACTGCGCCTTGAGCAGCGTGTACGCCCGCTCCGACTTGGCGACGACCATCAGCCCCGAGGTGCCGACGTCCAGCCGGTGCACCACACCCTGGCGCTCGGCCGCGCCCGAGGTGGAGATGCGGTAGCCGGCCGCGGCGAGACCGCCGATGACGGTGGTGCCGGTCCAGCCGGGGCTGGGGTGGGCGGCCACACCGACGGGCTTGACGATCACCACGATGTCGTCGTCGTCGTGGATGATCTCCATGCCCTCGACGGGCTCGGCGACGACGCGTATCGGCTGGGCGGGCTCGGGGAGCTCCACCTCCAGCCAGGCCCCGCCGCTGACCCGGTCGGACTTCCCGACCGCGGCGCCGTCGACCTGGACCTTCCCGGAGGCGGCCAGCTCGGCCGCCTTCGTACGGGAGAACCCGAACATACGGGCGAGGGCGGCGTCGACACGCTCGCCCTCCAGGCCATCGGGCACGGGCAGCGTTCTGATCTCGGGAAGACTCACCCGTCGAGTATGCCTTGTCAGTCCTTGTGGACCGTGCCGTCGGGGTCCAGGCCCCGGAAGGACAGCAGCACGATCAGGATGCCGCCGCAGACGATCGCCGAGTCGGCGAGGTTGAAGACCGCGAAGTGCGCGGGCGCGATGAAGTCGACCACGGCGCCCTGGAAGGGGCTCGGGGAGCGGAAGATCCGGTCGGTGAGGTTGCCGAGCGCGCCGCCGAGCAGCAGCCCCAGGGCGATCGCCCAGGGCAGGCTGTAGAGCTTGCGGGCCAGCCGCGCGATGACCACGATCACGGTCGCCGCGATCACCGTGAAGATCACCGTGAAGGCCTCGCCCATGCCGAACGCGGCGCCAGGGTTCCGTACCGCCTCGAACCGCAGCAGATCGCCGATGACGTCGATCGGCTCGTGGTGCTCCAGCCTGGCCACCACGAGCATCTTGCTGCCGAGGTCGAGCAGGTACGCCACGACGGCGACGGCGAAGAGGGCGGCGATCCTGCGCCGCCCCTTCGGCCGCTCGGCGGGAGCCGCAGCCTCGTCGTCCACATCCGGCGTACCGATGACGCGCTCCGCCTCTGCCACGTGAGTCCCTCAACCTAGATGTCTTATAGAGGACGAGGGTACGACACACGCGTGCGAGTTCAGCCTCGACGTTCCTGCTTCTGCTTGTCCTCCACGCACAGGGTGGCCCGCGGAAACGCCTGCATCCTGGCCTTGCCGATGGGCTTGCCGCAGACCTCGCAGAGCCCGTACGTGCCCGCGTCGAGGCGCAGGAGCGCCCGCTCGGTCTGTTCCAGCATCTCGCGCGCGTTCGCTGCCAGGGACATCTCGTGCTCGCGGGTGATGTTCTTCGTACCGGTGTCGGCGTCGTCGTCACCGGCGCCCGCCCCGGAGTCCCGCATGAGCCCGACGAGCGACGCCTCGGACGAGGCGATCTCCGCCTGGAGCCGGGTGACCTCGCTCTCCATCAGCGAGCGGGCCTCCGCGACCTCCTCCGGGGTCCAGGGGTCCTCGCCGGGCCGTACCGCCAGCTCCCCCGGCGGTACGGCCGTGGCGGCGGCCGGTGCCGTGACCGGGGCCTTTCCCGTGGCCGGTGTCCTGTCCCCCGTGGTCTTCTTCGCTGTCACCGTCTTGGCTCCCGTCTGTTCCGCGGCCTCGGCCGCCCCCTCGGCCGCGGACGCGGCCTGTTTTGTGGCCCTGCCGGTCGCCCTGGCGGGCGCCGCCTTCTTGGTCACCGGTTTCCCGGCCGCCGATTTCCTGCCCGCCGACTTCTTCGTCACGGGCTTCCCGGTCCGGGCCTTCCTCGCGGGCTCCTGGGGCGCCGCGCCCCCGGCCGGTGTGTCCCCGGCCGCTGTCCTGTCGGCCGCCGCGGTGTTCACCGTGGTCCCGGCGGCCTTCTTCGCCGCGGCCTTCGGCGCGGTCGTCTTCTTCGCGGCGCTCTTCTTCGCCATCATGGCCGCGGCCCCTTCACACTTGGTGATCTTGCTCGCGAATCGTGCTGGGACGATAAATCGACCCCAGCCCCGCGGCAACGGGGCACGCCGCCGCCGAGGTCCTGTCCGGCGGTTCTTCGTGGGACGGGACCCCGGCCCCGCCTGTGCCGCGACAAGAGGAGCCTCCCACCGTTGTGCCCACCTCGCCGCCCGGTAATCCGCCACGCGGGCGCCTCCGGAGCCCGTGTGCGCCCGTTCCATCGTTCGGGCCGGGCGTTCGGCCGTACGGCTCCCCGGGGGCGGCGACCACCTACGCCGCCCCGCGCCGGACCGGCGTAAAACCCGTCGGCCGCGCCCCGCCCCGCCCCGTACACTGGACGGAGCGAGAGGCGTGGATGGGGACGAGTAACCCCGTGAGCGGCCATGAGCGACCCGGGGACGGTGAGAGCCCGGGGGCGAGCGCGAGGCGAAGGATCACCCCGGAGCCGCCGGAAGAAAGTCCGGGGACGTACCACCAGGTAGGTCCCGGGCGAGTAGAACCGGCAGCGCGACCCAATGAGGGGGCCACGGGCGGCACACGTCCGGGGCCAAGGAGGGTGGTACCGCGGGAGCCCAGCTCTCGTCCCTCCGACGGAGACGACGCAGTTCCGCCGGAGGAAGACCACCAGATGACATCGACGCCCGCGACCCCGCCCCGGTACCGCCAGGTGCCCGCCCAGGTCGACCTGCCCGCGCTGGAGCACGCCGTGCTCGACTTCTGGCGCGACGGCAAGATCTTCGACAAGACCCTCGCCCACTCCGAGGGCCGCCCCGAGTGGGTCTTCTACGAGGGCCCGCCCACCGCCAACGGCATGCCGGGCGCCCACCACATCGAGGCCCGCGTCTTCAAGGACGTCTTCCCGCGCTTCCGCACGATGCGCGGCTACCACGTCGCGCGCAAGGCCGGCTGGGACTGCCACGGCCTGCCGGTCGAGCTGGCCGTCGAGAAGGAGCTGGGCTTCACCGGCAAGAAGGACATCGAGGCGTACGGCATCGCCGAGTTCAACGCCAAGTGCCGGGAGTCCGTGACCCGGCACACCGACGCCTTCACCGAGCTGACGACCCGCATGGGCTACTGGGTCGACCTGGACGACGCGTACCGGACCATGGACCCGCAGTACGTCGACTCGGTGTGGTGGTCCCTCAAGGAGATCTTCGACAAGGGCCTGCTGGTCCAGGACCACCGGGTGGCGCCCTGGTGCCCCCGCGACGAGACGGGCCTGTCCGACCACGAGCTGGCGCAGGGCTACGAGACGATCATCGACCCCTCGGTCTTCGTCCGCTTCCCGCTGACCTCGGGCCCGCTCGCGGGCGAGGCGTCCCTGCTGGTCTGGACGACGACTCCGTGGACGCTGGTGTCGAACACCGCCGTCGCCGCCCACCCCGGCGTGCGGTACGTGGTCGCGACGGACGGCCGGGAGAAGCTGGTCGTCGCCGAGCCGCTGCTCGCGAAGGCGCTCGGCGAGGGCTGGGAGGTGACCGGCGATTCCTTCACCGGCCGCGAGATGGAGTACTGGACGTACGACCGGCCCTTCAAGCTGATCGACTTCCCCGAGGGCACCACGGCCCACTACGTGGTCAACGCGGAGTACGTCACCACGGAGGACGGCACCGGCCTGGTCCACCAGTCCCCCGCCTTCGGCGAGGAGGACCTCAAGGTCTGCCGCGCGTACGGCCTGCCGGTCGTGAACCCGGTCCGCCCGAACGGCACCTTCGAGGAGAGCGTCCCGCTGGTCGGCGGCGTCTTCTTCAAGAAGGCGGACGAAGCCCTGACGGAGGATCTGCGCGAGCGCGGGGTGCTGTTCCGTCATGTGCCGTACGAGCACAGCTATCCGCACTGCTGGCGCTGCCACACCGCGCTCCTCTACTACGCGCAGCCCTCGTGGTACATCCGTACGACGGCGGTCAAGGACCGGCTGCTGGAGGAGAACGAGAAGACCAACTGGTTCCCGGACTCCGTCAAGCACGGCCGGTACGGCGACTGGCTGAACAACAATGTGGACTGGGCGCTGTCCCGTAACCGCTACTGGGGCACCCCGCTGCCGATCTGGCGCTGCGAGGACAACCACCTCACCTGTGTGGGCTCCCGCGCCGAGCTGACCGAGCTGACCGGCACCGACCAGTCCGGGCTCGACCCGCACCGCCCGTACATCGACGAGGTGACCTTCGCCTGCCCCGACTGCGGGCAGACGTCGACGCGTGTGCCCGAGGTCATCGACGCCTGGTACGACTCCGGTTCGATGCCGTTCGCGCAGTGGGGCTACCCGTACCAGAACAAGGATCTCTTCGAGAAGCGCTACCCGGCGCAGTTCATCTCCGAGGCGATCGACCAGACCCGCGGCTGGTTCTACACGCTGATGGCCATCGGCACGCTCGTCTTCGACAAGTCGAGTTACGAGAATGTGGTCTGCCTCGGGCACATCCTCGCCGAGGACGGCAGGAAGATGTCCAAGCACCTGGGCAACATCCTCCAGCCGATCCCGCTGATGGACCAGCACGGCGCGGACGCCGTCCGGTGGTTCATGGCGGCCGGCGGCTCCCCGTGGGCGGCGCGCCGGGTCGGCAACGGCACGATCCAGGAGGTGGTCCGCAAGACCCTCCTCACCTACTGGAACACGGTCGCCTTCCAGGCCCTGTACGCGCGTACGTCGAACTGGTCGCCGAGCGAGGCCGACCCGGCCCCGGCGGACCGTCCGCTGCTGGACCGCTGGCTGCTCAGCGAGTTGCACGCGCTGGTCGACCAGACGACGGAGGCGATGGAGGCGTACGACACCCAGCGCACCGGCAAGCTGCTGTCGGCGTTCGTCGACGATCTCTCCAACTGGTACGTACGGCGCTCGCGCCGCCGCTTCTGGCAGGGCGACAAGGCTGCGCTGCGCACGCTGCACGAGGTGGTCGAGACGGTCACCCGCCTGATGGCCCCGCTGACGCCGTTCATCACCGAGCGGGTCTGGCAGGACATGATCACACCGGTCACGCCGGACGCGCCGGAGTCGGTGCACCTGGCGGACTGGCCGGAGGCGGACCTGGCGGCGATCGACCCGACCCTCTCCCAGCAGATGCTGCTGGTACGGCGCCTGGTGGAGCTGGGCAGGGCGACGCGGGCGGAGTCGGGCGTCAAGACCCGCCAGCCCCTCTCGCGCGCCCTGATCGCGGCGACGGGCTTCGAGGCGCTGTCGGCCGAACTGCGGGCGCAGATCACGGAGGAGCTGAACGTCTCGTCCCTCGCGACGCTCGCCGAGGTCGGCGGCTCCCTGGTCGACACGACGGCGAAGGCGAACTTCCGCGCGCTGGGCAAGCGTTTCGGCAAGGGCGTCCAGGCGGTCGCGAAGGCGGTCGCCGAGGCGGACGCGGCGGCGCTGTCCGCGGCGCTGCGCGAGGGCACGGCGTCGGTCACGGTGGACGGCGAGACGATCACGCTCGCCCCCGACGAGGTGATCATCACGGAAACCCCGCGGGAGGGCTGGTCGGTGGCCTCCGACTCGGGCGCGACGGTCGCGCTGGACCTGGAGATCACCCCCGAACTGCGCCTGGCGGGCCTGGCCCGTGACGCGATCCGGCTGATCCAGGAGGCCCGCAAGAACAGCGGCCTGGACGTGGCGGACCGTATCGCGCTGCGCTGGCGGACGACGGACGAGGCGGTCCGTACGGCGCTGACGGACCACGCGGCCCTGATCGCGGACGAGGTCCTGTCGACGGACTACGCGGAGGACGCCCCGGACGACACATTCGGCGCCCCGTTCACGGACGAGGGCCTGTCCCTGACGTTCCACCTGCGCAAGGCGTAACCCTCAAGCGCCGGACGGGCTGATTTTTCAGCCCGTCCGGCGCTTGAGGACCGGGGTCCGGGGCGGAGCCCCGGTTTCGGGAAGGGGCGGGTAGGGGAAAAGCCCCGCGCAGCGCCACCACCGCACCACACACGAACAGGGCCGGGCCCGGGGATCAAACCCCGGGCCCGGCCCTGTTGAGCGTCAGCCTGCCGACGGCTACGCGTCACGCACCGCGAAGCGGCCTCAGTTGTCGTCCTCGTCGATCAGGAAGCCCCGCATCGGCGACGGCGCCTGCTGCATCGGCTGCGGCGCCTGCGGCCGCACCGGTGCCATCGGCTGGGTCATCGCGGGCGACATCTGCTGCTGGCCGCCGTACGACGGACCCGCGGCCGGGCCGCCGTGACCCATCGAGCCACCCATGGACCCGTTGCCCATGGAGCCGTTGCCCATCGACCCGTTGCCCATGGAGTGCCCCATCGCACCCGCGCCGGCCGGAGCCATCGAGGGCGACGGCGGCAGCGAGGGCGCCGAGGGCGTACGCGGCGGTGCGAGCGAGTCGTCCGCCTGGGTCTCCAGCTGGCGCAGCTGGCTCTCCAGGTAGGACTTCAGCCGCGTACGGTACTCACGCTCGAAGCCCCTGAGGTCCTCGACCTTGCGCTCCAGCGTGGCGCGCGCGGACTCCAGGGAGCCCATCGCCACGCGGTGCTTCTCCTGGGCGTCCCGCTCCAGCGCGTCCGCCTTGGCACGGGCGTCCCGCTCCAGACCCTCGGCGCGGCTGCGTGCCTCACCGACGATCTTGTTGGCCTCGGAACGCGCCTCGGCGATCGCCTGGTCGGCGGTCTGCTGCGCCAGCGAGAGCACACGTGCCGCGCTGTCGCCGCCGGGACCCTGGCCGAGCTGTTGCTGCTGCGGGTGGCCGCCCATGGGGCCGCCCATCGGTCCACCCATGGGACCGCCCTGCATCTGGCCCTGCATGGGTCCGCCCTGCATCTGACCCTGCATCGGGCCACCCTGCATCTGGCCCTGCATGGGGCCGCCCTGCATCGGGCCGCCCTGCATCTGACCCTGCATGGGGCCCTGCATCTGGCCCATGGGGCCGCCCTGCATGGGACCGGGGCCGTGCTGGCCCTGCTGCGGGCCGTGACCCTGGGGACCACCGTGGCCGGGGTGGGCGCTCGGACCCGCGGGAAGCTGCGGAGCACCACCGGGCAGCTGGGGCGGGCCCATCTGCGGGGGCTGCTGCTGCTGCGGCGGTCCGGATATGGCGGCGGGCACCGGGGCGCCGGGCCGATCCTGCTGTTCGGGGGGCTTGCGCATGCCTTGCTGCTGCTGGTTCTGCGCGGCGGCACGCGTGGCGGCGGCCAGCTTGGCGCGCAGATCCTCGTTCTCACGAAGGAGGCGCGTCAGTTCGGCCTCGACCTCGTCTAGAAAGGCATCGACCTCGTCCTCGTCGTAGCCTTCTCGGAGGCGGACGGTCGTGAACTGCTTGTTCCGCACGTCCTCGGGGGTCAACGGCATCTCTTCTTCACCTCTACGTAGTCGTCGGCAGTCGGCAAGACCGTATCGTTCACATTCCCCTCACCAGGTCGCTCACGTCGCGAGACCGCTCACGACCGAGATGAGGATGTACACGATGATCATCAGAACGAAGAAGGACAGGTCGAGTGCCACGCCCCCGAGACGCAGCGGCGGAATGAACCGCCGCAGAAGCTTGAGCGGTGGATCGGTGACAGTGTAGGTGGCCTCCAGGACGACCACCATCGCCTTGCCGGGTTGCCACGAGCGGGCGAACTGGAAGACGTAGTCCATGACCAGCCGGAAAATAAGCACGACGAGGAAACACACCAGAACGATGTAGATCACCTCTAGTGCGACGCCCATCCCGTGCTTCCCTCTCCCCTGGTCCCCGGTCCGGCCTTGCGACCGGATCGTTCCCGCCCTGCGACCGGGTCGTTCCCGGTGCCGTGTTCTCAGCTCTGGTTGAAGAATCCGCCCTCTGCGATGCGGGCCTTGTCCTCCGCCGTGACATCGACGTTAGCAGGAGACAGCAGGAACACCTTCTGCGTCACCCGTTCAATGCTGCCATGGAGACCGAAGACAAGACCCGCGGCAAAGTCGACAAGTCGCTTCGCGTCCGTGTCGTCCATCTCCGTGAGATTCATGATGACAGGCGTGCCCTCACGGAAGTGTTCCCCGATGGTACGGGCCTCGTTGTAGGTCCTCGGGTGCAGCGTGGTGATGCGGTAGGGCTCCCGCTCGGACACGACCTTGGGCATGATCACCGGTGCGTTCTTCTCCAGGCTCGGACGTTCAGGTGTGATGGATGCCACGGGGGCGATTCGCGCCGGACGTCCGTTTTCTACCGCTAGGGGCACCGGCTCGCGCTCGCGCTGCGCGGGTGGTTGGACCATCCGCACCGGTTCTTCCCGCTCCTGCTGGTGCACGGGCTGGTGGCGCCGGTGCTCCCGCTCGGGCTCCGGCTCGGGTTCGAAATCGTCGTCGGGGTCAAAGCCCCGGCCGTCGTACCCATCGTCCTCCACGAGGCCGAGGTAGACCGCCATCTTGCGCATCGCGCCGGCCATGCTCTGAGTCCTCCGCTCTGTGGTGGATCGGCCTCGTCACCAAGTGCCCGCGATCCACTCGGTCCACCCGCCCATCGGCGGGAATGACCATATTTTCTGCTGTGGTCCGACTTGCTTCGCGACGTTACCCGAGCCGAGGTCGGTCTCCGAGCACCGCCGTACCGACGCGTACATGTGTCGCTCCGGCCATGACGGCTGCTTCGAGGTCCGCACTCATCCCTGCTGACACCATGTTCGCAGCCGGATGGTCCGCGCGCAGGCGGGATGAGAATTCCAGCAGCCGCTCGAACGCCTCCTGTTGCCGTCCCGCGTACGGTCCGGCCAGCGGCGCCACAGTCATCAGACCGCCGAGCCGCAGACCCGGCGCACCGGCCAGCGCGGTGGCCAACTCCTCGATCCCGTCGGGCGCCGCACCCCCTCTCGCGCCGCGCTCGCCCGAACCGGCGTCGAGCGCGACCTGGATCAGGCAGACCAGTTCGCGCTCCGCCCGGACCGCCGCGGCGGAGAGGGCGGAAACGAGCTTCACCCGGTCGACAGACTGCACGACATCGGCGTAACCCGCCACGGAACGGACCTTGTTCGTCTGCAACTGGCCGACGAAGTGCCACGTCAACGACAAATCCTGGCAGGCGGCGGCCTTGGGCCCGGCGTCCTGGTCGCGGTTCTCGGCGACCTCCCGCACCCCCAGCCCGTGCAGGATCCGGACGTCGCTCGCGGGGTAGGTCTTGGTGACCACGATCAGGGTCACCTCCTCCCGCGCGCGCCCGGCGGCGGCGCAGGCGCCGGCGATCCGGTCCTCCACCTTCGCGAGGTTGGCGGCGAGTTCGGTTCCGCGGTCCGTCATGCCGTGCCGTCCGGGCCGTCGAGCCAGACGTAGCCGGCGAGCCGGCCCGTGGTGCGGTCGCGGCGGTACGAGAAGTGGTCGCCCGACTCGCGGGTGCAGAAGTCCGAACGCCCCCGGTCCTGGATCCCGACCGCGCCGAGCTGCGCGTGTACGCCCGCGACGACGTCGACGGCCGGGGTGCCCCAGCTGGTCTCGGCCCAGGACTCCGGTACGACCGCGGCGACGTCGTCGCGCAGGGCCGCCGGGACCTCGTAGCAGCGTCCGCAGACGGCCGGTCCGGTACGGGCGGTGATCCGGGACGGTTCGGCGCCGAGCGCGACCATGGCCTCGACGGCGGCCGGCACGACCCCCGCGACCAGCCCGGGGCGCCCGGCGTGGGCGGCGGACGCGATCCCGGCGACCGGGTCGGCCAGCAGCACGGGCACGCAGTCCGCGGTGAGTACGGCGAGGGCGAGTCCACCGCGCGCGGTGACGAGGGCGTCGACGGGCGGAATGTCCGAGGGGGCCGCGGGGCCCGCGGGGAACGTCGCGTCCGCCGCGTGCCACGGGCCGTCCACGACCGCGACCTCGCGGCCGTGCACCTGGTTCATCCAGACCACCCGCCCCGGATCGAGGCCCAGGGACTTCGCCGCGAGTTCGCGGTTGGTCCGTACGGCGGCCGGGTCGTCGCCGACCGCGCCGCCCAGATTGAGCTGTTCGTACGGAACGGCGCTCACCCCGCCCCACCTGTCGGTGAAGGCGAAGTGCGCGCCGCTCTCGGTGTCCTGCCGCTCTATCACTTCAAGAAGTCCGGAACATCCAGCTCTTCGACCTGGGTGTCCTGGTACGGACGGGCCGGCGGGACGTGCGGCGAGCCGACCGGCGGGAGCGGCTTCTCGTTGAGCGCCTGCGCCGGTTCCGGCTTGGCCGGGCTGTCGTCGCGCGGCGGGACCGTACCGAGTCCGCCGGTGGACCGGCCGCTGTCCGCGGACCGCGGCGGGGCCTGCTGCTCCTCGCGCTTGCCGGCGCCGAGCACGGTCTCGCGGCGCGTCGGCGGCTGTCCGCCGTCGAAGCCCGCCGCGATCACGGTGACCCGCACCTCGTCGCCCAGGGCGTCGTCGATGACGGCGCCGAAGATGATGTTGGCCTCGGGGTGGGCGGCCTCGCTCACGAGCTGCGCCGCCTCGTTGATCTCGAAGAGACCGAGGTCGGAGCCGCCGGAGATGGAGAGCAGGACACCGCGGGCGCCGTCGATGGACGCTTCGAGCAGGGGCGAGGAGATCGCCATCTCGGCGGCGGCCACCGCGCGGTCGTCGCCGCGGGCCGAACCGATGCCCATGAGCGCCGATCCCGCCTCGGACATCACGGACTTGACGTCGGCGAAGTCGAGGTTGATCAGACCCGGTGTGGTGATCAGATCGGTGATGCCCTGGACACCCGAGAGCAGCACCTGGTCGGCCGACTTGAAGGCGTCCAGCACGCTGACCTGGCGGTCCGAGATGGACAGCAGCCGGTCGTTGGGGATGACGATGAGGGTGTCGACCTCTTCGCGGAGTTCGGCGATGCCGTCCTCCGCCTGGTTCGCGCGGCGGCGGCCCTCGAAGGTGAACGGGCGGGTGACCACACCGATCGTGAGGGCGCCCAGCGAACGCGCGATGGCGGCGACCACGGGCGCGCCACCGGTGCCGGTGCCGCCTCCCTCGCCTGCGGTGACGAAGACCATGTCGGCCCCCTTGAGGACCTCCTCGATCTCCTCACGGTGGTCCTCTGCCGCCTTGCGACCGACCGCCGGATTGGCTCCGGCGCCGAGGCCCCGGGTGAGTTCGCGGCCGACGTCGAGCTTGACGTCGGCGTCGCTCATCAACAGGGCTTGCGCGTCAGTGTTGATCGCGATGAACTCGACGCCCTTGAGACCGACCTCGATCATTCGGTTGATGGCATTGACACCACCGCCGCCGACACCGATGACCTTGATGACTGCGAGGTAGTTCTGCGGTGCTGCCACGTCGAAGGCCTCTCGCCTCGAGTTACGTGTCGTCGCTTCGCTGAAGTCGCGCTGCGAGACTGATGCCGATGGGACGGTCCGGAACGCCGACCCAAACCCTGACGTCGAAAGTTCAGGGTTACCTGTGTGTCCGCTTCTAGGACTCTTCCGAACAGGACACTAAGTCGACAAGTGGCGCACGTTCAACGAACACGCCGAACCTCCCGTTTTTCTTTTCACCCTATGTGATCACCCATAGCGCTGACCAACCAGGGTGCTGGCCAGCACATATGAGCGTCAACTCCTTGACGAGGCGGGCGCGGTGGGCGCGCTGACGTCGAAGTGGCCCGCCTCAGGGGCTGCTTTCATGAGAGCGGTGAGCGCACGCGCCTTGGCCGCGCCGTCCTCGCCGCTTCCCCACATCACCGTACGTCCGCCGGTCAACTCCAGGGAGATCGAGTCGTACGAACGCACCCGGACCGCCCTGGTGTCCGCGGCGACTTTCCCGGGGAGTTCGCTCCTGACCCGTACGGCCTCGCGGGTCAGCCGGTCCGCCGGGAAGCGCTGCTGCCCCGTCGGCTGTTTCCCCGTCAATTTCAGTAGGGGCACGCCCTCCGGGGCCTTCCCGACGGTGGCGAAACGAGTACCGCCGGAGTCCACTTCGATGAACTTTCCGCCCTTTTCGATCAGCAGTACCGGCTGACGTTCGGTCACTTTCAGACCGATTCCGTGCGGCCACGACCGGGTCGCCTCGACCGTTTCGATCCGCGGCAGCCTCCGCCGGAGCCGCTCCTCGATCGCGCCGGTGTCCACGGAGACGAGCGGCGACCCGATCGGTACGGCGGCCGCCTCCTCCACCTGCGCGACGGTGAGCACGTCCGTGCCGGACGTGCTCACCCGCTCGACCCGCAGCCAGTGCGAGCCGTACAGCACCCAGATCCCGGCGGCGGCCAGGACGGTCCCGGCGGCCAGGGCGATCAGCACGTACCGGCCGGGGAGCCGGAAGCGGCGGCCGGGCGGGGAGCCGCCCGGTCCGGGGCGGCCGGACTCCGCCTGCGCCCGCGCGTCCCGTGCGGCGGTCGTCGGTCCGGCCACGCTCCTGCCTCCCTGGTTCGGCGCCTCGCGGCGCGCTACGCCTGCCGGCGTGCGGCAATCGCCTCGTACACCATGCCGACAAGCAGATCATCCGCGTCCCGGCGGCCGAACTCGGCGGCCGCGCGGGACATCTCGTACAGCCGGTGCGGATCGGCGAGCACCGGCAGCACGTTGCCCTGCACCCACTGGGGCGTCAGTTCGGCGTCGTCGACGAGCAGTCCACCGCCCGCCTTCACCACCGGCTGGGCGTTGAGCCGCTGTTCGCCGTTGCCGATGGGCAACGGCACATAGGCGGCGGGCAGCCCGACGGCGGTGAGTTCGGCGACGGTCATCGCGCCCGCACGGCAGAGCATCATGTCCGCCGCCGCGTACGCGAGGTCCATCCGGTCCACATACGGTACCGGGATATAGGGCGGCATTCCGGGCATGTTGTCCACATGCGGCAATTCATTCTTCGGACCGACCGCGTGCAGGATCTGGATTCCGGAGCGCTGGAGCACCGGAGCGACCTGCTGCACCACCTCGTTGAGCCGGCGTGCGCCCTGGGAGCCGCCGGAGACGAGCAGGGTCGGCAGGTTGGGGTCGAGGCCGAAGGCCGCGCGCGCCTCGGGACGGACCCGGGCGCGGTCGAGGGTGGCGATCGTCCGGCGCAGCGGGATGCCGATGTACCGGGCGCCCCGCAGCTTGCTGTCCGGCGTGGAGACGGCGACCGCCGCCGCGTACCGCGACCCGATCTTGTTGGCGAGGCCCGGCCTGGCGTTGGCCTCGTGGACGATGATCGGCACGCCCAGCCGCTTGGCGGCGAGGTAGCCGGGCAGCGCGACATAGCCGCCGAAGCCGACGACGCAGTCGGCCTTCGTGCGCTCCAGGATCTGCTCGGCGGCCTTGATCGTGCCGCGGAGCCGTCCCGGGACGGTGATCAGCTCGGGTGTGGGGCGGCGCGGCAGCGGTACGGCCGGGATGAGTCCCAGTTCGTACCCCCGCTCGGGAACGAGCCTGGTCTCCAGGCCGCGCTCCGTGCCGAGGGCCGTGATCCCCACGGTGGGGTCCTGCCTGCGCAGGGCGTCCGCGAGGGCGAGCGCGGGCTCGATGTGGCCGGCGGTCCCCCCACCGGCGAGTACGACATGCACCGAAATTCACCGCTCTCCGGACGGACGCTTCTTGACGCGCCGTCTCATCGTCTTCCATCTCACCCCGGCCCGCTTCCTGCTGAAGACAGGCTGCCGCATGGCCAGGGCCGCCTTCGCGGCGGGATCGTCCCGTGCGAAGGCGATCAGCAGCCCGACGGCGAACATGGTCGGCAGCAGAGCCGATCCTCCGTAGGAGAACAGCGGCAGCGGGACTCCGGCGATCGGCAGCAGACCGAGCACCGCACCGATGTTGACCACGGCCTGGGCCGTGATCCACGTGGTGACACCTCCCGCGGCGTACCTCACGAAGGGATCCTCCGTGCGTCCGGCCACGCGGATACCCGCATAGCCTAGAGCCGCGAACAGGGCGAGCACCGACAGCGTCCCCACCAGCCCCAGTTCCTCCCCTGTGACGGCGAAGATGAAGTCGGTGTGCGGTTCGGGAAGTTGGCCCCACTTTTCCACACTGGCGCCGAGCCCGGAACCGAACCATCCGCCGGAGGCAAGAGCATAGATGCCGTGCACGGCCTGGAAGCACTCGCCGTTGGGGCCGACGTCGATCGCCCCCACGCAGGAGAACCGGGACAACCGGTTCTCGTTGGTCTTGATCAGGATGAACCCGACCACGCCCGCGAGGCCGAGCACCCCGCCGAAGAGCCGGGTGGGCGCCCCGGCCAGCCACAGCAGGCCGAAGAGGATCGCGGTGAGGATGATCGCCGTACCCATGTCACCGCCGAGCATGATCAGCCCGAGCAGCATGAAGGCGACCGGGACCAGCGGCACCAGCAGGTGCTTCCACTGCGAGAGCAGCCGCTTGTCCTGTTTGCGGGCGAGCAGGTCGGCCCCCCACAGGATCAGCGCCAGCTTGCCGAACTCGCTGGGCTGGAGCTGGAAGGGGCCTCCTACGGAGAGCCAGTTCTGGTTACCGTTGACGGACTGCCCTATCCCGGGGACCTGGACCAGGGCCATGAGGAAGACCGTGCCGACGAGCAGCGGGTAGGAGAAGGCGCGGTGGAGCTTGGCCGGCATGCGGGAGGCGACCAGCAGCAGCGCGGTGCCGATGCCGGCCGCGAACAGCTGCTTGCGGAAGAAGTACGCGCCGGGCAGCGACAGCTCCAGCGCCTTGATCATCGAGGCGGAGTACACCATCACCAGTCCGAGGACGGTGATCAGCAGACTGCTGCCGAGGATCAGGTAGTACGCGGTGAGCGGGCGGTCCCAGGTGCGCCTGGCCTGTTCGAACCTGCGCCTGATCCCGCCGCCCCGGGGCGGCCGGGGGGCGCGGGTGCCGCTCCCCCTTCCGCGGGCGGCGGGGGGACGCCGTACGGGCGCTCCGGGGGCCTTGCCGCGCAGCGCGAGCGCGGGCAGGCGGCTCGTACCCGGGAAGCGGCTCGCGCCGGGGAGGCGGCCGGGGCGGGAGGGCCGGCCCGGGCGGGCGAGCCGGCCGGGGTCCGAGGTGCGGCCGAGGCCCGCCAGGACGGCGATCCTGGCGAGGGGGCCCGGTACGGCCAGGGACCCCGCTGCGGCCTCCGCGCCGTCGCCGGGTCCCGTTCCCGCGCCGGGCACCCCCGCGAGGGCGGGAGTGCCCGTCAGGCCCGCTCCGCGTGGCGCGGGGCGCGGGTCCCGTCCCACGGTGTCGTCGGCCGGCATCGTCGCTGTCCCCTCCAGTCGTGCCTGGCGCGGCTGCCGGAGGCCCGGGGGCCGCGGCACGGGTGCCGCGGCCGGGTCCCCGGGACAGCTCGGCACGGCACGGGGGGCCGGGCCGGTCAGGCGTGCTCGGCGGCGAGTGCGCGGACGGCGTCCGCGAACGCCTCGCCTCGCTTGTTGTAGTTGGTGAACATGTCCATCGAGGCGCAGGCGGGGGCCAGCAGTACGGTGTCCCCCGGCTGAGCGAGCCGTGCCGCTTCGCGGACGGCGGCCAGCATCGCTCCAGTGTCGGTCCGGTCGAGGTCGACCACCGGGACTTCGGGGGCGTGTCGCGCGAGGGCTTCCCGGATCAGCGCACGGTCGGCGCCGATCAGGACCACCGCGCGCAGCCGCTTCGCGGACCCGGAGACCAGGTCGTCGAAGGTCGCGCCTTTGGCGAGGCCGCCCGCGATCCAGACGATCGGGTCGTAGGCCGCCAGGGACGCCTCCGCGGCATGGGTGTTGGTCGCCTTGGAGTCGTCGATGTACGTGACGTCGCCGGTCCGCGCGACCAGTTCGATCCGGTGCGGGTCGGGACGGAAGGCGCGCAGCCCGTCGCGTACGGCGGTGGGCCCGACGCCGTACGCGCGGGCGAGGGCCGCCGCCGCGAGGGCGTTGGCGATGTTGTGCGGGGCCGGCGGGTCGACGTCCGAGACGTGGGCCAGCTCCTGGGCCTGGTCCCGGCGGTTCTCCACGAAGGCGCGGTCGACCAGGATGCCGTCCACGACGCCGAGTTGGGAGGGCCCCGGCGTACCGAGGGTGAAGCCGATCGCCCGGCAGCCCTCCTCGACGTCGGCGGCGCGGACGAGGTCCTCGGTCGCCGGGTCGGCCGCGTTGTAGACGCACGCGATCCGGTTGCCCTCGTAGATGCGGCCCTTGTCGGCGGCGTACGCCTCCATGGAGCCGTGCCAGTCGAGGTGGTCGGGCGCGAGGTTGAGCACGGCGGCGGAGTGGGCGCGCAGGCTCGGCGCCCAGTGCAGCTGGTAGCTGGAGAGTTCGACGGCGAGCACGTCGTACGTCTCGCCGCCGGCCACGGCGTCCAGGAGCGAGACGCCGATGTTGCCGACGGCGGCCGTGCGCAGTCCCGCCGCCGTCAGGATCGAGGCGAGCATCCTGACGGTGGTCGTCTTGCCGTTGGTGCCGGTGACGGCGAGCCAGGGGGCCGCGCCGGGCCCCCGCAGCCGCCAGGCCAGCTCGACGTCGCCCCAGATCTCCACCCCGGCCTCGGCGGCGGCCGTGAACAGCGGCTTGTCCGGCCGCCAGCCGGGAGCGGTGACGACCAGTTCCGTACCGGCGGGCAGGGTGTCCCCGTCGCCGAGCCGGACCGTGACGCCCAGTTCCGCCAACCCGGCGGCCTGGGTACGGGACCGTTCGTCGTCGCCGTCGTTGACGACGGTGACCTCGGCGCCGAGGCCGCGCAGCACCCGGGCCGCCGGGATCCCGGAGACTCCGAGACCCGCGACGGTGACCCGCTTGCCCTGCCAGTTCACGTGACCGCCTTGTTCACTCGACCGTCCGGATCACTTGTCGGACCGGATCACTTGTCCGCCGCCCAGCCCGCGTAGAAGAGGCCGAGGCCCACGATCACGCACATGCCCTGGATGATCCAGAAGCGGACCACGACAAGGACCTCGGACCACCCCTTGAGTTCGAAGTGGTGCTGGAGGGGAGCCATGCGGAAGACCCGCTTGCGGGTCATCTTGAAGGAGCCGACCTGGATCACGACGGACATCGTGATCAGGACGAAGAGCCCGCCGAGGAGCGCGATCAGGAACTCCGTACGGGAGCAGATGGCGAGGCCCGCGAGGGCGCCGCCGAGCGCGAGTGACCCGGTGTCACCCATGAAGATCTTGGCGGGTGAGGTGTTCCACCACAGGAAGCCGAAGCAGGAGCCCATCAGGGCGGAGGCGACGACCGCGAGGTCCAGTGGATCCCGTACCTCGAAACAGGCGTTGGGGTTGGTCAGCGTCACCGCGTTGGCACAGGACTCCTGGAACTGCCAGAGCCCGATGAAGGTGTACGCGCCGAAGACCATCACGGACGCGCCGGTGGCCAGGCCGTCCAGACCGTCCGTCAGGTTCACGCCGTTGGACATCGCGAGGATCATGAACAGCGCCCAGACCACGAACAGCACCGGGCCGATCGACCAGCCGAAGTCCGTGACGAACGAGAGCTTGGTGGAGGCCGGGGTGAGCCCCTGGGTGTCGGCGAACTGGAGCGAGAGCACCGCGAAGGCGATGCCGACGATCAGCTGGCCCGCCATCTTGGCCTTGGCCCGCAGGCCCAGCGACCGCTGCTTCACGATCTTGATGTAGTCGTCGAGGAACCCGACCAGTCCCATCCCCGCCATCAGGAACAGGACCAGCACACCCGAGAAGGTGGGGTTCTCGCCCGTGATCACCTTCGCCAGGGCGTAGGCGATCAGCGTGGCCATGATGAAGGCGATGCCGCCCATGGTGGGCGTGCCCTGCTTGCTGCCGTGGCTGCGCGGGCCGTCGTCCCTGATGAACTGCCCGTATCCCTTGCGGGCCAGGAGCTTGATCAGCAGCGGTGTGCCGATCAGGGTCAGGAAGAGCCCGATGGCTCCCGCGAAGAGGATCTGCCTCATCGGCCGGAGACCTCGCCCTCGGTGGTGCTCTCGAGGAGTGCCAGGGCGACCCTCTCAAGACCTGCCGACCTGGAAGCCTTCACCAGCACGACGTCTCCCGGACGCAGTTCACTGCGCAACAGATCGACCGCCGCCTGTGCGTCGGACACGTGCACCGACTCCTCACCCCACGAACCCTCGTTGTAAGCGCCCAGTCGCAGCCAGGACGCTTCCCTGCCCCCGACCGCCACGAGCTTGCTGACGTTGAGCCGGACGGCGAGCCGTCCGACCGCGTCGTGCTCGGCGAGCGATTCGTCCCCGAGCTCGGCCATCGGGCCGAGCACCGCCCAGGTACGCCCCCCCTCGGCCCGTGAGGCACCGCCCATGGCGGCCAGCGCACGGAGCGCGGCTCTCATGGATTCGGGGTTCGCGTTGTAGGCGTCGTTGACGATCGTCACGCCGTCCGCGCGCTCGGTGACCTCCATACGCCAGCGGGAGAGGGTTCCCGCCTCGGAGAGCGCTTCGGCGATCTCGTCGACGGACATGCCCAACTCATGGGCGACGGCGGCCGCGGCGAGCGCGTTCGACACGTGGTGCTCACCGTACAGCCGCAGCGTCACGTCCCTGCACCCGGAGGGTGTTCGAAGGCGGAACGCGGGCTGTCCGGTGGCTGTGAGGCGCACGTTCTCTGCCTGTACGTCTGCTTCGTCTGACTCTCCAAAGAGGATCACGCGTGCTTCGGTACGGGATTTCATCGCGCGCACGAGGGGATCGTCGGCGTTGAGGACGGCCACCCCACCGCCGGCGGCGGGCGGCAGGGACTCGACCATCTCGCCCTTCGCCTCGGCGATCTGCTCGCGGCCGCCGAACTCGCCGATGTGCGCGGTACCGACGTTGAGGACGAGGCCGATCCGGGGTGGGACGAGTCCGGTGAGGTAGCGGATGTCCCCGAGGTACCGGGCGCCCATCTCCAGGACGAGGTAGCGGGTGTCCTCGACGGCGCGCAGGGCGGTCAGCGGGACGCCGATCTCGTTGTTCAGGTTCCCGTCCGGCCAGACCGTGGGTCCCTTCGTGCGGAGCAGCTGGGCGATGAGGTCCTTGGTGCTGGTCTTGCCGGCGGAGCCGGTGAGCGCGACGGTGGTGGCGCCGAGGCGTTCGACGACGGCGCGGGCGAGGGCGCCGAGGGCCTGGACGACGTCGTCGACGACGATCACGGGGACGCCCGGGAGGGCGCGGGTGGCCAGGACGGCCACCGCACCCTCCTCGACGGCGCCCCGCGCGTAGTCGTGGCCGTCGACCCGCTCGCCGGCGAAGGCGGCGAAGAGGCTGCCTTTCTCCACCGCGCGGGAGTCGATGACGACGGGTCCGGTGACCCGGACCGCCGGATCCGGTATGTCGTGCGACTGCCCGCCGACGATGGCGGCGATCTCGCTGAGGGAGAGGGCGATCACTGGGTCATCCCTGACTGTTGTTCTCGGGGCGGGGCTCGTCACCGGCGGCGCCGCGGTCGGGCGCGTGGCCGAGGGAGCGTACGAGGGCGTCGCGCAGGACCAGGCGGTCGTCGAAGGGCCGTACCACTCCGGCGATGTCCTGGCCCTGCTCGTGGCCCTTGCCGGCGATCAGGACGGTGTCGTCGGCCCGGGCGCGGGAGACCGCGGTGGCGATGGCGGAGGCCCGGTCGGCGTCGACCAGGATGTCGCCGCGCTCGGCGAGGGGTACCCCGACGGCGCCCGCGAGCATGGCGGCGAGGATCGCGAGGGGGTCCTCGGAGCGGGGGTTGTCGGAGGTCAGGACGGCGGTGTCGGCGAGCCGGGCGGCGGCGGCGCCCATCGGCCCGCGCTTGGTCTCGTCGCGGTCGCCGCCGCAGCCGAGGACGAGGTGCACCTTGCCCTTGGTGACCTTGCGCAGGGAGCGCAGGACCGATTCGACGGCGTCCGTCTTGTGGGCGTAGTCGACGACGGCGAGGTAGGGCTGTCCCGCGTCCACGCGCTCCAGGCGGCCCGGCACCCCGGGGACGGCGGCGATGCCGTCGGCGGCGGTCTGCGGGTCGATCCCGGCCACGGCCAGGGTGACGATCGCCGCGAGGGTGTTGGCGACGTTGAACGGTCCCGGCAGGGGCGCGGCGGCCCGTACCCGCTGCCCCTGGGGGCCGACGGCGGTGAAGGACGAGCCCTGGGCGCCGATCTCGACGTCCTCGGCGCGCCAGTCGGCGTCCTGGCGTCCTTCGGCGGAGAAGGTCGTGACCGGGACGGTCGCCTCCGTGACGAGCCGGCGGCCGTAGGTGTCGTCCAGGTTCACGACGCCGAGGCGGCTGCGCCGGGGGGTGAACAGCTGGGCCTTGGCCTGGAAGTAGTCCTCCATGCCGGAGTGGAACTCCATGTGCTCCGGGCTGAGGTTGTTGAACACCGCCACGTCGAAGACACAGCCGTCGACCCGGCCGAGGACCAGGGCGTGGCTGGAGACCTCCATGGCGACCGACCTGACGCCGCGTTCGCGCATGACGGCGAAGAGGGCCTGGAGGTCGGTGGCCTCGGGGGTGGTGCGCTCGGACTTGATGCGTTTGTCGTCGATGCGCATCTCGACGGTGCCGATCAGGCCGGTACGGTGGCCCGCCGCGCGCAGCCCGCCCTCGACCAGGTACGCCGTGGTGGTCTTGCCCGAGGTGCCGGTGATGCCGATCTGGAGCAGGTCCTCGCCGGGCCGTCCGTAGATCTCGGCGGCCAGCTCGCCCATGCTGCCCCTGGGGTCGGGGACGACCAGGACGGGCAGTCCGGTGGCCGCGGCCCGCTCGGCCCCGGCGGGGTCGGTCAGGATCGCGGCGGCGCCGAGTCCCGCCGCCTGGGCGGCGAAGTCGGCGCCGTGGACGCGGGCCCCGGCGAGGGCCGCGTACACGTCGCCGGGCCGTACCGCCCGTGAGTCGTGGGTGATGCCCGTCGCCGCACCGGGTCCCGGTGAGGCGTCCGGTGCGGCGCCCGGGGCCGCCTCGGCGCCCAGCCTGACGGCGAGCTCGGCGAGGGAGGTGGGCCGGACCCGGTCCGGACGGGGCGCCCCCGGCTGGTTCACAGGGGCGTCCTCGGGGGCGGTTCTGTACTGATCAGCGTGTGGCACGGCGGTGAGCGTACCGGGCCCGGAGGGGCGCGGGCCAAGTGAGCGGCCCGTGCCGTCGGGGCCGTCGGGAGGGGTGGGGCGGTTCCCGGAATCGGGGGTGATGGTTGTCACTGGGGCTTTCCCTGGGGTCACGCGCCGGGCGGCGACGGGCCGGCTGTGGGCCGGCCCGTCTAGAAGGTGACCGGCAGTCGGGCGGGGGCGGTTCCGGTCGGTTCGACCTGCAAGGTCTTGAGCGCGAACTCCATGACCTTCTTGTAGATGGGTCCGCAGATCTGGCCGCCGAAGTAGCTGCCCGTGGTCGGGTTCTGGATGGCGCAGTAGACGGTGATCCGCGGGTCGTCCGAGGGCGCGAAGCCCGCGAAGGAGGCGGTGTAGCCCTTGTAGCGGCCCAGCTCGGGATCGACCCGGTTGGCCGTACCCGTCTTGCCCGCGACGCGGTAGCCGGGGATACGGGCCTTGGTGCCGGTGCCTTCCTCGTTGCCGACGACCGACTCCAGCATGGTGGCGACGGTCTTGGCGGTCTTCTCGCTGACGACCCGGGTCTTCTTGGGCGCGGGGGCCGGGGTGAAGCGGCCGTCGGGGCCCTTCGTGCCGCGGATGAGGGTGGGCTCGGTCCGTACGCCGCCGTTGGCGATGGTCGAGTAGACCGACGCGGCCTGCATGGCGTTGAGGGAGAGTCCCTGGCCGAAGGGGATGGTGAACTGCTGCGAGGTCGACCAGTCCTGCGGCTCGGCGAGGATGCCCTGGGTCTCCCCGGGATAGTTTAGCCCGGTGGGCCGGCCGATGCCGAACTTGTCCAGGTACGAGTAGAGGACCTGGTTGGCCTTCTCCTGGGTCGTGCCGAGCTGTCCCGTCGCCAGGATCGTGCCGATGTTGCTGGACTTGGCGAGGACGCCGTTGAGGGTCAGGTTCCAGGTGGGGTGGTCGATGTCGTCCTTGAAGAGCCGGTCGCCGCGGTGCAGCCGGTTGGGGACGACGACGTGGGTCAGCGGGGTGGCGACGCCTTCCTCCAGTACGGCGGCCATGGACATGATCTTGGCGGTGGAGCCGGGTTCGTACGCGTCCTGGAGCGCGGCGTTGCCCATGTCGGCCGCCTTGGCCTCGGAGAAGTCGTTCGGGTCGAAGCCGGGGGCGTTGGCCATGGCCAGGACCTCGCCGGTCCTGGTGTCCTGGACCACCACGTAACCGCGGTCGGCCTTGGACTTCTGGACCTGGTCGGCGATGGCCTGCTGGGCGGCCCACTGGATGTCCCGGTCGATGGTCAGCTCGATGCCGGAGCCGGGCACGGCGGGCTTCTCCCTGGAGGTCGCGGTGGGCACGCGGTGCCCGCCGGACTGGGCGAAGGTGACCTGTCCGTCCTCGCCCGCCAGCTCCTTGTCCAGCATGGACTCCACCCCGCCGGCGCCGTGGCCGGCGGCGTTGACGTAGCCCAGTATCCCGGCGGCGAGATCGCCGTTGGGGTAGATCCGCTTGCTGCTGGCCTCCTGGAAGACACCGGCCAGGACGCTGCTCCGCGCCATCTTCGGGGGCACGCCCTGGTTGGCCTTGCTCGCCTTGCTGGCGAGGACGCTCTTGAGGTCCTTGATCTGGTTCCAGACCTGCGGGGTCTGGCGGCGGGCCAGCACGGCGTAGCGGGACTTGGGGGTCTTGAGCTTGGTGATCAGGTCGCCGGTGTCGACGCCGAGGATCGGGGCGAGGAGTGCGGCGGCCTGTTCGGGGGCGTCGGGGACCTGGGTGGAGTCGGGGGTGAACATCAGCGGGTCGGCGGTGATGTCGTAGGCGTCGACGCTGTCGGCGAGGGCGATCCCGGAGCGGTCGGTGATCTCGCCGCGCTCCGCCTCCAGGGTGTGGCTGAGGTAGCGGCTCTTCTCCGCCTTGGCGGCGTACGCGCGGGCGTCGACGGCCTGCACCTGGAGCAGCCGTACGACGAACACGAGCATCACGAGGGTGAGGCCGAGGCTGACCAGGCGCAGCCGGGGGCGGGGGTTGCCGAGCCTGATCCGGTTGGGCGGGCGGGCGCCGGCGCGGCGGCGGGGCGGGGCGGGGTGGCCGGGGGTCCGGGGGCGCGCGGCGTTCCCGGTCCTGGCGGGGCCGGGGACCCGGCGGTGCGGTGGTTCCTTGGGGGGCACTGCGTCACCTGCCGGAGGTCGTCGGGGCGGGGGCGCCGGGGGTGGGCACGGGCGCGGAGGCCGTGGGGGTGGGGGTGGCGGACGGGTCCGGGGCGGGGACGTTCGGAGCCGGTACGGGCACGGTGGAGCCGGGGGGCGGTGTCGCGGGGGCGGGCTGCTCCAGCACCGAGGGCTGTACGGGGGGCAGCGCCTCGGCCCGTTCGGGGACCCCGCGGACGGTCCCGTCGGGGTCGAGGAAGGCGGGGCTGCCGCCGGGGACCATGCCCAGCTCGCGGGCCCGGCGGCCCAGGGCGTCGGGCGCGGAGTGGTCGTCGACGTCCCGTTGCAGCGCCTGCTGCTCGTCGGTGAGGTCGGTGGTCTGTTTCCTCAGCTCGCTGAGCCGGAACGAGCCCTCGTTGAGCGAGGAGTTGAGGAGCAGCAGGGTGATCAGGCCGCCGCCGAGGAGCAGGACGACCAGCAGGACGAAGGGGGTACGGGCCGCCGAGGTCGCCCCGGCGGGCATCATCCGGGCGAGCCGCGCGGCGCGCCCCTTCAACTGCTTGGCCGGTCCGCTCACGACACGTCCTCCCGGATCCTCTCCGCCCCCCGCAGCCGGGCGGAGGCGGAGCGCCGGTTGTCGGCGATCTCCTCCTCCGTGGGAAGTTCGGCGCCGCGGGTGAGGAGTCTGAGGCGGGGCTGGTAGCGCTCGGGGACGACGGGCAGTCCGGGGGGCGCGGTGTTGGCGGCGCCCGCCGCGAAGACCTGTTTGACGACCCGGTCCTCCAGCGACTGGTAGGAGAGGACGGCGATGCGGCCGCCGACGTCGAGGGCCCTGACGGCGGCGGGCAGTGAGGACTCCAGCGCGGAGAGTTCGCCGTTGACCTCGATGCGCAGGGCCTGGAAGGTGCGCTTGGCCGGATTGCCACCGGTGCGCATGGCCGCCTGCGGCAGCGCGTCGCGGATCAGGGCGACGAGCCGGGCGCTCTTGGTGAAGGGTTCCTTCTCGCGTTCCTTGACGACCGCGGAGACGATGCGCTTGGCCTGTTTCTCCTCGCCGTACGCGCGCAGGATCCGTACCAGCTCACCGGGCGGATAGGTGTTGAGGACCTCGGCGGCGCTGATGCCGGCGGACTGGTCCATCCGCATGTCGAGCGGGGCGTCGTGGGCGTACGCGAAGCCGCGCCCGGCCTCGTCCAGCTGCATGGAGGAGACGCCGAGGTCGAAGAGGACGCCCTGGACCTTGGGGATGCGCAGCCGGTCCAGGACCTCGGGGAGTTCGTGGGAGACGGCGTGGACGAGCGTGGCGCGGTCGCCGTAGGGGGCGAGCCGCTCGCCGGAGAGCCGGAGGGCTTCCTTGTCGCGGTCGAGCGCGACCAGCCGGACGGCCGGGAACGCCGTGAGCAGCGCCTCGCTGTGGCCGCCGAGGCCCAGGGTGCCGTCGACGACGACGGCGCCGGGGCGGTCGAGGGCGGGGGCCAGCAGGTCCAGGCACCGCTGGAGCATCACCGGTACGTGTCGGGCCTGGTTCATGCGCCCCTCTCAGATCCGGCGCGGCCGGTACGTACGGCCGGGTCCCGCCCGTCCGGGAGGGGGAGGTCCGCCGGCGCCGGGAAGGGCGTCGGCGGCCCCGGCCGAGCCGGCGGGAGGAGGCCGAGCCGCACGTACGCCGCACACGCGGGGGAAATCGGGATGTGTTCGGAAGGTGTCCGTGAACTTCGCGTCACTTTAGTCCACCCGCCCTTCCGGTCAATCAACCGGCTGGCGCGTCGCGCGGGCCACTCACCACAGCGCCCCAAACACCGCGGATCACCCCATCGGGTGAGCATGGCAGGCCCATGTGGGGTAGCTCACATCCAGCCACGTTGACGCTCTTTGTTCTGTCTTGGGGCGGGCTTCGACGCGCTGTGACCATTACCGTCTTACGTATGTCGACTTCCGCACACCTCCCCGCAGAGCCCTCCGCAGCTCCCGCCGGCGCGGCCCGCACCGGCGGGACGGTCACCGACCGGCTCATCGACGCCAACCACCGCTACGCCGACGCGTTCAGCGACCCCGGCATGGACGCCCGCCCCGTGCTGCGCGTCGCCGTCGTCGCCTGCATGGACGCCCGGCTCGACCTGCACGACGCACTGGGCCTCGCGCTCGGCGACTGCCATACCATCCGGAACGCGGGAGGCGTGGTCACCGACGACGTCATCCGTTCCCTGACCATCAGCCAGCGCGCCCTCGGTACGCGCAGCGTCGTCCTCATCCATCACACCGGCTGCGGTCTGGAAAGTCTCACCGAGGAGTTCCGGCACGACCTGGAGATCGAGGTCGGCCAGCGGCCGGCCTGGGCGGTCGAGTCGTTCCGCGATGTGGACCAGGATGTACGGCAGTCGATGCGGCGGGTCCGCACCTCGCCCTTCCTGGTGCACACGGACGACATCCGCGGTTTTGTCTTCGACGTGAAGACGGGTCTCCTGCGGGAGATCGAGGCCTCCGACTAAGCCTCCTGAAACGTCCGAGCAGCCTCGGACCAACCCTCCAACTGTCGTCACCCGGCCCGATATCCCGGCAAAACCGACGTATCCCACCCACTTATCCACAGGCGAGTGACACGAAGCGGTAACGGCAACAAGAATGCGTGTGTGACGGCGCACCGGAACCATCCGGGGGCGGCGTCCGTATTTCGAGGTGGGCCGGGCCGTCTGATGAGCGCCGGCCCGTATGAAGGGGCCGAGGAGGGCCGGGTGACGACCTATGACGATCGAGCGAGCCTCACTGATCTGACCACCACAGCGGAGCGTGTGCGCGCATCGGTGGAAGGTGTGATCGAGGGCAAGCCTGAGGTCGTACGGCTTTCGCTGACCGTGCTCCTCGCCGAGGGGCATCTTCTGATCGAAGATGTCCCCGGCGTGGGCAAGACGATGCTCGCGAAGGCGCTCGCGCGCTCCATCGACTGTTCGGTGCGGCGTATCCAGTTCACTCCCGACCTGCTGCCGTCGGACATCACCGGGGTGTCCATCTACGACCAGCAGCGGCGGGAATTCGAGTTCAAACCGGGCGCGATCTTCGCGCAGATCGTGATCGGCGACGAGATCAACCGCGCCTCCCCGAAGACCCAGTCGGCGCTGCTGGAGTCGATGGAGGAGCGGCAGGTCACCATCGACGGGCATTCCTACGAACTGCCCAGCCCGTTCATGGTGGTGGCCACCCAGAACCCGGTGGAGATGGAGGGCACGTATCCGCTCCCCGAGGCGCAGCGCGACCGCTTCATGGCCCGGGTGTCGATCGGCTACCCCAGCGCGGAGGCCGAGTTGCAGATGCTGGACGTGCACGGCGGGGTCTCGCCGCTGGACGACCTCCAGCCGGTGGCGCACGCGCACGACATCGTGAAGCTGATCGACGCGGTGCGCGGCGTGCATGTCGCCGACTCCGTGCGGCGGTACGCGGTGGAGCTGGTCGGCGCGACCCGTAACCACCCGGACCTCAGGCTCGGCGCCTCGCCGCGCGCCACGCTCCACCTGCTGCGGGCGGCGAAGGCCTCGGCCGCCCTGAGCGGCCGGGACTACGCGCTGCCCGACGACGTGCAGGCCCTGGCGGCGGCGGTGCTGGCGCACCGTCTGCTGCCCACGGCGCAGGCGCAGTTGAACCGCCGTACCGCGGAGCAGGTCGTGCTGGAGATCCTCCAGCGCACGCCCGTGCCCACCGCGGACGGCGGCCTGGCCGCGGGAGGACGCCCGGTGCCGGGCGGCCCGCTCTACGGCCAGCAGCCCGGCGCACGGCGGCTGTGATGGGACCCGGGGGGACCGACGCCCCGGACGGCGAGGACGGGGGCGGCCTGCGGGCCGCGCTGTCCGGGCTGACGACGCGCGGGCGGTCGTTCTTCGCCGCCGGGATCGCCGCCGCCGTCTGCGCCTATGTCCTCGGGCAGTCGGACCTGCTGCGGGTGGGGCTGCTCCTCGCCGTGCTGCCGCTGATCTGTGTGGCCGTGCTGCACCGCACGCGCTACCGCGTCGCGGCCAGCCGGCGGCTGTCGCCCTCCCGGGTGCCGGCGGGCTCGGAGGCGCGGGTGCACCTGCGGATGGACAACGTGTCGCGGGGCCCCACGGGTCTGCTGATGCTCCAGGACCACGTGCCGTACGTGCTCGGCCCGCGCCCCCGGTTCGTGCTGGACCGGGTGGAGGCGGGCGGCCGGCGTGAGGTGTCCTACCGGGTGCGCTCGGACCTGCGCGGGCGGTATCCGCTCGGGCCGCTCCAGTTGCGGCTGAGCGACCCGTTCGGGATGTGCGAGCTGACCCGCTCGTTCAGCGCGTACGACACCCTGACCGTCATCCCCCGCACCGAACCGCTGCCCGCGGTCCGGCTCGCGGGCGAGGCGGCGGGGCTGGGCGACGGGCGGAACCGCTCGCAGGCCCTGGCCGGGGAGGACGACGTCATCCCGCGCGGCTACCGGCACGGCGACGACCTGCGCCGGGTTCACTGGCGCTCCACCGCCCGCTACGGCGAGCTGATGGTCCGCAGGGAGGAGACGCCCCAGCGGGCCAGGTGCACGGTGCTGCTGGACACCCGGCGCGTCGGCTACCAGGGCGCGGGACCCGACTCGGCCTTCGAGTGGGCGGTTTCGGGCGCGGCCTCCGCCCTGGTGCACATGCTGGAACGGGGCTTCGCCGTACGGCTGTTGACCGACACCGGCAGCTCGGTGCCGGGCGAGGGGGCCGACGGCTTCGCCGGGGCGACCCAGGGGTCCGCCGACTCGGCGGGCCTGATGATGGACACGCTCGCGATCGTCGACCACTCCGACGGGGCGGGCCTCTCCCGCGCGTACGACGTGCTGCGCGGCAGCACCGAGGGGCTGCTCCTGGCCTTCTTCGGCGATCTGGACGAGGAGCAGGCCGCCATCGCGGCCCGGATGCGGCAGCGCAGCGGCGCGGCCGTGGCGTTTGTCCTCGACAGCTCCGGCTGGGCGCAGGGCGCGCCCGGCCCCGCCGGGAACGACCAGGTCGAGAAGCGGCTGCGGCAGCTGCGGGAGGCCGGCTGGACCGCTCTCCCGGTGCCCTCCGGGACCGCGTTGTCCGACCTGTGGCACCAAGCGGCGCGTCAGCGGGTGGAATCGACCGTCACCGGCGGTTCGAACGGCTTCTCCGGAGGATGGTCATGAGCGGTCGCGGAAGGCTGGCGCTGTGCGCCTTCGCCGCCACGCTGATGGCGGCGGGCGCCCTGCTGCCGCTGGTCCGGCCGGCCACGTGGATGCTCCAGGCCGCCGTCATGGTCGCGATCGTCAGCGCCACGGGCGCGCTGGGCCGACGGGTACCGCTGGCCAGGGCGCTGACCGTGGCGCTCCAGGCGTTGGTGGCCCTGCTGATGCTGACGGTGGTCTTCGCCGGGCAGCAGGCGTTCCTCGGACTCCTGCCGACCCCTGAGGTCATCTCCCGCTTCGGCGAGTTGCTGAGCGCGGGCGGCGACGACGTCGGGCGGTTCGCGATACCGGCTCCGGCGACCGACGGCATCAAACTGATGCTCATCGGCGGCGTGGTGGTCATCGGGCTGGCCGTGGACGCCCTCGCGGTGACGTTCCGCAGCGCGGCTCCGGCCGGGCTGCCGCTGCTGGCGCTGTACTCGGTGGCCGCCGGGCTCTCCGGCGGGGCGGGCGGGGCCTGGTGGTTCCTGCTGGCCGCCTGCGGCTATCTGCTGCTGCTCCTGGCCGAGGGCCGGGACCGGCTGTCCCAGTGGGGCCGGGTGTTCGGCGGCACCCCGCGGGCCGGGCGGCTGCCCGGCGGCGAGAGCGCGGGAGCGCCGCCGCCGATCCGTACCGGACGAAGGATCGGCGTGGTCGCGCTCGGGGTGGCCCTGGTGGTCCCGCTGGCGCTGCCCGCCCTCAACGGCGGCCTGCTGGCCGGCACCGGCGGCGGGACCGGTTCGGGATCCGGCGCCGGAGGCACCATCTCGGCGGTGAACCCGCTGGTGTCGCTCCAGGACAACCTGAACCAGCCCGAGGACCGCGAGGCGCTGAGCTACCGGACGAACGCGCCCGACACCCAGAACATGTATCTGCGGATCATGGCGCTGGACAAGTTCGACGGCACGTCCTGGCGGTTCTCGCAGCGCGGCATCGAGGACGTGCCGGACGAGTTCCCGACCCCGCAGGGGCTGGACTCCGACGTCCGGACCACCGAGGTCACCACCAGCATCTCGGCCGCTCCCTGGTACCGGCAGGACTATCTGCCGATGCCCTATCCGGCGACCAGGGTCGACATCGACGGACGGTGGCGGTACGAGCCCACGGGCCGGACGCTGGTGGGCGAGAACGGCCAGTCGACCCGCGGCGAGCGGTACGAGGTCAGCAGCCTGCTGGTCGAGCCGACCCGGGAGCAGCTCGCCTCGGCGCCCCCGGCCCCCTCGGCGCTGCGCCGGGAGTACACGCAGGTCCCGCGCAGCCTGCCGGCCGTGGTCAAGGAGACCGCGGAGAAGGTCACGGCGGGGTCGGCCAACGACTACGAGAGGGCCGTCAAGCTCCAGGACTGGTTCGCCGTGGACGGCGGGTTCACCTACGACGTCCAGGTCGACTCCGGCACCGGCGTCACCGCGATCACGCGCTTCCTGAAGAACAAGGAAGGCTTCTGCGTCCACTTCTCCTTCACGATGGCCGCGATGGCCCGCACGCTCGGGATCCCGGCGCGGGTCGCGGTGGGCTTCACGCCCGGTACGGCCCAGCCGAACGGGACCGTGTCCGTGGGGCTGCGCGACGCGCACGCCTGGCCCGAGCTGTATTTCGAGGGCGTGGGGTGGACCCGGTTCGAGCCGACGCCGAGCCGGGGCAGCACCCCCGACTACACCCGGCCCGAGGCTCCCTCCGGCAGCGCCAGCGACCCGCAGCTGCCCGACTCCACGGCCTCGGCCGCGCCCTCGACGGCGCCGTCGGCCTCGGAGAGCTGCGACGCGCAGGCACGGCGGCTGGACGGCTGCGGCACGGTCGCCCCGGGCGCCTCGGCGACCCCGGACGACCCCCAGAGCTCCTGGTGGTCGACGGCGGGGGCGGCCGGCCTGGCACTGGCCGCCGTGGTGGTCCTCCTGCTGCCGCTGCTGCCCCTGCTGCGACGGCAGAGGGTGCGCGCCCGGCGGCTGGGTTCCGGGGGGCGTACGGAAGCGGACCTCACGGCACGGACACTCGCAGCCTGGCGTGAAATCACCGATACGGCGTGGGACTACGGCATCGCGCCGGACGATTCGCGGACCCCGCGGAAGGCGGCCGAGCGGATCGTGCGGGAGGGACACCTGGAGCCGGCGGCGGCGCAGGCCGTGCACCGGCTCGCGGACGCGGTGGAACAGGTGCTGTACGCGCCGGTACCCCGGCCGGGTACGGGGCTGGCCGAGGACGTCCGGCTGGTGCACGAGGGCCTTCGCGCCCCGGCGGGGCGCACGGCCCGGCTGCGTGCGCTCCTCGCTCCGCGCTCCTCCATTCGGGTGATATGGGCGCTCTCGGAGCGATGGACGGTTCTCACCGACCGGTGGACGGCCCACCGCCTCCATCCGTCCCGCTGGGCGGACACGATCCGCCGGCGCCCCTCCCGCCAGGGAGGCTGAGGGGCCGGGTCACGGACATGAAGGAGGGGCGAACGCGTCACGCGTTCGCCCCTCGTTCTCACTGTCCTGGTCCGCCCCGGGCCGGTAGCGGCACGGGGCGGGGAAGAACCTCAGGGACTCACTGGCCCTGTTCGTCGCGGCGGCGCTGCCACCGCTGCTCGATGCGGTTCATCATCGAGCGGCGCTGTCGTGGTTGTCGTCGGCCGGGAGCACCGCCGCCGGCAGCCGGTTGCTCGCCCGGTTTGGGCGCCTTCCGCCAGCCGGTGACCGCCAGGACCGCACAGCCGAGCATGACGAGGAACCCCACCACGCTGATCCAGATCTGCTGAGCGACCATTCCGGCCATGAGGAGCGCGATACCCACCAGGAAGCCTGCGACTGCCTGATAGACCCGTCGTCGGGTGTATGTACGCAGCCCGCTTCCCTCAAGCGCTGTCGCGAACTTGGGATCTTCGGCGTACAGCGCTCGCTCCATTTGCTCGAGCATTCGCTGCTCGTGCTCCGAGAGCGGCACGGAGTCCTCCTAGTCGTCGGTCGCGGGGGGCGACCGGGATGCGGCCCCTTCAAGGATAGGCAGGGAATCGGCCCCCGTGAAACCCGCCCTCAACGCCATTTCGCCAATCCGGGCCGCCATGCCGTTTCAACCGCTGAGGCGTTGATTCCCCAACCATCGATCCGTCATGCCGGATGGTGTACACCGATCATACGGCGCCCGGCGCTTTCACGGGGGTCCAGTGACGCACTGCATGCGCGGCTGCATCGCTGATCAGCCACACGATCAGCCCCTCACGGGGTCCTCGCGGGGTCCGCCCGGGGACCCGGAGGGCTCCCGGGCGTCTCCCGGCGGTCTCTCGGCGATCAGGCCGGGCCCCCGGGGGGTCAGGTCCGCTTCTCGCCCAGGACGTGCAGCTGTGTGGCGACGGCGTGGAACGCGGGCAGCTCGGCGGCGGCCGTCTCCAGCCTCAGCAGCGCCTCCAGCGCCCCCGGCTGGGTGTCCACCAGACCGCCCGGTACGAGGTCCGCGAAGACCCGTACACCGTGCACGGCACCGACCCGCAGGCCCGCGCCGCCGACCAGATCCGTCAGCTGCTCGGCCGTGAAGCGCCGGGGCACCGGATCGCCCTCGCCCCAGCGGCCCGCCGGATCGGTGAGCGCCTGCCTGGCCTCGGTGAAGTGCCCCGCGAGCGCCCGGGCGAGCACGGCCCCGCCGAGCCCCGCCGCGAGCAGGCTGAGCGCGCCGGCCGGGCGCAGCGCGTCCGACACGGTCCGTACGCCGTCGGCCGGGTCGTCCACGTACTCCAGGACGCCGTGGCAGAGCACCGCGTCGAAACCGGCCCGCTCGACCACGTCGAAGAGCCCGTGGATGTCACCCTGCACACCGCGGACCCGGTCGGCCACCCCGGCCTCGTCCGCCCGGCGCTCCAGCGCGAAGAGCGCGTTCGGACTCGGGTCGACCACGGTCACCCGGTGCCCGAGGCGGGCGACGGGCACGGCGAAGTTGCCCGTGCCCCCGCCGGTGTCGAGCACGTCCAGGACGTCCGTCCCCGCGGCCTTGGCCCGGTGTTCCAGGGCCTCCTTGAGGACCTCCCAGACCACGGCGGTACGGAGGGAGCCCCGGGGGCGCGATGGTGTCTCCCCACCGAAGACAGGGGAAGGGTCCGACACGGCAGTTGACTCCTCGGCGCGGTGCCGCCCCGGGCGGCGGGGCGTGAACGGTGCGGGCTCCGCCCACCCTATTGCCTCGGCCGCCCCCGCCCCTCACCCCACGGCGTCCCCCTGTCCCGGTAAGTCCGCCCGGGGCTGGGGCAGGACCGGCGCGAGCACCAGCATCCGCTCCACCAGGCGCAGGAACATGGCCACGTCACGCAGGAGGTCGTCGGCGTCGCGGCTGCTCGCCGCGCCCTGTATGCCCGCCTCGGCGCGCGCCCTGCGCGCGGCGCCGGCGGCGAACAGGGCGCTCCACTCGGACAGTTCGGGCGCGATCTCGGGGAGCACCTCCCAGGCGGTCCTGATCCGGCGGCGGCGCGGCGGGGTGGTCTCCGGGCGGCCCCGGGCGGCGAGGACGGCGGCCGCGGTGCGCAGGGCGGCGAGGTGGGCGGTGGCGTAGCGCTCGTTCGGAGTGTCCAGCGTCGCGGCCTCGTCCAGGCCGTCGCGGGCCTTGGAGAGCAGGTCGAGGGCGGCCGGCGGGGCCGTGGCCCTTCGCAGGACGGGGTGGACGTCGCTCGGTGGTCCGGTCAGTGAGGGGGCAGGGCCACCCGTAGGGCGCCGACGTGCGGCACCGGCGTGGGAGCTGGCCATGGCGGAACCTCCTGTCCTCGTGTGACGGCTCTGTGGCCGTATGTGTTCATCGTGGAGCACACCACTGACAATCACCTCTGACCTGCGACGTTGCCTCGTACACGGTGCGGACGAGGTTTTTCGCGGCGTCCCGGCCGAGCGCACCGGACACGCGAGTGCGCCGGTCCGGCGGGACTCGGTCCTCCTGAGTCCCGCCGAACCGGCGCGTTCCCCCGTTCTTCCCCGTTCCCCCGTTCCTCCCCCGTTCCCCCGTCTCCCCCCGTCCCTCGTTCCCCCCTGTCCGGCTCCCCCGTCCCCCCTGCCACGTCAGGGGGGCAGCACCGTTCCGCAGCCCCGTGCCGGCGGTGCCGGCGCCGCGCCCCTTCCGTGGTCTCCACTCTCCCCTCCGCGCGGGTGGCGGCCCATCCGCGCGGCTACTCATCTCACGCGGTGAGTAGACGTACTCAGACCCGCGTTGTACTCAGAACCGTGTTCCCGTCCCCACCCCGTGGCGGCCCCGCCGTGGCTACCATCGCGTCCGTGTCCGTACTCCCCCTCGTCTTCACCAGCGGCTGGGCCAGCGGGATCAACGCCTATGCGGTGATCCTGCTGTTCGGCGTGTTCGGTGCCACCGGGCTGACCGACGAGGTGCCCGCCCCGCTCCAGCGCACCGACGTGCTGATAGCCGCCGGCGTGCTCTTCCTCTGCGAGGCCGTCGCCGACAAGATCCCGTACGTCGACACCGTCTGGGACACCGTGCACACGGTGATCAGGCCCGTGTCGGGCGCGGTGGTCGGGGCGTTGCTCGCCGGTCAGAGCGGTTCGCTGCCCGACCTCGCGGCGGGCGCGGTCGGCGGCTCCACCGCGCTGGTCAGCCATCTGGTGAAGGCCGGTACGCGGATGGCCGTGAACACCTCCCCCGAGCCGTTCAGCAACATCGTCCTGAGCACGCTGGAGGATCTGGGCGTCGCCGGGATCATCACGTTCGCGCTCTTCCATCCGGTCGCCGCCGCCGCGATCGCCGCCACGCTGCTGGTGCTGGGCGTCACGACGGTGGTCTTCCTGGCCTCCCGGATCCGCCGTTTCCTGCGCCGCAGGGCGCGCGGCCGCGTTGTCAGTGACCCCGGATAAAGTCCCTGGCATGGCACGGATTGTGGTGATCGGCGCGGGCATGGGCGCCATGGCGGCGGCCGCCCGGCTGGCGGTGGCGGGCCACCGGGTGACGGTGTACGAACGCGCGGCGACCTACGGCGGCTCGGTGGGCCGGTTCTCGCGCGCGGGCTTCGTCTTCGACACGGGCCCCGGGCTGCTGCACCTGCCGGCGGTGTACCGCGATCTGTTCGTCAAGACCGGCAAGGAGCCGCTGGAGGCGTGCGTCGGGCTGCGGCAGGTGGACCCGGCGAGCCGGCACGTCTTCGCCGACGGTACGGACGTGCTGCTGCCCAACGTGTCACGGGCCGGGGTCGTCTCCGCCCTCGACGCGGCGCTGGGCGGCGGCGCCGGGGAGCGCTGGGGGGCGTTCCTCGGACGGGCCAGGGACACCTGGGACCGGTCCAGGCGGCCGCTGTTGGAGGAGCCGTTGCCGGCCGACCGGGGGCCGCTCGCGCATGATCCGTATCCGGCGGTGCGGCACAGACGGCTGCTGCGCGGCGCGCGCCGGGCCGGGACGGTCGCGGAGATCGGCGCCTGGGAGCTGGCGGACCCCCGCCTCGCCGCCCTGCTGGACGGGTACGCGCTGTCGTACGGCCTCGACCCGCGGCGCGCCCCGGCGAGCGCGGCCGTGCTGCCGTATCTGGAGCAGACCTTCGGCAGCTGGTATGTGGAGGGCGGGATACGGGAGTTGGCCCGCGCGGTGTACGAACGGTGCCTGGCGCGCCGGGTCGAGTTCGTCTTCGGCACCGGGGTGACCGGGATCGTGGAGAAGGACGGCGCGGCCACGGGCGTCGAGTTGGCGGACGGCACGGTCGTGGCGGCCGACCGGGTGGTGGCGGGTGTCGCGCCGGGTCCGCTCGCCGGGCGGGAGGTCCGGGAGGCGGGTGACGTAGGGCCGGAGGGCCTGGACGTGCAACCGGGCGGCCGGGACGCCTCCTTGGCGCCCGGCCGGTTCACCGTGCTGTTGGCGCTGCGGGGCGGGCGGCCCGGGGATGCCGCGCACCGGACGGTGGTGCACTCCCCCGACGGCGCGGCCGAGTCGGCCGATCTCTTCGCCGGGCGCCCGGCGGGGCGGCCCACGGTGACGGTGCTGCGTCCCGACGACCCGGCGACACGGCCCGACGCGGACCACGAGGCGGTGACGGTCACCGCGACCGTCGCCCCGCAGGGCCCGGTGGACTGGACGGACGCCGCGTTGCGGGAGCGGTACGCGGACGCGCTGGTCACGGCGGCGGAGGCGGCCGTGCCCGGGCTGTCCGGGCGGGTGGAGTGGCGCGGGGTGCGCACGCCCGCCGACACGGCGGAGCAGACGGGGGCGGCGGGCGGTTCGGTGCCCGCGCCCGCGCTGGCGGGGGCGGACGGGCACTTCCTGTACCCGGCGAACAGCACGGTGCCGGCCGGGCTCCACCGGGCGGGCGGCTGGGCGCATCCCGGGGGCGGCCTCGCTCACGCGGGGATGTCCGGCGCGCTGGTCGCCGGGCTGATCGTGGAGGGAGCGGACTTCCGCGGCTCGCGGTAGCCGGTCAGCACCGGTGCAGCCGGTCAGTACCGGTACTGCTGCTCGTTGTTGTTGTAGCCGGGGTCGTAGCCGTACTCGTGCGGCTGTTCCTGCGGCATCGGCGGGACCTGGTGGTCGCCCTCGCGCTGCTGCGGGACCCAGACCCCGCCGGGCGGGGTGTCGGCGCTGTACGGCTGCTGGGCGGTGTAGGGGTCCACGTACTGCTGCTGGCCGCCGTAGTTGTCGTACGCGCCGGGCTGCCCGCCGCCGTCGGCCGTGCCGATGTACGGGTCGGAGTAGGCCGCGTACGGCTGGTCGGTGCCGTAGCCGTACTGCGCGTAGGCGTCCTGGCCGGCGCCCTGCCCGCCGACACCCTGCCCGACGCCCTGGCCGGTGTCCTGCGCCGCGTAGACGTCCTGGCCGGTGCCGTACGCGTTCTGGTCGGCGTACGGGTCCTGCGCCGCGTACGGCTGCTCGGGCGCGGCCTGCCCGTACCCGGCGAAGGCGTCGAACGCCTCGCCGTACGGGTTCTGCTGAGCCTGGTCGTCCTTGTAGACGCCGTACTGCCCGGTGTCGTCGGGGAGCGGCTGCGGTTCGTACACCGCCCCCATCGTCGCCGTCATCGCGGCGTCCATCGGCACGTCCATCGCGGGCACGGCCATGGCCGGTTCGTACTCCAGGTCCGAGACCTGGAGCGTGGGCTCCTGCTCGCCCCGGCCGACCGCCTTGCGCCGGCGGCTGGCTCCCGGGCTGCCGCCCAGCGCCCAGCCCGTCGAGAAGCCGCGGCGGAAGGAGAGCGTCACGTACGCCTGCCCGACGGCGAAGGCGATCGCGCCGAGCGCGATGACGAAGACGGACGGCATCAGGACACCCAGCACGACACCCATGAACCCGGTGAAGGCGAGCAGTCGCCAGCGCAGCCGCGCCTTGTACTGGAGCAGCACCTCACCCAGGAGCCACAGCGCCACGATTCCGAATGCGATGTAGAGGACCGTCCAGCCCATGCCCGCCCCTCTCCTGCGGCCACCACCCCGGGACAGGGCGGCTGCGGCCGGTCACGACTGCTCGCGCAGTCCGAGATTCTCGTAGATTTCGAGCGTCGCCGTGGAGTTGTTGAGTGTAATGAAGTGCAGTCCGGGGACACCCTCGGCGAGCAGTCCCGCGCAGAACTCCGTCGCGAACTCGATGCCAATGGAGCGTACAGCGGCCGGATCGTCCTTGACGGCGAGGATCCGCTCTTTCAGCGCCGACGGGACGGCCGCGGTGCTGAGCTGGGGCAGCCGCTCCAGCATCCGCACGCTCGTGACCGGCATGATCTCCGGAATGATCGGAGTTGCGCAACCGGCGGACTCGACCCGGTCACGAAGGTGGAGATATCCGTCAGGTTCGAAGAACATCTGCGTGATCGCGTAGTCGGCACCGGCCCGGCACTTGTCCACGAAGTGGCGGATGTCCGTGTCCCAGTCGGACGACCGCGGGTGCATCTCGGGGAAGGCCGCGACTCCGACGCAGAAGTCTCCCGACTCCTTGATCAGGCGCACCAGTTCCGCCGCGTACCGCACGCCCTGCGGGTGCTTGACCCACTCACCCATGGGGTCGCCGGGCGGATCGCCCCGTACGGCGAGGATGTTGCGGATCCCTGCGTCGGCGTACTGCCCGATCATGTTGCGCAGTTCGGCGACGGACTGGCCGACGGCCGTCAGGTGGGCGACCGGGGTGAGGGTGGTGTCGGCGGCGATCTGCTCGGTGGCCTTCACCGTGCCGGCCCGGGTGGAGCCGCCCGCGCCGTACGTCACCGACACGAAGCTGGGGGCCACCGCCTCGACCCGGCGCAGCGCGTTCCAGAGGTTCCGCTCGCCCTTCTCGGTCTTGGGCGCCCAGAACTCGAACGAATAGGTGGTCTCGCCCGCGGCGAGCAGATCACGCACGGTCGGTGCGTGATCTGTTCTGGTCGAAGATGTACCGAAGGCCATACGTGCAGGTTATCGAGGGTGTGGCGGTCTCCCAAGCGAATGGGGGGCATTTGACCGGTTTACCGGTCCCCGGTCCCACGCCTCGGACACCCCGGGAGGCCGCTCGCGGGGACGAGCCGCCGGTCAGCGGGACCGCTCACGCACCCGCTTCGCGAGCGCGGCCGTCGCCGCCGCCGGGTCGTCGGCCTCCGTGATCGCCCGTACGACGACCACCCGGCGGGCGCCCGCGTCCAGCACCTGGTCGAGGTTGCCCGCGTCGATGCCGCCGATCGCGAACCAGGGGCGGTCGGTGGCCAGGCCGGCCGTGTACCGCACGAGGCCGAGCCCGGGCGCGTGGCGGCCCGGCTTGGTCGGGGTGGGCCAGCACGGACCCGTACAGAAGTAGTCCACCCCCGGCTCCGCCACCGCCGCGTCGACCTCCGCCTCGGCGTGGGTGGACCTGCCGATCAGCGGCGTCTCGCCGAGGACGGCCCGGGCGGCCGGGACCGGGAGGTCCCCCTGCCCCAGGTGCAGCACGTCGGAGCCGATGGCGTGCGCCACGTCGGCGCGGTCGTTCACCGCCAGCAGGACGCCGTGGCGCCGGCAGGCCTCGGCGAAGACCTGGAGGTGGTCCAGCTCCTCGGCCGCCTCCATGCCCTTGTCGCGCAGCTGCACGATGTCCACGCCGGACGCCAGCACGGCGTCGAGGAACTCGGGAAGGTCCCCCTGTTTCCTGCGGGCGTCCATGCAGAGGTACAGCCGGGCGTCGGACAGCGCGGCGCGTTCTGTGGGCATGAAGGATCCCCCCGTCGGTTCCGCGGTGGACGGCGGTACGGGCCCGCGCGGGCGGTGCCGTACCGCCGCACGCCGCGTGCGGTGATGTGGTTCAGACGGCGAGCGCCTGGGCCCGGCGCTTCACCTCCGTGCCGCGATTCTCGCTGAGCGCCTGCGCGGGCGTGCCCGGCAGGGTGGGGTCGGAGGTGAAGAGCCACTCCAGCATCTCTTCGTCGGTCCAGCCGTCGTCCCTCAGGAGCGTCAGGGTCCCGGCGAGACCCTTGACGACCTTGCCGCCGTCGATGAAGGCGGCGGGCACCTGGAGCGCGCGGTTCTCCCCGCGGCGGACGGCGATCAGCTGGCCTTCCTTCACCAGCTGCCGCACCCGCGTCACCTCGATATCGAACAATTTGGCGATATCGGGCAGGTGGAGCCAGGCAGGGACGAGAGCATCGATCTTTGCGTCAATCTCGGTCACGAGGACAAGCGTGCCATCCCGGACGGCCTCACGGTAGCCAGGACCACCCGCCCGAGGGGACGCGGCATGTCCGCCCCTCAAACAACCGCCTTCTTCAAGGGGACCGTGGGGTCCGCCACCCGGTGGGGGTCCAGGTGGGCGGGGGTTTCCAGCAGTTTTCTCGCCTGGGCCAGGTCCCGGGGGCGGCCCACCGCCAGCAGGGCCACCAGCACGCCCTCCCGCAGCCACGCCACCGACCACGCAGCCTCCGCCGGGTCGCCGCGCCACACCAGGGTGTCGGCGGACGCGTGGTGGCCCGCGTACTGCACGAACCGGCCGAACTGCTCCGACCAGAAGTACGGCACCGGGTCGTAGACGCCCTCGGTCTCGCCGATGATCCGGGCGGCGACGGTACGGGGCCCCTGGAGCGCGTTGTCCCAGTGGTGGACGAGGAGCCGCGCGCCGTACCGGGCCGAGGGGAAGGACGCGCAGTCGCCCACCGCGTACACGCCGGGCAGCGACGTCCTCAGTCGTTCGTCCGCGGTGACGGAACCGTCCGGGCCCAGCTCCATGCCCGAGCCCGCCAGCCAGCCCGTCGCGGGCCGCGCCCCGATGCCCACGACCACCGCGCCCGCCGGCAGCCGCCGGCCGTCCGCGAGGACCACCGCGCCGGGCTCGACGGACGCCACGCGCGCGTGCGTCAGCAGTTCGGCGCCGCTCTCCGCGTACCACCCGGCCATCGGCGCGGCCACCTCCGCCGGGAAAATCCCCGCCAACGGCCGGTCCGCCGCCTCCACGACCGTCACCGCGCACCCCGCCTCCCGCGCCGCCGTCGCGAACTCCGCGCCGATCCAGCCCGCGCCCACGACCACGACCGCGTCCTGCCGCGCCAGCACGGGCCGCAGCCGCTCGGCGTCGTCCAGCGTGCGCAGCAGATGGACGCCGGGGACGTCCTCCGTACCTGGCAGCCTGACCGGCTCCGCGCCGGTCGCGACGACCAGCACGTCGTACGGCACAGGACCGTCCGGCGTGTCGATTTCCCGTACGTCCGGCCGCAGCCCGGTCACGGGGAGCCCGAGCCGCAGCTCGACGGAGAGCGCGGAGAAGTCGATGTCGAAGGACGACCCGTCCGCCTGGCCGAGCAGGACCGCCTTGGAGAGCGGCGGCCGGTCGTACGGCGGATGCGGCTCCGCGCCGATCAGCGTGATCCGGTCGCGGAAGCCGCCCTCGCGCAGGGCGACCGCGGTCTGCACCCCCGCCATCCCGGCCCCGACGATGACGACGTTCCGCTCTTCCGGATGTCTCCGCTGCTCGCTCACCCGATCACCTTAGAGAACCGACGGGACGTCAGTCGGCAGCTGCTCCACCACACTCGTCCCGCTGCCCTCCCGCGACTCCCACTCCCACGTCTCCTCCAGCCGGACCCTGCCGTCCGGCAGGTCCACCACCAGGGAGACGCAGTGCCCGGAGGACGTCCCGCCGTCCCGCTTGAGCTGTACGTACCGGAAGTCGAGCCGGTCCCCCTCACGGGTCCCGACCAGATACCCCCGCTCCACGTCACCGCCCTCGTAGGCGGCCCAGATCCGGCCGCCCCGCTCGCCGTACGTGAAGCGCGTGCGGGTACCCACCTGACCCGGCGCCTGGTCGGCGACGGGGGCCAGGACAAGACCGTCCAGCGAACGGGCCACGGTGATTGCTCCCTTACCGGGCGGGGGACAGGGCGTTAGTCTGGCCGGTGACACTACCTCGCGGGAGCCCGGACGCACCGGGCTGAGAGGGAGGCTGACGGCCTCCGACCGTACGAACCTGATCCGGGTCATGCCGGCGAAGGGAGGGGCTGGACGCCCATGCAGTCGTCTCATACGGGTCAGCACCCCGAAACCGTCCATTCCGACGTCTCCACCGTCTCCCACACCTCCGACGTCCTGGTCGTCGGAGGCGGCATCATCGGCCTGGTCACGGCCTGGCGGGCCGCGCAGCGCGGCCTGCGTACCGCAGTCGCCGACCCCGAGCCGGGCGGCGGGGCCGCGCAGGTCGCGGCGGGCATGCTCGCGGCCGTCACCGAACTCCACTACGGCGAGGAGACGCTGCTCGGGCTCAACCTCGCCTCCGCCGCGCGCTACCCCGCCTTCGTCGCCGAACTGGAAGCGGCGAGCGGCCAGGACACCGGCTACCGCGCGTGCGGCACGCTCGCCGTGGCCCTCGACGCCGACGACCGCGCGCACCTGCGCGAACTGCACGGCTTCCAGCAGCGTTCCGGGCTCTCCTCGGAGTGGCTCTCCGGACGCGAGTGCCGGCGGCTGGAGCCGATGCTCGCGCCCGGCGTACGCGGGGGCCTGCGGGTCGACGGCGACCACCAGATCGATCCCCGCCGGCTCGCGGCGGCGCTCGTGACGGCCTGCGAACGGGCCGGGGTGGTCTTCCACCGCTCGTTCGCGAACCGTCTTACGGTTGTACGGGACCGGGCGGCCGGCGTCGTCCTGGCCGACGGCCGTGCGCTCTCCGCGGACCAGACCGTCCTGGCGGGCGGGAGCCTCAGCGGGAGGCTGGCGGGTCTGCCGACCGATGTCATACCGCCGGTACGGCCCGTCAAGGGCCAGGTGCTGCGGCTCACGGTGCCCCGGCCGTACGCGCCGTTCCTTTCCAGGTCCGTACGGGCCGTCGTACGCGGCAGCCACGTCTACCTCGTGCCGCGCGAGAACGGCGAACTCGTCGTCGGCGCGACCAGCGAGGAGCAGGGCTGGGACACCACGGTCACGGCGGGCGGGGTGTACGAACTGCTCCGCGACGCGCACGAGTTGGTGCCGGGCATCACCGAACTGCCCTTCACCGAGGCACGCGCCGGACTGCGACCGGGCTCGCCCGACAACGCGCCCCTGCTCGGGCCCACCGCCCTCCCCGGCCTCCACCTGGCCACCGGCCACTTCCGCAACGGGGTCCTCCTCACCCCCGTCACCGGGGACGCGATGGCCGACGTGCTGACCACCGGCGAACTCCCCGAGGTCGCGCGCCCCTTCACCCCCCGCCGCTTCTCCCCCGCCCCGGTACGTCAGGAGCAGCTCGCATGACCGACACCGTGAACGTCTCCGTGACCCTCTCCATCTCCGTGAACGGCGAGCCGCGCGCGATCGGCGCGGGCACCACGCTCGACGTGCTGGTCGCGACGCTGACCCCCGCGCCCTCGGGTGTCGCCGCGGCCCTCAACGAGACGGTCGTCCCGCGCTCCCGCTGGTCCGGCACCCTCCTGGGCGACGGCGACCGCGTGGAAGTCCTCACCGCCGTCCAGGGAGGCTGACCATGGCCGACGACCGGCTTGTCATCGGCGACACCGTCTTCGACTCCCGCCTGATCATGGGTACGGGGGGTGCGCCGAGCCTCGACGTCCTGCGCAGGTCCCTGATCGCGTCGGGCACCGAACTCACCACCGTCGCGATGCGGCGCCTCGACCCCACCGTGCAGGGGTCCGTGCTGTCCGTCCTCGAATCCCTGGGGATCCGGGCCCTGCCCAACACGGCGGGGTGCTTCACCGCCGGGGAGGCGGTCCTGACCGCGCGGCTCGCCCGCGAGGCTCTGGGCACGGACTGGATCAAGCTGGAGGTCGTCGCGGACGAGCGCACGCTGCTGCCCGACCCGATCGAGCTGCTCGACGCGGCGGAGACGCTGGTAGACGACGGCTTCACGGTCCTGCCGTACACGAACGACGACCCCGTGCTGGCCCGCAAGCTGGAGGACGTGGGCTGCGCGGCGATCATGCCGTTGGGGTCGCCCATCGGGTCCGGCCTGGGCATCCGCAACCCGCACAACTTCCAGCTGATCGTGGAACACGCGAGCGTCCCGGTGATCCTGGACGCGGGCGCGGGCACGGCGTCCGACGCTTCGCTGGCGATGGAGCTGGGGTGTGCGGCGGTGATGCTCGCGTCTGCGGTGACGCGGGCGCGGGAGCCGGAGCTGATGGCTTCCGCGATGCGGTACGCGGTGGCGGGGGGGCGGTTGGCGTTCCGGGCGGGCCGGATCCCCCGCCGGCGCTTCGCCCGGGCGTCCTCGCCCTCGGAGGGCGTCGCCACGCTCGACCCGGAGCGCCCGGCGTTCACGTAGACGTCGCGCCCGGCGGGCGGCGCGGCCTACTGATGTCCTCAAACGCCGGACGGGCTTAAAGACCCGGGGTGGGCCAGGTTGTTTTGGCGCGGGCCTGGAAGGGGGACGGGCAGGGGTCGTGTCCGGAACGTAGAGCGTGTTTTGTGTCGCATGGCGAACGTTGACCAATACAAGGTGCTGAACGCGACGTAAAACATGCAGTGCAGGACACGACCCCTGCCCGGCCCCCGGCAACAACCCGCGCACAAAAAGCCGGCCCGCAGCGGGCACAATCAAGCCCGTCCGGCGATTGAGGACAAAAGCGCGACCGCGTCGCGCGTCACAGGTGCGCTGCAAGAGACCGCGTCCCCGGCCGCCCCGCCACCCCGGCTCGTACACTCGCACCGTGGATACGACCCTTCAGGACCCCCTCGTCGGCCACCTGCTCGACGGCCGGTACCGCGTCGACGCGCGCATCGCGGTGGGCGGTATGGCCACCGTCTACCGCGCCCTCGACACCCGCCTCGACCGGGTCCTGGCCCTCAAGGTGATGCACCCGGCGCTCGCCGGAGACGTCGCCTTCGTGGAGCGGTTCATCCGCGAGGCCAAGTCCGTCGCCCGCCTCGCGCACCCCAACGTCGTCGCCGTCTTCGACCAGGGCGCCCAGGGCGCGTACGTCTATCTCGCGATGGAGTACGTCGAGGGCTGCACCCTGCGCGACGTCCTGCGCGAGCGCGGCGCGCTCCAGCCGCGGGCCGCGCTGGACATCCTGGAGCCCGTGCTCGCCGCGCTCGGCGCCGCCCACCGCGCCGGGTTCGTGCACCGGGACATGAAGCCGGAGAACGTCCTCATAGGGGACGACGGCCGCGTCAAGGTCGCGGACTTCGGGCTCGTACGGGTCCTGGGCGACGTCACCAACACCACGGGCACGGTCCTCGGCACGGTGTCGTACCTGGCGCCCGAGCAGATCGAGCACGGCACCTCCGACACCCGTGTCGACGTGTACGCCTGCGGGGTCGTCCTCCACGAGATGCTGACCGGCGGCAAGCCGCACGCCGGCGACACCCCCGCCCAGGTGCTGTACCTGCACCTCAACGAGGACGTGCCCGCCCCGTCCACCGCCGTGCCGGGCCTCGCCGCCGAGCTGGACGGGATCGTCGCGGCGGCCACGGCCCGTGACCCCGACCTCCGCCCGTACGACGCCGTCGCGCTGCTCGCCCTGGCCCGGGAGGCCCGCTCCCGGCTGAGCGACGCCCAGCTGGACGCCGTACCGCCGAAGGCCAAGCCCGTCCCGGCGGGCGGGGCGGAGGGGCGTACGGCGGTGATCCCGCGCGTCCTGCCCGCCGAGGAGCCCTCGCGAGACAGGGACAGGCGGCGGAAGCCCGACGGAGTCCACCGCACCAGCCGCCTGGAGATGGCACCCCCGGACCTCCCCCACCCGGCACCCCGCCGCACCACCCGCACCACCCCCCCGCCCCGCCGGGGCATCATCGCCGCGATCGTCGCCGTGCTGCTCATCCTGGGCGTCGGCACAGGCGTCTGGTACATCAATTCCGGCCAGTTCACCCGCGTCCCCTCCCTGCTCGGGCAGACCGAGCAGGAGGCGAAGAAGCGGCTGGCCGACGCCGGCCTGGACGTGAACGTCGGGAACGACTTCAGCGACACCTTCGAGCGCGGCACGGTCATGGGCAGCGACCCGGACTCCCGCGCACGGGTCCGCGGCGGCGGTCCCGTGACCATCGTCGTCTCGCGCGGCCCGAAGATCGTGAAGGTCCCCGGCCTGGAGGGCTCGACGCTCGCCGAGGCGAGGCGGGTGCTCAAGCAGGCCGGGCTGGCCGCCGGTGTGGTGACCCGGTCCTTCGACGACAACGTCGAGCAGGGCGCCGTGATCCGTACGGACCCCGCCTCCGGGGACGAGGTGCGGCCCGACTCGGGGATCAGGCTCGTCGTGAGCAAGGGCAGCCCCGTCGAGGTGGAGGACGTGACGGGCGAGACAGAAGAGGACGCCACCGCCCGGCTCACGGACGCGGGACTCAAGGTCCGGATCGCCCCCGCGCGCGTGAACTCCCCGGAGGACGCCGGTTCCGTCGCCCGGCAGTCCGTCGCGGAGGGCGCCGAGCTGGCCCGGGGCGACACGGTCACGCTGACGCTCTCCAAGGGTCCGCGGGAAGTGGCGGTGCCCGACGTCACGGGCCAGAAGGTCGACGAGGCCAAGAACGCCCTGGAGGACGCGGGCTTCGAGGTCAGCGTGGACCGGAGCTTCCCGTTCCTGGACGACACCGTCTCCGAGCAGTCCGTCGGGGGCGGCGGCACCGCCCCCGAGGGCAGCACGATCACCATCAAGACCAAGGGACTCTGAACACACATGCGCAACCCTGTCGGCGGCCACGTACCGGTGGCCGGCGGCCTCGCCACGACCGGTCTGGCCTACGCCCGCGAGCTGGGCGCGGAGACCGTCCAGGTCTTCGCGGCCAATCCGCGCGGCTGGGCGACCCCGCCCGGGAACCCGGCGCAGGACGAGCGGTTCCGCGCCGAGTGCGCCGCCGGGGAGATCCCCGCCTACGTCCATGCCCCGTACCTGATCAACTTCGGCTCGCACACCGAGGCGACGGCCGACAGGTCCGTGGACTCACTGCGCCACAGCCTGCGCCGGGCGCGGGAGATCGGCGCGCTGGGGGTGGTCGTGCACACCGGCTCCGCGACCGGCGGCCGCACCCGCGAGGTGGCGCTGGCGCAGGTACGGGAGCGGATGCTGCCGCTGCTCGACGAGCTGACCGAGGACGACGACCCGTTCCTGCTGCTGGAGTCGACCGCCGGCCAGGGGTTCTCGCTCTGCTCCAGGACGTGGGACTTCGGCCCGTACTTCGAGGCGCTGGACTCCCACCCCAAGCTGGGGATCTGCCTGGACACCTGCCACATCTTCGCGGCGGGCCACGATCTCACGGGGCCGCACGGGATGCACCAGACCCTGGACCTGCTGGTGGAGACGGTCGGCACGGGGCGGCTCAAGCTGATCCACGCCAACGACTCCAAGGACGTGGCGGGCGCGCACAAGGACCGCCACGAGAACATCGGGACCGGTCACATCGGCGAGGACCCGTTCCGCGCGCTGTTCACGCACCCGGCGACCGAGGGCGTACCCCTGGTGATCGAGACACCGGGCGGCAAGGAGGGGCACGCGGCGGACGTAGCCCTGCTGAAGAAGCTCCGCGACCAGTAGGCCGTTCGGCCGGTGGGCCGGCCGGCAGAGGCCCTACAGCTCCGGACCCTCCCCCGGGCCCTCCTGGTACGAGTAGCGCTGCTCCGCCCACGGGTCGCCGACATTGTGATAGCCGCGCTCCTCCCAGAAGCCGCGGCGGTCGGCGGTCATGTATTCCACGCCCCGGACCCATTTGGGCCCTTTCCACGCATACAGCTGCGGTACGACGAGGCGCAGCGGAAATCCGTGCTCGGCCGTGAGCAGTTCGCCGTCCTTGTGGGTGGCGAAAATCGTACGGTCGGCGGCGAAGTCGGCGAGTCGCAGATTGGCACTGAAGCCGTATTCGGCCCAGACCATCACATGGGTGACGCCGGGGGCGGGCGGGGCCAGTTCCAGGACGGTACGGGCGGGCACTCCGCCCCATTCGGCCCCCACCATGCTGAACTTCGTCACACAGTGCAGATCACCGATCACGGTGGAGAACGGAAGCGCGGAGAATTCCCCGTGATTCCAGCAGCGTTTGCCGCCGTCGAGCGTGGCGCCGAAGACCCGGAATTCCCAGCGTTCCGGCCGGAAGCGGGGGACGGGGCCGTAGTGGGTGACCGGCCAGCCGCGCTGAAGGCGCTGACCTGGTGGAAGTTCGGCCTGATCCGGCTCTTGACGTTCCCGGTTCGGCTGCCCCATACGTTCCATGGTGACAGACCGGAAGGGATGGTCATGACCAGGTCTCGGCGGATTCGGGCAACTGGTAGTAAGCATGCACTTACTGGACGCCCCCCGGTGGCAGTGCGAGGATTCCCGCATTCCTGCCCGTCACCCGCCTGGAAGGAGCCGCCGCGATGCAGGGCGACCCCGAGGTCCTCGAATTCCTCAACGAGCAGCTGACCGCGGAACTGACCGCGATCAATCAGTACTTTCTGCATGCCAAGATGCAGGAGAACTTCGGCTGGACGAAGCTCGCGAAGTACACGCGCGCCGAGTCGTTCGACGAGATGAAGCACGCCGAGCTGCTCACCGACCGGATTCTTTTCCTGGACGGCCTGCCGAACTACCAGCGGCTGTTCCATGTCCGGGTCGGGCAGACGGTCACGGAGATGTTCCAGGCGGACCGCGAGGTCGAGGTGGAGGCGATCGACCGCCTCAAGCGCGGGATCGACGTCATGCGCCAGAAGGCGGACCACACGTCCAAGCGGATCTTCGAGTCGATCCTGGCGGACGAGGAGCACCACATCGACTATCTCGACACACAGCTCGCGCTGATCGAGAAGCTCGGTGAGCCGCTGTACCTCGCCCAGGTCATCGAGCAGCCGGACAGCTGACCCTCAGGCGGCCGGCGCGGATTCGACGCGTACGGCTTCCGCCCGTACCGGTTCCGTGAGCAGCTCGCGGCGGGGGCACACGGCTCCCCGGCCGAGGAGGGACTGGATCCGGCGCACGCAGGAACCGCAGTCGGTGCCGGCCTTGCTGGCCGAGGCGATCTGGCGCGGGGTGCAGGCGCCGCTGTCCGCGTGTTCCTTGACCTGCTTCTCGGTAATGCCGAAGCACGAGCACACGTACACGCGGTTCACCTCCGACGGGAACAGTGGGGCAGCGGCAGCGGTCGGTCACCCCGACCGTCCCGGTGAGGCAAACCTAACCTTACCCGTCGCCGCCCGCACGCAAAAGTCCCGGAACGGACGATGGGGCGCGGATCACATCGATCCGCGCCCCGTTCGTGCTCCGGTACGTGCCGCCCGCGTACCGCCGCCTACTGCGCCCGGTACATCTCGGCGACGAGGAACGCGAGGTCGAGCGACTGGCTGCGGTTGAGCCGCGGGTCGCACGCGGTCTCGTAGCGCTGGTGCAGGTCGTCCACGAAGATCTCGTCCCCGCCGCCCACGCACTCCGTCACATCGTCCCCGGTCAGCTCCACGTGAATGCCACCCGGATGCGTGCCCAGGCCCTTGTGCACCTCGAAGAAGCCCTTGACCTCGTCCAGCACGTCGTCGAAGCGGCGGGTCTTGTGGCCGGAGGCCGCCTCGAAGGTGTTGCCGTGCATCGGGTCGGTCACCCAGGCCACCGTGGCACCGGAAGCGGTGACCTTCTGGACCAGCTCGGGAAGCTTGTCCCTGACCTTGTCCGCACCCATCCGCACGATGAACGTCAGCCGGCCCGGCACCCGGTCCGGGTCGAGCCGGTCCACATACGCGAGCGCGTCGTCCACCGTCGTCGTCGGACCCAGCTTGATACCGATGGGATTACGGATCCTCGAGGCGAACTCGATGTGCGCGCCGTCCAGCTGGCGGGTGCGCTCACCGATCCACACCATGTGGCCCGAGACGTCGTACAGCTCCCCCGTCCGGGAGTCGACGCGGGTCAGCGCCGACTCGTAGTCCAGCAGCAGCGCCTCGTGCGAGGAGTAGAACTCGACCGTCCGGAACTCCGCCGGGTCGGTCCCCGCCGCCTTCATGAAGTTCAGCGCGTTGTCGATCTCACGCGCCAGCTGCTCATAACGCTGCCCCGACGGCGAGGACTTCACGAAGTCCTGGTTCCAGGCATGCACCTGGCGCAGGTCCGCGTACCCACCGGTGGTGAAGGCGCGCACCAGGTTCAGCGTCGCCGCAGACGCGTTGTACATCCGCTTCAGCCGCTCCGGATCCGGGATCCGGGACTCCTCGTCGAAAGCGAACCCGTTGACGGAGTCGCCCCGGTATGTGGGCAGCGTCACGCCGCCCCGGGTCTCGGTGTCCTTGGAACGCGGCTTCGAGTACTGCCCGGCGATCCGCCCCACCTTGACCACCGGCACCGACGCCGCGTACGTGAGGATCGCACCCATCTGAAGAAGCGTCTTGAGCTTGCCACGAATGTGATCGGCGGAGACCCCGTCAAAAGCCTCCGCGCAGTCACCGCCCTGGAGCAGGAACGCCTCACCCTTGGCAACAGCCGCCATCCGGGCACGCAGCTGATCGCACTCACCGGCGAAGACCAGCGGCGGATACGACTCCAGCTCGGTCACCACTCGGCGCAGGGCCTCCCGGTCCGGATACTCCGGCTGCTGGGCAGCGGGAAGATCTTTCCAGGTCGGCACGTGGGTCGCGGGGTTCTGAGCGTTCACTGTCACGCGCCCAGATTACGTGGTCGCGGCCTGTGCCATGGCCGAAGCTCACAGTATGGAACGCGACCCCCTTCCCGGGCGCTGATATTCCGGGGCGCGCGCGACAACAGCTGCTAGGGTGCCGTCCATGTTCGCGCACGCACAGCAGACCTGGTGGTGGACCGCTCACTCGGCGGCCCACTGATTCAGCGCGCGACACGAATCGAGAAGGCCGCCCGAGGGGCGGCCTTCGGTGTTTCCGGGTCTTCCCGGGAAGCGGGCCGTTCCTCCCCACCCGGAAGGAACACCGCCCATGACCGCCACCCCGACCGCCACCCTCCTCGGCCGGCTCCTGGACGACAACACCCCGCCCTTCGCCCTGCTCCGCCGCCGCACGCCGGGCCGCGACCACGACGTGGTGGAACTGCTCGTCGGGCCGGTGCACGAGGCCGCGTGCCTCGCCGACCTGCCGGACGGCGAGCGTCCCTCGCTCGCGCTGGTGCCGTTCCGGCAGATCAGGGAACGCGGCTTCGACGTGCGGGACGACGGGACGCCCCTGGCGGTGCTCGTCGCGGACGAGCGGTACGAACTGCCGCTGGACGAGGTGCTCGACCTGCTGCCGGGGCACGCGGTACGGGTCGAGGGCGGCGCCTTCGACCTGGACGACGACCGGTACGCGCGGATCGTACGGCGGGTCGTGGAGGACGAGATCGGCAGCGGCGAGGGAGCGAACTTCGTCATCCGCAGGACCTTCGAGGGGCGGATCCCCGGCTTCGGCCGCGCCGACGCCCTTGCCCTGTTCCGGCGGCTGCTCGCCGGGGAGCGGGGCGCGTACTGGACCTTCGTCGTGCACACCGGGGAGCGCACGCTCGTGGGAGCCAGTCCGGAGGTGCATGTGCGGATGAGCGGCGGGACGGTCGTGATGAATCCGATCAGCGGCACGTTCCGCTATCCGCCGGGGGGACCGACGGCGGAGGGCCTGCTCGACTTCCTGGGCGACCGCAAGGAGACGGAGGAGCTGTCCATGGTCGTGGACGAGGAGCTGAAGATGATGTGCACCGTCGGCGACCGGGGCGGGGTGGTGATCGGGCCCCGGCTCAAGGAGATGGCCCATCTCGCGCACACCGAGTACGAGTTGCGCGGCCGGTCCTCGCTGGACGTGCGCGAGGTGCTCAGGGAGACGATGTTCGCCGCCACCGTGACCGGGTCGCCGGTGCAGAACGCCTGCCGGGTCATCGAACGCCACGAGGTGGGCGGGCGCGGCTACTACGCGGGCGCGCTGGCCCTGATCGGCCGGGACGCGGGCGGGGCGCAGACGCTCGACTCCCCCATCCTGATCCGCACCGCCGACATCGACCGCGACGGCGGGCTGCGGGTGCCGGTCGGTGCCACGCTCGTACGGCACTCGGACCCGGCGGGCGAGGTGGCGGAGACGCACGCCAAGGCGGCGGGGGTGCTGGCGGCGCTGGGGGTACGGCCGGGGCGGCCGCAGACCGCGCCGGAGGGCCCGCGCCTGGCGGACGACCCGCGGGTGCGGGCGGCGCTGGACGCCCGGCGCGCGGACCTCGCGCCGTTCTGGCTGAAGATGCGGACCGGGCCGGGCTCCCTGGGCGGGCACGCGCTGGTCGTGGACGGCGAGGACACCTTCACCGCGATGCTCGCGTACCTGCTGCGCTCCTCGGGCCTGGAGGTGACGGTACGGCGGTACGACGAGCCGGGCCTGCCTGCGACGGCGCTGGCGCACCCGGGGCCGGTGGTACTGGGGCCCGGTCCGGGCGATCCGGCGGACGCGAAGGACCCGAAGATGACTCTGCTGCGCGGCCTGGCCGCCGAGTTGCTCCGCGACCGGCGGCACGGGCTCCTCGGCATCTGCCTCGGCCATGAGCTGATCGCCGCCGAACTGGGTCTGGAGACCGTACGCAAGCGGGTCCCCCACCAGGGCGCGCAGACCGGCATCGACCTGTTCGGCCGGGCGGAGACGGTCGGCTTCTACAACAGCTTCACGGCGGCCTGCGACGACGCGGCGGCGGCGGAACTGGCGGCGCACGGCATCGAGGTGAGCCGTGGGGACGGCGGTACGGAGGACGGCGAGGTGCACGCGCTGCGCGGCCCCGGCTTCGCCTCCGTGCAGTTCCACCCGGAGTCGGTGCTGACCCTGAACGGGCCCGAGATCGTACGGGAGTTGCTCGCCGGGGCGATGAACGGCGCCCGCGCCCGGGTGTGAGGCGGCCGGCCGGTCCCAGGGCGCGGGGCCCCGGATCCGTCCGGCTGCCGGGGCCCCGCGCCCGCCGTCCCGGAAGCCGGTGCGGCGGGCCGGCTCAGACGTCGTCGAGGCCGCGTTCGATGGCGTACCGGACCAGCTCGACCCGGTTGTGCAGTTGCAGCTTGCCCAGGGTGTTCTGGACGTGGTTCTGCACGGTGCGGTGCGAGATGACCAGACGCTCGGCGATCTGCTTGTACGACAGCCCCTTGGCGACCAGGCGCAGCACCTCGGTCTCCCGGTCGGTGAGCTGGGGGGCCTTCGGCTCGTCCGGGGCGGCGGGCAGGGGCTCGGAGGCGAGCCTGCGGTACTCGCCGAGGACCAGACCGGCGAGGCCGGGCGTGAAGACCGGGTCGCCGGCGGCGGTCCTGCGGACGGCGTCGACCAGCTCTTCCGTACTGGCCGACTTGAGCAGGTAGCCGGTGGCGCCGGACTTGACCGCCTCCAGCACGTCGGCGTGCTCGCCGCTGGCGGAGAGGACCAGGACGCGCAGGCCCGGCTGGAGGCCGACCAGTTCCTTGCAGACCTGGACGCCGGGCATGCCGGGCAGGTTGAGGTCGAGGACGAGGACCTGCGGGATGGTGGCCTTCGCCCGGCGCACGGCCTGCGGGCCGTCCCCGGCCGTGGCGATCACCTCGAACCCCGCCGCGTCCAGGTCCCTGGCGACGGCGTCGCGCCACATCGGGTGGTCGTCGACGACCATCACCCTGACCGGTCCCGCCGTCTCCGTCATGTCCGCGCTCATCGCTCCGCCTTCCCCCGTGGAACCCTCAACTCGACTTCCGTGCCCTGCCCCGGGACGGAGATCAGCTCCGCCGTACCGCCCAGGTCCCGCAGCCTGCCACGGATCGAGAGGGCGACCCCGAGGCGGCCCTCGCCCTCGGCCTGCGCGAGCCGGCCCTCCGGGATGCCGGGGCCGTCGTCCCGTACGGTCACGATCACCTCGTCCGGATCGTCCTCGACCAGGATCCAGGCGCGGGCGTCCGCGCCCGCGTGCCGGCCCACGTTGTCCAGGGCGGCGCCGACGGCGGCGGCCAGCTCCCTCGCGGCGGCGGGCGCCAGCAGGACCGGGGCGCCGGGCTCGGCGAAGGTGACCTTCGATCCGGTGTAGGGCGCGAGGAGCGAGCGCAGGTCGCACGGTTCCCGTGCGTCGCCGGGGCCCGGGCCGGCCGCTCCGCCGGGGTACGCGCCGGCCGCTCCTCCGCGGGCCGTGGGGACGAGGCCGCTGGAGACCAGGGTCCGCAGGGCGACCTCCTGCTCCCCCGCCATCCTGCCCAGTTCGGCCGCCTCGCCGCCCAGGGCCGTACCGCGCCGCTGCACCATCGCCAGCACCTGGAGCACGCTGTCGTGGATGTCACGGGCCAGCCGCTCGCGCTCCCGGGTCGCGGCCTCGATCTCCAGGGCGCGGGCCAGGATGCGTTCGGAGGCGCGGGCCACCTCCACGATGTAGCCGATCGCGATGGAGGCGATCCACACGAGCAGCACGTTGTGGAACGTGTCCCTGCTGGGGTGGGCCCGCTCGACGAGATTGGCGGCGGCGACGAAGGTGGAGGCGAGCGCCGCCCACCGCCAGCCGCCCTTGATCGCGAACGCGAGGACGGAACCGGCCGCCCATATCGTCGGCAGGGTGGGGCCGTCGACCTGCTGCGCCTGCTCGTCGGCGAGCGGGGTGAGCAGGATGCCGACCACGGCGACGGTGAGATCCGCGCCCAGGAACCGCTTGGTGCAGCTCGCGGCGTTCGCCACCCGGGGCAGGGTGGCGGCGGTCCAGACGGCGAGGAACGCGAGGAACACGATCGCGACCCAGGGCCGTTCGAACTTGTCGCGGTCGAACACGAACAGAAAGATCGCGTAGACGGCGGTCAGGACCCGGTAGCCGGTCAGCGCCCGCCACAGCGGCTGCTCGACCGACATCCGTACGACCCGCTCACGCTTCACCACGGCCCCGCCCCCCGTTCCGCGGCCCCCCGGCCACGCCCGCCGTCACTCGCCGGACAGGCTTTTTTCCTTCGCCGCCTCGGCCAACTGCCGCTTCGCCGCGGTCGCGTAGACGTCCACGTACTCCTGACCGGACAGCTTCATGATTTCGTACATGACCTCGTCGGTCACCGAGCGCAGGATGAACCGGTCACCCTCCATGCCCTGGTAGCGGCTGAAGTCCAGCGGCTTGCCGATCCTGATGCCCGGGCGCATCAGCTTGGGCACCACCTTGCCGGGCGGCTGGATCTTCTCCGTGTCGATCATCGCGACCGGGATGACCGGCGCGCCGCTGGCGAGCGCCACCCGGGCCAGGCCGCCGGGCTTGCCCCGGTAGAGCCGGCCGTCGGGCGAGCGGGTGCCCTCGGGGTAGATGCCGAACAGCTCGCCCTTGGCCAGGACGTCGACGCCGCTCTTGATCGCCGCCTCACCCGCCCCGCGCGCCCCGGAGCGGTCCACCGGCAACTGTCCGACGCCCTTGAAGAAGGCCGCCGTCAACGTGCCCTTGATGCCGGGCGTGGTGAAGTACTCGGCCTTCGCGATGAAGGTCACCTTGCGGTCGAGCACGGCCGGAAGGAAGAAGGAGTCCGAGAACGAGAGATGGTTGCTCGCGAGGATCGCGGGCCCTTCGGCGGGAACGTTCTCGATGCCCTCCACCCAGGGCCTGAAGGCGAGCTTCAGCGACCCTCCGACGGAGAACTTCATTGCACCGTAGATCAACTCGGATGCCTCCTGTGTGCTGTCCGACTGACCTTAACGCGTGGGCGTCCCGCACTCTCCTTCCTGGGGGCCGAACGCACCTGGTCGGTGTCGGTCCGGTCGCGTACGGTGAAGTACATCTTCCGAGCCTCACGAACAGGAGACCCCGGTGCCGGTCCTTCCTGGAGCCGAGCCGTACCACCACGAGGGCGGCGAGGTCGGCGTCCTCCTCTGTCACGGATTCACCGGTTCCCCGCAGTCGATGCGCCCTTGGGGCGAGTACCTGGCGGAGCGCGGGCTGACGGTGTCGGTGCCGCTGCTTCCCGGGCACGGCACCCGCTGGCAGGACATGCAGTCCACGCGGTGGCAGGACTGGTACGCGGAGGTGGACCGGGAGCTGCGCGAGCTGCGGGAGCGGTGCGCGCAGGTCTTCGTCTGCGGGCTGTCCATGGGCGGGGCGCTGACGCTGCGGCTGGCCGCCAAGCACGGGCCCGCGATCAGCGGGATCGTCGTCGTCAATCCGGCGGTGAGGATGCACGGGGCGGCGGCGTACGCCCTGCCGGTGCTCCGGCACGTGCTCCCCTCGGTCGGCGGGCTGGCGAACGACATCGCCAAGGACGGGAAGGTGGAGCTGGGGTACACACGGACGCCCCTGCACGCCGCCTACTCGCTGGGGAGGCTGTTCCGTCTGGTGGACGCGGCGCTGCCCCAGGTGACCCAGCCGATGCTGCTGTTGCGCAGTCCGAAGGATCATGTCGTGCCCCCCTCCGACTCCGCCCGGGTACTGTCCCGGGTCTCCTCGACGGACGTCCGGGAGATCTTGCTGGAACAGAGCTACCACGTCGCGACGTTGGACCATGACGCGGAGCGGATCTTCGAGGAGAGTCACGCGTTCATCGGCCGGCTCGCTCCGACTGTCGGGAAGAAGGGGAGCACCACCGGTGGCTGAGCAACATGACGCGGACCGCGAGCCGCAGCCGATCGACGAGGACGCCGCCTGGGCGGCGATCGTGGCCGGGTACGGCGACGAGCCGGCCGACCCCCCGGGCGCCAAGCCGTTCAAGTCGGTGGACGGCCTGGCCCTGCTGGAGGGCGGGAAGAACACCATCGGGGGCGGCCCGGAGCCGGCCCCGGACAAGGGCGCCGAGAAATCTGAGAACAGCGCTGAGAAGACCGCGGACGAAGCCGGCGGCGACACGGACGGCGGGGCGGACAGCGGTACGGACGAGGCGAGGCCCCCGCTGGGGGGCTCGGTGATCTTCGCCCCGGGGGTGGCTTCCCCGGTGGCGGGACCGCGGGACTACGAGGCGCCGGAGGAGTCGGACGACGAGGGGCACTTCGTCCCGCCGGAGCCGCCGCCGCTGCCGGATGCCGACGTCACGTCCAAGTTCGCCTGGCTCGGGGTGGTGGGCGGGCCGGTGCTGATGCTGGTCGCCGTGCTGCTCCAGTGGGACATGACGTGGTGGCTCACCACGATCTGCGTGGGCGGCTTCCTGGGCGGCTTCGCGACGCTGGTGGCGCGGATGAGCCATGGCGACGACGAGGACGACGACCCGGGGCGCGGCGCGGTGGTGTAAGGCGTAGTGCCGCAGGGCGTACGGCATTCGGGCCGCGTCCTGGCCCCGGGGTCAGGACGCGGGCCCCGACACCGGGTCAGGACGCGGGTACGCGTACCGCCGCCAGCACCGGCAGGTGGTCCGTGGCCGTCCGCAGGTCGTGGTCCGTGAGGCCGGGCAGGCCGCGCGGCACCCCGCAGCCGAGCACCTCCACGCCCTCCGTGGCGAAGAGCGCGTCGATGCGCCGGGGCGGCCCGCTCCGGACCCAGGTGTGCTCGGCGCCCCAGGGCGTGGCCGCCCAGCAGTCCTGGAGCTTGGCCGCCAGCAGCCGGAACGCGTTCCGGTCCGGCGGCTCGTTGAGGTCGCCGCCCGCGACCGCGTGCGGGACGTCCAGCGCGTCGAGGCGGTCGAGCAGCATCCCCGCCTGCGCCTCGCGTTCGGCGGCGTCCAGGCTCAGATGGCAGCTGAGCACCCCGAGCCTGGCCCGCCCGAACCGTACGACCGCCGTCGCGAACCCGCGCCGGTGCAGGCCGGGGGTGCGGGGCAGCAGGACGTCCTCGGTCCGCTCCACGGTGGCGCGCAGCGAGCAGAGCAGCAGCGGGCCCGCCGCGGTGCCGCCGCCGCCGAGCACCACGAGGTCGGTACGGGAGGCGAGCCAGGCGGCGCGCTTGCGCCAGCGGAAGAACAGCGGGGCCTCCTGGATCAGCACCAGGTCGGGCGCGCAGGCCTTGATCACCCGGACCAGCGCCTCACGGTCGTCCCGCATCGAGCGGATGTTGTAGCTGAGGACCCGGATCACGGCCGAACCGTCCGGCTCGGTACGGGAGTCGGGCAGCGGTGGCGGCATTTCCATGGTCACCAGATTACGTGAGTCACCCACGGGATCCGCGCCCGGCGCCCGGCGCCCGGCGGAGACATGCCGCGCACCCGGCGGGGACATGGCTGTGCCCGCCGCACCCCCCGCCAGGTCCTGTCCGGCGGGTGCGACGGGCACAGTCGTACGGGATCAGCCCTGTCTGGCCAGGTCCGCGGCGCCCACCAGCCCGGCCTCGCCGCCCAGTTGGGCGGCGAGCACCTGGGCGTGGGGCCGCCACTCGCCGCCGATCAGCCAGCGCCGGAAGGACTTGCGGATCGGGTCGAGGACCAGTTCGCCCTCGTCCGACACGCCTCCGCCGACGATGAACGCGGACGGGTCGAAGAGCGAGGCCAGGTCGGCCAGGCCCGCGCCCGCCCAACGGGCCAGCTCCCGGAAGGAGTCGACGGCCACCGGGTCGCCGGCGCGGGCGGCGGCACTGACGTGCCTGCCCTCGATGCCCTCGGCGGTGCCGTCCCCGAGACCGAGCAGTATCTCGGCGTTCTCCGGAGTCGCGTTGGCGCGCTGGCGCGCGTACCGGACCAGGGCGCGGCCGGACGCGTACTGCTCCCAGCAGCCCTGGCTGCCGCACCCGCACAGCAGCCCGTCGGGGACGACCCGGATGTGCCCGAACTCCGCCGCCACGCCGAAGCGTCCGCGGCGCAGCTTGTTGCCGATGATGATGCCCCCGCCGAGGCCGGTGCCGAGGGTGATGCAGATGACGTCGTCGTGGCCCTGCCCGGCCCCGAACCTGTACTCGCCCCACGCGGCGGCGTTCGCGTCGTTCTCGACCACGACCGGCAGGCCGACGCGCTGTTCGACCTTGTCCTTGAGCGGTTCGTGCCGCCAGTTGATGTTCGGCGCGAACAGGACGGTGGCGCGCTTGTCGTCGACGTAGCCGGCGGCGCCGATGCCGACCGCCTCGATCTGGTGTCCCTCGCCCGCGCCGGAGACGGCGGCGCAGATCGCGTCGACGATGCCTTCGGCCGTCTGCGGGGTGGGCACCTTGTGCATTCCCCTGATGGTGCCCTCTTCGTCGACCACGCCCGCCGCGATCTTGGTGCCGCCGATGTCGACGCCGATGGTGAGTCCCATGAGTCCCTCAGTTTTCGGTCGTGCCCCGCTAAGGCCAACCGTACCCGAGGGCGGGCGCCCGCCTGTTCAGTCCAGGTCGATACGGCCGTCCGGACCTGGTCCTTCGTCCCTGGGGTCCGTGGGGTCGTCGGAGCTTTTTGTGTCGTCCGTGACACCCGGGGCGTCCGGAAAGGCCTGCTCGACGTTTCCGTACCCCTTCGCGCCGCCCGTACGCTCCGCGGGCGGTACCTCGGGCCCGCTTCCGGGGCCCTTGGTCCAGCGGCTCTCCTGGCCCTCGACCGCGTCGCGGTAGGCGGCGAGGAGTTCGTTGCCGGCGGCGGCGAGGTGGTCGAAGACTCCGGGGTTGCGCTCGATGACCGGTTCGACGGCGGCCCTGGCCTGGTTGATCAACTGCTGGACGGCGCCCTGCGCGGCCATGCCGAAGAGCGGGTTCTGGAGCGAGGTGACCTTGTCGGTGACCGCGTCGACCAGCTTGCGCAGTTCCTCGGAGGCGGAGGCGGGCGGGCGGCCGTGGACGGCACGGCGGCGGGCTTTCTCCGCCTCCAGGTCCTCGGCGCACGCCGTGGCCCAGGCGTCCGAGTCGGCGGCGGGGCGCTCGGTGGAATCGCTCATGGGGTTCTCCTGCGTCAGGGACGGCGGAAGGGTGTACCTCCGACGGTACCCGAACGGCGGTACGCCGTTCAGTTCGAACGCGGCCACAGGGCGGTGCCGGGGTTCAGTTCGTACGGGGCCACAGGGCGGCGTCGGGGGTGAACCTGACGCGCAGCAGGCCGTCCGCGAGGGCCGCGCCGGCGACCGTGCAGCGGCGCAGCACGGAGGGCAGCGGCACGATCCGGCGGAACGGGCCGACGGTGAGGACAAGTTCGTCGTCCCTGCGCACGAGGTGGAGCTCGCTCTTGGCGACGCCGGGCAGCGGGAGGCACCAGACCAGCAGCCCGTCCTCGGCGAGCCGGTCCTCGACCCGCCAGGGGTCGTCGCGGCGCCCGGCCCCGTCCGGGCCGTCCGGGCCGTCCGGGCCGTCCGGTTCCACGGCGAGTCCGCCGCCCTCCGCCTCCGCGTCCAGCCGTGCGAGGTCGTCGGGGCCGTGCGGGTCGCGGCCCAGGTGGCGCACCGGACGCAAGGGGGACGCGGACGCCCCGCGCCACGCGTCCAGGCTCTTGTGCTGCTGCGCGGCCAGGGTCGCCAGCCAGGGGTCGGCGGAGTCCCGCGGCAGCAGCCGGTTCGGTACGAGCGTGTCGACGGGCAGGCCGTACAGGGCGGCCCCGGCGCGGGCGAGGCGCAGGGCCTCCTCCCCGGCGGGTCCCGGTTCGGCGACCATGCGCAGGGTGGTCCCCCGGTCCTCGATCACCGACTGGACGGCGGCCAGCTCGGCGTCCCGGTGGGCAGCCGTCTCGTACAGCCACTGGGCGGGCATGGGCACGCCGGCGAGCTGGGCCATCATCGGGCGCAGGGCGCGCGCGGCCTGCCGTTCGCGGGGCAGCAGCCGGCGCAGGTAGCGGCGCAGCTGTTCGGGCAGGGCGAGGGTGGCGAGGGCCTCGCGCAGCGGGGGCAGGTCGACCACGAGGACGTCCCAGTCGGCTTCCGCCGCCCGGCGCAGGGCGTGCAGCAGGGCGAACTGGCCGCTGCCCGGCAGCTCGGTCAGCTCCTCCTCGCGCAGCGGGCGGGCGCCGAGCAGGTCGAGGGCGGGGGTGACACGTTCCTGGAGGGTGAGCAGTTCCGTACGGAAGTGCTCACCGGAGTCGATGCGCGCGGCCCACAGGCCGTCCGCGACCTGCGCGGGGTCGGCAGGGCCGGGGCCCGGGGGCGTACCGAGCAGGGTGTCGAGGGGGTCGGCGGAGAGGAGCAACGTGCGGCCGCCGCTCCGGGCGGTGGCCTGGGCGGTGGCCGCGGCGACCGTCGTACGGCCGGCGCCGCCGGGACCGGTGACGAGGACCGTACGCATACGGGTCAGACTCCGGGGACGGATTCGACGCGCTTCTTCAAACCGGCGAGCGCGCGGTCGATGATGACCTTCTCGGCCTTGCGCTTGATCATGCCGAGCATCGGGATCTTCACGTCGACGGTCAGCCGGTAGGTGACCTCCGTGCGGTCACCGGCGCCGACGGGCGCGAGGAGGTACGAGCCGTCCAGCGAGCGCAGCATCTGGGACTTCACAAGCGTCCAGCTGACCTCGTCCTCGCCGGTCCAGGTGTACGCGAGGGTGTGGTCGTCCTTGATCGCACCGGCGTCCAGGACGAGTCTGACCTGCTCGGCGCGGCCCTTGGCGTCGCGTTGGAGCACCTCGGCCTCCTTCACCTCGCCGGTCCACTCCGGGTAGCGGGCGAAGTCGGCGATCACGCCCATGACGTCGGCCGGTGCCGCCTCGATCGTGATGCTCGAACTGGTGTGTTCCGCCATCGCCGTGCTCCTCAGTGCTGGGTACGCGGTGTGCAGGCTATCGCGACCGTGCCCGTCACCATTCCAGCGCCCAGGGACGCCCGGTGGCGGCGAAGTGGCCGACGTTCACGCACTCCGTCGCGCCGACCCGCATCCGGCGTGCCAAGGGCTGGTGCACATGGCCGAAGAGGGCGTAGCGGGGCTTTGAACGGTGGATGGCGGCCAGGAGCGCCCGGCTGCCGCGTTCGAAGCGGCGGGCGACGATGTCGTACGTCAGCTCGGGCACGTCCGGCGGGATGTGGGAGCACAGGACGTCGACCTCGCCGAGCGCCTCCACCTTGGCGGCGTACTCCTCGTCGGAGATCTCGTAGGGCGTGCGCATGGGGGTGCGCAGCCCGCCGCCGACAAAGCCGAAGACCCGTCCGCCGATCTCGGCGCGCTCGCCGTCGAGGACGGTGGTGCCCTGTCCTGCGTACTCGGGCCAGAGCGTCGGGATGTCGACGTTGCCGTAGGTGGCGTACGTAGGAGTGGGGAGGACCGCGAACATCTCCGCGTACTGGCGGCGTACGGCCCCTTCGATGGCGGCGGCGGGCTCGACGTCCAGCGTCGCCCACAGCTCCCGGCCGAACTCCCTGGCCTCGTCGAAGCGGCGGGCGGTGCGCAGCTCGACGATCCGGTCGGCGTTCTCGACGCCGAACAGATCGGGGAAGATCCCGCGCGAGTGGTCCGCGTAGTCGAGGAAGAGCACGAGGTCACCGAGACAGACCAGGGCGTCGGCGCCGTCACCGGCCATGGCGAGGGCCTGGGTGTTCCCGTGCACGTCACTGATCACGTTGACTCGCGTACCTCGCATGCCGATCACCCTAGATCGCGCGGCCCGTACTCGACAGAGGGGGCCGGACCTGCGGTTACCTCAACGGTGTCGGAGGCGTGGACTACTGTGCGCGAGGTACCGTCAGAATCGTGTGACGCGAGGAACATCTGGCCGGGGCCCCCTATCCGTATGTCAGTACCGGTGGGTAACGTCCGGGCAGTCCGGTCGTGCTCGCAGCCACCGAGCACCTGCCCGATCTTGGACCGCGGCCGGCGCACCACACCGACGTGGCGCCGGCGCCCGATGAGGAGCAGCAGTCTTGCGCGAGTTCAGCCTTCCGGCCCTGTACGAGGTCCCCGCGGACGGCAATCTGACGGATCTCATCCGCCGCAACGCCGTCCAGCATCCCGACGTGGCGGTCCTCGGCCGCAAGGTGGGCGGTGTCTGGACGGACGTGACCGCGGTCCAGTTCCTGGCCGAGGTCAGAGCCGCGGCCAAGGGCCTGATCGCGGCGGGCGTCCGGCCGGGTGACCGCGTCGCGCTGATGTCCCGTACGCGCTACGAGTGGGTACGGCTCGACTTCGCGATCTGGACCGCGGGCGCGGTGACCGTACCGGTGTACGAGACCAGTTCGGCCGAGCAGGTGCAGTGGGTCCTCGGCGACTCCGGCGCGGTCGCGGTGATCGTCGAGAGCGACGGGCACGCGGAGACGGTGGCGTCGGTAAGGGACGCGCTGCCGGAACTGCGGGACGTGTGGCAGATCGACAAGGGCGGCGTGGAGGCGCTGGTCACGAGCGGCGCGGAGGTCGACGACGCGACCGTCGACGCGCGCGCGTCGTCCGCGAAGGCCGACGACCCCGCCACGATCGTCTACACCTCGGGCACCACCGGCCGCCCGAAGGGCTGTGTCCTCACGCACCGCAGCTTCTTCGCCGAGTGCGGGAACGTGGTGGAGCGGCTCAAGCCGCTGTTCCGTACGGGTGAGTGCTCGATCCTGCTCTTCCTCCCCGCCGCGCACGTCTTCGGACGGCTGGTCGAGGTGGCGGCCGTGATGGCCCCGATCAAGCTCGGCTGCGTCCCCGACATCAAGAACCTCACCGAGGAGCTGGCGGCCTTCCGGCCGACGCTGATCCTGGGCGTGCCGCGCGTCTTCGAGAAGGTCTACAACGGGGCGCGCGCGAAGGCGCAGGCCGACGGCAAGGGCAAGATCTTCGACAAGGCGGCGCAGACGGCAATCGCGTACAGCCGCGCGCTGTCGACACCCCGGGGCCCTTCGCTGGGCCTGCGGATCCGGCACACGATCTTCGACAAGCTCGTCTACAGCAAGCTCCGCGCGGTGCTGGGCGGCGCCGGGGAGTACGCGATCTCGGGCGGCGCGCCGCTGGGCGAGCGCCTCGGGCACTTCTTCCGGGGCGTGGGGTTCACCGTCCTGGAGGGGTACGGCCTGACCGAGTCCTGCGCCGCGACGTCCTTCAACCCGTGGGACCGCCAGAAGATCGGCACCGTCGGGCAGCCGCTGCCGGGCTCTGTCGTACGGATCGCGGACGACGGCGAGGTGCTGCTGCACGGCGAGCACCTGTTCACGGAGTACTGGAACAACAAGACCGCGACGTCGGAGGCGCTGGCGGACGGGTGGTTCCACACGGGCGACATCGGCACGCTGGACGAGGACGGGTACCTCGCGATCACCGGCCGCAAGAAGGAGATCCTGGTGACGGCGGGCGGCAAGAACGTGGCCCCCGCGGTCATCGAGGACCGCATCCGCGCGCACGCGCTGGTCGCGGAGTGCATGGTCGTGGGCGACGGGCGCCCCTTCGTGGGCGCGCTGATCACCCTCGACGAGGAGTTCCTGGCGCGCTGGGCCACGGAACACGGCAAGCCGGCCGGGTCCACGGCGGCGACCCTCCGCCTCGACGCGGAGCTCCTGGCGGAGATCCAGGGGGCGGTGGACGAGGGGAACGCGGCGGTGTCGAAGGCGGAGTCGGTGCGGAAGTTCCGGATCCTGTCGTCGCAGTTCACGGAGGAGGGCGGTCATGTGACGCCGTCCCTGAAGCTGAAGCGGAACGTGGTCGCGAAGGAGTTCGCCTCGGAGATCGAGGGCCTCTACTCGTCCTGACGTCGCGCCCGGCGGGCGGTTGCGCTTACTGATGTCCTCAATCGCCGGACGGGCTGGGTTTGCCGTGGTGACGGGGAGACTGAACGACCCGGCCCGCCCCGAGGTAGGCCGGGTTTTAGCGCGGGCCTGGAAGGGGGACGGGCAGGGGTCGTGTCCGGAACGTAGAGCGTGTTTTGTGTCGCATGGCGACCGTTGCTAAGACAAGGTGCTGAACGCGACGTAAAACATGCAGTGCAGGACACGACCCCTGACCGGCCCCCGGCAACCGACCTGCGGATAAAAGCCGGCCCGCAGGGGGCAAAATCAAGCCCGTCCGGCGATTGAGGACAAGTAGTGACCCCAGCGGTCACTACAGCAGCGCCTCCAGGCGGGACGCCAGAAGATCCCAGCGCCACCGTTCGTCGACCCACGCCCGCCCCCGCTCGCCCAGAGCGTCACGCAGGGCCGGATCCAGGAGCAGCGTCACCACACGCTCCGCCGTCGCGGCCGACGCGACCGACGCGGGGGCGCCGGGGACCACCCACCCCGTCTCGCCCTCCAGAACCGCGTCCGGCGCCCCGCCCGAATCCCCCGCGATCACCGGCAGCCCCGTCGCCGAAGCCTCCAGGTAGACGATGCCGAGGCCCTCCACGTCCAGCCCGCCCCGCCGCGTACGGCACGGCATCGCGAAGACGTCGCCCGCGCCGAAGTGGGCCGGCAGCTCCGACCACGGCACCGCGCCGGTGAAGCGCACGGACTCCGCCACCCCCGACGACCGCGCCAGCCGCCGCAGCGCGGACTCGTAGGGGCCGCCCCCCACGATGAGCAGCACCGCGTCAGGCACCGAAGAAAGAATCGCGGGCATCGCGCGGATCAGCGTGTCCTGCCCCTTGCGCGGGACCAGGCGCGAGACGCAGACCACGACGGGCCGGTCCGTCAGGCCCAGACGTGCGCGGACCACCGCGCCCCCCGACCCCGGATGGAACGTCTTCTCGTCCACGCCCGGCGGCAGTTGCACCATCCGCCCGGCCGCCGCGGGCGACAACGCGGGGGCGATCCGCGAGCGCGTGTACTCGCCGAGGTACGTGATCGTGTCCGTACCCTCCCCGATCCGCCGCAACAACTGCCGGGACGCCGGCAACTGCGCCCAGCCCGCCTCGTGCCCGTGCGTCGTCGCGACCAGGCGCCGCGCGCCCGCCCGCCGCAGCGCGGGCCCCATCAGCCCGAGCGGGGCCGCCGCGCCGAACCACACGGACTCGCAGCCGTGCGCGCGCAGCAGCTCCGACGCCCGCCGGGTGACCCGGGGTGTCGGCAGCAGCATCGTCGTGGCGTCGCGTACGACCGTGAAGGGCTGCTCCGCGTCGAACGCGGCGGTCGCCTCCGCGCCCTCACGGCCGCGCTTCCAGGTCGAGGCGTAGACGACGACCTTCCCGGGGTCCAGCCGCAGCGCGATGTTGTGCAGGAACGCCTGGATCCCGCCGGGCCTGGGCGGGAAGTCATTGGTCACGATCAGGGTCTTGTGCATCGCCCCGAACAGTATCGCCGCGGACCGTGACCGACGGCCCTGCCTCCCCGCCCACGCCGTCTCCCGCCCGGCATCATGACAACCATGACCAAGTGGGTGGCCCGGGCGGGAAACGACGGACGGGCGGCGGCGTGGACGGGCGCGGTGTGGATCGTCACCAGGGCGGCGCTGCTGCTCTGCGTCTTCAAGGTCGTCACCCTGCCGGGCCCCGACGTCACCGGCGACGTCTCGGTGATCTACCGGGGCTGGTTCGAGGTGCTCAGGACCGGCACCTATCCGCTGGACGACGTGACCTGGCAGTATCCGCCCGCCGCCGCCCTCGCGATCGCCTCCCCGGCGGCGCTGCCGTTCCTCGGGTACGCCAGCGCGTTCTTCGTCCTGGCGTGCGCCTGCGACGCCCTCGTCCTCGGCCTGCTGCTGCGGGCGGGCCGCCGCCCCGGCGGGTCACCGCGCGGGGTCCGGGTGTGGGTGGCGGGGGTGCCTCTGCTGGGACCGACCTCGTACGCGCGGTACGACCTGATGGTGACGGCCGTCGCCGTGGCGGCGCTGGTGGCGGGGGCGCGCCGGCCGGCGGTGAAGGGGGCGCTCGCCGGGTTCGGCGCGCTCCTGAAGATGTGGCCCGCGCTGCTGCTGGTGGGCACCCCGCGCGGGCGGCCCACGCGCCGGACGTGGGCGGCGGCGGCCGGGACCGCGCTGGCGCTGACGGCGGGGTGTTACGCGGCGATGCCCGGCGCGCTCGCGTTCCTGACGTTCCAGCGGGACCGGGGTACGGAGATCGAGTCGCTGGGCGCGCTCGTCCTCCACGGAGCACGGCACTTCGGCTGGGAGGGTGAGGTGCTGCTGAACTACGGCTCGGTGGAGTTCCTCGGCCCGTACGTGCCCCTGGTCAGCGCCGCCGCGCTGGCCCTGACCGTGGTGGCGCTCGGCTGGCTGGTCGTGTGGCGGCTGCGGGCCCGCGAGTTCGCCGCGAGCACCCCGTGCGACGCGGCCTTCGTGGCGGTGCTGCTGTTCACCACGACGAGCCGGGTGATCAGCCCGCAGTACCTGCTGTGGCTGGTCGGTCTGGCCGCCGCGTGCCTGGTGGTGCGGACCAGCGGGATGGTCGTGCCCGCGCGCCTGGTGCTGGTGGCCACGGGGGTGACGCTGCTGGAGTTCCCGCTGCTGTTCTCGCACGTCGTCGCGAGCGACCCGCTGGGCGTGCTGCTGCTGACCGTACGGAACGGTCTGCTGGTGGCGGCAACCCTGATCGCCTGCCGTCGGCTGTGGGTACGGACGGTGGCGGCGCCCCGGCGGCGGGCGGCGCGGATCGACCTGGTCAGCCCAGACGTTTCCGTACGTACGCGCGCCACCGCACGGTGAAGTCCTCCGGCGTGGTCGACAGCACGTCGTTCATGGCCTTCTCGACGGCCCCGTCGGGCTGTCGCCCGGCGCCGACCGCGCGGTAGAAGGCGGTCAGCCGCTTCTCGCCCCAGTGGCCCGCGATCAGTTCGCAGGCGAGCCAGCCGCTCTCGTACGCCCGGGCGAGGGTGTCGGCGTCCCCGCCGAAGGAGAAGGCGTTGTTGCCGGGGAGCGCGGCGGGCACCTCGCCGCGCAGGACGGCCCGTTGGAGTTCGGGGGCGATCTGCGCGGCGGTCCGGCCGGTCGAGCGGTACGCGACCCAGTCCGCGAAGCCCTCGGAGAGCCAGGTGGGGGTGGCGGAGGAGGTGGCCGTGCGGGTGGCGACGTGGGTGGTCTCGTGGGTGAGGACAACCCGCTGCCCGAAGTCGCCGAGGGCGCCGTACGCGGCGGGGTTGACGATGACCCGGTCGGCGGGTGAGGCGCCGGAGCCGCCGGTCTCCCCCGTGGTGACCGCCGCGATGCCCCGGTAACCGTCCTCGGGCGCCCCCAGGAGGGCCGCCATGGCGGAGAGGGATCCCGGAACCAGCAGGACGACGCGATGGGCCCAGGCGCCCGTCCAGGCGTCGTCCACGGCGGGCACGGCGAGGTCGGCGGTGGCCGCGATCGCGCGCAGCCGGGTGGTGGTCTGCCCGACGCCGAGGACGAGGCTGTGCGTGCCGCGTACGACCCGTACCCTGCCCTGCTGCCAGAGCTGCTGGGCGCCGCCCTCGGCGGGGCGGTCGCCGGTCACGTACCAGCGGCCGGTGTGCTCGGCCAGGCTCAGCTCCCGGGGGGTCGACACGGGGGCGCTGTCGTAGCCGGCGATCCGGTAGCGCAGCTCGACCTGGGCGGTGGCGCGGGTGCCGGACCGTTCCACCCCGGTGACCCGGTACGCCCAGGAGCTGAGCGGTACGTCGGCGAGGTGGGTGAACTCCGTGCGGGCGGACGCCCGCAGGCGCGTCGCGGCGGGGTCGAGGGCGGCGAGGTAGGCGCTCTCGTCCCGGTCCAGGACACCGGCGGCCCGGCCGTCCAGCGTCCGCTGGATCGCCGCCGTGGCGGCGTCGGGCGCGGGCGGCGACCCCGAGCACCCGGACACGAGCAGCAGCCCGGAGAGCCCCAGCCCGAGGACACCGCGCCGGGTCGGGTGTCCTCTCTCATGCTCCGCGGCGATACGCCGCTGACCTGCCACGTCACGATCGTACGGGGGTCACCCGCGCCCCCGGCACAGGCCCGCCACGACCGCGTGGACCCTCAGACGCGAGTGACCGAGGAGACCGGCATCATCCCCACCGGGTCGTACCTCACCGCCGCGCCCGGGTACGGGGCGTGGATCACCTGGCCGTTGCCGACGTACATCCCGATGTGGCTCGCGTCGTCGCGGTACGCCACCAGGTCGCCGGGGAGCGCCTGGGACAGCGGGACCTGGCGGCCCGCGTACCGCTGGGCCTGCGAGGTGCGGGGCAGGCCCACCCCCGCCTGGGCGTACGACCACTGCGTCAGCCCCGAACAGTCGAAGCCGGTGGGGCCGTTGGCGCCCCACACGTACGGGCGGCCCACCGCGCGCTCCGCGGCCTGGACCGCCGCCGCCGCGCGGCCCGAGGCCGGTGCCGCGCCGGAGGGGCCGAACATCCCGTCCCGGTCCGAGGAGCGCGACGCGCGGTCGAAGGACGCGCGGTCGGCGTCCGGCAGGGCGTTCACCAGCCGTCGCGCCTCGACGAGTTTGCGCTCGACGGTCCGCTTGTGGCGGGCGACGGCCGCCCGGCTGCGTTCCAGCTCCGCGAGGTCGCGGGTGGATTCGAGCCGCTCCTGCGCCAGCCCGCGCTGTGCCTGCCGGAGTTCCAGCAGCGTGCCGGACTGGTGCTCGGCGACCCGGTCCAGCACGGACGCCTTCTCCAGGTACTCGTCCGGGTGCGAGGAGAGCAGCAGCGCGAGTCCCGGGTCGATGCCGCCCGAGCGGTACTGCGCGCCGGCGAGCGAACCGAGCGCGCCGCGCATGCGGTTGATACGTTCCTGGCCGCGCGCGGCCCGGTCCTGCGCCTGGTCCACCAGGGCGCGCAGCTCGCCGGCGCGTTCGTCGGCCTTGTTGTACAGCTCGGTGGCCTTCTCGGCCTGCTCGAACAGCCGGTCCACCCGGGCCCGGGTCGCGTCCGGTGACAGATGGGGGTCCGCGCTCGCCGGGGCGGCGCCGAGGGCGGCCGCCGCCGTGGCCGCCGCGACGGACACGGCCGTCACGGCGCCGCCGCGGACACCGAATCCCTGACCGGGCTGTGAGGGGCGACGATGGGACACCACAGCCGCGCTCCCTTCCGCTGTACGCACACGCGCAGCCCCTGCCGCCCGACGGGCGGACCGATGGCCGGGGTTGCGCGTGGCAGACAGTAGCCGGGCGGACACGGAGCGGCCAACGACCGGCTCGCGCACACACAGTGACGCCCCACCGTTGACCACAGGTCACCGGCGGGGCGTGGTGCCGACACGGGAGCGGGGAAGTTCGCCCGAATGGGCGGTCCGCGCCGTGTCGGAAGAGATTCTCAGATGCGGACGCCGAACTGGTAGCTGCCGGCCCACTCCATGGCCTCGTACCGCACGACGGCGCCGGGCTTGGGGGCGTGGATGACCTGGCCGTTGCCGACGTACAGGGCCACGTGGCTCAGACCGCTGAAGAACACCAGGTCGCCGGGGGCGAGTTCACTGCGGGCGATGCGGGTGCCCTCGTTGGCCTGGGTGTAGGTGGTACGGGTGAGCTGGACGCCGGCCTGGGCGTACGACCACTGGACCAGTCCCGAGCAGTCGTAGGCGTTGGGGCCCTCGGCGCCGGATATGTAGGGCTTGCCGAGCTGCGTCTTGGCGGCGGCCAGGGCGGCGGCGGCGCGGCCCGAGGCGGGCGCCGGGGTGTCGCCGAGGTCCACGCGGTCGTTGCCGCGGCTGGCGCGCTCCGCGTCGGCGGCCGCGAGGTCGGCGCGCTCCTTCGCGGTCAGGGTGTTGAGCACCTGCTGCGCGGCGGCGAGCTTCTTCTGGACTTCCTTCTTGTTGTCCGCCAGCTGCTTGCGCGCGTCGGAGAGGTCCTTGACCTTGTCCTGCGCCTCGGTGCGCTGCTGGGCGAGGGACCGCTGCTTCGCCTGGATCTGCTGGAGCGTCTCGGCCTGCTTGGCGCTGACCTGGTCCAGCGTGGAGGCCTTCTCCAGGTAGGTGTCGGGGTCCGACGAGAGGAAGAGCTGGATGGAGGGGTCGATGCCACCGGTGCGGTACTGGGCACTGGCGATCGAACCGAGCTCGTCCCGGAGGTCGTTGAGGTCGTCCTGGCCGTTGGCGACCTTGTCCTGGAGGGTGCCGACCTGCTTCTCCAGGTTGTCCTGCGCGTCTTCGGCGGCGTGCAGCTTCTCGTTCGCCACCTCCGCCTCGTGGTAGAGCTTGTCGACCTGCTCCTTGACCTCCGCCTTGGACGGCTTCGGGGCCGCGTTGGCGGCCTGGGAGGTCAGCGCTACGGCAGCGGCCGCGGTCACGGTGAGAACGGTCACCCGGGCGCGGTTGGGCTGCTTGGGACGACGGTGGGACGCCACGAAGGCGAGCTCCTTCTTCCTCAGCCGCCTACCGGGCAGGGGACGAATGTCCCGGCTCCGCGCCTTCAGCTCCCCCGGGAACCGGGCTGGACGGCGTGGACTCGGCGGTTCCTTCGCTGCCACCCCGAATGGGTGATCGACCGCGCGAAGGTTCGAGGCCTGACCCTAGTGACCTTCTTGTGATCAGTTCAAATCCTCACGGGAAAAATCTCGGCCGCGGGGGGCATAATTTACCGACACCACACAGGCAGTAATGGACATTTGACGCTCCGGTGGCCACAAGAGATGCCAATTCGGTCATTGGCCGCACAAGTTGACTAGCTGCGCGAAAGCCGCTTCAGCAACAAGGCGGACGCGACGGGCCGGGCACCGGCCTTCGCCACCCCGTCCGCGACCTCACGGTCGGTGGAGACCACCACGACGGGCCGCCCCGGCGGCTCCGCGCGCACGAGCTGGCGGATCAGTTCGTCCGCCGTGATCCCGGGCTTCGAGAACAGCACCCGTACCCCGCGCGGCGGGGCGAGCAGCACCGGGGCCGCCAGCTCCGCCCCGTCGAAGACACACGTCATCTCGGCGCCCGACTGGGCCGCCAGCATGGCGAGCCCGCCCAGCAGCCGCAGCCGCTGCTTCTCGAGCGGCATCGTCGGATAGCCGGTCTTGGTGACGTTGTAGCCGTCCACGATCAGATGCGACTGGGGCAGCGCCAGCAACTGGTCGAGCAGCGCCGGGTCCAGGTCGGAGAGCGCCCGCGCCGCGACGTCCTTCGGCGACATCCGGCCCGGCTCGACGGCGTCGACCGTGTCGGCAGGCCGGGCGTTGGCCGGCGGCAGGGCCAGCTCGCGGCGCAGCCCCTGCGCCGACTCCAGGACCGTGTCCAGCAGCAGCCGCAGCCGCATGTCCTCTATGGACCGGCCCTCGCGCGCGGCCCTGCGGCTCGCCTCGACCGTGGACTCGGCCTCGTTCAGCCGCGCCCTGATCCGCCGGGTCTCGCTCTCGGCGGCCGACACCTGCGCGGCGGCCTCCGCCTTGAGCGTCTCGGACTCGGCGGTCGTACGGCGCAGGGCGGCCTCGCCGCGCTTGACGTCGCTCTGGGCGCTGCGCAGCTTGCGGTGGAGCGATTCGGCCTCCTTGCGGGCCGTCTCCAGCTCCGTACGCAACCGTTCGTTCTCGGTCTTCGTCAGCGCCCTGGCGACGGCCAGCTCTTCGCGCAGCCGCTCCAGCTCGCGCCTGGCCTCCTCGCCGGCGCGCTCGGCGTCGGCCCGCTGGGCCTCCTCGCCGGCGGCCGCCACCAACTTCACCCATCCGGGGGGCCGCAGCACGTACGCGGCGGCGGCCACATCCACGGGATCGGCCGCCGCGGGCGGCGATCCGGACTCCAGGGCGGAGGACAGCTCGGGCTGCGACTGCGTGATCCGCTCCCCGATCCGCTGGCGGAAGAGGGGGTCGCTCTCCAGCGCGGCGGCCATCGCGTTGCCCGCGAACTTGGCACGCCTGTTCGGGGTGAAGCGGGCGTACTGGCGCAGCTGCGCCGGGAGTTCGGAGACCGTCAGCCCGCCGAAGGCGTCCGAGACCAGCGCGACGACCCGGCGTCTCACCCCGTCCGGGAGCGGACGGTCGAGCGCCTCGGCGGCGTCACCGCCGGCCGCACCGGCCGGCTCGGCACCGCTGTCCGGCTGCTCCACGATCCGTCACCCCACTACCCTCGGGCGGTTCCCTCAGGAACCGGCGCCCGGCCTGTCGACCAGCTCGATCTGGTCCACCGCGTTGCACCAACGGCAGCGCACGGACTCGATGGTCTCACTGACCACCTCTCGCTCCTCCACCTTCGGCTCCCCCGCCAGGTCCAGATGGACGTACTCCACGACCCTCGACGACCGGGTCACGTCGAAGCGCGTGAGATTGCCGCAGAGCGTGCAGCGCCACCGGGTGGCGGCCGTCGGCCGGGGAACCGTCGTCATCGTGCCGTCCTTGAGTGTCGGGGTGGGGCCGGCGGTGCGCCGTCGAACGTGTGGATGTCCGCCCGTAACCCTACGGCCTCGCGGGTACCCCATGGCCCGGCGAGGCATTCCCGCCCGATGACTCCCCGTACGCCATGCTCTGTCCGTGATCAATTGGCGCACGGCGAACGACGGCCCCGTGGTGACGTACGGACTGATCGCGCTCTGCGTGCTGACGTTCCTGATCAGCCCCCTGTCGGGCTTCACCATGGCGTACGGGAGGGGCGAGGCGCTCCTCGGTGCGCAGAGCGCGTACTTCGAACGCTGGGGTGTCGTCCCCGGCCAGTTGACGCACGACCCCACCCCGCGCGCCCTGCTGACCCCTCTCACCGCGCTGTTCGTCCACGGCAGCTGGCTGCACCTGCTGGGGAACATGCTCTTCCTCTACGTCTTCGGGGCGATGACGGAGGAGCGGATGGGGCGACTGCACTTCGCGCTGTTCTACCTGGCCGCCGGCTACGCGGCCCTCTTCGTGTACGCGATGGCCAACGCGGGCTCGGAGCAGACCCTGGTGGGGGCGTCCGGCGCGATCTCCGCGGTGCTGGGCGCCTTCCTGCGCCTCTTCCCCCGGGCGCGGGTCACCAGCCTCTTCCCGTTCCTCCTCTTCCTGCCGCTGCGCTTCCCCGCCTGGATCGTGCTGATCTTCTGGTTCGTCCTCCAGTGGGTGGCGGCGCGGAACGCCGGATCGGGGCCCGGGGTCGCGTACCTCGCCCATCTGGTGGGCTTCGCCGTGGGCTTCTGCTACGCCTGGGGGCGTTACCGGCGTAGCGATAGGGTGGAGGTCAAAGCCGTGGCCACCGAGGGAGAACGTCAGCCGTGATCACCGCGATCGTGCTCATCAAGACCAGCGTCGGCCGGATCCCCGAGATCGCCGAGTCGATCGCCGCGCTGGACAGCGTCAGCGAGGTCTTCTCGGTCACCGGTACGTACGACCTGATCGCCATGGTGCGGGTCGCCAAGCACGACGACCTGGCGGACATCATCCCCGGTTCGATCAGCAAGATCGAAGGCGTCGAGGCGACGGACACACACGTCGCGTTCCGTACGTACTCCCAGCACGACCTGGAGGCGGCCTTCGCGATCGGACTCGACGCGTAGGCCGCCTCCAGGCGGTGCGCAGGGGAACGACGCCCTCCCGTGCGAGCGTGCGTCAGACGGTCTCGCCGTCCCGGTCCGGGACGCAGCGGCCCTCCTCGGTGCGGTAGCTCCAGCGGGCGCCCTCGCGCACCAGCTCCTTCACGGCGCCGACAAACCGGTCCACGTGCTCGTCGGGCGTTCCCGCGCCGAAGCTCACCCGAATGGCGTTGAGCGAGCGCTCGCCCGGCTCCGCCTCCGGGGCGCCGCACTCCCCCGGGTCCTGCGGGTCGCTGCCCAGCAGGGTCCGTACCAGCGGGTGGGCGCAGAACAGGCCGTCCCGCACCCCGATGCCGTACTCCGCGGAGAGCGCCGCGGCGAAGTGCGAGCTGTTCCAGCCCTCCACCACGAACGAGAGCACGCCGACGCGCGGGGCGTCGTCCCCGAACAGCGACAGCACCCGGACCTCGGGCACCTCGGCCAGGCCCGCCCGCACGCGGCGGACAAGCCGCTGCTCCCGGGCGACGAGCGTGTCGAACCCGGCCTCTTCGAGCGCCTTGCACGCCGAGGCGATGGCGTACACGCCGATGACGTTGGGCGAACCGGCCTCGTGACGGGCGGCCGTGGTGTGCCAGTCGACGTCCACCCCGCCGTCCGCACGCCGGGCGACCTTGCGGCTGGCGCCGCCGCCCGCCAGGTACGGCTCCGCCTCCCGCAGCCAGTCGGCGCGGCCCGCGAGGACACCGGAGCCGAAGGGCGCGTACAGCTTGTGCCCGGAGAAGGCGACCCAGTCGACGTCCAGTCCGGCGATGTCGACGGGGTGGTGCGGGGCGAGCTGCGCCGCGTCGAGGACGATCTGCGCGCCGTGCCGGTGGGCGGCGGCGGCCAGCTCCCGTACGGGCCAGATCTCGCCGGTCACGTTGGACGCGCCGGTGACACAGACCAGGGCGGGGCCCTGCTCCCGCCCGGCGAGCGCCCGGTCGAGCGTGGCGACGGCCTCGGCGGGGGTACGGGGCGCGTTCAGGTACGTCACCCGGGCGTCGCGCCAGGGCAGCAGCGAGGCGTGGTGCTCGGTCTCGAACACGAAGACCTGGGTGCCCGCGGGGACCACGGCGGCCAGCAGGTTGAGCGAGTCGGTGGTCGAACGGGTGAAGACGACCTGGTCGTCGGGGCGGCAGCCGAGGAACTCGGCGACGGTACGGCGGCTGTTCTCGAACAGGTCCGTCGACAGCTGGGAGAGGTAGCCGGCGCCGCGGTGCACGCTGCCGTAGTACGGCGCGTAGGCGGCGACGTCGTCCCACACCCGCTGGAGCGCGGGGGCGCTCGCGGCGTAGTCGAGGGCGGCGTAGGTGACCTCGCCCCCGGTGACGAGCGGGACGGTCACGTCGCGCCCGAGCACGGGCAGCGGCGCCGCACAGGCGGGGTCGTCGGTGGCGGTGGCAATGATGGACGACGACGTGGCGGCGTTCGGGTATGCGGACGTCACGAGACTGCTCCCTCGAGGACCTGGACCCCAAGAAAGCCAGGGGTCCGCGCTTGCCGCAGACCTCGCTGCCTACGGCCTGGTCTTCACCCGGGGCACCCCGCCACGGACGGAGGGTTGCCGGACAGCGAGCCGGGGCCTAAATCGCTGTCACTCATGACCTTGTCGAAGAGCTTGACACAGACAGACAGCGGCCTCAAGTCCGCGTCCGGGATGTGGAACAGAGCAGGCGGGGGGAACGGAAGAGGCGGGGCGGGGCCGGTGGCCGCACCCCGCCCGCCCGCTACCGCTACCGCTACCGGTGCGACGCCTCGACCCAGCGCGCGAGGACCCGCCCCGCCGCGCCCGAGTCCACCGACTCCGCCGCGCGCGCGATGCCCGCCGCCAGCTGGAGTTCCAGCGCGTCGTCCGTCGGGTCCAGCGCGACCAGCGCCGCCGCCGCGTTCAGGAGCACCGCGTCCCGTACGGGACCGGTCTCACCGGCCAGCAGCCGCCGGGCCACATCCGCGTTGTACGACGCGTCCGCGCCCCGCAGCGCCTCCACCGGCACCAGAGCCAGGCCCACCTCACGCGGGTCGAACGGCACCTCGCCGACCTTCCCGTCCCGGACGATCCACACCCGCGAGGTCGCGGTCGTCGTCAGCTCGTCGAGCCCGTCGTCGCCCCGGAAGACCAGCGCCGAACTGCCGCGCTCGGCCAGCACGCCCGCCACGATCGGCGCCATCCGCAGGTCCGCCACGCCGACGGCCTGGGACCGTACCCGGGCCGGGTTGGTCAGCGGCCCGAGGATGTTGAACGTGGTCTGCGCGCCCAGCTCCCGGCGCGCCTTGGCCGCGTACCGCAGCGCGGGGTGGAACTTCACCGCGAAGCAGAAGGTGATCCCCGCCTCCTCCGCGACCTCCGCGACCCGCCGCGGTGTCAGTTCCAGGTTGACGCCGAGCTTCTCCAGGACGTCGGAGGCACCGCTCGCGGACGACGCGGCGCGGTTGCCGTGCTTGACGACCTTCGCGCCGGTACCCGCGACCACGATCGCCGCCATCGTGGAGATGTTGACCGTCTTGGCGAGGTCGCCGCCGGTCCCCACGATGTCGACCGTACGGCCGGGCACTTCGATGGTGTTGGCGTGCGCGTACATCGCGCGGACGAGCCCGGAGACCTCCTCGACGGTCTCGCCCTTCGCCCGCAGCGCCACGGCGAAGCCGGCGATCTGCGCGTCGGTGGCCTCGCCGTCCATGATCTGGTCCATCGCCCAGGCGGTGTCGTCCGTGGACAGGTTCTCGCCGCGCAGCAGGGGGTTGAGGACGCCCGGCCAGGTCCGGGCCGCCACGGTGTCGCCTCCGACGGGGGTAACAGCGCTCATGCTCGCTCCTGGGTGTCAGTACAACGGGTCCCCGGCCTGCCGCCGGGCCCGCCGCCCAGCCTATCGGCGGACACCGGCCCCGCGGGCCCCGTGCCCGTACTGCGGACCGGCCGGTGCAGCGGGGAGCCCGCACCGGACCGCACCCGACAACGCCGAGGGCCCCGGCCGGTCTCGGGAAGGAGACCGGCCGGGGCCCTCGGTGGTGGCGACCCTGGGGGCCGGTGGGATCAGTGGTGGCCGTGGCCGCTCGTGATCTCCTTGTACTCCTCGGCGGTGGGCTTGGGGATCTGGGTGTTCTCCCCGTAGAAGCCCTTGCTGAGCTTCACCCGCGCCTTCTCGACCGGCGAGACCTTCCGCTCGACACCGTTCTCGTCGACCGTGGGGCCGAGCTCCGCCGGCTTCTGCTGCTCGTGCGCGGTGAGCTTGTACAGGTCACCCTGCTCCAGCGGCGTGTGGACCTCGACGAACTCGCCGTGCGGCAGCCGCTTGATGAGCCCGGACTCGCGTCCGTGCAGCACCTTCTCCGCGTCCGCGCGCTGAAGGCCGAGGCAGAACCGCTTGGTGACGACGAAGGTGAGGACCGGGACGACGAAGAACCCGACCCGGACGAACCAGGTGATCGTGTTGATCGACAGGTGGAAGTGCGTGGCCCAGATGTCGTTTCCACCACCGACCAGCAGGACGAAGTACCACGACAGCCAGGCGACGCCGAAGGCCGTACGGGTCGGCGCGTTGCGCGGCCGGTCCGCGATGTGGTGCTCACGGTCGTCCTTGGTGACCCACGCCTCGATGAACGGGTAGACCGCGATCGCGACGAGCACCAGCGGGAAGATGATCAGCGGGATGAACACCCCCAGGACCAGCGTGTGGCCCCAGAAGTTGATCTCCCAGCCGGGCATGAACCGGATGAGCCCCTCGGAGAAGCCCATGTACCAGTCGGGCTGCGCACCGGTGGAGACCTGGTCGGGCCGGTAGGGGCCGATCGACCAGATCGGGTTAATCGTGGCGATCGCCGAGACGACCGAGATCACACCGAAGACCAGGAAGAAGAACCCGCCGGCCTTCGCCATGTAGATCGGCAGCAGGGGCATGCCGACGACGTTCTTCTCCGTACGGCCGGGGCCCGCGAACTGGGTGTGCTTGTGCACGAACACCAGGATCAGGTGCCCGGCCACCAGGCCCAGCATCAGTCCGGGCAGCAGCAGGATGTGGACCGAGTAGAACCGGCTCACGAAGTCGCCGCCGGGGAATTCCCCGCCGAACAGGAACATCGAGATGTACGTACCGACGATCGGCACCGACAGGATCGCGCCCTGCACGAAGCGGACACCGGTGCCGGACAGCAGGTCGTCGGGGAGCGAGTAACCGGTGAACCCGGTGAACATGCCGAGGACGAACAGCAGGAAGCCGAACAGCCAGTTGACCTCACGGGGCTTGCGGAACGCACCCGTGAAGAACACGCGCATCATGTGCACGAGCATCGCCGCGAGGAAGATCAGCGCGGCCCAGTGGTGGATCTGGCGGATCAGCAGGCCGCCGCGGACGTCGAAGCTGATGTCCAGCGTCGAGGAGAACGCCTCCGACATCCGTACACCCTGGAGGGGCACGTAACTGCCGTGGTAGACGACCTCGTTCATCGACGGGTGGAAGAACAGCGTCAGATAGACACCCGTGAGGATGATGATGATGAAGCTGTAGAGGCTGACCTCGCCCAGCATGAAGGACCAGTGGTCCGGGAAGATCTTCCGCATGTTGGCCTTGGCCAGGCCGTAGATGCCCAGCCGGCCGTCCGCCCAGTCGGCGACCCGTTCGCCGGCGGGCGTCTTGCGGGGGTTCGTCTCGTCCGTGCTGTTACTCATCCGCGCTCCCAGAAGGCAGGGCCGACGGGCTCTTCGAAGTCGCCGAGCGCCTCGAGGTTGCCCTCACCGTTCACTCCGATCCGCAGCTGCGGAAGAGCGTGACCGGCCGGGCCGAAGAGGACCCGGGCGCCGTCGGAGAGGTCGAAGGTGGACTGGTGGCACGGGCAGAGCACGTGGTGCGTCTGCTGCTCGTACAGGCTGATCGGGCAGCCGACGTGGGTGCAGATCTTCGAGTAGGCCACGATCCCCTCGTGGGACCACTCGAGTTCGCGCTTGTCCTTGATGTCCTCCGGCTGGATACGGACGATCATCAGGGCGGCCTTGGCGATCTCCTTCTGGAACTCCTCGCTGTCCTCCTCCAGCCCCTCGGGCATGGCGAAGGTCAGCGAGCCCACGACGACGTCCTCGGGACGCAGCGGCTCCAGGGTGTTCATGTTGATGAGCTGCTTGCCCTTGGCCCACAGAGTGGTGCGGAGCTTCTTCTCCGGCAGCGGGCCGAGGTCGCGCAGCAGCACCACACCGGAGAGCGGTACGAACGCCAGCGCCCCGAACATCGTGTTGCGGATCAGCTTGCGCCGCCCGAAGCCGGACTCCGACGCACCGGCCGCGAAGTCCGCCAGGACCTTCGCCTTGACCTCGGGCGTCGCCGCGATGGGGTGGCGCTCGTCGGTCATCTCCACGTCCGACATCAGCGTGCGCGCCCAGTGGACCGCGCCGGCGCCGATGCAGAACAGGGCGATGCCGAGCGTCACTCCCAGCGAGAAGTTCAGGATGCTGATGTGCCCGATCGGCCAGATGTAGACGATCTTGTCCACGGGGAACGCGACGAAGGACGCGATGAACGCGACCGTCGCCAGCATCGAGAGCAGGAACAGGAAGGCGACCACCCGCTCGGACCGCTTGGCGGCGCGCTCGTCGATGTCCTGGATCCGCGGCTGATGCGCCGGCAGTCCCGGGTCGGCGAACGGATCGTCCGTCCGCTCGACCGCGCCGCCGTGCCCTGGCTCCTGCGCGCTCGGCAGGTTCTTTTCTTCTGGAATCTCTTGGCTACTCATGACTTCTTGGCCTTAGCGGTGTGGGCCGCGACCCAGATGGCGACTGCGATACATGCGCCGAGCCCGAAGATCCAGCCGAACAGGCCCTCACTGACGGGGCCGAGGCCGCCCAGGTTGAGGCCGCCGGGGCTCGGCGAGTCGGCGCCGTTCACCGCCTGGATGTACGCGATGAGGTCCTTCTTCTGCTGTTCCGGCATCGTCGTGTCCGGGAAGGACGGCATGTTCTGCGGGCCGGTCTGCATGGCCTCGTAGATGTGCTTGGGGTTGACGCCGTCCAGGTTCGGTGCGGTCTTGCCGTGTGTCAGCGCGCCGCCCTCACCCGTGAAGTTGTGGCACTGGGTGCAGTTGGTACGGAACAGGTCGCCGCCCCTGGCGATGTCCGCGCCGTCGGGGCTGTACTGCTCCGAGGTCGGCTGGGCGGGTCCCGCGCCGAGGGACGCGACGTACGCGGCGAGCTGGTCGATCTCCTTCTGGGAGTAGATGACCGGCTTCTTCGGCACCTGCGCGCCGGGCTGCTGGGCGGGCATACGGCCGGTGCCGACCTGGAAGTCCACGGCGGCCGCGCCGACGCCCACCAGGGAGGGACCGTCGCTGCTGCCCTGGCCGCCCACTCCGTGGCAGCTCGCGCAGCCCACGGAGTAGAGCTTCTTGCCCTCCTCGATGGCGAGTGACTGGGAGGTGGTGTCGGCCTGCGCCTTGTCCGCGGGCGCGAACGCCGCGTACAGCCCCCCGGTGGCCGCCAGCGCGAGGAGTAGGACGACGACCGCAGCCAGCGGATGGCGTCGTCGTGCGGAGAGCTTTTTCACGGATTACCCCGGTGTCAGGATCTTCTGCGTCGGTGCTTGCTGGACAGTGTGCGGACGCGCTCAGGGGCGCGTCCGTTACTTGATCAAGTAGATCGTGGCGAAAAGGCCGATCCAGACGACATCGACGAAGTGCCAGTAATAGGACACAACGATGGCGGCGGTTGCTTGTTCGTGGGTGAACCTCTTGGCCGCGTACGTCCTGCCGAGGACGAACAGGAAGGCGATCAGGCCACCTGTCACATGCGCACCGTGGAAGCCGGTGGTCAGGTAGAACACCGAGCCGTACGGGTCGGAGGACAGCGAGATGCCGTCGTTCCTGACCAGTTCGGTGTACTCGAAGATCTGACCGCCGATGAAGATCGCACCCATCACGAACGTGATCACGAACCAGGTGCGGAGCTTCTTCACGTCACCGCGCTCCGCGGCGAAGACGCCGAGCTGGCAGGTGAGTGAGGAAAGCACCAGGATCGTGGTGTTCGTCGCCGAGAACGGAACGTTCAGGGACGACGCCACTTCCTTCCAGTGCTCCTCCCCCGTCACGGATCGCAGGGTGAAGTACATCGCGAAGAGGGCCGCGAAGAACATCAGCTCGGAACTCAACCAGATGATCGTTCCGACGCTGGTGAGGTTCGGCCGATTGACCGACGGGTGCGCGTGCCCGGTTTCTACTGTCGTTGCTGTCGCCACGACCGACATTATGTCGGTCCCTTATCCCGCCCTCACTCCGGGGGGTGCAGTTCGGTGTGTCCATGCGCCTGTCCAGCCCGAACGGCCCAGCGAAGACCTGTCATTACCCGTGCTGACATGCTGTCCGACGGAGTAGCATCCGCGCATCGGTTCACGGCACGTGCCCCGAAGCCCTCGCAGACACGGATGTCACGGAGGAACAATGCAGCCGACCGCCACGGTGCTGGTCTACAGCGACGACGCGAACACCCGCGAGCAGGTACGGCTGGCGGCGGGACGCAGGCCGGCCGCCGACGTGCCGCCGATCCGGTTCCTGGAGTGCGCCACCCTCCCCGCGGTGATCAAGGCCCTCGACCAGGGCGGCATCGACGTCTGCGTGCTGGACGGCGAGGCGGCGCCCTCGGGCGGTATGGGCGTCTGCCGGCAGATCAAGGACGAGATCTTCAACTGCCCACCCGTGCTGCTCCTGATCGGGCGCCCGCAGGACGCCTGGCTGGCCACCTGGAGCCGCGCGGACGCCGCGGTGACCCTTCCGGTCGAACCGGTCGGTTTCGCGGACACCCTGGCCGCCCTGCTGCGTACGAGGCAGGCCGTGGGGGCGTAGCCCCTGTCCCGGCTCCGGGCTCTGGGCTCTGGCTCCGGGCTCCGGGCTCGCGAACGAACGGGCGGGTGCCGTACGGGAGTAGTCCCGCACGGCACCCGCCCGCCGCCCGTCAGACTTCGGGACGCAGCCGCGCCGCGGCGGAGGGGCCCGTGCCCTCCTTGACGCCGGCGGTCAGGACACTGCCGCCGCGCCACTTGTCCCAGCTCAGGTTCCAGTCGCCGAACCCGTTGCCGAAGTTCTCCATCGTGTGGCCCTCGCTGTTGACGACCCGCACGACGTCGCCCTGGCGGACGACCCCGAAGAACCACTTCGCATTGTCGGTGGACATCCCGACGCAGCCGTGGCTGACGTTGGCGGAGCCCTGCGAACCGACGGACCAGGGCGCGGCGTGCACGTACTCCCCGCTCCAGGTGACCCGGGTCGCCCAGTAGACGGGCAGGTCGTACGACTCACCGCTGCCGGCCGCGATGCCGACGCTCGTCCCGCGCATCCGGACGAACTGCTCCTTGCCCAGGATCACTTTGATCCCGTTACGCGTGGAGAAGCCCGGTTTTCCGGTGGTCACGGGGATGCTTTTTATCTCTTTTCCGTTGCGGTAGACCGTCATGTAGTGCGATCCCGCGTCGGCCACGGCCTCGACCCGGTCGCCCGTGGACAGCTTCAGCGGCTTCACGGGCCCGCCGTACAGCCTTCCGACCTTCACTCCTTGGAGCGTACTGGTCGCGGTGACGGTGCCGTTGGCGGGCCAGAATTCCTTCGGCCTGAAGTGCAGGGTCTTGCTGTCCACCCAGTGCCAGGCGCCCTGGGCGCCGGGGCTGGAGCGGACCTTGAGGGAGCGTTCGACGACGGCGCGGTCCGCCTTCGCCTTGACCGGGGCGCTGAGTGTCGCGGTGACGGGCTGCCCGACGCCGTACTTGCCCGCCTGGGGGCCGAACTGGACCGTGAGGAGCTTCTTGCCCTTGGGGGCCTGGGTGTCGAAGGAGAGCGTCCGTGAGCCGGGGGCGCCGCCGTCGTCCTCGGTGGCGACGTGGACCGTGTAGCGGGTGCCCGCGGCGAGCGGGGCCGTGGAGCGCCAGCGTGAGCCGTCGGCGGTGAGTTCACCGGCGAGGTAGCGGCCCGACGTGTCGGTGGCCGTGACGTCCGTGATGCGGCCACCGCCGCCCTTGGAGGTGACCTCCAGGGGCTTGTCGGGGTTGGCCTTCTTGCTGCCGGAGGGCGCGCTGAACGCGATCTGTCCTGCGGCGTCGTAGGGCTCGGCCGAGAGGGGGTTGTCACCGCTGTCCCCGCACGCGGTCGCGCCCGCCCCGAGGGACACGACCAGCAGGGTGCAGCTGAGAACGGTGCGGAAGCGTGGCGTGTGGTTCATGCCCCTCACGCTATGAAGCTTCCCCGCCCACAGCGCGACGGAGTAGGCCGAATGAGGGGAGGCCGGGCACTCCTCTCGGAGTGTCCGGCCTCTTTTCGCCTCAGGTCGTGCTACTGGGTGCGGCTCTCACCGCGGTAGTACTCGAAGACCCAGCCCCACAGGCCCACCAGGATCAGCGGCGCCGAGAAGTACAGCAGCCACCAGCCGATCGCGATGCCCAGGAAGCCGAGCGCGCCGCCGAGGGCGAGCGAGAAGGGCTGCCAGCTGTACGGGGAGAAGAAGCCCACCTCACCGGCCTCGTCCGCGACATCGGCGTCCTTGTTGTCCTGGGCCATGGCGTCGACGCGCCGGGCCGTGAAGGACAGGTAGAAACCGATCATGATCGTCAGGCCGAAGGCCAGGAAGAGCGCCGTGGTGCCGGCGGCCTCCTTGGACCACACGCCGTACAGGACGGCGATGCCCAGGATGAAGACGCTCAGCCAGAGGAAGAGCGTGCCTTGGATCTTCACTTCCCGGCCTCCTTGCCACCGGCGAGGGCGCCGGTCCCGGCTCCGTGGCCGGAGATCTCCAGCTGTTCCAGCGCGGCGATCTCGGGGTGGTGCAGATCGAACGCCGGGGATTCGGAACGGATCCGCGGCAGGGTGAGGAAGTTATGCCGCGGGGGCGGGCAGGAAGTCGCCCATTCGAGTGAACGTCCATAGCCCCACGGGTCGTCGACCTCGACCTTCTTGCCGTACTTGGCGGTCTTCCAGACGTTGTAGAAGAACGGCAGGATCGACAGTCCGAGCAGGAACGAGCTGATCGTGGAGATGGTGTTCAGCGCGGTGAATCCGTCGGCGGCGAGGTAGTCCGCGTACCGGCGTGGCATGCCTTCCGCGCCCAGCCAGTGCTGGACGAGGAACGTGCCGTGGAAGCCGATGAACAGCGTCCAGAAGGTGATCTTGCCGAGCCGTTCGTCCAGCATCTTCCCGGTGAACTTCGGCCACCAGAAATGGAATCCGGCGAACATCGCGAACACCACGGTGCCGAAGACGACGTAGTGGAAGTGCGCGACCACGAAGTACGAGTCGGAGACGTGGAAGTCGAGCGGCGGCGAGGCCAGGATGACGCCGGTCAGACCACCGAAGGCGAAGGTGATCAGGAAGCCGATCGTCCAGAGCATCGGTGTCTCGAAGGACAGTGAGCCCTTCCACATCGTGCCGATCCAGTTGAAGAACTTCACCCCGGTCGGGACCGCGATCAAGAACGTCATGAAGGAGAAGAACGGCAGCAGCACTCCGCCGGTGACGTACATGTGGTGGGCCCACACCGTCACGGACAGGCCGGCGATGGAGATCGTCGCCGCGATCAGGCCGATGTAACCGAACATCGGCTTCCGGCTGAACACCGGAATGATCTCGGAGATGATCCCGAAGAAGGGCAAGGCGATGATGTACACCTCTGGATGCCCGAAGAACCAGAAGAGGTGTTGCCACAACAGGGCTCCGCCGTTGGCGGCATCAAAGACATGTGCTCCGAACTTGCGGTCCGCCTCCAGTGCGAAGAGGGCGGCGGCGAGCACCGGGAAGGCGAGCAGGACCAGCACACCGGTCAGCAGCACGTTCCAGGTGAAGATCGGCATGCGGAACATCGTCATGCCGGGGGCGCGCATGCAGATGATCGTGGTGATGAAGTTGACCGAACCGAGGATCGTGCCGAAGCCGGAGAAGGCCAGGCCCATGATCCACAGGTCGGCGCCGACGCCCGGCGAGCGGACGGCGTCCGACAGCGGGGAGTAGGCGAACCATCCGAAGTCGGCGGCACCCTGGGGGGTGATGAAGCCGCTGACGGCGATGATCGAGCCGAAGAGGTAGAGCCAGTAGGCGAACATGTTCAGCCGCGGGAACGCCACGTCGGGCGCACCGATCTGGAGCGGCATGATCCAGTTCGCGAATCCGGCGAACAGCGGCGTCGCGAACATCAGCAGCATGATCGTGCCGTGCATCGTGAACGCCTGGTTGAACTGCTCGTTCGACATGATCTGCGTGCCGGGACGAGCCAGCTCGGCGCGCATGAAGAGCGCCATCACCCCGCCGATGCAGAAGAACGCGAACGACGTGATCAGGTACATCGTGCCGATCGTCTTGTGATCGGTGGTGGTCAGCCACTTCACGACGACGCTACCGGGCTGCTTGCGCCGTACCGGAATCTCGTTCTGGTACGAGTCCTCGGCCGCGGCGGCACCCTGGGGTTCGTTGAGGATGCTCACAGGTTCTTGTCCTTCGCGTTCCTGGCCGGGTCCGTCTGGGCGATGCCCGCCGGGATGTAGCCGTTCTGGCCTTCCTTCGCCAGGTCTTTCAGGTGCTGCTGGTAACGCTCCGGAGAGACCACCTTGACGTTGAAGAGCATCCGGGAGTGGTCGACGCCACAGAGTTCGGCGCACTTGCCCTTGAAGGTGCCCTCCTGATTGGGGGTCACCTCGAAGGCGTTGGTGTGGCCCGGGACGACGTCCATCTTCATCAGGAAGGGCACCACCCAGAAGTCGTGGATGACATCGCGGGAGGTGAGGACGAACCTGACCTTCTCGCCCTTGGGGAGCCAGAGGGTCGGGCCGGGGTTGCCGGTCTGCGGATTGCGCTCGCCCGGGACGCCGGCGTCGTAGACGCCTTCGGCGCCCTTCGGGAAGTCCTTGAGATACCGGTCCGGGATGGAGCTGATCTCGCTGGGGATCTTCGTCCCGGTGGCCGGGTCGCCGTCCACGTTCTCGATGTAGTTGAAGCCCCAGCTCCACTGGTAGCCGACCACGTTCACGGTGTGGGCCGGCTTGTCGGAGAGGTTGAGGAGCTTCGTCTCGTCACGCGCGGTGAAGTAGAAGAGCACCGAGACGATGATGAGGGGGACCACGGTGTACAGCGCCTCGATGGGCATGTTGTACCGGGTCTGCGGAGGTACCTCCACCTTGGTGCGGCTGCGCCGGTGGAAGATGACGCTCCACAGGATCAGACCCCATACCAGTACGCCCGTGATGAGCGCTGCCGCCCACGAGCCCTGCCAGAGGGAGAGGATCCGAGGGGCCTCTTCCGTCACCGGGGTGGGCATACCCAGGCGGGGGAAGTCCTTGTACGTGCAACCGGTGGCGGTCGCAAGGATCAGGCCCGCAGTCAGCACCTGCGGCAGCGTCCGCCGCATCGGGCGCCGCGACGAGCGGTCGGAGCCGTTGGGACTCACGTAGCGCCTTCCCGAGAGTCTCGCCCGCACGGCCGGCTGCGGCCGTGTCGGTCGGTCGCCGGCCCTGACGCGGGCAGGGGTTTGGATGTTTATGCGGACCAAACCCTACTGGACGCAATTCGGGGCCTCGCAGCGAGGGTGCCCAACGCGCCGCCGCGCACCTCGAAGGGGTGGAATACCCCCCTCCGGGACGCTTCTGACGCCCCCTCCGGGTGCCGTGGCCGACTCGCCCGCCGTGTGCCGGGGTTAGCGTGGCGGCGTGCCCTACTTCGACGCCGCCTCGTCCGCCCCGCTCCACCCCGTCGCCCGCCAGGCGCTCCAGGCCTCGCTGGACGAGGGCTGGGCGGACCCCGCGCGGCTGTACCGGGAGGGGCGGCGGGCGGCGCTGCTGCTGGACGCTGCGCGCGAGGCCGCGGCGGAGGCGGTCGGCTGCCGTCCCGACGAGCTGGTGTTCACTCCTTCGGGGACGCACGCGGTGCACGCGGGAGTGGCCGGGGTCCTTTCCGGCCGCCGGCGTGTCGGCCGTCATGTGGCCGTCTCCGCGGTGGAGCACTCCTCGGTCCTGCACGCGGCGGCGGCCGGTGACGTGACCGAGGTGCCGGTGGACCGGTTCGGGGCGGTTTCGCCCGAGTCGTACGGTGAAGTCCTGCGTACGGACACGGCGCTGGCCTGTCTCCAGTCCGCCAACCACGAGGTGGGGACGGAGCAGCCGGTGGCCGGGGTCGCCGAGGTGTGCCGAGGCCGGGGCGTGCCGCTGCTGGTCGACGCGGCGCAGTCGCTGGGGTGGGGGCCGGTGGAGGGCGGCTGGTCGGTGCTGACCGCCAGCGCGCACAAGTGGGGCGGTCCCGCCGGGGTCGGGCTGCTGGCCGTCCGCAAGGGGGTGCGGTTCGCCCCTCAAGGCCCCGCCGACGAGCGGGAGTCGGGGCGGGCTCCGGGCTTCCAGAACATTCCGGCGGTCGTGGCGGCGGCGGCGTCGCTGCGCGCGGTACGGGCGGAGGCCGGCGCGGAGGGCCTCCGACTGCGGGCGCTGGTGGACCTGATCCGGGCCCGGGTGCCGGAACTGGTCCCCGATGTCGAGGTGGTGGGCGATCCGGTGCGCCGCCTCCCCCACCTGGTCACCTTCTCGTGTCTGTATGTCGACGGAGAGGCGCTGTTGCACGCGCTGGACCTGGCGGACTTCTCCGTCAACTCCGGCTCGTCCTGCACGAGCAGCACGCTGACCCCGAGCCACGTGCTGCGGGCGATGGGCGTGCTGTCGGAGGGGAACGTACGGGTCTCGCTGCCGCCCGGCACCCCCGTGGCGGAGGTGGAGCGGTTCCTGGAGGTGCTGCCCGGGGCGGTGGCGGGGGTACGGGACCGGCTGGGCGCGCCGGTGACGGTCACCGGTCCTGCCGCGACGCCCCCGCTCGTGGTGGACGCGCTGGTGGTGGACGCGCTCGGGCGGCGGTGCCCGATCCCGGTGATCGAGCTGGCGAAGGTGATCGGTGACGTGCCGGTCGGCGGGACGGTGACGGTCCTCGCGGACGACGAGGCGGCGCGGCTGGACATCCCGGCGTGGTGCGCGATGCGGGGCCAGGAGTACGTGGGCGAGGAGCCGGCGGACCACGGTGCCGCGTATGTGGTCCGCCGGGTGGCGTGAAGCGCGGGGGCCGGGCGCCGCCTCGCGGCTCCCCGGCGCCGGCTCAGACCAGGTGCGTCCTGACCTCGGTGGCGGCGTCGTGGCCGTACGCCTTGGTGAAGCGCTCCATGAAGTGCGTGCGGGCGAGCGTGTACTCCTGCGTGCCGACCGTCTCGATGACGAGCGTCGCCAGCATGCAGCCCACCTGGGCCGCGCGCTCCAGGCCGACGCCCCAGGACAGGCCGGAGAGGAAACCCGCGCGGAAGGCGTCGCCGACTCCGGTGGGGTCGGCCTTGGTGTCCTCCTCCGGGCAGCCGACCTCGATCGGGTCAGCGCCGACGGATTCGATGCGCACGCCCCGCTTGCCGAGGGTGGTGACGCGGTGGCCGACCTTGCCGAGGATCTCCTCGTCGGTCCAGCCGGTCTTGGACTCGATGAGCCCCTTCTCGTACTCGTTGGAGAAGAGGTACGTGGCGCCTTCGAGCAGGGTGCGGATGTCGTCGCCGCTCATCCGGGCGATCTGCTGCGAGAAGTCCGCGGCGAACGGGATCTTGCGAGAGCGGCACTCCTCGGTGTGGCGGAGCATCGCCTCGGGGTCGTCTGCGCCGATCAGGACGAGGTCGAGGCCGCCGACGCGGTCGGCGACCTTCTTGAGCTCGATCTGGCGGGCCTCGCTCATCGCGCCCGTGTAGAAGGAGCCGATCTGGTTGTGGTCGGCGTCCGTGGTGCAGACGAACCGGGCCGTGTGGAGAACCTCGGAGATCCGGACGGAGGCGGTGTCGACCCCGTGCCGGTCGAGCCAGGCGCGGTATTCGTCGAAGTCCGCGCCGGCGGCGCCGACCAGGATGGGTCCGGTGCCGAGCTGGCCCATGCCGAAGCAGATGTTCGCGCCGACACCGCCCCTGCGTACGTCGAGGTTGTCGACCAGGAAGGAGAGGGAGACCGTGTGGAGCTGCTCGGCGACCAACTGGTCGGAGAAGCGGCCGGGAAAGGTCATCAGGTGGTCGGTGGCGATGGAGCCGGTGACTGCGATTCGCACGGCGTGAACGCTCCTGGGGAGGAGAACGGTTGACAGTTCACGCTACCGGTTGCCGGGCCGCCTTCCTAAGTCGCCCCAACCCGGAAAACTACCCGATAGTAGAACTTTCTCCGCGAGCCGGTCCGTGCCACTCTTCGACCATGACCAAGGACAGCGTGCCGTTCGAGAACCCCTTGAGTGCCGCTCCGGTCGGGAGCGAGGGCGGGGGTGAGGACGAGGTGACCCTGGCCGGACTCCGCGAGGACTGCGCGCGGATGGCGTCGCACTGGGCGGCGGGGTCCGCCGGGAAGCGGGCGCCCGTGCCGCCGTCCCTGATCCACGGCGTGACCGTACCGCCGGCGTCGGCGCGGCTCCTCGACGGAATGTCCGAGTACGGCGACTGCTGAGACGGCCGGCGTTCGCGCCTGTCCCCCGTTCGGGGGAACCGCCTGGCGCTCCCTTCCGTCCCACCGGTGTCCCCGTCCGGGGGACAGAACGTGGTCGACGGCCGAAGGAGCGACACGGTGACGAGTACGGAGCCCGACCAGAGCACCGGCACCGGCGGTCCGCGCCGGCGGCGTTCCCCGCTGGCCGTCGCGACGGTGGTGGCGGCGGTACTGATCGCCGGAGGCGGCGGCCTGTACTTCGCGGGCACCACGTCGGGCAACAACGACGGGGGTGGCCCGGGGGCGGAGAGCGATCCCCCGCCCCTCGCGCTGGACAGCGCGGCACAGGCCGCCGATCCGTCCGCGCCGCCCCCCGGGATCGCGCCGGGCGAGCCGGACCCGAACGGGGTGACGTACCGCGCCGGGGGCGAGCTGCCCGAAGGGCCGGACTCGGCGCCCGTCTACCGTACGGACGGCACGGTCACCGCGGCCGGCGTGGCGAAGCTGGCGGCGGCGCTCGGCGTGGCGGGCACCCCGCGCACGGACGGGACGGCCTGGAAGGTGGGCACGGACCAGGACGGCTCCGGGCCGCTGCTGCGGGTGGAGAAGCGGGCTCCGGGGACATGGACGTTCGCGCGCTTCGGTCCTTCGCCGGGCGGCGACAACTGCCTCAAGGGCAAGAGCTGCCCCAGCGGGGACATCGCGGCCGGTGAGGGGCCCGCGGTGAGCGAGGCGGCGGCGAAGAAGGCGGCGGCCCCGGTGCTCAAGGCGCTGGGCCAGGACGACGCGAAGCTGGACGCGCGGCAGCTGATGGGCGCGGTCCGGGTGGTGAACGCGGATCCGGTGGTCGGCGGGCTGCCCACGTATGGCTGGTCGACGGGGATCCAGGTCGGCGCGGACTCCGCGGTGACCGGCGGCAGCGGGCAGCTCCTGGCCCCGGAGCGGGCCCAGGAGTACCCGGTGGTCGGCGCGGACGCGGCGCTGGCGGAGCTGAACCGTACGGCCGGCGGCACGCCCGGGTCCGGGATCGGCGGCTGCGCGACGGCGGAGCCGCTGGAGGGTGAGGTGAAGCCGGCCGCTCCGTGCGAGCCGGGTACGGGTCCCGCCGCCCCGGAGCCGCTGGTGATCGACCGGGCGGTCTTCGGGCTCGCCCTGGAGGCCGAGGGCGGCAGGCCGGCGCTGGTGCCCGCGTGGCTCTTCCGGGTGGCGCCGGGCGGGGGCGCGGAGCCGTACACGGTGACCCGGACGGCGGTGGCGCCCGAGTTCCTGACCGCGCCGGCGGCCCCCTCCGTACCGCCGCACAAGGAGTCGCCCGGCGGGGGCGGGTCGGGCGCCGTCGATCCTGACGGCGCCGGCGGGGGCGTGCGCCCCATGATCTCGTACGACTCCGACGGGACGACCCTGACCGTGCGCTTCTGGGCCGGTGTGTGCGGCTCGTACGCGGCACGGGCCGACGAGAAGGGCGCGGACGTGAAGGTGACCGTGTTCCAGGCGGATCCCGACCCGGACCGGGTGTGTGTGGCGATGGCGAAGGAGCAGACGGCCACGGTGGCGCTGAAGGCGCCGCTCCGGGAGCGGAGTGTGGTCAACGCCGCCACGGGTGAGTCGGTGCCACGGGGCTGAGGGGGTGATGCGGGGCTCGTACGGTCCCGCTGTCCCGCGCACGCGAAAGGCGGCGGTCCCGTTTCGGGGCCGCCGCCTTGGTGCTGGTCCGGTCGGGCCGGACCGGCCGTGCTAGCTGAAGGAGTCTCCGCAGGCGCAGGAGCCCGACGCGTTCGGGTTGTCGATCGTGAAGCCCTGCTTCTCGATGGTGTCGACGAAGTCGATGGAGGCGCCGCCCAGGTAGGGGGCGCTCATCCGGTCGGTGACGACCTTGACGCCGCCGAAGTCCTTGACGACGTCCCCGTCGAGCGAGCGCTCGTCGAAGAAGAGCTGGTAGCGGAGGCCCGAGCAGCCGCCGGGCTGGACAGCCACGCGCAGCGCCAGGTCGTCCCGGCCTTCCTGGTCCAGCAGGGCCTTGACCTTGCCCGCGGCCGCCTCCGACAGGAGGATGCCGTCGCTCACGGTTTTGGTGTCGTCCGATACGGACATCTGCTTCTCTCCCGGGTTGGTACGGACTGCTTGCCGACACTGCAACCGGCGCGGCCGCGGATTCATTCCGGACCCTGGCGTGTGTCATTCCCTTCTTCATGCTCGCACACGGGGTCGCCGAACGGGAGCGGGAGCCTTCGCGGGATTCCCGAACGGGAATGCGTCACATCGACGCTATCGCCATCGTCAAAGTGACATGAAGCGGTTATGATAGATAACGTCAAATAGACGAGAAGGCTCGTTCGCAGAGAAGAAAGGGTGCGTGACGTGACCACCGCCCAACCCCAGCAGGACCTGGCCGTCCAGCCGACTCCCCTCGCCCTGCTGCTGCTCGGCCGCCAGGCCGATCCGCGCAGCGAGCGGGGTGTGGAGTGTCCCGGCGATCTGCCCTCCCCGTCCGACCCGGACCTGGTGGAGCGCGCCCGCGCGGCGAAGGAGAAGCTCGGGGACAAGGTGTTCGTCCTCGGCCACCACTACCAGCGCGACGAGGTCATCCAGTTCGCCGACGTCACCGGGGACTCCTTCAAACTGGCCAGGGACGCCGCCGCCCGCCCCGAGGCGGAGTACATCGTCTTCTGCGGTGTGCACTTCATGGCCGAGTCGGCGGACATCCTCACCGGTGCGGGCCAGAAGGTCGTGCTGCCGGACCTGGCGGCGGGCTGCTCCATGGCCGACATGGCGACGGCCGAGCAGGTCGCGGAGTGCTGGGACGTCCTGACGGAGGCCGGGGTCGCCGAGCAGGTCGTGCCCGTGTCGTACATGAACTCGTCGGCGGACATCAAGGCCTTCACCGGCAGGCACGGCGGCACGATCTGCACGTCCTCGAACGCCGAGCGCGCGCTGAACTGGGCCTTCGAGCAGGGCGAGAAGGTCCTCTTCCTGCCGGACCAGCACCTGGGGCGCAACACCGCCGTACGGGAGCTGGGACTGTCGCTGGAGGACTGCGTCCTCTACAACCCGCACAAGCCGAACGGCGGCCTGACCACCCAGGAGCTGCGGGACGCGAAGATGATCCTGTGGCGCGGCCACTGCTCGGTGCACGGCCGGTTCTCGGTCGAGTCCGTCCGTGACGTGCGGGAGCGGATCCCCGGGGTGAACGTCCTGGTGCACCCGGAGTGCAAGCACGAGGTCGTCTCCGCCGCCGACTACGTGGGCTCGACCGAGTACATCATCAAGGCGCTGGAGGAGGCCCCGGCCGGCTCGAAATGGGCGATCGGTACGGAGCTGAACCTGGTCCAGCGGCTGGCGAACCGTTTCGCCGCGGAGGACAAGGAGATCGTCTTCCTCGACCGTACGGTCTGCTTCTGCTCCACCATGAACCGCATCGACCTGCCGCACCTGGTGTGGACCCTGGAGTCGCTGGCGGAGGGCAACGAGGTCAACCGGATCCAGGTCGACAAGGAGACGGCGGACTTCTCCCGGCTGGCGCTGGAGCGGATGCTGTCGCTGCCGTAGGCACGTACGTACGACCGCATGACACCGCCCCCGGAGCAGCTGCTCCGGGGGCGGTGTTGTGTGCGGTGTCGTTGTGCGGTGTCGTGTGCGGTGGACCGGTCAGACGTTCGCGGGCTCCGGAGCCGAGGGCTCCGACGGGGCGGACCCCGCCTCGGGGCCCCGCTTGCCCGCCTTCTTGGCCGCCCTGCGCTCCTTGCGCAGCTCCACCATCGCGTACAGCGTCGGTACGAGCAGCAGCGTCAGGATCGTCGACGAGATCAGGCCGCCGATCACCACGACCGCCAGCGGCTGAGCGATGAAGCCGCCCTCGCCGGTGATGCCCAGGGCCATGGGCAGCAGCGCGAAGATCGTCGCCAGGGCCGTCATCAGGATCGGGCGGAGCCGGTGACGGCCGCCCTCGACCACGGCCTCGACCACGCCGAGCCCCTGCTTGCGGTACTGGTTGATCAGGTCGATCAGCACGATCGCGTTGGTGACCACGATGCCGATCAGCATCAGCATGCCGATCATCGCCGGGACACCCAGCGGGGTTCCGGTCACGATCAGCAGGCCGAGCGCACCGGTCGCCGCGAACGGGATGGAGACCAGCAGGATCAGCGGCTGGATCAGCGACCGGAAGGTGCCGACCAGCAGCATGAAGACGATCGCGATGGCCGCCAGCATGGCGAGCCCCAGGTTGACGAACGCGTCGTCCTGGTCCTGCGAGACACCGCCGATGGAGGCGGTCGCGCCGGCCGGCAGTTTCAGCGCGTCGATCTTCGACTGGAGCGTGGTGCTGACCGCCCCGGTGTTGTCACCGGTCGGCCTGGCCGTGATCGTCGCCGCGCGGGCGCCGTCGATCCGGGTCATCGAGACCGGCCCGGGGACAAGTGCCACGTCGGCGATCTGGCCGAGCTTGACGCCGTTCAGCGGCAGGTTCTTGAGCTGGGCGATCGTCACGGCCGGGGTGGCCGAGGTGACGACGACGTCGCGCTCGGTGTCGTCGAGGATCGCCGTACCGGCCTGGGTGCCGCGGACGGCCTGGCCGACCGCCGCGCCGAGGGTCGCGTCGTTGTAGCCCGCGTCCGCCGCCTCGGGCGTCGCCTTGACCGAGATGCGCGGCACGCTCTGCGCCAGGTCGCTCTGGACGTCGGTGACGTCGTCCAGCTTCGCGACGGCGTCCCGTACCTGCGCGGCGGCCTTGTCGAGCACCGCCCCGTCGGAGGCCTTCACCACGACGCTGAGGTCCTGGCTGCCGAAGCCGCCGCCCGCGGAGACCGTGGTGTCGCCGATGCCGTCGACCCCGGCCAGCTCCTTCTCGATCCGGTCCGTGGTCTCCTCGTACGTCGAGGCGTCCTTGAGCGTGATGTTGTACGACGCCTGGTTGGCGCCCGTACCACCGCCGAAGGCCGCCAGGAAGCCGGACGAGCCGACCGTGACCTGGTAGTCCTTGATCGTGTCGATGCCCGCGAGGACCTTCTCGACCTTCTTCGCGGCGGCGTCGGCCGTGGTGAGTCCGGTGCCGGCCGGCAGCTCCTGGTTGAGGGAGATGACTTCCTGGTCGCCCTGGTCGAAGAAGTTGGTCTTGAGCAGGGGCGCCATGCCGAACGTGGCGATCAGGACGATGGCCGCGATGCCCACGCTGGTGAGGCGCTTGCGGGTGGCGAAGCGCAGCACCGGCACGTAGAAGCGCTGGAGCCTGCTCTTGTTCTCCTTCTCCTCCGCCAGCCGGCGCGCCTCGGCGGGTTCGACCCCGACGGACTCCTTCGGCGGGCGCAGGAACCAGTACGAGAACACCGGTACGACGGTCAGCGAGACGAGCAGCGAGGCGAGCAGGGCCGCCGTCACGGTGAGCGAGAACGAGCCGAACAGCTCGCCGACGATGCCGCCGACCAGTCCGATCGGCAGGAACACGGCGACGGTGGTGAGGGTGGACGAGGTGACCGCGCCCGCGACCTCCTTGACCGCGACGGTGATGGCGCTGTAGCGCTCCTCGCCGTAGCCCAGGTGCCGCTTGATGTTCTCCAGCACCACGATCGAGTCGTCGACGACCCGGCCGATGGCGATGGTCAGCGCGCCGAGGGTGAGCACGTTGAGCGAGAGGTCACGCGTCCACAGGACGATCAGCGCCAGGACGACGGAGAGCGGGATGGAGATCGCGGTGACCAGGGTGGAGCGCAGTGAGCCCAGGAAGACCAGGATCACGATGACCGCGAAGAGCAGGCCGAGCGCGCCCTCGGTGGTCAGTCCGGAGATCGACTTGGAGACGGCCGGGCCCTGGTCGCTGGCGACGGTGAGCGTGGCGCCGGAGCCGAGGTCCTTACGCAGGTCCGACAGCTTGTCCTGGACGGCGTCGGAGATGGCGACGGCGCTGCCGTCCTTGTCCATCGTGATCGCGATCGCGAGGCTGGGCCTGCCGTTCGTACGGGCCAGGGAGACCGCGGTGGACGGCTTCTGCTCGACGGTGGCGAGGTCACCGAGCCGTACGGGCTTCGCCGGCCTGTCCGCGCCCGCGCCGCCGGGGGCGGGCTGGGGGGTGATCCGCAGGTCCTCGATCTGCCGGAGCGAGGTGTAGCCGCCGCCGACCTGCACGGTACGGCTCTTGCCGTCCTCCTCGAAGGAACCGGCGGGGACGGTCGCGCCGCCGGTCCTGAGCGCGTCGGCGAGTGCCTGGTTGCTCAGACCCGCCGCTGCGAGCTTCTTGGGGTCGGGGGTGACGGAGACCTGGAGGTCCCGCACGCCGTCCACGGTGACCTGGCCGACGCCGTCGATGGACTCCAGGGCGGGGACGACCGAGCGGTCCAGCTGGTCGGCGAGCGCCTGCTGGTCCTTGTCGGAGGTGACGGCGAGGACGACGGTCGGGATGTCGTCCGTCGAGCCGGCCACGACCTGCGGGTCGACCGTGTCGGGGAGCTGGCTGCGGGCCCGGTTCACGGCCTGCTGGACGTCCGCGACGAGCTGCTTGGTGTTCTCGCTGCCGAAGTCGAAGCTGGCCATGACGACGGCGTTGCCCTCGCTCGCCGTGGAGGTGACACCGCTGATGCCGTCGACGGCCTTGAGCGAGTTCTCCAGGGGCTCCACGACCTGCTTCTCGACCACGTCGGGCGAGGCGCCCTGGTAGGGAGCGAGCACGGAGACGATCGGCAGTTCGATGGACGGCAGCAGCTGTTGCTTGAGCTGAGGGATCGCGATCGCGCCGAAGACGATCGCGATGATCGACATCAGCCCTATCAGGGCCCGTTGCGCGAGGCTGAATCTGGACAGCCAGGACATGGGGTCTCTCTTCTGTGGTGTACGCGGCAGGGTGGGCGCGGGAGCCCGACCGGGGAAGTCTGTGGGGACGGTCCCACCGTGCGGGCACAGTGACGGCCGTCCTCCTCTACGATCTGCCATCCCCGGGGCGGATGCGTAGGCCGTAGGTCCATTTCCTTACGCGCCGCATACCGCGTCTGGAGTACGCGGCGGCGTAGCGTCACTCCACCCTTGGACGTACCAGGCCCGATTCGTACGCGATTACCACCAATTGGGCGCGGTCGCGGGCGCCGAGTTTGGCCATCGCCCGGTTCACATGGGTCTTGACGGTCAGCGGGCTCACCGCGAGGCGCTCGGCGATCTCGTCGTTGGAGTGGCCGCCCGCGACCAGGACCAGGACCTCGCGCTCGCGCACGGTGAGCGCGGTGAGGCGTTCGGAGTACGCCGCCGCGTCCCGGTCGTCCACCGAACTGCCGCCCTGGGCGAGGAAGGTGGCGATCAGGCCCTTGGTCGCCAGGGGCGAGAGCAGCGCCTCGCCGGCGGCGGCGATCCGGATCGCGTTGAGCAGTTCCTCGGGCTCCGCGCCCTTGCCGAGGAAGCCGGAGGCGCCCGCGCGCAGCGACTGGACCACGTACTCGTCCACCTCGAACGTCGTCAGCATCACGACGTGCACCCCGGCGAGTTCGGGATCCGCGCTGATCATGCGGGTGGCGGCGAGGCCGTCCGTACCGGGCATCCGGATGTCCATCAGGACGACGTCGGCGCGCAGTTCGCGCGCGAGGGTGACGGCCTGGGCGCCGTCGGCGGCCTCGCCGACGACCTCCATGTCCGGCTCGGAGTCGACCAGGACGCGGAAGGCGCTGCGCAGCAGCGTCTGGTCGTCGGCGAGCAGCACCCTGATGGTCATGCGGTCTCCCCGGTGGGCGCGGTGGGCGCGGTCCATGTCTGCGGCGCGGGTGGCGCGGCGGGTGCGGGCGGCGTGGCGGAGGTCCGCGCCGGTGGTGTGGCGGGGGCCGTCTGGAGGTGCCCCTTCACCGGGAGTATGGCCTGGGTGCGGAAGCCGCCGCCGTAGCGGGGTCCCGCGGTGAGGGCGCCGCCGAGCGCGGTGACCCGCTCGCGCATGCCGAGGAGGCCGTGGCCGCTGCCGTCGGCCGGTTCGCCGGTGCCTTCGCCGTCGTCGAGCACGGTGACCTCGACCGTGGGGCCGACCCGTACGACGCTCACCTCGGCCCGGGCGCCGGGGCCCGCGTGTTTCTGGGTGTTGGTCAGGGCCTCCTGGATGATCCGGTACGCGGCGAGGTCGACGGCGGCGGGCAGGCGGGGGACGCCCTCCCCGGCCGCGAAGGTGACGGGCAGGCCGGCGTTGCGGAAGGTCTCCAGGAGGCCGTCGACGTGCGCGAGTCCGGGGGCCGGTTCGGTGGGCGCCTCCGGGTCGCCGGACTGGCGCAGCAGCCCGACGGTGGCGCGCAGCTCGTTGAGTGCGGAGCGGCTGGCCTCCCGTACGTGGGCGAGGGCTTCCTTGGCCTGGTCGGGGCGCTTGTCCATGACGTGGGAGGCGACGCCGGCCTGGACGTTGACCAGGGCGATGTGGTGCGCGACGACGTCGTGCAGGTCGCGGGCGATACGGAGGCGTTCCTCGGCGACGCGGCGGCGGGCCTCCTCCTCGCGGGTCCGTTCCGCGCGTTCGGCCCGCTCGCGTATCGCGTCGATGAAGGCGCGCCGGCTCCGTACGGCGTCCCCCGCCGCGCACGCCATGCCGCTCCAGGCGAAGATCGCGAGGTTCGCCTGGGCGTACCAGGGTCCTGAGCCGAAGCACATCGCGGCGGCGGTGAGGACGGTCATGGTGGCGAGGCCGACGCGCCAGGTGGTGGGGCGGTCGGTGTGGGCGGCGACGGTGTAGAGCGCGACGACGGCGCTGACCACGACGGGGGCCGGGGGGTCGCCGGTGACCAGTTCCACGGCGGTGACCGCGCCGGCGCACAGCAGCACGGTCATGGGGTGGCGGCGGCGCAGGACGATCAGGGCGGCGCCGAGGACCATCAGGCAGACGCTGAGGACGGTGGGGCTGCGGGTGCCGAAGGTGGGGGTGTTGTGGCCGGTGCTCGGGTCGGCGAAGGAACCGATCAGCATGGCGGTGAAGACGGCGGCGGCGAGGACGCCGTCGGGCGCGAGGGGGTGCGCGCGGGCCCAGGACCGGGAGCGCGTGAGCGCGGTACCGAGGGAGGTCGTCGTCACCCGGGCCACGGTACGGGGTGCGGGAAGCGCGGGAGCCGCCGCGGAAAGCACGATGCCCCACACCCGGGAGGGCGTGGGGCAGCCGACGTGCGGGATCGTGATGCGACAGGACCCGCTCAGACCGACGGGATCAGACCGTCGTCGTTGAGCAGCGCGCGGACCTCGTCCAGCGTGGCGCCCGGCGCCGGCAGGATCAGCCCCGACGGCTCCAGGGCGTCGTCCGCCAGCGGCTCGCCCAGCTCGCGGACCTTGCCCAGGAGGGCGTGGAAGGTACGGCGGAAGCCGTCCTCGTCGCCGCTCCTGACCTCGGCCAGCAGTTCGTCGTCCAGCGTGTTCAGTTCGGCCAGGTGGCTGTCCGCCAACTTCACCTGACCCTCCCCCATGATCCGTACGATCATGACGAGCCCCTACTGTTTGTTGAATTTGTCCGGGTTCTGGGGGGCGTCCTGCTTGTCGCCCTGGCCGCCCTCGATCGCCTGCTGCGGCGAACCGCCGGCGAGCTCCGCCTTCATGCGCTGGAGCTCCAGCTCCACATCCGTACCACCGGAGATCCGGTCCAGCTCGGCGGCGATGTCGTCCCGCGCCATGCCCGACTGGTCCTCCAGCGCGCCCGACGCGAGCAGCTCGTCGATCGCGCCCGCCCTGGCCTGGAGCTGGGCCGTCTTGTCCTCGGCCCGCTGGATCGCCATGCCGACGTCGCCCATCTCCTCGGAGATGCCCGAGAAGGCCTCCCCGATCCGGGTCTGCGCCTGCGCGGCCGTGTACGTGGCCTTGATCGTCTCCTTCTTCGTACGGAAGGCGTCGACCTTGGTCTGGAGGCGCTGCGCGGCGAGCGTGAGCTTCTCCTCCTCGCCCTGGAGCGTGGTGTGCTGCGTCTCCAGGTCGGTGACCTGCTGCTGGAGCGCGGCGCGGCGGGACAGCGCCTCACGCGCCAGGTCCTCGCGGCCGAGCGCCAGCGCCTTGCGGCCCTGGTCCTCCAGCTTGGTGGACTGGCCCTGGAGCTGGTTCAGCTGAAGCTCCAGGCGCTTGCGCGAGGTGGCCACGTCGGCCACACCACGCCGCACCTTCTGGAGCAGTTCGAGCTGCTTCTGGTACGAGTAATCGAGGGTCTCGCGCGGATCCTCGGCCCGGTCAAGGGCCTTGTTTGCCTTCGCGCGGAAGATCATCCCCATACGCTTCATGACACCGCTCATGGGCTTCGCGCGCCCCCTTCTGACGGACGTGAGATCCAGCACTTCAACAGAACCCACAGTACGGGCCCTGTCTCTATTACCGCACTGTTCGGAGGCGAATGCGCTCCTCCCCAAGGACGACTGCTCCCCGATCCGGTCAGGCGCAAGGACTAGGTGACCCTGAGGAAAACCGGCTACGACAGGCGGACAACATGCGCGCAACGGGCGCACAACAGGCCCGGAACGGACAAAATCCGCGTCTGTACCGTGAGAGACGTCCGCTGTTGCGGGATCGTTCCCCGCGGGGGTGGGGTCCAACCGCGACACCCCGTACCCTTGGGCTTTGTGTTCCGTAGCCGCGCCAATACAGAGAAGGCCGCCACTCAGGTGACGTCGGACCTCTCCACGCAGACCCGCGACCCGCAGGCCCCCAAGGGCCGCCCGACCCCGAAGCGCAGTGAGGCACAGTCGCAGCAGCGGCGCCGTGCCTCGACGCCGACCGACCGCAAGTCGGCCATGAAGCAGCAGCGCGAGGCGCGCCGTACCGACATGGCCCGCCAGCGCGCCGCGCTGGCCAGCGGTGACGAACGCTTCCTGCCGGCCCGTGACAAGGGCCCGGTGCGCCGTTACGTCCGCGACTACGTGGACTCGCGCTTCTGCATGGCGGAGTTCTTCCTGCCGCTCGCGGTGGTGATCCTGGTCCTGTCGATGGTCCGGGTGGGCTCGCTCCAGAACATCGCGCTGCTGCTCTGGCTCGGCGTGATCGTGCTGATCGTCGTCGACTCGATCGGCCTGTGGCTGCGGCTGAAGAAGCAGCTGGCGGAACGCTTCCCCGACACCCCCAAGCGGGGCGCGGTGGCCTACGGGCTGATGCGTACGCTCCAGATGCGCCGCCTGCGTCTGCCCAAGCCGCAGGTCAAGCGCGGACAGCGGCCCTGAGCAGCGGAGTCTCCGGTTTCGCGGGAGCCTCGAAAGGCTGGCTCGCCGGGCTCGGAGGGGTGCGCAACGTCGTCCGCCAGGAACTGGTGGCACGGCAGCTGGACGAGCAGATCGCGGCCCGCTACCCGGTGGGGCAGCGGCTGAGGATCCTCGATGTCGGCATGGGCCAGGGCACGCAGGCCCTGCGGCTGGCCCGCGCCGGGCACACGGTGACCGGCCTGGAGTCCGACGCGGACATGCTGGCGACGGCCCGCGAGGCGCTCGCGGGCGAGCCCGCGGGGATACGTGAGCGCGTCACGCTGATCGAGGGCGACGGTCTGGAGACCGGGGTCCACTTCCTGCCCGGCAGCTTCGACGTGGTGCTCTGCCACGGCGTGCTGATGTACGTCCAGGAGCCCGACGCGATGCTCGCGGGGCTGGCCAGGATGCTGGCATCCGGCGGTCTGCTCTCGTTACTGGTGAGGAACGCGGACGCGCTCGCGCTGCGTCCCGGGCTCGCCGGGGACTGGCCGGGGGCGCTGAACGCCTTCGAGACGGACACGTACACCAACCGCCTGGGGGTCCAGGTCCGCGCGGACCGGCTCGACGCCCTGACGGCGACGCTCGCGGGGATCGCCGCGCCGCTGCACGCCTGGTACGGGGTGCGGGTCTTCACGGACCACGCCCCGAACGGCACCCCACCCCCGGGCGAGGGTGCCGACGGTGACCTGGAACGGCTGCTGGCCGCGGAGGACCGCGCGGGGCGGACGGAGCCGTACCGGCGAGTCGCCGCGCTGCTCCATCTGTGTGGCGTACGGGGCTGAAACCGGCCGGGACGTGACTCAGGTACGGGACCCCCGTCCCGCGTCCTCACCGGCGTGAGTGGAATCGAAAGCGGCGTGGACACCCCGCCCGAGCTGTCCGCCCGTGAGACCTGGCGCGCCCTCTACCGCCATTTCCGCCCCCACCGCCGCGTCGTGGCCCTGGGCGCGTTCCTCGCCCTCGTCGGCGCCGCCACCGGCCTCGCCCAGCCGCTCGCGGCGAAGGCGCTGGTGGACCGGCTCGGTGAGGACGGGTCGATCACCGGGATCCTGCTCCTGCTGACCGGCCTGGTGCTGTTCGGCACGGCCGTCGAGTCGGTGGGCTCGTACCTGCTGGAGCGGACCGCCGAGTCCGTCGTCCTCGCCGCGCGCCGGACCCTGATCGGGCGGCTGCTGCGGCTGCGGCTGCCGGAGGTGGAGCGCACCCAGCCGGGCGATCTGATGTCACGCGTCACGTCGGACACCACCCTGCTGCGCGCGGTGACGACGCAGTCGATCGTCATGGCCGCCACCGGGGGTCTCGCGTTCGTGGCGACGATCGTCCTGATGGGCGTGATGGACGTGGTGCTGCTCGGGGTGACCCTCGGCGTGATCGTGCTGATCGGCGGGGCCGTCGCGCTGGTGATGCCGAAGATCGCGGAGGCGACCCGGCGGTCCCAGGAGGCGGTCGGGGAGATATCGACCGTGCTGGAGCGGGCGTTCGGCGCGTTCCGTACGGTCAAGGCGTCCGGGGCGGAGGAGCGGGAGAGCGCCGTGGTGGAGGCGGCGGCCCAGGAGGCGTGGCGGCACGGCGTGCGGTCCGCGAAGTGGCAGTCGTTGGCGTCCACGTCGGTCGGGCTCGCCGTGCAGGTGTCGTTCCTGGCGGTCCTGGGGATCGGCGGGGCGCGGGTGGCATCGGGGGCGATCTCCGTCTCGACGCTCATCGCCTTCCTGCTGTTCCTGTTCTATCTGATCGACCCGGTGTCGAAGCTGGTCAGCGCCGTCACGCAGTACCAGGTCGGCTCGGCCGCCGTCGCCCGGATCACGCAGGCGGAGCGGCTGGAGACGGAGGAGGAGGCCCTGGTGGATCCGGCCGGGGCCGGGGAAGTGGTCGCGGGGGCCGGGGGCGCGGGGGCCGGGGGCGCCGCCTCCGTCACCTTCGAGGACGTCACCTTCCGGTACCGCGAGGATCTGCCGTACGTCCATCACGGCGTCTCCTTCGAGGTGCCGGGACCGGGCATGACGGCCTTCGTGGGCCCCTCGGGCGCGGGCAAGACCACGGTGTTCGGGCTGATCGAGCGGTTCTACGAGGCGACCGGCGGCCGGGTCCTGGTCGACGGGAAGGACGTCCGTGACTGGCCGCTCGCCGCGCTGCGGGCCACGATCGGCTATGTCGAGCAGGACGCTCCCGTACTGGCCGGGACGCTGCGGGAGAATCTGGTCTTCGCCGCGCCCGACGCTTCCGAGGAGGCGATACGGAACGTGCTCCTGCGGTCCCGGCTCGACGGGCTCGTGGAACGGCTGCCGGACGGCCTGGAGACGCTCGTCGGTCACCGGGGGTCGAAGCTGTCGGGCGGTGAGCGCCAGCGGGTGGCCATCGCGCGGGCGCTGCTGCGGGGGCCGCGGCTGCTGCTCCTGGACGAGGCGACCTCGCAGCTGGACGCGGTCAACGAGATGGCGCTGCGGGACGTCGTGGCGGAGGCGGCCCGTGAGGTGACGGTCCTGGTGGTGGCGCACCGGCTGTCCACGGTCACGCTCGCGGACCGGATCGTGGTGATGGACGCGGGGAAGGTACGGGCGGTGGGGACGCACGACCAGCTGGTGGCGGAGGATCCGCTGTACGGGGAGCTGGCGGCCACTCAGTTCCTCGCGTCGGCGCGGTAGGGCGACGAGGGCCGGGCGAGCGGGGACCGGGCCGGGTGAACGGCACCCCCTGATCGGCCGCGTACCGCAGGCGCCACCCTGCGCACAAAAGGGATACTCCGGGCATGAATGCTTCCCTTCTCCGGGGCCGTGCGCGCCGGCTGCTGCTGCCCCTGACCGCCGGGATCTGCGCCGTCGCCCTCGCCGCCGGCTGCTCGGGCAATAACTCGGGCGCCGACGCGGGGCCCGCCGACGTGGCGGAGGCCGACCTCCCGGCCCGCGCCGCGTCCGTGGAGCGCGCCCAGAACGACCTCCAGAGCGCCTACGAGAGCGTCATCAAGAACGTACTGCCGTCGGTCGTGGAGATCGACGCGGGGAACGCGCTCGGTTCCGGCGTCATCTTCGACACCCAGGGCCACATCGTCACCAACGCCCATGTCGTCGGCTCGCAGAAGACCTTCGCGGTCACCGTCGCCACCCGGGAGCAGCCGCTGGAGGCGCGACTGGTCGCCAGCTTCCCGCAGGGGGATCTCGCCGTCATCAAGTTGACGAACGTCCCCTCCGGGCTCAAGGCGGCCAAGTTCGGCGACTCCTCCCAGGTGGCGGTCGGTCAGATCGTGCTGGCCATGGGGTCGCCGCTGGGCCTGTCGAGCAGCGTCACCCAGGGGATCGTCTCGGCGGTCGGCAGGACCGTGACCGAGAGCGACTCGGGCGGCGGGACCGGCGCGACGATCGCCAACCTGGTGCAGACGTCGGCGGCGATCAACCCGGGCAACAGCGGCGGGGCGCTGGTCAACCTGGACAGCGAGGTCATCGGCATCCCGACGCTGGCCGCGACCGATCCCCAGGAGGGCGACAGCGCCGCACCGGGCATCGGGTTCGCGATCCCCGGGTCGACCGTGCAGAACGTGGCCGGCCAGATCATCAAGAGCGGGCGCGTCACCAACTCGGGCCGGGCGGCCCTCGGGATCACCGGCCGTACGTTCCTCGGCACCGACTTCCAGCCCGCCGGGGTGGCCGTCGTCTCGACCACCAAGAGCGGGCCCGCGGCCGGCGCGGGGATCAAGGCCGGGGACATCATCACCAAGGTGGGCGCCGACCAGGTCACCACGATCCAGTCGCTGTCCGAGACGCTCGCGTCCGACAGCCCCGGGGAGAAGGTCCAGGTGACGTACATCCGCCAGGGCGCGACCCATACGGCGAACGTCACCCTCGGCGAGATGTAGGGCGTCCAGGCGCGTAGGCGCGTACGGCACCGAGGGGCACGGCGTTCGGGGGCACGGCGTTCAGGGGCAAGGGAAAAGGCGCCCGTGGACCTTCCGGTCCGCAGGCGCCCCGCGCTCCGGGCCGGGTCGGCCCCGCCCCGGTCAGGCCTGGTCGGCGGCCTCGTCGGCGGACGCGGCGTCGGCCTTCGCTTCTGCCTCGGGCTCCGCCTCGCCGGGCGCGTCGGCCTGGTCCGCGTGCAGGCTCATCGGGCCGTAGATCTTGGTGCTGTCCTCGAAGAGGTGCACCTGGTCGGCGCCGCCCGCGAGCAGCTCCTTCCACGCCTCACCGATCCAGGACTCGGCGTCCCCCTGCGTGGTGAACTCCTCCGGCTCCACCGCCGGCGGGACCTCTGTCCCGTCGGACTTCTCGAACCGCCACGTCCACGCCATGTGCGCCTCCCGGATCCTGCCCAACTGATCAGCTTCCTGCCCGCAGCGTAGCCGGGCGCGCACCGTACGAGGCGACACGGGAGGATCATCTCCGTGGAACTGACTCTGCTCGGCACCGGAGCCCCCGCCGGACTCCCCCGCCCCGACTGCCCCTGCGCCGCCTGCGCCACCGCCCTCGGCGGGCCGGCCCGCGCCGCGACCGCGCTGCTGGTGGACGGGGTGCTGTTGCTCGACCTCACCCCCGGGGCCGCGCTGGCCGCCGCGCGTGCCGGGCACTCCCTGGCGGGGGTGCGGCAGGTCCTGCTCACCCATCCGCACGACGGTCCCCCGGTGGAGCTGCCGGCGGGACTGCCGACGGCGGGGCGGGTCGCGGACGGGCGGGTGCTGACGCTCCTCAGCGGGCACCGGGTCAGGGCGCTGGCGATGGACGCGCCCGGCACGGGGTACGAGGTGACGGCGCCCGGGGGCGAGCGGCTGCTCCACCTCCCGCCGGGCGGCGCGCCCGCCGGGCTCGCGGAGGGTCCCGGCCGGGGTGCGACGGCTCCGTACGACCTGGTGGCGGCCGATGTCGTCGGCCGGCCCGACGCGTTGGCGCGGCTGCGGGCGAGCGGGGCGGTCGGGGCGTCCACGGATGTGGTCGCCGTCCATCTCGACCATGACGTACCGCCCGGTGCGGAGCTGGACCGGCGGCTCGCGGCGGCGGGCGCGCGGGCGGTGCCCGACGGGACGACGGTGTCGGTCGGGGCGTACCGCGCGGTGCCGCGGGTGCCGCGCAGGACGCTGGTGACGGGCGGGGCGCGGTCGGGCAAGTCGTGGGAGGCGGAGCGGCGGCTGGCCACCTTCCCCGGGGTGGTGTACGTGGCGACCGGCGGCGGCCGGGACGGTGACGCGGAGTGGGAAGCGCGGGTACGGACCCACCGCGAGCGCAGGCCGGGCAGCTGGCGGACGATCGAGACCCGCGACCTGGTGCCGCTGCTCGCGCGGGAGGGGCCGCCGCTGCTGATCGACTGTCTGTCGTTGTGGCTGACGGACGCGATGGACCGGGTGGACGCGTGGAACGAGGAGGCGTGGGAGCCGGGGGGCCGCAGGGCGCTGCGGGAACGGACGGCGGAGCTGGTCGCGGCGGTCCGCGCGACCCCGCGCACAGTGGTCCTGGTGACGAACGAGGTCGGCTCGGGCATCGTCCCGGCGCACGTCTCGGGCCGCCTGTTCCGCGACGAACTGGGCCGTCTGAACGCGGCGGTCGCCGAACAGTGCGAACACGTCCTGCTGGTGGTGGCGGGCCAGTCCTTGACGCTGCGGGGCTGAGGCGGGGTGACGCCACGGGCCGGGGCGCGCGCCGCCCCCGGTCCCACCGCCGTTCAACCACGGGCGAGTGGCCCCAGACGCCCACGACAAACCCCCACCGGACCTCAACCACCCACGCCCCCGGCCCAGGTCAGCCACGACCGCGTTGGGCTAGTGTTCAGCGAATGAGCTCGCTGAATCTCGACGACTTCTCCGATCTGATCGAGCGCCCCGACGGCGGCACGCGGCGTGACGCCGAGGAACGCCGGGAACGGCTGGTCGTGCCGCCCGGGGCCCTCGGGCGCCTCGACGAGCTGGGCGAGTGGCTCTCCGCCGCGCAGGGGTCCGTCCCGGTCAGGGCGATCCGGCAGCCGCGCGTGGTGGTGTTCGCCGGTGACCACGGGGTGGCCTCGCTGAACATCTCGGGGCGTCCGGCGAGCAGTACGCACGAGCTGGTGCGGGCCGTGCTGGAGGGCGCGAGCCCCGCCGCCGTGCTGGCCCGCAGGGCGGGCGTGCCGGTGCGGATCATCGACGCCGGCCTGGACTGCGATCCCGGGCTGCTGCCCGAGGAGGTCGTACGGCACCGGGTTCGGCGCGGCAGCGGCCGTATCGACATCGAGAACGCGCTGACCCTTGAGGAGGCCGAGCAGGCCGTACGCCTCGGCATGCGCATCGCCGACGAGGAGGCGGACTCCGGTACGGATCTGCTCGTCCTGGGCGATCTGAGCGTCGGCGGTACGACCCCGGCCTCGACCCTGATCGCCGCCCTGTGCGGCACGGACGCGTCGGTGGTCACCGGGCGCGGCGGCGCGGGCATCGACGACCTGGCGTGGATGCGCAAGTGCGCGGCCGTCCGGGACGGGCTGCGCCGGGCGCGGCCGGTCCTCGGCGACCAGCTGGAGCTGCTGGCGACGGTGGGCGGCGCGGACCTGGCGGCGATGACGGGCTTCCTGCTCCAGAGCGCGGTGCGCCGGGTGCCGGTCGTCCTGGACGGGGTGGTGTCGGCGGCCTGTGCGCTGGTCGGCCAGCGGGCGGCGTTCCGCGCGCCCGACTGGTGGCTGGCGGGCCACATGAGCGGCGAGCCCGCCCAGGCGAAGGCGCTGGACAGGATGGCGCTGGTCCCGCTGCTCGACCAGGGCGTCACGGTCGGCGAGGGTACGGGGGCGCTGCTGGCCCTGCCCCTGGTCCAGGCGGCGGCCGCCCTGGCGGCGGAGCTGCCGGAGGCGCCCCTCTCCCCCGCTGCCGAGAAGGACGCGGAGGACGAGACGGAGGACGAGACGGGCGAAGAGGCGGACACGGACTGACCTCGCGCCCGCACCCTTACCGGCACGCGCGGGGCCCTCTCAGTGCGGGATCCGCGCCGGGTCCGGGGTCGGGGCGCCGCCGATCAGGTCCTGGAAGCGGCGTCGCGGCCCCACCCAGCGTTTGTCGTGGTGGTAGGCGCGCAACGTGCTTCTCGCCCGCTTCTTGTGGCGCCCCCGGTAGAAACGTTTGGCCCAGGGCGATCCCGGTCTCGCCAGCCGGATCGCGCCGGTGAGCGCCACGAACGGCACCAGCGTGCCGACCAGCGCCATGCGCAGCTTGCCCTTGAAGGCCGCGATCAGCACGAAGGCGAAGTTGACGAGGAGCGTGGCGATCACCGACGTCCTGTTCTCCTGCTGCTCCGTCGTCAGGGAGTTGACCTCCACCGGCGAGAAGCCACTGAGCACGAGCAGCGCCAGCGCCGCCGCCGTGACCACGACCTCCACGCTCTGGCGGCCCTGCTCGGACCAGTAGACGTCCTGGAGGTGGAGGATCAGCGCGAACTCGTCCAGCACGAGCCCCGCGCCGAGGCCGAAGATCACCGCGCACACGCACGCCGTGACGCCTTGCGTCCCGCTGCCGACCGCGCCGAAGCCGCCGATGACGGTGAGGATCACCCCCGGGACCACATGGTGGATGTGCATCCCGCCCGGTGAGATGTTCCGGAACGGCCCCTTCCCGGCCCGGATGAGCCGGGTCACCGTACGGGTCACCGCGAAGGTCAGCACGAAGGACGCGAGCGCGAGCAGGGCGGGCAGCTTGCCCGGCTCGACGATGTTCTGGTGAAACCAGTGACCCATGCCACCTGCTTCCGGAGCGTCGGACGGGACGGTACGACGTGACGGTATGGGAAGTCTGGGCAGTTTGGCGCCTTTTGAGTGGGCGTCGGGTGTCAGCGTCCGTGGGCGCCCCCCGGCTACCCTTCGCGCGATGACTTCCAAGGACGGCTCCACGGACGACCCCCAAGGCGGCATACCGGCGGACACCTCACGCGCCTCGCTCGCCTCACGCGCCTCGCTTGCCAACGGGCTGCGGTTCGCCTTCGGCACCCTCACCGTGCTGCCGGTCCGGGTGACCCGCTGGGACCGGCCCGCCGCCGGCGCCGGGATGCGGGCCGCTCCGCTCGTGGGCCTCGTGGTCGGCCTGGCCGCGGCGGCCGTGGGCGCCATCCTGCTGCAAGCGGGCACCGGCCCCCTCCTCGCCGCCGTCGCCGCCGTCGCCGTACCGGCCGTACTGACCCGGGGACTTCACCTGGACGGTCTCGCGGACACCGCGGACGGCCTGGGCAGCGGGAAGCCGGCCGAGGACGCCCTGCGGATCATGAAGCGCTCGGACATCGGCCCGTTCGGCGTGATCACCCTCCTGCTCGTCCTGCTCGCGCAGGTCGCGGCGGTGGCCGAGTTGTACGGGGAGGGCCGGGCGCACGGCGCGGTGGCCCTGGCCGTGTCCGGGGTGGCCGCCCGGCTCGCGCTCACCCTCGCCTGCCGTGCGGGCGTGCCCCCGGCCCGCCCCGACGGCCTGGGCGCGGCCGTCGCCGGAGCCGTACCGGTACGCGCGGCCGTGCTCACGGCGCTGGCGGCCACGGCGGTCTGCGCGGTGGCGGGCGGGGCGTTCGGGTTCACCGGCGCCGTCCACCACGTACTGGCGGTGCTGGCCGCGCTCGGCGCCGCGCACCTGCTGCTCTCGCACTGCGTCCGGCGGTTCGGCGGGGTGACGGGAGACGTCCTCGGCGCCCTGGCCGAAACCGCCGCGACCGCCACGCTCGTCGTGCTGACCCTCGGCTGACCCCCGGCTGACCCCCGGCTGACCCCCGGCCGGCGCCGACGGGGGCCCGGGTCTCCCGATCCGCTCGGCCAACGCCCCCGTGAAGGCCGGACCTCACCGAGCGTAGGCTCCTTCCCGGCGGGCACCAGGCCGAATCGGTCTTACTATGCGGCGGGCACGGTCGGCCCATCCCTCGACCGCCGAAAAACTCAACGGAAGCGAGATTTCACCACCGTGACTGCTCTCACTCTCAGCACTGCCGGGGCGGCGACGCTGCGCGCCGACGTGATCGTCGTCGGCGTCGCGAAGGGCGCCGGGGGGCCGGTTGTCGCGCCCGGCGCCGAAGCCGTGGACCAGGCGTTCGACGGCAAGCTCGCCGCCGTCCTGGAGACCCTGGGCGCGTCGGGCGCCGAGGGCGAGGTGACCAAGCTCCCCGCCCCGTCCGGCCTGAAGTCGCCGGTCGTCCTCGCGGTCGGCCTGGGCTCCGCGCCGGACAAGGGCGACGCGTACGGCTCCGAGGCGCTGCGCCGCGCCGCCGGCGCCGCCGCCCGCGCCCTGTCGGGCACGAAGAAGGCCGCGTTCGCGCTGCCCGTCGAGGCCTCCGAGGACGTCGAGGCCATCGCCGAGGGCGCCCTCCTGGGGGCGTACGCCTTCACCGTCTACCTGGGCGGCGAGAAGACGGCGAAGAAGAACGGCAACGGCCCGAAGCTGCCCCTCGGCGAGGTCGCCCTGCTGGGCGCCAAGCCCCGCGACAAGGCCCACAAGGCCGCGGCGGACCGCGCGATCGCGCTGACCGAGGAGGTCAACCGCGCCCGCGACCTGATCAACACCCCGCCCAACGACCTCACCCCCGAGGGCTTCGCCGCCGTGGCCACCGCCGCCGGCAAGGACCACGGCGTCAAGGTGCAGGTCCTCGACGAGAAGGCGCTCGCCAAGGGCGGATTCGGCGGCATCCTCGGCGTGGGCCAGGGCTCGGTGAACCCGCCGCGCCTGGTGAAGCTCGCCTACACCCACCCCGAGGCGGAGAAGACGCTCGCCCTGGTCGGCAAGGGCATCACGTACGACTCGGGCGGCATCTCGCTCAAGCCGCCGGGGCACAACGAGACGATGAAGTGCGACATGAGCGGCGCCGCCGCCGTGTTCGCCGCCGTCGTCACGGCCGCCCGGCTCGGCCTGCGCGTCAACGTCACGGGCTGGCTCGCCCTGGCCGAGAACATGCCGTCGGGCTCCGCCACCCGCCCGGGTGACGTCCTGCGCATGTACAGCGGCAAGACCGTCGAGGTCCTCAACACCGACGCCGAGGGGCGACTGGTCCTCGCGGACGCGCTGACCCGCGCCTCGGAGGAGAGCCCCGACGCGATCGTCGACGTGGCGACGCTGACCGGCGCGATGGTCATGGCGCTGGGCAACCGCACCTTCGGGATCATGTCGAACGACGACGCGTTCCGTACCTCCATCCACGAGATCGCCGAGGAGGTCGGCGAGGCCTCCTGGCCGATGCCGCTCCCCGCCGACCTGCGCAAGGGCATGGACTCCCCCACCGCGGACATCGCCAACATGGGCGAGCGGATGGGCGGCGGCCTGGTCGCCGGGCTCTTCCTGAAGGAGTTCGTCGGCGAGGGCATCACGTGGGCGCACCTCGACATCGCGGGCCCGGCCTTCCACGAGGGGGCGCCGTTCGGCTACACCCCCAAGGGCGGTACGGGCTCCGCGATCCGCACCCTGGTCAAGCTCGCCGAGCGCACCGCCTCCGGCGACCTGGGCTGAGCCTGCCGCCCGGTCCGGTCCCGCCTCGGCGCGGGCCGGATCGGGCGGGCCCCGGTGGCGGGCGGCTCCGGGGAGCGAAAGAAATACGGACGTTCGTGCGGGCGTTACGCCATCCGGGGTGCTCCATCACACGTCCCGGACCCCGGCCCCGCGTCCCGCGTGCCGTGAACAAGTGCGAAGATGGGTTCTCGGCAGGACAGGGCCCCCACCACAGGGCCGAAGAATCAGCGGCCGAAGACCAGCCGCCGCGACGGTCATCGATGACCGCGCCCGGCGCACATGCATGGAGGACGTGACGTGGCGAACGACGCCAGCACCGTTTTCGACCTAGTGATCCTCGGCGGCGGGAGCGGCGGTTACGCCGCGGCGCTGCGCGGAGCGCAGCTGGGCCTGGACGTCGCACTGATCGAGAAGAACAAGCTGGGCGGCACCTGCCTGCACAACGGCTGCATTCCCACGAAGGCCCTGCTGCACGCGGGCGAGATCGCCGACCAGGCGCGCGAGAGCGAGCAGTTCGGGGTCAAGGCGACCTTCGAGGGCATCGACATCGCGGGCGTCCACAAGTACAAGGACGACGTGATCGCCGGCCTGTACAAGGGGCTCCAGGGCCTGGTCGCCTCGCGCAAGGTGACGTACATCGAGGGTGAGGGCCGGCTGTCCTCCCCCACCTCCGTGGACGTGGACGGGCAGCGGATCCAGGGCCGTCACGTCCTGCTCGCGACCGGTTCCGTACCGAAGTCGCTGCCGGGTCTCGTCATCGACGGCGAGCGGATCATCTCCTCGGACCACGCGCTGACGCTGAACCGCGTCCCGGAGTCCGCGATCATCCTGGGCGGCGGCGTCATCGGCGTCGAGTTCGCCTCGGCGTGGAAGTCCTTCGGCACCGAGGTCACGATCATCGAGGGCCTCAAGAACCTCGTCCCGGTCGAGGACGAGAACAGCTCCAAGCTGCTGGAGCGGGCCTTCCGCAAGCGTGGCATCAAGTTCAACCTCGGCACGTTCTTCGACAAGGCCGAGTACACGCAGGACGGCGTCCGCGTGACGCTGGCCGACGGCAAGACCTTCGAGGCGGAGGTGCTGCTGGTCGCGATCGGCCGCGGGCCGGTCTCGCAGGGCCTCGGGTACGAGGAGCAGGGCGTCGCGATCGACCGCGGCTACGTCGTCGTCGACGAGTACATGCGCACGAACGTGGAGACGATCTCCGCGGTCGGCGACCTCGTCCCGACCCTCCAGCTCGCGCACGTCGGCTTCGCCGAGGGCATCCTCGTCGCGGAGCGGCTGGCCGGGCTCAAGACCGTCCCGATCGACTACGACGGCGTGCCCCGGGTGACGTACTGCCACCCCGAGGTCGCCTCCGTCGGCATCACCGAGGCCAAGGCCAAGGAGATCTACGGCGCGGACAAGGTCGTCGCCCTCAAGTACAGCCTCGCGGGCAACGGCAAGAGCAAGATCCTCAAGACCGCGGGCGAGATCAAGCTCGTCCAGGTCAAGGACGGCGCCGTCGTCGGCGTCCACATGGTCGGTGACCGTATGGGCGAGCAGGTCGGCGAAGCTCAGCTGATCTACAACTGGGAGGCTCTGCCGGCCGAGGTCGCGCAGCTCATCCACGCGCACCCGACGCAGAACGAGGCGCTCGGCGAGGCCCACCTGGCGCTCGCGGGCAAGCCCCTCCACTCCCACGACTGACTCAGTCCGGGCGACGACCACCTACCGCACATTCGTTAGGAGCAACTGAAACCATGGCGGTTTCCGTAACCCTGCCGGCGCTCGGCGAGAGCGTCACCGAGGGCACTGTCACCCGCTGGCTGAAGGCCGAGGGGGAGCGCGTCGAGGCCGACGAGCCGCTGCTCGAGGTCTCCACCGACAAGGTCGACACCGAGATTCCCGCGCCCGTCGCCGGTGTGCTCGCGTCCATCAAGGTCGCCGAGGACGAGACCGTCGAGGTCGGCGCCGAACTGGCCGTCATCGACGACGGCTCCGGCGCGCCCGAGGCCGACGCGGCCCCGGCCGCCGAGCCCGCACCGGCTCCCGCCCAGGAGGCCCCCGCCCAGCAGGCCCCGGCCCAGGCGGCCCCGCAGCAGCCGGCCCCGGCTGCCGAGGCGGTCCCCTCGACCGAGACCCAGGCACCGGCTCCCGCCCCCACCGCGCAGGCGGCGGAGGGTGGCGGCGGCGCCGAGGGCACCGACGTCGTCCTTCCCGCGCTCGGCGAGAGCGTCACCGAGGGCACCGTCACCCGCTGGCTCAAGGAGGTCGGTGAGTCGGTCGAGGCCGACGAGCCGCTCCTGGAGGTCTCCACCGACAAGGTGGACACCGAGATCCCCGCCCCGGTCGCCGGCGTCCTGCTGGAGATCGTGGTCGCCGAGGACGAGACCGCCGAGGTCGGCGGCCGGCTCGCCGTCATCGGCGCTCCGGGTGCCACCCCGGCCCCGGCCGCCGCTCCGGCCGCTCCCGCCCCGGCGGCGGCACCGGCTCCCGCCCCGGCCGCCCAGGCTCCGGCACCGGCTCCGGCGGCTCCCGCTCCGACTCCGGCTCCGGCTCCGCAGGCACCGGCCGCCCCGGCCCCGCAGCAGGCCGCGCCCGCGCCCGCCCCGGCGGCTCAGGCACCGGCTGCCCCGGCCCCGGCCCCGCAGAAGGCCGCCCCGGCCCCCGCCCCGGCCAAGCCCGCCACCCCGGCCCCGGCTCCCGCCGCGACCTCCGGTGACGACGGCGCCTACGTGACCCCGCTGGTCCGCAAGCTCGCCTCCGAGAACGGTGTCGAGCTGGGCTCGGTCAAGGGCACCGGCGTCGGCGGCCGGATCCGCAAGCAGGACGTCCTCGCCGCCGCGGAGGCCGCCAAGGCCGCCGCGAAGGCAGCCGCTTCCGCCCCCGCCGCGCAGGCCCCGGCCGCCGCGTCGAAGGCACCGAAGCTGGAGTCGTCCCCGCTGCGCGGGCAGACCGTCAAGATGACCCGGATGCGCAAGGTCATCGGCGACAACATGATGAAGGCCCTGCACGAGCAGGCGCAGCTGACCTCCGTGGTCGAGGTGGACATCACCAAGCTGATGCGTCTGCGCAACCAGGCGAAGGAGTCGTTCGCGGCCCGTGAGGGCGTCAAGCTCTCGCCGATGCCGTTCTTCGTCAAGGCCGCGGCCCAGGCGCTGAAGGCCCACCCGGTCATCAACGCCCGGATCAACGAGGGCGAAGGCACGATCACCTACTTCGACACCGAGAACATCGGTATCGCGGTGGACTCCGAGCGCGGTCTGATGACCCCGGTCATCAAGGGCGCCGGCGACCTGAACATCGCCGGCATCTCCAAGAAGACCGCGGAGCTGGCGGCGGCGGTCCGCGCCAGCAAGATCACGCCGGACGACCTGGCCGGCGGCACCTTCACCATCAGCAACACCGGTTCGCGCGGCGCGCTGTTCGACACGATCATCGTGCCCCCGAACCAGGCCGCGATCCTCGGCATCGGTGCCACCGTCCGGCGCCCGGTGGTCATCAACCACCCGGACCTCGGCGAGACCATCGCGGTGCGCGACATGACGTACGTCGCGCTCTCCTACGACCACCGCCTGGTGGACGGCGCCGACGCGGCCCGTTACCTGACGGCGGTCAAGGCGATCCTGGAAGCCGGCGAGTTCGAGGTCGAACTCGGCCTGTAAGGCTCTCGGAGACACCCAGTACGGCGACGGCGCCCCTGTCCGGATCACTCCGGGCGGGGGCGCCGCCGTATCGTCTACCCATCGACCCTGTCCCCGAGGAGCGCCTCCCATGACTCCGCCCGTCGTCCACTCGCTGCGCGAGCAGATCCGCGAGCACATCGTGGAGGGGATCGTCAGTGGCCGCTGGAAGCCGGGCGAGCGGATCGTCGAGCGGCGGATCGCCACCGAGCTCCAGGTCAGCCAGACGCCGGTGCGGGAGGCGCTGCGGGAGCTGGAGAGCCTGCGGCTGATCGAGTCGGCGCCGAACAAGGGCGTACGGGTACGGAACCTGACGGCGGCCGACCTGGAGGAGAGCTACCCCGTCCGGGCCGGCCTGGAGCAGATCGCGGCGGAGCTGGCGGCGGAGCGGCTGGCGCGGGACTGCTCGGCGCTGGAGCCGCACGTGGCGGCGCTCTACGACGCGGACCGCACGGCCGACGGGACGGCGCAGGTGCGGCACACCGTGGGCTTCCACCGGGAGCTGGTGCGGGCCGCCGGGAACGCCGTGCTGCTGCACACCTGGGAGGGGCTGGGGATCGAGGTGTTCACCGCGCTGTCGATCCGCTGGCTCGGCACCGTACAGAAGTCGTACGCGGAGGAGCACCAGGATCTGGTCGAGGCGTTCCGGCGGCGGGATCCGACCATCGGCGCTCTGGTGAAGGTGCATGTGCTCGGATGCGCGCCACGTGCCTGATTCATACCCTTTTGACATGACTTATCGAGCGTCACTGGGTGCCCTTGCCCACGGCACCGGATGCCACTTTCTTCAGAACGTGAAGTTTTACCCCGTACCCCTTTGATCGATCATCGATCAGCGACTTACAGTCGAGCACGGGCTGCACCCAGTCCTTCGCCCTGTCCTGCCAGACAAGGCCCTTCTCCACCCCCCTCCTGTCCGGAAGGCGGCGACCATGCCCGACCCCGTAGGCAAGCTTCCGAGCGAGCTCGACCAGCTCCCGGACCGTGACACCGAGGAGACCGCCGAATGGGCGGCCTCCCTGGACGCCGTCACCGAGCATGCCGGACCCCACCGCGCCGCGTACCTGCTGCGCCGCACCCTCCAGCACGCCGGGACCGCCGGGGTCCAGGTGCCGGCGCTGCTGGAGTCCGACTACGTCAACACCATCCCCACCGCCGCCGAGCCCGCCTTCGACGGCGACGAGGCGTTGGAGTCCCGGATCACCGCCTGGAACCGCTGGAACGCGGCCGCGATGGTCACCCGCGGAGCCCGCTACGGCGTCGGCGGCCACATCGCCACCTTCGCCTCGGCCGCCTGGCTCTACGAGACGGGCTTCAACCACTTCTTCCAGGGCAAGGAGGGGGACGGCAGCGGCGACCAGCTCTACATCCAGGGCCACGCCTCCCCCGGCATCTACGCCCGCGCGTTCCTCGACGGCCGGCTCAGCGAGCAGGACCTGGACCACTTCCGCCAGGAGGCGGGCGGCCAGGGACTCCCCTCGTACCCGCACCCGCGCCGATTGCCCTGGCTGTGGGAGTTCCCCACCGTCTCCATGGGCCTCGGCCCGCTCTCCGCGATCTACCAGGCGCGCTTCAACCGCTACCTGGCCAACCGCGGCATCAAGGACACCTCCGCCTCGCACGTGTGGGCGTTCCTCGGTGACGGCGAGATGGACGAGCCCGAGTCGACGGCGTCCCTCGCCCTCGCCTCCCGCGAGCAGCTCGACAACCTGACCTTCGTCATCAACTGCAACCTCCAGCGCCTCGACGGCCCGGTCCGCGCGAACTTCAAGATCGTGCAGGAGCTGGAGGCGCAGTTCCGCGGCGCCGGCTGGAATGTCATCAAGTCGCTGTGGGGCTCCGCCTGGGACGAGCTGTTCGCCCTGGACACCACGGGCGCGCTCGTACGGCGCCTGCGCGAGGTGCCCGACGCGCAGTTCCAGACGTACGCGACCCGCGACGTGGCGTACATCCGCCAGCACTTCTTCGGCGCCGAGCCCGCCCTCGTGGAGCTGGCCAGGCTGCTGACGGACGCGAAGATCGCGGAGTGTTTCTTCACCTCGCGCGGCGGCCACGAGGCCCGCAAGGTGTACGCGGCCTACCGCGCGGCCCTCGCCCACAAGGGCGCGCCGACCGTGATCCTCGCGCAGACGGTGAAGGGCTACACGCTCGGCGCCGGCTTCGAGTCGCGCAACGCCAACCACCAGATGAAGAAGCTCTCGGGCGACCAGTTCCGTACCATGCGCGACCTGCTCGACCTGCCGATCCCGGACTCGAAGCTGGACGACGGGCTGGTGCCGTACGGCCACCCCGGCGTCAACTCCCCCGAGGTCCGCTACCTCCAGGAGCGGCGCGCGGAGCTGGGCGGTCCCGCCCCGGCCCGCCGGACGCACACGGTCGCGCTGCCCGCGCCCGCCGAGAAGCCGTTCCAGACGGTCTACAAGGGCTCGGGCTCCCAGCCGGTCGCCACGACCATGGCGTTCGTCCGGCTGATGAAGGACCTGATGCGGGACAAGGAGACCGGCAAGCGCTGGGTCCCCATCGTCCCCGACGAGGCGCGCACCTTCGGCATGGAGGCGCTCTTCCCCGCGTACGGCATCTACTCGCCGCTCGGGCAGACCTACGACCCGGTCGACCGCGACCAGTTGCTCTACTACAAGGAAGCCAAGGACGGGCAGATCCTCAACGAGGGGATCACCGAGGCCGGTTCGATGGCCGACTTCATCGCCGCCGCGACGTCGTACGCGACGCACGGCGAAACGATGATCCCGTTCTACATCTTCTATTCGATGTTCGGCTGGCAGCGCACGGGCGACCAGATGTGGCAGCTCGCCGACCAGCTCGGCAAGGGCTTCATCGTCGGTGCCACCGCGGGCCGTACGACCCTGACGGGCGAGGGCCTCCAGCACGCCGACGGCCACTCCCACCTCATCGCGTCCACGAACCCGGCCGCGCTGAACTACGACCCGGCGTTCGCGTACGAGATCGCCGTGATCGTCAAGGACGGGCTGCGGCGGATGTACACGCCCACCCCCGACGCCCCGTCGGGCGAGGACGTCTTCTACTACCTCACCGTCTACAACGAGCCGATGCCGCAGCCCGCGCTGCCCGAGGGCGTCGAGGAGGGCATCCTCAAGGGCCTGTACCGCTTCAAGGAGGGCGTGCCCGCCACGGCCGACTCGCCCCGCATACAGCTGCTCGCGTCGGGCACGGCGATCCACTGGATCCTGGAGGCCCAGGACCTGCTGGCCGCCGACTGGGGCGTCACCGCCGACGTGTGGTCCGCCACCTCCTGGGGCGAGCTGCGCCGCGACGGCCTGGCGGCCGACGAGGCACTGCTGCGCGGCGAGGAGCGGGTGCCGTACGTGACCCGCGCGCTGGCCGGCGCGCCGGGCCCGGTGCTGGCGGTCAGCGACTGGATGCGCCAGGTCCCCGACCAGATCAGCCAGTGGGTCGAGCAGGACTACACCTCGCTCGGGACGGACGGCTTCGGCCTCTCCGACACCCGCGAGGCGGCCCGCAGGCACTTCGGCGTGGACGCCAGGTCGGTCGTCGTCGCGGCGCTCGCGCAGCTCGCGCGGCGCGGCGAGGTCAAGCCGGAGAAGGTCCTGGAGGCGCGCGAGCGCTACGGCCTCTGAGCTTTCCCCTGTACGGGGATCCTGCCTCCCCGCACGGATTCCACCCCGAAACCCCTGTCGCCGCGCGGCAGGGGTTTCGCGGCATCATGGGGGCCATGCGCGCAGCCAGGCTGATCAAGATGGTGCTTCTCCTCCAGTCCAGACCGTCCATGACGGCCGCCGAACTGGCCGGTGCGCTGGAGGTCTCGGAGCGCACCATCACGCGGGACGCCCAGGCGCTCTCCGAGGCCGGGGTGCCGGTGTACGCGGACCGGGGCAGGACCGGCGGCTACCGGCTGGTCGGCGGCTACCGCACCCGGCTGACGGGGCTGGCGCGCGGCGAGGCGGAGGCGCTGTTCCTCTCCGGGGTGCCCGGCGCGCTGCGTGAGATGGGGCTGGACGACGTGTCCTCCGCCGCGCGGCTCAAGGTGTCGGCGGCGCTGCTGCCGTCGCTGCGGGACGCCCCGGAGTCGGCGGCGCGGCGCTTCCACCTGGACGCGCCGGGCTGGTACCAGGAGCCGGAGACCCCGGAGGTGCTGCCCGCGATCGCGGAGGCCGTGTGGGGCGATCGGCTGCTCGCGGCGTGCTACCGGCGCGCGGACGGCGTGGTGGAGCGGGAGCTGGCGCCGTACGGGCTCGTGCTGAAGGCGGGCGTCTGGTACCTGTGCGCCCGCACCGGGGGCAGCTTCCGGGTCTACCGGCTCGACCGCTTCACGGCGGTGGAGCCGCTGGCGGAACGTTTCGTACGGGACGAGTCCTTCGACCTGCCCGGCTTCTGGGAGGAGCGCGCGGCGCAGTTCGCACGCTCCCTCCTCCGTACGGAGATCCGGATCCGCCTCTCCCCGGAGGGCGTCCGCGCCCTGCCGTACGCCGTGGACCGCGCGACGGCGCGCGAGGCGATCGAGGCGGCCCCTGCCCCGGACGACCAGGGCCGCGTGACGCTGACGCTGCCGGTGGAGTCCGAGGAGGTGGCGCACACCCAACTGCTGGTGCTGGGGGCGGAGGTGGAGGTGCTGGGGCCCCTCACCCTGCGCAGGCGCTTCGCGGAGTCGGCGGAGCGGATGCGGGCACTGTACGGGTGAGGGGCGGCCGGCTCTTCCCCGCTCAGCGGTAGTCGCTCGCCGGGGCGTCCTTCCCGCCGTTCACGACGTCCGTGATGTACCCCCAGGCGTCCGGCGTGCTGCCGTCCGCGTCGGTGAACCCGTACGCCTGGGCCAGCGAGAAGCTGGACAGCGACTGCCCGGTCCACCGGTGCCGCTCCGGGTCCGAGGCCAGGGCCGCGACCGCGCGGCCGACGAAGACCGGGGACTCGGAGATCGCGAACGCCGAGTCCTTCCGTACCCCGTCGCGCCAGTTCTCCTCCCGTACGCCGAAGACGTCGAGCATCTGCTCCGAGCGGAGGAACCCCGGGGTGACCGAGACGGCCGTACCGCCGACGCTCCTGAGATCCTCGGCGAGGTTGAACGCCATCCTGATCGGGCCGTTCTTGGCGAGGTCGTAGTAGAAGTTCTCCCGGAAGTTCTTGTTCGACTCGGCCGTGCCGTCCGTGACCTCGACCACCAGCCCGCCGGGCCTGCGGACCAGCAGCGGGAGCGCGCAGCTGCTGGTGATGGCGTGGGTCTTCACGCTCAGCTCCAGCATCCGCAGCCCCCGTTCCAGCTCCGTCTCCCACATCTTCTTGCCGAACTCGACCAGGTGCTCACCGCCCCAGACGTCGTTCACCAGCACGTCCAGCCGGCCCTGCTCCCGGTCGATCCTGGCCACCAGCGCGCGGACCTGGTCCGGCTCCAGATGGTCGGTCGGTACGGCGATCCCCTCGCCGCCCGCGGCCGTCACCAGCTCGGCCGTCTCCTCGATGGTCTCCGTGGTCCGCCCGACCTCGCTGACCTTCTCCCGGGTCGTACGCCCGGTCGCGTACACGGTCGCACCGGCCGCCCCGAGCGCCACCGCGATGGCCCGCCCCGCGCCCCGGGTCGCTCCCGCCACGAGCGCGGTCCTCCCCGTCAACGGCTGTTCCGTCATCCGCCACCTCCATCGGTTCCGGCCGCTTCCCGGCCGTCCACCGACCGTCACACAAAAAGGCGACATCTTCTGTCCGGCTTCTTCCGACTCACGATTCACTCCCTCATTTCGGCGCCTCCGCGTGCGCGGGCCCCCGCCAACCACGATGCTGGACCCGTGATGGACGAGACGGAGTTCTGGGAGATCATCGACAGCACCCGCGAGGCCGCCGACGGCGACCCCGAGGACCACGCCGAGCTGCTGGTGGAGCGGCTGCTCCAGCTCGACCCCGACTCCGTCCTGGACTTCGCGCGGCACTTCGAGGCCCGGTACAACCGCGCGTACCACTGGGACCTGTGGGGCGCCGCGGCCATCCTCCTCGGCGGCGCGAGCGACGACGCCTTCGACTACTTCCGCTGCTGGCTCATCGGCCAGGGCCGCGAGGTCTTCGAGGGCGGACTCCACGACCCGGACAGCCTCGCGGAGCTGCTGGACGAGTTCGACGAGGATCTCGACGGGGACGGCGAGGAGCTGGGGTACGCGGCGGACGAGGCGTACGAACAGCTGACGGGTGTGGTGGCGCCGGACCTCGGCGTGGCGGCGCAACCGGCGGAGCCGGAGGGCACGCCGGTCGACTTCGAGGACACCACGGCGCTCGCGGACCGGTTCCCCCGGCTCTCGGAGCGCTTCGGTACGCCCTGAGGGGTCTTCAACCCCAGGGGCTCACGCCAGGGGCTCACGCCAGGAGCGAGCGGCCCATCAGCACGTCGTCCACGTACTCCCCCTCCAGCAGGAACTCCCCCGGCAGCACGCCCTCGACGGCGAAGCCCTCGGCCTCGTACAGCCGCCGCGCCGGCACGTTGTGCCCCAGCACCCGCAGGGTCAGCCGGCGCGCGCCCTGGTTGCGCGCGTGCAGCGCCGCGGCGCGCAGCAGGGCGCGGCCCACGCCGTGGCCGCGCGCCGACTCCCGTACCGCGAGGCCCTGGATCTGCCGTACGTGCGTGTTGCACGCGAGCGGAGTGGGGCGGCCGATCCTGACGTACCCGACCAGGCGGTCGCCGATCTCCGCGACGAGGTGTTCCTCGGGGCGGTGCCCGGAGTCGAAGAACGGCTCGTAGGGCGGGCGCGGCCGTGGGTACACGGCGTGGAGCGGCGACCAGGTCTCCCGGTCGAGCTCCCCCAGCGCCTCGTCGTCGTCCCGGACGGCGGGACGTATCTGCGATTGCGACATGGCGCAACTGTGCCATGGGGGGTCCCGCGGGCAGGATGGGCGCATGAGGATCGCGGTCACCGGCTCCACCGGGCTCATCGGTACGGCTCTTGTCAGCTCCCTGCGCGCGGACGGGCACGAGGTGGTGCGCCTGGTGAGACGCCCCTCGCGAACGGGCGACGAGGTGGAGTGGGATCCGGTACGGCAGTACGTCGACACGGCGGGGCTGCACGGCTGCGAGGCGGTCGTCCACCTGGCGGGCGCGGGCATCGGCGACCACCGGTGGACCGACGCGTACAAGAAGGAACTGCGCGACAGCCGCGTCCTCGGCACGGCGGCGATCGCGGAGGCCGTGGCGTCGCTGGAGGTACCGCCCCGCGTGCTGGTGTCCGGCTCGGCCGTGGGGTTCTACGGCGACACCGGGGACCGGGCGGTCGACGAGTCGGCGCCGCCGGGCGACGGATTCCTGCCGTCGCTCTGCGTGGAGTGGGAGGAGGCCGCGTCGGCGGCGGAAGAGGCCGGCATCCGCACGGTGTTCGCCCGCTCGGGGCTCGTGGTGTCGCCCAAGGGCGGTGCGTGGGGACGGATGTTCCCGCTGTTCCGGGCCGGTCTGGGCGGGCGGCTGGGCTCCGGGAACCAGTACTGGAGCTTCATCGCGCTGCACGACCACGTGGCGGCGCTGCGGCACCTGATCGACACGGAGTCGCTGGAGGGCCCGGTGAACGTGACGGCGCCGTCGCCGGCGACCAATCGCGAGGTGACGGAGGCGATGGGGACGGCGTTGCGGCGGCCCACGCTGTTTCCGGTGCCGGGGGCGGTGTTGCGGGTGGCGTTGGGGGAGCTGTCGTCGGACATCCTGACGAGTCAGCGGGTGCTGCCGACGCGGCTGCGGGAGTCGGGCTTCACGTTCGCGTTCCCCACGGTGGGGGAGGCGGTGGGGGCAGCCTTGTCCTGAGGCTTTTGTCCTCAATCGCCGGAAGGGCTTGATGGTGCCTGCCGCAGCCGGTCGCGCATGCGCGGGCCGGTTGCCGGGCAGGGGTCGTCCGGCACGGCTTCGAGGTCCGCGCCGATCTCCGTCGGGCAGCGTCGCCGGCCTCCGCATGCGCGGCGCCTGGGCGATCGGTCACCGGCCGGGCCGGCTTCTCCCTCTCCCGCAACTTCGTGACCTGCGGCTACAAGGTTTCTCCAAGGTTTACGCAAGACCTCGCCGCCACAGTGTGGTCGACGCGCGGCGGCGGACGAATGGTCCGGCAGGCGGAGCCGGACAGCGTCTACACCAGGGAGAGACACGTGCGATCACGAATTTTCGCGACAGTCGTTGGAGCCGCAGCTTCCGCTGCGGCGCTCACTGCTCTCGGCGCCGCTCCGGCCTCCGCGTACTCGTCGTCCGGAGTACTGGCGACGTACGCCTCCACGGCTGGGGGCTACGGGACCGCGAGCGCCTTCATGACCAGCGACGGCTACTTTCTCCGCGTCTGTGACCAAGGAAATCCGGACGGCTACAGAGTGGTCGCACGGCTGGTCAAGGGGTCCTTCTACGATCAGACGCAGAACGTCGGCGGGAGCGGATCCTGCGTCGGCGGATCCGAGGACGGCTATACCAGTGGCTGGCTCGATTCGCCGATCACGGGCACTTACACACTGACCGTGTGCCTGCGAAACGGCGCCGGCGGCATGGACTTCGCCTGTGATTCGCGGAAGTTCTACCACGACGGCTCCTCCTGACCGTCGCCACGACACCGTCGCCACGACCGGGTCGGTGTGACCCGGAGAAGAGGCGCGGACGGAATTCATGAGACGCGCCTCTGCACGTGGAAACACGTCTGGGACTCATAGCCCGTGCACCGACTGCCACCGTCGAATCCGGAGCGGCAGGAACGAGAAATCACATCAACTCGCAGGTCCCGCCGCATCGTCGGTGCGGGCCTCCTTCCGCTGGGAGATTCCTCCGTGAATTTTTCTGGTAGACGCCGGCGCCCACCGCTTCTGTGGCGTCGCAGACCCAGAGGATTGCCGCATGCCGCCACGTTGTTCGGTGCGTTGCTGATTGTCCTGATAGGGAGCGTTCCTGTTTGGGCGAACGTACAAGCGGAACCCTCCTCGCGTGAGAGCACTCGGGCGACCGGGGAGGAAGGCGCCGGCCCAGTCCGTAACCCGGATACCGAGCTGGCGTGGGCGCAGGCGAAGAAAAGTGGCGAGCGCGTCGAAGTTGCCTCCAGGAACAGCGAATTCACAACCGTCTGGGCCAATCCTGACGGGAAGACCCTGTCTGCGACGCTGAGCACGGAACCGGTACGGGTGAGGACCGGCAAGTCGTCCGGCGACTGGCAGCCGGTCGACACCACGCTGATCGAAACCAATGGAGTGATCAAGCCCAGGCGAGTGAAAGGTCAGCTGGCGCTTTCCTCAGGTGAAGGCAAGCGACTGTTGACTGTAATGACCAGTAAGGGGGAGGCGGGTATCGACTGGCCCGGCGACCTGCCGCGCCCTCAGCTGCACAAGGACACTGCCACGTACACCGATGCGGTGACGCCGGGGACAGACCTGGTGGTGCGGGCGCTACCAGAGAGTTTTTCCCTGCACGTGGTGATTCGGGAACGCCCGAAGGTCCCGCTGGCCGTACGGCTTCCTCTCGCTCTGCCCGAATCGATGACGTACGGGCGCACGAAGGATGGCAAACCCCAGCTGCTCACCAGCGGCAGGACCGCAGCCGCCAGGCCGGTCGTCACCGAGATGCTCGACGCCGCGGCCGGGTCGTCTCCGGGCAAGGGGCGCATCGGCGATACCGATGCGCGGCTGGCAGGCTCTGCGACAGATCCCACGCTGGTGATCGAGCCCGATGCGAAGTTCCTCGCCGATCACACAGTGCGGTACCCGGTCACGATCGCGGCTGATCCCGTTTGGGTCGGAGCCGGTCTCGACGCCGACACCTTCATGTGCTCCAACGGACCAACCACCACTCAGATCGCCTCCACTTATCTCCGAGCCGGTTCCAACAGCCAGGGGCACTGCCGCGTCTACCTTCGCTTTCTGGTCAGCGACACCGACATCGCCGGCGGAAAAATCCTCAACGCCGACCTACAGATGTGGAACTGGCGGTCCACCACCTGTGGCTCAGCTGTCGGTTCCGGCATTGTGGCCCGGATGGTGACCTCGTCCTTCAACCCGGCCACCTTCACCTGGGCGACTCAGCCGACCACCACCCAGACCGGCCAAGCCGCCAACCAGGCCGCATACAGCGACACGTGTTCCTGGGGAGAAGGCCAACTGATCCACTCCGTGGAACAGATCGTGCAGGCGTGGGCCGATGGAACCACGCCTGACCACGGTCTGCTTCTGCGCGGGGTGGTCGAGAACACCACGCCGAACTACCGGCAATACGTCTCAGCCGAGCGCAATCACGCTGACCCGCGCGGGCACGCCCCTCAGTTGTTCGTCCAGTACGAGCCGGTCAAGCGGGTGAGTTTCGCCGTCGCCGGCGACGAGAGCCTGCCCGCCGGCGCCCTCGAAGGCGCGCCCTTCACCTTTGAGAATTTCTACGGTCTGCCGGGCTTCACCACGGAGAACTTGGACAGACTGCGTGAAACCGGCGAGCTGCCCGGCCCTCTCCCCTCACAGGAAGGCGGCGAGGATTGGACTCAGCCCGCCACCCACGAGCCCAGCATTCCCCACACGAGACCCCAGCCGGGCGAGCCGGGTTATGAGGAAGATCCCCCGACGGACCCTCCGGGTCAACAGACGGTCACCCTGCCGGTGGAGGCGGACCTGTGGCTCGATGACAGCGGATACGTCGGCGGAGACAGCGAGACGTTGTGGGCCGGGCTTTACTCCTTCAGCGGACCGCTGGTCCGCGAACGTACCTACCTCAGCTTCGACACGTCTCAGTTGTCGGGGAAGACCGTGACCAACGCCAGGCTTGAACTACAGAACTCCTACGCCTTCGGCTGCGGTGGTGCCGGGGCAGGGCTGAAAGTCCGACGGGTCGTCTCGGACTGGACGCCGGACAGCGTGAACTGGGCCAATCAGCCCAGCACGACCGAGGGCGGAGCCGCCGTCGCGACGGATCCGCTGCCGTGCACGGCAGACAGCCCGTCCACGGGCGACGGGTGGACCTGGTCACTGACCGACATGGCCAAGGCATGGGCGTCGGGACAGCCGAACCACGGGCTGGTCCTGAGCGCGGCAGACGAGAGCGCCGCAGCGGAGTACGACCGCGGCTTCCTCTCCTCCCGAACGACCGAGGGTGAGAAACCGAAGCTGGTCGTCACGTACACGGACGACTCATCCGCACCCGCATCGAAGGCGCGGCACGGCACAGCAGCCGATCCGTGGCCCGTGGAGGAGCGCGGCGACAAACTGGTCCAGTTCTGGCCCGATCGCGACAACAAACGGATCAACCTCCGCGAGGGCTGGTACGACTACCGGACGGGTGACGGCTTTGGAATGACCAAGATGGAAGACAAACACGGTCTGGACTGGACCGTCGCGCGCACCGTGACCAGAAGAGCGCTGGCCGGGACGGGGAAGTATCAGCAAGTCGAAGACCCATGGCGGTGGAATTACGAACTCAACCTGCGCCTCGTCGACTGTCCCCTCTTCTCGCTCCCCTGGGAATCTCACGATCACCCAAAATGCAAGCTTCTTGACAGCACCCGCGTGAGAGTTGTCGTCGACTTCAGTGGCCGAAAGTATGACGGCAGTAACATTGGAATCATCACGGGCCACTGCATAGGTCAGGGTTTCTGCTTGCCCTGGGTGAATATGATCGAAAATCCGGCCTGATCCATCCCGGCAGATGCGATTCGGCGACAGGGAGCAGGCCCTTCGGCTCGATATGGAATGGGACTGGACCCGGGAGGCCCTGCGCCGCGCACTCGCGGCGCAGGGCCTCCCTGCCTGCCCGGAACCTCCAGGGCACGACGGCAAGGACCTGCGGCCCCCACCCCCCGCCACCACGGCAAACCCAGCCCGTCCGGCGATTGAGGACAAAAGCAGGAAGCGCGGCCAAGAACCGACCGCACGCGCCGCCCATGCCCCCATGCCCCACCCCACGCGCGGCCACCCCCACCCCGTCCTCTTCCTACGCTCGTCGTGAACTCGGGCAGTCGACCTCGGGGAGGGCCACGTGCTCCACAGCGCACACACCGGCACCGCGCACACAGCGCAAAGCGCGGACGTTGTCATCATCGGCGCCGGCATCGCCGGCCTCGCCGCCGCGCATCATCTGACCGCCGCGGGCGTGAGCGTCCGCGTTCTGGAGGCCGCCCCTCACCCCGGCGGTCGTATGAGCACGGAGCACGTGGACGGCTTCCGCCTCGACCGGGTCGGGCCGTTGCTCAGTACCGCGTATCCGGAGCTGCTCCACACCCCCGCCCTGGAGGGCATCGCGCTCCGGATGTTCTCGCCCGGCGTGCTCGTCCGGAGGGACGGGCGGCTCCACCGGGCCGGCACCATCGAAAGGCCCGGCCCCGCCGGAAGCGCAGGCCTCGCCGAAAGGCCCGGCCCCGCCGGAAGGACCGGCACCACCGAAACGCGCCGCGGCGTCGAGCTGAACCCCCGCCCACCCAGGCGCGCACACCGCGCACTCGCCACCGCGCGCGCCCTGGCGAGCGCCCCCGGGCGGGGCCACCAGGACCGGACCGCCCTCGGACCCGCGGCCCCCCGCCGCGCGCGTCCCGACCGCCCCACCCGCGACGCACTCGCCGCGAGCGGTCTGCCCGCGTCCGCCGTCGACGGCTTCGTACGCCCGCTGCTGACCGCGCTGCTCGGCGACCCGGGCCTGTCGACGTCCAGCCACCGCGCCGACCTGGCGCTGCGCGCGTACGCCCGGGGCCGGCTCTGCGTCCCCGCGGGCGGCGCGTCCGCCCTGCCGGAGCTGCTCGCGCGGACGCTGCCGCCCGGCACCGTCGTGACGGACGTGTGGGTGACGGAGGCGTCGATCAACCGCGTCGCCACCAAGGAGCACGGCGAGATCGCGTGCCGCTCCCTCCTCGTGGCGACCGGCGCGCGCGCCGCCGCGGAGTTGCTGCCGGGGCTGCGGGTGCCGGACTTCCACCCGGTGACGGTCCTTCACCACACCGCCCCCACCGCCCCGTCGGCCGATCCGGCGCTCGTCCTGGACGCCGAGACGGGCGGCCCGGTCGCGCACACGGCCGTGATGAGCGCGGTCGACCCGTCCCGCACGCCCGACGGCCGGGTCCTGGTGTCCTCCACGGTGCTCGGCACCCCGCCCCCGGCCCGGGAGTTGGACCGGCTCGTGCGGGCGCAGCTGGCGGGGGTGTACGGAACCCCCACGGACGACTGGGAGTTGCTGGCCGTCCACCACACCCCGGAGGCCGTACCCGCGATGCCGGCGCCGCACGACCCGCACCGGCCGGTGCGGCTGCTGTCCGGCCTGTACGTGTGCGGCGACCACCGGGACGCCAACACCGTGCAGGGCGCGCTGTTCTCGGGCCGCAGGGCCGCCCACGCCGTCCTGCGGGACCTGGGGGTGAAGCCCGCGCACGGCACACCGCCGCTGCCCACGGCGGTGTAGGAGGCCGGAACGGCGTCGAAGCCCGAGACCCGCGCCGACCCTCGCCGACCCGCGCCGCGTCAGCCGATCGTCGCGACCCGGTCCCGGTAGTTGCGTACCGCCACCGCGTCCCGGAACGGCTCCAGGCGGCGTTCAAAGTCGCGTACGTACTCCACCGCCCGTACCGACCGCATCTCGGCGGCCTGCTGGGCCGACTCCGCGCCCAGCAGGCACGCCTGGTCCAGTTCGCCGAGCCCGAGGCGGCCGGTGGCGAGCACCACCCGGCAGAAGAGCCGGCTGCGCGCCAGGGCGGGCGCGCGCAGCTGGAGGGAGCGTTCGGCGTGCTGGACGGCCGCGCGGTACTGCTGGAGGTCGCGGTAGCAGTGCCCGAACTCGTCGGCGAGCTGTGCCTCGTCGAAGTACCGGCCCCAGTGCGGTACGTCGTCCCCGGGCCGTGAGGTCTCCAGCGCCCGTTCCGCCCGTACGAGGGACGAGGTGCAGGCCCGTACCTCGCCGAGGACCCCGTGCCCGCGCGCCTCGACGGCGTGCAGCAGGGCCTGGACGACCGGGGGCGCGGAGGAGCCGACGCCCTGCTGGGCGACGCGGGCCAGCTGGACGGCTTCGCGGCCGTGGCCGAGGTAGACGGCCTGGCGGCTCATGGTGATCAGGACGTACGAGCCGTAGGCGCGGTCCCCGGCGGCCTGGGAGAGGCGCAGGGCCTGGACGAAGTACCGCTGGGCGAGGCCGTGCGCGGCGATGTCGTACGAGGTCCAGCCCGCCAGCCGGGTCAGGTCGGCCGCGGCGGCGAAGAGGCGGCGTCCGGTGCCCTCTCCGTACAGTCCGCGCAGTATCGGCTCGACTTCGTGTTCGAGGTACCGGACGAGGGCCTGGCGCGCGTGGCCGCCGCCGTACGCCTGGTCGAGCGCGCGGAACAGCTCGCCGACCGACCGCAGCGCGGCGATGTCCCCGGCGGTGACCCGCTGGCCGGTGGTGCGTTCCGTGCGCGGGCGGGGGACGGTGGCGGGGCGGCCCTGGGCGGGGACGCGGGCCGGGCCCTCGCGGGCGGCGGGGTCCCGTGGCCGGCGCGGGCTCTTGTCGTACGGGGCTCCGGGCCCGTTGGCCCCTGCCCCGCTCCCGGTGGCGAGGTCGGGGTGGCCGACGCGTTCGTCGGCGCGGCCGATCAGCCAGTCGCGGCTGGGGACGACGAGCCCGGCCGGGGTGAACGCGATCTTGCGCAGTTCGGCCTGGCTGCCGGAGTCCTTGCGCCAGAGCCCGCCGACGATGTCCACGGCCTCTTCGGGCGAGGCGGCGAATTCGAGCCCCGCGTACACCGGCGCGCACGCGTCGAGGCCGAGATCCTGGGCGGAGAGCCGGCGTCCGAGCCGGCGTGTGAAGACCTCGGCGATCAGCGCGGGGGTGGTGCCGCGCGGCTGCTGCCCGCGTAACCAGCGGGTCACCGAGGTCTTGTCGTAGCGCAGGTCGAGGCCGTGTTCGACGCCGAGCTGGTCCACGCGGCGGGCGAGCCCGGCGTGGGAGAACCCGGCCTCCGCGATGAGCGCGGCGAGCTGGCGGTTGGGGGTGCGCTGGGGTGGTCGTTCCGACATCAGCTGTAGGGTCTCCTGCCTTCCGGGCCCCGGAGCAGCCCTCATGGAACGGCGTGAATTTAGCGGCACGGGGGGTCCGTACCGCCACCTTCGTCCTACATTCATCCGATCGTGTGAGGATTCACGGCGCGGCTGACGCAAGCGCGTACGGCAGGGGCGGGCGGCGTGTGCCGGCGGCAACTGCCAGTCCGGCCGGGGCCCGGTCACCGGCGCCGGGCGACCCGGGCGGGACGCCCCGTACACCTGCCCGGCGGCTCCGTCCCGCGCCGCCGTACAGTGGCGAGGGCGTGACGAACGCGCCATGAAGCTTCTCAAGAGGAGGCACGGCCGTGAGTGAGCTGCGGTACGTCCATCTGGGGTTCGGCGAGGAATCCGTCGAGTACCGGGAGGCCTGGCAGGAGCAGCGCCGGGTCCACGCGGCCCGTTTCGCGGACGAGCTTCCCGACACCTGTCTGCTGCTGGAGCACCAGTCGGTCTACACCGCCGGACGGCGCACGGCGGACAGCGAGCGCCCCCTCGACGGCACTCCGGTCGTCGACGTGGACCGCGGTGGCAAGATCACCTGGCACGGTCCCGGTCAGCTCGTCGGCTATCCGATCCTCAAGCTGCCGCGCCCGGTCGACGTCGTCGCGCACGTCCGCAGGCTGGAGGACGCGCTGATCCGCGTGGCCGCCGAGTTCGGGGTGGAGACGTCCCGGGTGGAGGGCCGCAGCGGGGTGTGGGTGCTCGGGGACGCGGTGGAGGACCGGCCGGCGACGGGCGGGCTGACGCTGGACTTCGACCCGCGCCTCCAGGACGACGAGTTCGACCCGCGGCTGAACGGACCGGAGTACGCGCCGTCCAACGCCGGCCAGCGCCGGGAGGACCGCAAGCTCGCGGCGATCGGGATCCGTATCGCCAAGGGCGTGACGATGCACGGCTTCTCGCTGAACGTGAATCCGGACAACACCTGGTTCGACAAGATCGTGCCGTGCGGGATCCGGGACGCCGGGGTCACCTCGCTCGCGTACGAACTGGGCCGCGACGTCACGATCGCGGAGGTGCTGCCCTCCGTGGAAAGGCACCTGCGGGACGTATTGGAGAGCACGGAGCCGAAGCCGCGCGCGGTGGTGCGCGAGCCGGAGCACGCGACCGCGTAGATCCGGTCTGCCCGTGGAAGGGGCCGACCGGGGGAATGCGCCCTCGCGGCCCCGGGTTGGCCAGACGTAATGCCGCGCAAACAACGGGCGTAACCTGGTGTTCGCCGAAGAATCGAATGCCGCGCCAGCAGAGAGAGGTGCCGGACGTGTCCGCTGTCGCACCCGACGGACGCAAGATGCTGCGTCTGGAGGTCCGGAACAGCCAGACTCCCATCGAGCGCAAGCCCGAGTGGATCAAGACCCGGGCGAAAATGGGTCCCGAGTACACCAAGATGCAGAGCCTCGTGAAGTCCGAGGGCCTGCACACCGTCTGCCAGGAAGCGGGCTGTCCCAACATCTACGAGTGCTGGGAGGACCGCGAGGCGACCTTCCTCATCGGCGGTGACCAGTGCACGCGGCGTTGTGACTTCTGCCAGATCGACACGGGCAAGCCGCAGGCGCTGGACCGTGACGAGCCGCGCCGCGTGGGTGAGTCCGTCGTCACGATGGACCTGAACTACGCCACGATCACCGGTGTCGCCCGCGACGACCTGGAGGACGGTGGCGCGTGGCTGTACGCGGAGACCGTGCGCCAGATCCACGGGATGACGGCGGGGCGTGAGGCCGGCGGTACGAAGGTCGAGCTGCTCATCCCCGACTTCAACGCCGAGCCCGCGCAGCTGGCCGAGGTCTTCTCGTCCCGCCCCGAGGTGCTCGCGCACAACGTCGAGACGGTGCCGCGGATCTTCAAGCGGATCCGCCCCGGTTTCCGGTACGAGCGCTCCCTCGACGTGATCACGCGGGCCCGCGAGGCCGGTCTGGTGACCAAGTCCAACCTGATCCTGGGCATGGGCGAGGAGCGCGCGGAGGTCAGCGAGGCGCTGCGGGACCTGCACGAGGCGGGGTGCGAGCTGATCACGATCACGCAGTACCTGCGTCCTTCGGTACGGCACCACCCGGTCGAGCGCTGGGTGAAGCCGCACGAGTTCGTCGAGCTGAAGGACGAGGCAGAGGCGATCGGTTTCTCCGGTGTGATGTCTGGGCCGCTGGTGCGTTCGTCGTACCGCGCGGGCCGGCTGTACCAGCAGGCGATGGACCGGCGGGGCGCGGTGGTGGGCGCCGAGGCCGTGGTGTGAGGTCGTACAGCCGCCGTGTGAATCCCAGCACAAGCGATTACCTCTGAGTAGCGCGCCGGTGGAACCCCGGCGGAACGCGGTCCGTACCCTCCCCGCAGGTCGGGGGCGGCCTACGGGCCGCGTCCGCGTTCCCGGGCGCCGACGGGGGCGTACACCGGCCGCGTACCCAGGCTTCATGGGCGTTTGACCGGTCGGTCACGCCCTGGTAACACCAGTCCGTGACGCTGAAACCACGCGCCACGGACACGCTCCACGCCGCTCCAGGGGGAATGCCACCATGCAGGTCGCGCACATACGGCCCGTTCGCTCCGTCACCGAATCCGGTGCGGACGCCAGGGCGACAGTGATCCGCCCCACCACCTCCCTGCCCGCCGTCGCCCTCCCGTCGGTGGGTACCGCGCTGCGCGTGGTGGAGTCCCTCCTCCTCAGCGGCGGGCAGCGCACGGCCCGCCGCAACGCCTGGACAGCCGTCCAGGAGGACCGCCGCAGGGCCAAGGACCGGGTCGAGGCACAGCATGTGCTGGAGGCGGTGTCGGACCGCACTTCCCGGGCCACGTAAACTCCCGTACATGGCGGCGAAGGAAAACGCAGACTCTGCTGCGAACACCGGGCGACTGAAACAGATCGCCCTTACCTACAAGATGACCCGGAAGGCCGACTCGAAGGTCGGTCTTGTCGTCGCGGGTGTGGGAATCGTCACCTTCGGTGTCTTCCTCGCGGTCGGGTTCTTGATCAACCACCCCATCTACCTGGGCATCCTGGGCTTCATCCTGGCGTTCCTCGCGATGGCGATCGTTTTCGGCCGCCGTGCCGAGCGGGCGGCCTTCGGTCAGATGGAGGGCCAGCCCGGGGCGGCGGCCGCGGTGCTGGAGAACGTCGGGCGCGGCTGGACGACCACTCCGGCGGTCGCGATGAACCGCAGCCAGGACGTGGTGCACCGGGCGGTCGGCAAGGCCGGCATCGTGCTGGTGGCCGAGGGCAACCCGAACCGGCTCAAGAGCCTGCTGGCCGCGGAGAAGAAGCGGATGGCACGGATCGTGGTGGACGTGCCGGTGCACGACATCATCGTCGGTGACGGCGAGGGCCAGGTGCCGCTGAAGAAGGTGCGGACGACCCTGCTCAAGCTGCCGCGCGTGCTGGCGGGACCGCAGGTGACGTCGACCAACGACCGGCTGCGGGCGCTGGGCGATCTGATGAGCAACATGCCGCTGCCGAAGGGTCCGATGCCGAAGGGCATGCGGATGCCGAGGGGCGGGAAGATGCGCTGAGCGGTCGCGTACTGCTGACGTACCGCTGACGTGCTGCTGATGGAGGAGGGCGGCGCGGGAAGACTCCCGCGCCGCCCTCCTCCGTCGTTTCGTCCGTTCAGATCCTGACCTGTTCAGGTCCTGACCTGTACGGCGCCGGAGAGGCGGTCGTGGAAGCCGCGCCCGTCCCGGTCCCAGATGAGGGCGGGGACGGCGAGGCAGAGCAGTACGGTGCGCACGAGGACCCGTACGAAGGAGAGCCGGCCGCCGTGCTCGGCGATGACGCGGAGGCCGAAGACGCGCTTTCCGGGCGTGAAACCGACCGTACCGACGGTGAGAAGACTGAGGACGAAGAGGACGCCGAGCGCCCAGTTGCCGGTCTTCTGCCAGTCACCCGCCGCGAGCAGCCCGTATGCGATCAGCATGCACAGCGCCCAGTCGAGGAAGAGGGCGCCGAAGCGGCGGCCGAGCGGGGCGACGGACCCCGGGCCGTGCTCCGGGAGACCGAGCCGCTCGCCCCGGTAGCCGAAGTCGACGCCCATGTTCTCGGCGGCGGCGCGTGGTCCGGAGAGCCAGGATCCGATTACTTGCCTGTTGTCCACCCGTCCACGGTACTGGGCGGGGATTTACCCCCTCTTGACGGGGGTCGGGGAGCATCCCGGCGGCCCCGTACGCACCGGGCCTGGTTAACTTCTACGAAACAAATGGGTCACGCTTGAGAAATCCCGGAAACCTATGGTCGGGTCCAGCGTGTGCCACCGCACTGGCCGCACCACCGAGCGACAAACCCCCGCCCCTCCTCGGGTCGGGAGGAGGAGGAGCTGGATGTTCCAGAACGCCGACGAGGCAAAGAAGTACATCGCGGACAACGACGTCAAGTTTGTCGACGTCCGCTTCTGCGACCTGCCTGGCGTGATGCAGCACTTCACGATCCCGGCGAAGGCGTTCGACCCCACCGAGGAGCTCGCGTTCGACGGTTCGTCGATCCGCGGCTTCCAGGCCATCCACGAGTCGGACATGGCGCTGCGCGCGGACCTGTCCACGGCCCGGGTCGACCCGTTCCGCCGTGACAAGACGGTGAACATCAACTTCTTCATCCACGACCCGATCACGGGCGAGCAGTACAGCCGCGACCCGCGCAACATCGCCAAGAAGGCCGAGGCCTACCTCGCGTCGACCGGCATCGCGGACACCGCGTACTTCGGCCCCGAGGCCGAGTTCTACGTCTTCGACAGCGTGCGCTTCAACACCACGTCGAACGAGAGCTTCTACCACATCGACTCCGAGGCAGCCGCGTGGAACACCGGCGCCCTGGAGGACAACCGCGGCTACAAGGTCCGCTACAAGGGTGGTTACTTCCCGGCCCCGCCGGTCGACCACTTCGCCGACCTGCGCGCGGAGATCTCCCTGGAGCTGGAGGCCTCCGGCCTCCAGGTCGAGCGCCAGCACCACGAGGTGGGCACCGCCGGCCAGGCGGAGATCAACTACAAGTTCAACACGCTGCTCGCCGCGGCCGACGACCTGATGCTCTTCAAGTACATCGTGAAGAACGTCGCGTGGCGCAACGGCAAGACCGCGACCTTCATGCCCAAGCCGATCTTCGGTGACAACGGCTCCGGCATGCACGTCCACCAGTCCCTGTGGCAGGGCGGCACGCCGCTGTTCTACGACGAGCAGGGCTACGCGGGCCTGTCGGACACCGCCCGCTACTACATCGGCGGCATCCTCAAGCACGCCCCGTCGCTGCTGGCCTTCACGAACCCGACGGTGAACTCGTACCACCGCCTGGTCCCCGGCTTCGAGGCCCCGGTCAACCTGGTCTACTCGCAGCGCAACCGCTCCGCCGCGATGCGCATCCCGATCACGGGCTCGAACCCGAAGGCCAAGCGCGTCGAGTTCCGCGCCCCGGACCCGTCCTCGAACCCGTACCTGGCGTTCTCGGCCCTGCTCCTCGCGGGCCTCGACGGCGTCAAGAACAAAATCGAGCCGGCCGAGCCGATCGACAAGGACCTCTACGAACTGGCCCCGGAAGAGCACGCGGGCGTGGCCCAGGTCCCCACCTCGCTCCCGGCGGTCCTGGAAGCCCTGGAGGCGGACAACGAGTACCTCCAGGCGGGCGGAGTCTTCACGTCCGACCTGATCGAAACCTGGATCGACTACAAGCGCACCAAGGAAATCGCCCCCATCCAGCTCCGCCCGCACCCGCACGAGTTCGAGCTGTACTTCGACATCTAGGCCCCCCGGCCGTCACGGTCGCCCCGGTACGGATCTCGCGGAGCCCGAGGGCTCGCCAGGATCGGTCAGGCCCCCGTCGCTCTTCTCACGGAGAGCGGCGGGGGCCTGATGTCGTACGGGCGTCGGAACGCCGGTCAGGGGGCCTCGAAGACAAGCCTGGGTACGCGGTCCATGTAGGCGGGACTCGGCGTGCCGGGAGGGAGGGCGGTGCGGAGCCGGTCGAAGACGGCCGCGACGCGCTCCGGGCCGTACTCCCTGATGTCGTCGGTCGCCTGGAGCAGCACCCCGCCGCCGCCCAGGGGGACGACACGGGCGAACGCGGGCGATTCGGCGAGGGACTCGGCGCCGCCCAGTCGCCGCGTCACGCCGGCGGAGCAGACCGTGACCCATGAGTAGCCACGCAGGACGGAGTCGAGGCCGGGGAGGGTCTCGTCGGGGAACAGCCCCAGGGCGACCTCGAGTTCCGTGCGGTCGGCGTCCTCCCCGTCGTCGGCCAGCGAACCGAACAGGATCTCCGGATCCGCGCGCAGCCGCCGGTCGAGGAAGTCGAGCCAGCGCCGCTGGACGTCCCGGCTCGTCGCGGGATCGGTGAACTCCTGGCTGGAGGCCCGGACCGCGAGGGTCGCGAACTCCGGTGCGTCGACGTCCCGGACCACGGACGCCGCCCAGTGTTCCGGGCCGGGAAACCCGTTGGAGGCGAGCCGCCCCAGCGACACCCATGCCTTCGCCGGTACTTCTTCCAGCCGTCCGAGGAAGGCGTCCCAGTTCCCCGGGGTCCACACCTGGCCGGAGAGCTTCGTGGACTTTCCCGGCCTGTAGGCGGGAGACACCCACAGCGTGCCCCAGAGCTCACCGGGTTCGCCGTACGGCACCCCCGGGCGCCGCAGCACCGACGCCCGGCCCTTGAGGTCGAGCGCATGGGCGAACGGGTCCAGGCGCGGCCCCGTCAGGACGCCGAGAGCGTCGAGCAGCCACGACTCCACCCAGGCCCGGAACGCCGACGCGTCGGCCGGAATCGCCCGGCTGACCGTCACGGTCACGCTGTCGTTGAGCGATGTCACGGAAAAACTGTCGGGCATGTCGGGTTCGTCCTCGAGTCGGCGTTGTCCAGGTCACGGAGCACGGCTCAGCCGGCCGGTGTGCCACTGACCCGCCCGGCCGTCCCCCGGCCCCGTCACCGAGACCGGGGGACGCGATCATATCCGGATCAGCAGGTGGCACATCCGGTGACGGTGTGGAAGGCGCCCGCGACGACGAAGAGCAGGCCCGTACCGATCGCGGCGCCCACCTGTTTGGCATCGAGGCCGCCGGTGTTCCACTCCACCGACCACTCATTCCCGTCGGTGGTGTTCACGGACGTGTCCGGATGGACCGGTACGGGAGCCTCCTGCGGCGCGGGCTGGGGCACCGGCACCGTTCTCGGCTCTGTGCGCGGTTTGGGTCTCACTTCCTTGGCCTTGCTGACCGTGTACGCCTCGATGCCCGGGGAGGTCGGGGACGAGCTGACGGATATCAGTTCCCGGACATTGCCCTGGTTCGTGCCGACCTGCGGACTCGGCAGCTTGAACCCCGCCACCACCTGCCGGTTGTCCCCGGCCTTGCGCAACTGCTTGGTCAGTTGCCTGATGTAGTTCTTCAGCTGGTCGGGTCCTTGCGCCTCGGCTCCCCCGCCCGCGTGCTTGATCTCCCACACGTAGACCTTGTCCTCGGTCCAGTAGATGAGGTCCGCGTAGCCGGGTTTCTTCTTCTTTTCCGGCTTTCCCCTCGTGTCGTAGGACCCGCCCCTGATGAAGTTGTCCTTCCTGCTGGTGGTCACCGTGCCCGGCTTGATCCTGCGCAGGTAGACCCAGGCCCGCAGGATGAGTGCCCGCAGCATGACGGCCGTGTCGTGGCGGTTGATCCACATCGTTCGCCAGTCGAAGGCCTTTTTCTTCTTCTCGGCCTTCTGCCGTTCGAACTCGCGCTGGTCGGGGTCGTAGAGCCCGGTGGGGTCGCTTCGGGTGATGGGACTGTTGTGGCTGTAGGCGTAGCCGTTCATCTGGAGCGGGTCGCCGATGTCGATCAGCGGGTCCGCGGAGAGGAAGCGGCCTGCCGACTGGTCGTACTCGCGGGCACCCAGATGGATCAGGCCGGTTGCCGTGTCGTCGATGCCGACGCCGAGATAACCGCGCTTGGTGGGCCAGTCGGACGTCGGGCCCCTCTTCTCGCCGTAGGGCTTGAAGGCGCGCCGGATGACCGGCTGCCCCGCCGACAGCCCGACCGCGGTGGTCGCCGTGCCGAGGTGGTCCTCCAGCAGTACGGCCAGCTGCTGGCCGGTGGCCGCTCCGTTGACGGCCGTGCGCAGGACGGGTGGCGCGCCTTCCTGGACGTACGCCCTGGCCGCTTTGGTGATCTTGCCGGCCACCGTGGTGAGTTCGGTTTCCCCGAGGTAGAGGGTGCTGCCCCGGGGCGAGCTCTCCAGGACCCGGTTGCCGTCGGCGTCGTAGACGTACGTCGTGGTGACGCCGTCGACCGTGGCCGACTCGACCTTGTTCTCCTCGTTCCAGACCAGCCTCTGGGTGACGTCGGGCAGATCGCGGACGGTGGTGTTGCCCGCCGCGTCGTAGGTGTACGCGCTGCCCGCGCCCGCCTTGGTCGAGCTGATCGAGGTGAGGGCGTGCGGCTGGGTCGCGACCGGGGCGAGAGCCCCGTTGGCCACCGTGGTCGTTCCGTACCGGTAGGTGGACGTGACCGCCGCGCCCGAGTCGGCCGCGTCGTGGGTGGTGAGGGAACGGCGGTTGCCGATGACGTCGAAGGTGTAGCTGTCCCAGTAGGCGGTGCCGCCGGTGGTCACGGTCCCGGCGGCCGGGGCCGCGGCCTGGAGCGTGGTCCTGAGCGACTCGTCCGGGGTTTCGGTGTCGGCGACCTCGTTGGCCGCGTCCGCCACCGGGGCGGCGGAGTCGGCTCCGTCCGTCCGCGGTCCCCAGGAAGCGCCCCCGGCGGATGTGCAGCCCGTACCACCGCCGGACACGGCCAGGTTCGACGTCCAGGCGTGGACCAGCTCACCCATCGCGTCATAGGTGAAGCACTGGTTGTCCGAGGCGGACACGGTGCCGTCCGTCAGTTTGCGCGCGTTGGCGGTGATGTTGCCGACCGCGTCGTAGGCGTACTGGCTGTCCTGGATCCGGTGCGAGTTGGCGGTTTCCCGGTCGGCGACGGTCCGTTGGAGGCGGCCGCTGTTGTCGTCGACGAAGTTCGTCGTCCACACCCGGTAGGGCTGCGGGCCGCTCACCGTTCTCAGCGGCTCGCCGTACGGAGAGTAGGTGACGTCCGTGGTGTACCAGTCACTGCCGGAGGTGGACTCCGCCAGACCGTCGCTGTTGTACCGGGTGATCACCTTCTCCGTCGCGAGCCCGCCGGCCGCGGGCATCGTGACGGACAGCGGCTTGCCGGTCGGTGTGTACGTGTAGCCGTAGCCGTAGGTGCCCGACAGTCCCTGCGTCATGGAGTTGGCCGGGACCACCACCTGCCGGCCGGTCGGCCGGTACCCGGCGTCGTACCCGGTGACGCGGTTGACGTAGTCGCCGCTCTTGTCGTGGCGCACCGAGGAGACGGGCTGGCCCAGTCCGCCGGGCAGGGAGTCGTAGGTGTACTCCTTCACCGGTGCGGCGGTCTTCGAGCCCTCGCGCACCGCGGTGATCCGGCTGAGCTCGTCGTAGCTGGTGTAGGTGTCACCGTGTGAGTCGTTGATCACCGTCCGCCGGTCCGCGTTGTCGTAGGTGAACGACGTGGCGCCGGTGTCGGGATCGGTGGCGTGGACGATCCGCCCCCGGGCGTCGTAGGTGTAGGTCCACTCGTTGCCCGCCGGGTCGGTCACCTTGTCGCGCATACCGCGGCTGTCGTAGCTGTAGTTCGTGGTGCGCCACTGGTTGGTCGCGGTGTTCGTGTAGTGCTGGATCCGCACGATCCGGCCCCGCGGATCGGTCCACGTGTTGGTCGCGGGGGCGCCGCTGCCCATCGGCGGTGACGTGTAGGTGCTGGTGTCCCCGTAGCTGGTGACCGAGGAGTGGATCGCCTTGCCGGTGTGGAAGGTGGTGACCCTGACGGGTCGTTCGAGACCGTCGAAACGGGTGCGGGTGAGGCTGGGCACCAAGCTGTCCGACGGGCGCTTGAACTGTGCGGGTCGCGGGTCGCCCTCGGCGAGGTACGGACTGGTCTGCTCGTACGGCAGACCGTGGTCGTCGTACCGGGTGTCCGTGATGACCCGGCCCGCGCCGTGCGCCTCGCTCTGGCTCTGGACCGAGCGCATCAGACCGTCGTAGACGGTGACTTGCTTGGAATAGCCGCCGTTGTCGCCGAGGGTCTGGACGGTGACGGTGGTCGGCTTGGTCTCCGTGGGGGTGGCGACCGCCATCTGGTAGGAGATCTGAATGTTGGGAAGGGCGCCCGACGCGGAGTTGTCCGGCGCCCATCCCTTCACCAGCCGGCCGAGCGCGTCGTACTCACTGCGCGTCACACGGCTGTTGGCGTCGGTGGCGGAGAGAGTGAGCCCGCGGCCGGCGTCGAGAGCCGTGACGGTGGCGTGTTTCTTGGAGTTGATCGTCTTCACGGAGGTCACCGCACCGCCCTCGTCGGCGGGGGTGTACTGGGTCTCCGTGACACCGGTCTCCGGTTCCGTGACGGTCCGGATCCGTCCGAGGGGGTCGTACGTCATCGTGGTGTTGACCGAGTACGCCGTCCCCTCGCCGTTGATCTCCGAGGTCGTGGTGGCCAGCCCCTTCGTGGGGGCGGCGTTCCAGGCCTGATTGTCGTAGGACGTGCGGGTGGCGCCCGTGAGCTGGGTGGCGGGGTCGGCCGAGTCGTAGGCCGAGCACGGAGTCGCCGTGGAGCGTACGAGCGAGGGCAGCCCGATGATGTGGGCGCCCACGTTGTGCACGTACTGCGTCCTGGAGCACGCGCGGTCGCTCAGTGCCTCGCCGGTGCCGCTGGGTTTGACGACCGCGCTCTCCGCCTCGACCGGCAGCCCGTACTCGGCGTCCACCTCGGAGGTGGTGCGGATCGCCTGCCAACTCGTTCCCACCGTACGGATGTCGTCGGTGCGCCTGACTCCCGTCCGGTGTGCCAGGAGGGCCTCGGTCCCGTCCCGGGTGCGCGAAGCGGTCTGCTTCGACCACGGAAAGGTCAGGGTCCGGTTGAGCAGCCGCCCTCCGGCGCCGTCGTACGACAGCGTCTCGGCGAGCTGACCTGCGTACTGCGGCTGGTCGTCGTCGACGAGGGTGACGGCTCCCAGCGAGTCCTTGACCGGGCCGCCCGTTCCGAGGAAATACCTGCTGACCGCGTACGACTGCGTCTGCGGCCGGTCCGCGGTCGGGACGTTCTTGCCGCCCTTGACCGTGACGACCTGCCGGAAACCGCGCCATTCGCTGTACGTGCGCAGTGAGGGCTTGGTGAACTCGTCGTCGCTCTTGCCCCAGCCGGCACCTGTGTACGTGTACTTCGTGGTGATGCGGTCGGAGACACCGGTGATCTTGTCCGTCTCGGTCACCGAGTCCACGACGTATTTGTTGAACCAGGAGAGGGCCGGCTTCTCCTCCTCGCCGTCGGGTGACCACCGGGTCGGATAGCAGGTGGTGGTGTTCTTGTCCGGGGCGACATCGGGACGGACGCGGCAGCCGCCCTTGTAGACGACCTCGATGTCGGCGCCGTGCTCGGTCGAGACGGTACCGATGCGCGGGCGGGTGAAACCCGGCCTGGCGTCGTTCGCCGAGTCCGGGACCAGATTGCGGAGTTGACGGTCCTTCAGGTAGCTGCCGAGCGGATGGTCACTGCCGACCACGTACGGTCCGAAGCTCACACCGGAGTCCGAGAGCGGGGTGCCGGTGGTGTCACCGGGGGCGAAGCCTCTCCGGGTGATCCTGTTGAGCCACAGTCCCGGCGAGGTGTCGTACCAGTCGCGCGGGAAGCTCTGGTGGAGTGAGTACGTGTCGACCTTGGCCAGGCCGGTCGCACCGGGGCGGACGCCCTCGGTCGTGACGGACTCGAGGCGCTTCCTGGTCCAGAAGGACGGGAAGGCGGGGCAGAGCTTGGAGCCGGCCTTGCAGTTCAGGTTGCCCGGCGCGTCCCACCAGGGGCGGTAGGACGCCGGGTCCTTGGTGTTGTCGAACTTGGCCTCGTCGCAGACGCTTCCCGCTTCCAGGCACCGTTCCCTGGTGTTGAAGACGACCCGGGCCGCGGGCGACGTCAGCGTGCCGGGGCGCAGCCCGTACTCGATGCTCGTCGGGTAGCCGGCCCGGTGGTACTGCTCAGGCGTCTTGAACTTCTTGTTGGGCGCGTAGTAGTTCGTCTCCTGGGCCCAGTTGACGATCATCGTGTTGCCGTGGACGTCGACGACCTTGTCCAGGCCCCACTGCCAGGCCTGCTGCTTCTTGGCGGACCCCTCGGCGCAGCGGGAGTCCGCGAAGGCGGTGGCGTGGCAGGGCTCTCCGGGGTGGTTGCCGTAGACGGGAACGGTCAGTACCGACTTGGTGTCCGCGTGGCCACCGCCCACCTTGTGCAGACCGAAGAAGTTCTGGGTGCCGTCGGTGGTCGTGACGACCCAGTACTCGCCGTTGTTGTCCCCGTTGTCACCGTCCTTCCGCAGCTCGATCCGTGTGCCGTCGTCGCTCTGGGGCCGGTAGAAGTCCGTCTCACCGATGCGTACCAACTCGGTCGTCCTGCCGCCGAGCGACATGACCGCGTTGGAGGACACCCAGCACAGGTCCGACGTCTTGAACTTCTTGTCCTTGTTGTTGGGCGCTCCCGCGGCGATGTCCTCGCGGTCGTCCAGACAACTGCGGTAGCGGCGCTCGATGTGGCCGGGCTCGTAGTTCCAGCCCTCGCCGATCCAGGAGGCCTGCGGTGAGCTGACGGCGGTCTTGCCGTCCACGTTCTGCGACGAGTAGGTGAAGGAGATCTCGGGGGCGGGACCGGCCGGGGTCGGGGGCACCGCCAGGGGGTACGACCAGTTGAATCCGCCCGAGGAGCTGCCCGCGGACCACTTGCCGTCGCTGATCAGCGGGGTCGCCTTGAACGAACCTCCTTCGCCGGCACCGGAGTCGACCGCCCCGATCACCGCCTTGTCACCCTCGGCCGCCATCGCGAAGGGCGTGACGAATGCCGCTTGTACGGCGCCAGGGGCCAGGGGGGCCGGCGGAGCGAGTACGGGTGTCACCGTGCCGTCGGCGGCTGTGTCGACCGTGGCGGTGATCGTCTTGGAGCCGGTGTTGTTGGCTGTCTCCAGCTCCTGGTAGGTCCGGCACTCCTCGACGTCCGGAGTCGTGACGTAGCACTCGGGGAACTGGACGAAGCGCAGCCGGGAGGCCCAGTCGGCGCCGTAGAGGTTCTGGTACGTCTTGTAGTCGAGTTCGACGGAGACCGGCACGGAGGCTCCGACCGGTGCGGTGACGGTGAGGACAGCACCGTCCACACCGTCGGCCACCGCGTCGGTACGGGCCGCGATGCCCACCTGCCAGGTGCCCGTCGGTATCGCGGCGCCCGGGGCGCGGCCCAGTTTCACGGGGAGCGAGCCTGCGGGAACCGGCGCGGGGTCGGCCTGTGGGGCGGCGCTGGGGGCGCCGGCCCCGTTTCGCTGGACCGCGCTGCTGAAGGTGACGGGTGCCGTCGCGGCCGGCGGCGGGGTGGTGGTTCCGGCCGGCGCCTCAGTGGTGTTCTCGGGAGTCTCCAGCGCGATGCTCTCGAGGCCGGGGTTGCGTGTCGTCCCGTCAACCAGCTTCTCCTGGTTGAGTTTTTCCAGGACGAGTTCCTCGCGTGGCACCTCCGCCCTCGTCGGATCCGGCGGCAGGGCGAATGCCTGAGTCGGCAGCTGAGCCAGCACCAGGGCCACGGCAACGGCCGAGAAGGCGGCGGAGCGGCGGAGCCAACGGCGTGCGGACAGAAAGAACATGGAGTGGTCCCCCCGGACGGCATGAGCGGCGCCTGGCAGACCACAGGCGATGCCACTGAACAACACACGCATTCTGTGGGCACGTTGTGAAGAAACCCAGCAGAGAGACGATCAAGTGATGATCATCACTCCGCGAAATCGATCAAATCCATCGAGTGGCGAACAAGGCTCATGAGACCGCCATAGCCACAGAGAGAGCACTTACCAGCTACTTGGTAATTTCCACACCAAATGAACCTGAAAATATCTAAAACTAGTGGTGAATTTAGCCTACTTGGCACCAAACTTTGACTGTTTAGACACTCAATGGACATCCGGCCAGCCGGAGAAAATGAACTCCGGCCCCTGGACGCGCCGATGACGGAGCGTCGGCCGATGCACGCGCCCCGCTCTCGGCAAGGCGTGACGGAACCGACTTCTTGGGTGATGATCTGCTCGCGTCTTCACGCCCTACGCACAACTGCGGCCGGGACGAGGCGAGGACGGAAACGGGGGAACGCGCGTATGAGCAGCAGCTGGCGGCGTCCGGTCACACGCAGGTCCACGGCGGCGATCGCGGTGGCTGTTGTCGTGGCGTCCGGGGTGACCTATGCCGGGTTTCAGCGGTCGGATGCGCCGGACCGCGGGACTGCGCGGCCCGACCGTGGTCCGAGCGCGCCGCTCGACGAGGGCGCGGCGGCGGCGCGGGCCGTCCGGACGGGTTCGCCGGTGGAGGCTTCGGCGCTGCGTACCGCGTACTCGACGACGTGGGCCCGGCCGGACGGTCAGCTTCAGCGGCGGATCCACGCCAGTCCGGTGCGCGCGAAGGTGGGCGGGCAGTGGAAGGCGATCGACGCGTCGCTGGCCCGGGTGAGGAACGGCTGGTCGCCGAGGGCCACCAATACGCGCATGATCTTCTCCGCCGGATCGGCGGGTGGCGAGGGTACGGAACGGTCGTCGCGGAGCAGCGTCCGCCGGGCCTCTCTGACCGCGCCCTCGGCCGTGGCGGCGAACGGCAGTCCTCTGGTGACGCTGACGGTCGGCGGTCATGACATCGTGCTGACCTGGCCGGGTCCCGTACCGCAGCCGATCATCGACGGACCTCGGGCGCTCTACCCCGAGATCCTTCCGGGCGCGGACCTCGTCCTGACCGCGGACGACGGCGGATTCGCGCAGCTGGTCGTGGTGAAGAACCGTCAGGCCGCCGCCGATCCCCGCGTGGCCCAGCTCTCGTACGGGCTGTCCTCACCGGACTTGAAGTTCCTGCTCGACCCGACCAGCAGGATCCTCAGCGTCGAGGACGCCGAGGGCGGGGAGATCGCCGTCTCCCCCACCCCGCTGATGTGGGACAGCTCAGGAACCCCCGCGCTCACCGACAGCGAGGCCGGCAGTTCGAGCCCGCCGCCGGGTCCCGAGCCGGAACCGACCGACACGCCCGACGGCGGAACCGTCGGCGACGAGTCGCCCACCCCCTCGGAAGAACCGTCCGACACGGTCAACGACGGCGACCAGGACGACATCTGGAACGAAGTCCTGCCCTCGGCGACCGACGAGGCGCCCGACCCCTCGGCCACCGAACCGACCGGCTCCGCGCCTCCCGTACCGCCGGATCCTTCTCCTGAGCCCACGCGGACCGGACCGGCCGCCACCCTCTCGCTGCCCGCCCTGTCCGGACCGCAGCCCGACTCCCGCGGCACCCTCGTCGGCGCCGATCTCTCGGGCGCGGACTGGATCCTGACACCGGACCAGGACTTCCTCACCGACACCCGGACCGTCTATCCGGTCTTCATCGACCCCTCGGTGAAAAAGCACACCAACGACTGGACCACGGCCTACAGCCGCCACCCGAACGCGAACTTCTACAACGGCCGGAACTTCAACAAGGGCGGCACGCACGAGGCCCGGGTCGGCTTCGAGTCCGACACCTGGGGCACCTCCCGGTCCTTCTTCACCATCGACTGGGACGACGACCTCAAGGGCGCCACCGTCCACGAGGCGACCCTGCGCGTGCTGGAGACGTACTCCTGGTCGTGCAGCCCCCGCCGGATGGACATCTACCTCACCGGGGAGATCAGCTCCAAGACCACCTGGAAGAACGCGCCGAAGATGACCAGCGGCAACAAGCTGGCCAGCCGCAGCTTCGCGCACGGGTGGAAATCGTCTTCCTGTCCCGACAAGTACGAGGCGTTCAACGTCAAACCGACCGCGCAGCGCGCCGTTAACGGCGGCTGGGACAGCATGACGCTCGGCTTCCGGGCCACCGACGAGAACTCGCAGTACTCCTGGAAGAAGCTCCAGGCCGACGGCGGCAACGACCCGTACGTCGATCTCCTCTACAACCGGCCGCCCGCCGCGCCCACCAGCCTCGACCTCGACCCCGAGCTGAGCTGCGACACCACCTCCCCCTATCTCAACGTCGCCGCCTCACAGATCACCTTCTGGGCCAACAGCTCCGACAAGGACGGGAACCTCGCCACCGTCCGCTTCGAACTGTGGCCCACGAAGGGGACCGGGAACCTGCTCGGCGCCAAGGCCAACGTGTCCGTGGGCAGCGGCACCTCCTCGGCCCGCGTCCACACCGACCCCTTCTCCACCAGCGGCCTCAAGAACGGCGTGACGTACTCCTGGCGCGCCAGATCCGTCGACAAGTACGGCGCGACCTCGGGCTACACCCCGTCCTCGGCCGTCCCGTGCCGTTTCGTCTTCGACAACGCGAAGCCGTCACCGCCGACCATCACCTCGACCCAGTTCCCGGACGCCGACGCCGCGGACGACGGGTTCGCGAACGCCCCCGAAGACTCGAGGTGGAGCACCGTCAAGTTCGGCACCGGGGGCAGTTTCACGCTCAAGGCCGCCCAGACCGACGTGGTCAAGTACGAGTACAGCTTCAACCAGGGCACGTACAACGCCTCCCTCACCCGGACCAACGGCGCCCCGGTGACCACCCTGACGACCCTCTCCAACGCCAAACCACCGCTGGCCGGACCCAACGTCCTCTACGCGCGAACCGTGGACGACGCGGGGAACAAGTCAGAACCGCGGAAATACTTCTTCTACGTCACCCCCCGCGACCAGGCCGACGCCCCCGGCGACTTCGCCGGGGACAAGCTCCCCGACCTCATGGTCATCGACGGCAACGGCGACCTGCGCGCCTACCCCTCCGAGTACTCCACGGATCTCACCAAGGGCACCGGGCGCCTCTCGTACTCCGGGTCCGGCGCCTACCAGGACAACCCCGACAGAAACCCCAACGGACAGGACGACAAACCCCTCTACGTCGCCGCGCCCAAGGGATACTGGAAGAACACCCTGATCACCCACCTCGGTGACATCTACGGCGGCGACGGGCTCCAGGACCTCGTCGCCCGCCGCGAGGGCAAACTGTGGGTCTACCCCGGCGACGGATACGGCGCCGTCAACATCGGCAAGCGCCAGGAAATCCTCCTGCCGGCCAACGCGCCCAAACCCGACACCATCAGCCAGATCGTCTCCGCCGGGGACGCCACCGGCGACGGACAGACCGACTTCTTCGCCACCGTCGGCGACGCGATCTGGGCTTTTGTCGGGTACAACGGCGCCACCGTCGAACAGGCCCTCCAGCTCTCCAGCTCCCCCTGGACCAACCGGGACATCGTCACCGCCCAGGACATCACCGGCGACGGGGCCACCGACCTCGTCTACCGCTCCGAGGACTCCGGCCGCCTCCTCCTGCGTACCGGCAAGAAGGCCACGGGCGGCGGCGTCGACCTCAACTCCCTGGCCTCCGCGGCCAATTCCGCCGGAGGCGTCGACACCGCCTACGGAACCAGCGGCTGGGGATCCGACAACATCCGCCTGCTCTTCGGCACCCCCGACGCCAACAGCGACCTCATCCCCGACATCTGGGCACTCAAGGCCGACGGCACCACACGCTTCTACGCCGGCTCCCGCACCGCGCTCTCCGGGTCCGGGACCCAGATCGGCAGCGGATGGCAGAACAAGATGGCCATCGGCTGACCCCCTGTCCCGCCCTGGAACAGGGGGCCCGGAAACCCCTACGGTTCGGTCATTCACCATCTTCGGGAAAGGCGACTCGATGGGTGCCAGCGGATGGGACTACGTCACCGGATACGACGGCAGCGTCGAGGCGGCCTTGGCGACTTTGCGGGCAAGGGTGTTCCAGGAGGAGTACGGCGACGGCACTCTGTACCGAAGCCTGGAGAACCTGTACAAGGACGAGGAGTTCATGGGCACGGAGGGGACCCATACGGTCCTCGACATCGACAGGATCGTTGCCACGGATGCCCCGCCGACGCGATCCGGTGTCGCCGACCACGGCACCCTCCGCCCCCTGGCACTCAGCCGTGTGGTGCACCACTTCGGCACGGACCGCCCGTCGGTCGGGCAGTACGAGGAGCTCGTGGCTGCCGCCAATGAGGCCGCGAGCCACGACGAGCACGAGCGGAGCCTGCTCGGCGAGTGTCGGACGCGGTGGACCGGCTGTTACGTCGTCCTCTACCGCGACGACCGTCCGACTCACCTGGGAATCTTCGGTTTCTCAGGAGACTGACACGTCCGTTCCGGGGTGGTCCGCCGGTGTCGCGCCGTCGTGGTCAGTGGAGGACGTCGAAGACGTTCTTCTGGAGGCCGTTGGCGTAGGTCTCGTGCTCGGTGAGGCGGAGCTTCTGGGTGTCTCTGTCCGCCGTGCTGAACAGGCGCTTGCCCGCGCCGAGGAGGAGGGGGAAGACCAGCAGGTGGTACCGGTCGATCAGGCCGGCGTCCGAGAGGGTTCGGTTGAGGGTGGCGCTGCCGTGGATGATGATCGGGCCGCCTTCGGTCTTCTTCAGTGCGGCGACGTCGTCGAGTGAGCGCAGGATCGTGGTGTCGCCCCAGTTCGTGACCAGGTCGTCGTCGGTGAGGGTGGTGGAGACGACGTACTTCGGCATCACCTTGTACGTGGCGAACTCCTCCATGTCAGGCCAGACCGCGCTGAACGACTCATAGCTGGTCCGGCCCAGGAGCATCGCGGCGGCCTCCTCCTGTTCGCGGCCCTTGATCTCGAACGCCTCGGGGAGGAACTCCACGTCCTTGAAGGTCCAACCCGAGTTCCGGTAGCCCGGCTCGCCGCCCGGGGCCTCCACGACGCCGTCGAGTGAGACGAAGGCGGTGCTGATCAGGGTGCGCATCTTGCTCTCCTGTTGTGACTGGTTGGTCGCTCGGTCGGTCGGTCGGTCGGTCAGGACGGTTCGCCGACTCTCGGTGATTGATTGACTGGTGATCGCTGGGAAACTCATCGGAATTGTTCGGTGTGGTGCCAGTGTGTTGTCACCGTTGTGCCGACGCGGACCGACCGTACGCTTCCTTGTGTACGGGCCCGGCAGCGGCGTCGCCCGAGTCGGCGTCGATCGGGTACCTCCACGGGCGGGCGGCGGGTGCGTTTATCGTTCAGCAGCGAAACAAAACCGGTCCAGGTACGAGGAGCGAATGACGTGAGTGCGAGTGCGGCACCGGTGCGGTTCGGGCTGGTCGGGACCGGGTGGCGGTCGGAGTTCTTCGTACGGCTCGCCCGCGCGCTGCCCGGCCGGCTCACGGTCGTCGGGGTGGTCAGCCGGTCCGCCGAGCGGGCCGCGGAGGTGGAGGCCGCGTGGGGAGTGCCCGTCCACCGCACCGTCGACGCGCTGATGGCGGGTGCCGGGGGCGGGGCCGCGGACGCGGACGTACGGCCGGAGTTTGTCATTCCCTCCGTGCCGTGGGACGCCACTCCCGGCGTGACCAAGGAGCTGGTCGCCCTCGGCGTCCCCGTCCTCGCCGAGACACCCCCCGCCCCCGACGCCGAAGGCCTGCGGGACCTGTGGCGGGCGACCGGCGCCGGCGGGCTGGTGCAGGTCGCCGAGCAGTATCCGCTGATGCCGGGCCACGCGGCGCGGCTGCGGCTGGTACGGGACGGAGTCATCGGCGACGTGACCTCCGTACAGCTGTCGTCCACGCACCTCTACCACGCGGTGTCCTTGATCCGGCACCTGCTCGGGGCCGGCTTCGAGCCCGCCACCGTGACGGCCCGGGCGTTCACCGCCCCGCTCGCCGATCCGCTGTCCCGCGACGGCTGGACGGACGATCTGACGCCCCGGGACGCGGAAACATGCCTGGCCTTCCTCGACTTCGGCGGCGGGCGGATGGGGCTGTACGACTTCACCGATAACCAGTGGTGGAACCCGCTGCGCGGCCGGCGCATGGTCGTACGCGGCTCGCTGGGCGAGATCGTCGACGACCAGGTGGTCCGCATGGCCGACCCCCGTACACCCGTGGAATCACCCCTGGTCCGCCGCCTGACCGGGACCGACCTCAATCTGGAGGGGCGGGAGCTGCACCACATCTCCTTCGACGGCCGGGTGGTCTACCGCAACGAGTACGTCGGGGCGCAGCTGTCCGAGGACGACCTCGCCGTTGTCGACCTGCTGTGCCGTACGGGCGCGTGGGTGCGCGGCGAGGGGCCGGAGCCGTACCCCCTCGCCGAGGGGTGCCAGGACCATCTGCTCAGCCTGGCGATCCAGGAGTCCGTACGGACCGGGCGGCCCGTCACCACGGACCGGGAGGCGTGGGCGGGCTGAGGCGCGGGCGGGCCGAGGGCCGGGGACCGCGGGGAGAGGCGTCAGGAGGTGATCGTGTTCCGCCAGGAGTGCCTCGGTTCGAAGCCGAGCGCCTCGCGGGCGCGGTCGATGCCCAACAGCGTTTCGTACGTGCCGATCTCACGCGTCAGCTTCACCCCCGGGAACACCTCGGCCAGCAGCTCGGCCGACGGCCGGTCCATGACGGTGTCCGCCGCCGCGATGACAAAGCTGGGCGCGCCGGTCACGGGCGCGGTGAGCCCGAGGCGGCAGGCCGCGGCGGCGTCCCGGGCGTCGATGTAGCCCCAGAGGTTCCACTTCCGCAGGTGCGGGTCCGACCAGTAGCCCGGCACCAGCCGGTAGTCGTCCTCGACGTGGACGTTGGACAGCCGCAGCGCCACGAAGGGGATGCCCGACCAGTCGGCGACGTGCTGGGCGGTCGTCTCGCTCGCCACCTTGGAGAGGGCGTAGGTCGAGGTGGGGTACGGGTAGTGGTCCTCGTCCACCGGCGCGTACCGGGGCGGGACGTCGAAGGGCAGGCCGAGGGTGGTCTCGCTGGACGCCCATACGACGCGGGAGAGCTTGTTGTGCGCGGCGGCGAGGAAGACGTTGTTGTTCATCGCCAGGTTGGTGTGGAGGGTGTGGGCGGCGGGGAACAGCCCGGGCGCCGGGATGTTGGCCAGATGCACCACCGCGTCGACGTCGCTGAGGGCGTCGACGGCCTGCCCGTAGTCGGTCAGGTCGGCGAGCAGGAGCGGTACGTCCGTGTCGGCCGTCCTGCCCCGCTCACCGCCGTCGGTCGCGATGTCCACGGCCAGGACGTCGAAGCCGTGATCCAGGAGATCCGCTACGACGACCCTGCCGGTCTTTCCGGTGGCTCCGGTGACAGCGACGGTGGTCATGGGTCCGCTCCTTGCTCGACGGCGTATATCGATCGGTGACACGTCGTTCCATCCTCCCCTGTCGGTGCCTCCCCCACCACCGCGTCACGCCCCCGGCGTACGCCTACTCCTCGACCGCCCCGCCCACCGCGCGGAGGTGGTCGCGGAAGGTCAGGGCGGGGTTACGGCCCCGCTCGTCCAGGTACGCGCCGAACCGGACCTGGGAGCGGAGGGAGGCCCCCGCGCGGATCCGTTCCGCCTGCCGGCGTTCCGTGTCGCGGATCGTCTCGGCCAGGGTGAGGAGATCCTCGACCCCGGCGGCGGGCAGGAAGAGGGCGCCGTCCTCGTCGGCGACGACCAGGTCGTCGCGGCCCACGGTCCACTCCCCCACCGTGGCGGAGGTCAGGGCGTCCTGGGGGCGGGGGTCGAGGCGTTGCGGGCCGGTGGGGAGCGCCCCCAGGCTGAAGACCGGGAGTCCGATCGCGCGCAGGTCCGCCGTGTCGCGGTGCAGGCCCCAGATCACGATCCCGGCCAGTCCCGCTGTACGGGCCTCCAGGGCCATCAGATCGCCCACGCAGGCCTCGTCGTGCCGTCCGGCGTTGTCGACGACCAGTACGTCGCCGGGGTCGGCCCCTTCGAAGGCCTCCAGGAAGACGTCCACGCTGCCGGCGTGACGGGCGGGGACGACCCGGCCGGCCAGGCGGCTGCCGGGTTCCAGGGCGCGCAGGGCGGTGGGGGCGCAGCGCACGGGGATACCAGCGCGGATGCACGCGTCCGCCAGATGGGCGGTGGTCACCGCCGCGAACCGGCTCTGGAGATCCTTGCCGTTCACGCCTGTGGTGCCTGTCGTGTCTGGGGTGCCTGGGGTGCCTGGGGTGCCTGGGGTGCCTGCCGTGTGTGTCATGTCTGTCATTCTCGCGTCCCGCTACTCCCTGTGCTGGGGAAAGTGTGGCATCGGCCGCCGGGATGTGTCCCTTGTCAGTGGGCGCTGGCACCATGACCGCATGAAGATCTACAACTGGCGCCCGTTCCTGGACCGGTGGAGTGCGGACTGGATCGACTCGCCCGGCGCGGAGGGGCGCGAGGACGCGGCCGAGGAGATCGTGCGGGACCGTTGGCTCGGGTTCGCGCCGGCCGGTGCGGAGCGGATCGCGGCCCTGGAGGAGCGGTTGGGCGCGGAGCTGCCGCCGTCCTACCGGTCCTTCCTCGCGGTCACGGACGGGTGGCGGCCGGCCGGGACGGCCGTCGAGTTGCTCGGGACGGTGGACGGAGTCCACTGGCACAAGGGCGCCGAGCTCCAGGAGCTGTACGAGAGCGCGCTGGACGAGGAGTCGTCCGACGACGAGGTGGTCCGGGCGGGGATGTGGGGGCGCGCGCTCCAGCTGTCCGTCGCGTCGGACGCCACCGACCTCCTGCTCGACCCGGGTGACGTGAACGCGGACGGCGAGTGGGCCGCGTACCTCCACCGCGCGTGGTCGGGCGAACTGCCGGTCCGTCACGAGTCGTTCCTCGACCTCATGCAGGCACTCTTCCGGGACTTCCACCGGCGCAGCGCGGTCCCGGAGTTCGTCAACGCGACCACACGCGAGCTCGACGCGTCCGTGGAGGAGGCGCGGGTGGCGTGTCTGGCGGGTGAGGACATCGACGAACAGCTCGATGTGTTCGAGGACGCGGCGGAGCACGGCCGGCCGCGGGCGGGCGGGTTCCGCGACGAGCTGAGGGCCCTGCTGAACGGCCGGCCCGGTGGCGCCGGGGGCCGACTGCTGCCGTACGAGCCGGTCGGGCCCTTCCGCACGGCGGTCGACACCGCGCGGGAACAGGCCCGTTGGGGCGACACCGACGCGGCCTGGCGCACACTCGCGACGGCCGTGGGCACGTGGGAGCCGTACGGCAACGAACACGTCGCCCCGGTCGGACTCCTCGCCGATCCGATACTCGGTCCGGTGATCACTCCGGAGCGGGGGGGGTACCTGCTGGAGACGCCGCGCGGGGGTGGGCGGGGCGGAGGACACGACGGTGGGGCGTGGGACGCGGCCGGGCTTGTGTCCCGGGAGATCGGGCTCACCTGGCTCGCCGATCACGTGGCACAGCCCGGCGACTACCGCTTTGTCCTCGTCCGGGGTGTGTCACCGGAGGAGGTGGCCGCGCGGGTCGGAGAGGGGCCGCTGCTCCCGCCGAGCGACGAAGGGGACGTCCGGCGGAGGTCGTTCGGCCCCGACGGCCGGCCGGTGGTCCGGGTGGGGTCGGCCGGGGAGGGGTGGAGTTTCGCCTATGGGACGGTCCTGGAGCCCTTCGGATCGGGGCGGTTGAACGATCCGGGCGAGCGGGCCTCACGCGGCACCGAGGCGGTCACCATATGGGTCGAGCGGGGCGACACCTCGGCGGGACGGCCCGGCGTCTTCTACTTCTCCTGCGCGGAGGACGGAGAGCGCGGGTACGGATTCACCGTGCGCGGGGACGAGATCGAGGAGTGGGGGGACGTTCCCGAGGCCCTCGATCCTGAGGAGCTGTTTCCCGGCACGGAGGAGTCCGAGGAGGACGAGGGGTCGGGGCAGGTCGCGCTGGACGTGGACGACGAGTACGAAGCGCTCGACGCGGTCACCGGGGCCTTCGGTGTGGCGCTGCCCCAACTCGCCCTGCGGCGGGGACGGTTGCACGCCGTCGTCGCTGAGCCGTGGATCGCCGCCGGATGACAACCACACTGCGGCCCGAACCGATCGAAACGGAACGGCTCACGCTCGTCCCCCTGAGGGTCGGGCACGCGCGGGAGATGGCCGTGGTGCTCTCCGATCCCGCTCTGCACGGCTTCATCGGCGGGGCCCCGGAGACGGAGGCGGAACTGCGGGCGCGCTACACGCGGATGGTCGGGGGCTCCCCCGACCCGGACGTGTCGTGGTGCAACTGGGTGCTGAGCCTCCGTACGGAGGGCGTGGACGGCGCCGGGGGTGCCGAGGTGGGCCGGGGCGGCGAGGGCGCGCCGGCCGGGACCGTACAGGCCACGGTCACGCCGGCCGACCCGGGCCGCGCTCCCGGCCGGGGCACCGTCGCCGAGATCGCCTGGGTGGTGGGGACTCCGTGGCAGGGCCGCGGACTGGCCTCCGAGGCGGCGCGGGCGCTCGTACGGTGGCTGGAGGCGCGAGGGGTCGGCACGGTCGTCGCGCACATCCACCCGGAGCACGGCGCGTCTGCCGCCGTGGCCCGCGCGTGCGGTCTGACGCCGACCGACGTGTGGCACGACGGGGAGGTTCGCTGGGAACGGCGGCTCGGTGGAGCGGCGGGTGATGGAGAGGGGGTAAGCGGTAAAGCGGGCAGCTGACGGTGTCGGACGCCGGACCGCCGGACGCCGGACGCCGGACGCCGGACGCCGGAAACAATCCCGTACGCCCGGCGCCCCGGCCCGCGCCCCTACCCGATCAGCGCGCGCACCATGCGGCACGTCGTGTCGGACGGCGGGTGGATGCCGATCCTGGCCGCCGTGCTCCTTATCCTGCGGTTGCCGGCGTTCGCCGGGTGGTACACGCCCGAGTCCAGCAGGGCGATGGCAAGGCGCATGGCCTTCAGTCGGCGGTTGTGGGTCTCGTACCACTCACGCGGCTGTCCCGCGGGCAGTGGCTTGCGCTCTGGCGTCGGCTGGATCCGGATCGTTTTTGTGGTAATTGTCGTGACTGTGGCAACGGCCATCGGCGACCTCCCGGCACGGTGGTGGAACCCTCACGAACTCCCTCAATTCTACCGCCCCCCACTGACAATCGCGCCTGGCCAGAGGCTGTTTGACGACAGAAGTACGGCCCGGTGGCAAGAGTGGCGGAAGAGGCTGAAACGGCGGTGCCGAAGTCGGTGACGTCACCACCGCTGAATCAGCGGGAAGGGGAAGTTGACGCCCCCGCGATTGAGCGCAACGACCGCCCCACCCGTATCCCAGGGCACACGGAACCCCAGCCGGCCCGCCGCGCGCGGCCGGGAACAGGAGCCCCCACACGTGTCCCGCAAGAAGACGCTCAGCCGTAAGAAGAAGATCTCCCTGCTCGTCGGGGCGGCAGCCCTGGTCGGCGGTACGGCGGTGGTGATGACCGGTACGAGCCAGGCGTCCGTCGCCTGTGACGGGTTCGCGACGGCCCTCGGCAACAACGAGTCGTTCATCGCCGGGCAGCGCTCCGCGCCGGACGCGCAGTCCGAGGCGCGGATCGCCAACCGGGTCGCGGTCATCGAGCAGATCAAGGTGCAGCAGAAGGCGTCCGGTTGCCAGGTCGGCGAGGGCGGCAAGGGGGTCCTCGCCGGTGGCGCGGCGCAGAAGCCCCCGGTCGTGAAGACGCCGCCCGCGCAAACGGCTCCCGTCAACACCCCGCCGGCGCAGCAGCAGCCCGCGACGGGTGGGGCCAATACCGGGGCGGGGCAGGTCGTCTGCCCCGGCTCGACCGTCACCCTCTTCAACGAGGAAGGCGCCCCGGGCGCCTCCAGCGGTCAGTTCCCGGTCGGGACGACCCTGCGGGTGACCAACCTCGACAACTCCAAGTCGACCACGGTGAAGGTCACTTCGACGTCGGCGAGCTGCGTCCTGCTGAACAACGCCGCTTTCGAGCAGGTCCGCGAGCCGGGCAAGTTCCTGATCCGCAAGGCCCGGATCGAGCGCGTCGGCTGAGGGGGACGCAAGACCTGCGCGGGTACGGGTACGGGTGCGCGCACCCGTACCCGTACCCCTCGCGCCTACTTCCCCGCCGCCGCCACCCGCTCCTCGGCCTCCGCCAGGATCTCGGTCAGCCGCAGTCCGAACCGCACGTCACACGCGTGTGGCAGCCCCGTGCGGACCGACAACAGCAGCGCGTCGACCGCCGCCTCGAAGGAACCGATCGGGTCGCCCCACTCCTCGGGCAGCGACGCGATGCCGTGCTCCCCGTTCACGACGAACCCCGTGCCCGACCCCTTCGCCGGCGCGCTCAGGCTCAGCGCGGCGGTGCTCGTCGCGCCCGACGTGTGCCGCAGGACGAGGTGGGTGAGGTCGGGCTCGCCCCGTACCGCCGTCACCTCGGTGACGTCACCGAGCAGGGGTATCAGTACGGACAGCGCGTGCGGGCCGACGTCCCACAACCCGCCCTTCTCCCGGCGCCACGGCGAGTCCGCGAACGGGCTGCTCACCGCGCTGGGCCCGTACAGCGAGCCGAGCCAGTGCGCGTGGGCCGTGAACCAGCCGCCGGTGGCCACCTGTTCGTCGATCCAGGCCGACGTCACGGGCGAGAAGCGCAGCGTGCAGAAGACCACCGACGCGACGTTCGCGGCCGCGGCGGCGTCCGCCACCGCGCGGGCCGCGTCGACGGTCGTCGCGACCGGCTTGTCCATGATCAGGTGACAGCCGGCGGCCGCGGCCCGCACCGCGAGCGGCGCCTGGACGTCCGGCGGCAGGGCGAAGGCGATGGCGTCGCTCTCGGCGAAGAGCGCGTCGATCCCGGCCTCGCCGGAGTGCGCGGTGGTGTCGTGGGCGGCGGCGAGGGCCGCGGCCGCCTCGGGGCGCCGCCCCCAGACACCGCTGAATTCGAGGCCGGAGTGGGCGGCCAGGGCCGGGGCGTGGGTGCGCTCCGCCCAGGGGCCCGCGCCGAGGAGTCCGATACGTGGTGGCTTGCTCATGGCGCTCAGTGTGCACCGGGCACCACGGCGGGGACACGGCCGGGGGGAAATTCCCTGGCCGGGGTGGTGGGGGTCGGTGTTACGTTGCACGGGCCGGCCGCGGGCCTCCGGTGCGACTTCCGGGACTTGCCTCTTAAGCAAACATTTCGCTGTTCGCGCCCCCATGCCCCGGCCGGCATCCGACCGCACGAACCGGGGGGACACCGTGGCGGAGACCTTCGCCGACCTGATCGCGGCCGAGGACGTGCTGCTGTTCGTCAACGCGGCCGTGACGGCGACGGGACAGCGGGAGTTCCGGTCCGAGGCGCACGCGCAGCGGCTGTCGCTGGACTTCCTGCACGAGTACGTGTGCGTCAACTACCGCCCCCTGTACGCCGCCACGCTCGCGCTCGACATCAACGACCACAACGCGGCACGGATCATCGAGACGCTGCTGCGCGGTGCCGGTGAGGCGAGCGCGGAGGAGAAGAGGGTGGAGGGACGACTGATCGCCCGGCGGCTGGCGGTGCTGCCGCCGCAGCGGGTCTACCGGCTGTTCCGCGCGCTGCGCGCGGCCCGGGTGAACAACCGCCGTACGCGCGCGATCCTGCGCGACTGGCTGGCCGCGCGGCCGGATCTGGGCCATGACGCGGTGAAGTACCGGCGGGGCCTGAAGACCGCCGCGCGGCACGCCCATCTTTCGCTCGGGGCGGGCACGAAGGGTACGCCCGGCGAGGTCGGTGATTTCCTCTTCGCGCCCGGCCGGCGCACGAAGTACCTGCATCCCCTGCTGGACGCGCACCGCCGCGCCCACTTCGAGCGGGGAGCGCTGTACGAGCTGCCGTTCACGGTCGCCGAGGGGTTCGCGGCCCGGCGCGGCGTGGGCCGCGAGGCGCTCGTGGAACGGATGGTGCCCCGGATGACCCGGCTGGAGCGGCTGCGGACGCAGGGGTCCACGGGGGTGCGGACGGATCTGACCGTCATGCCGCCGACCCGGCTGGCGCTGTACGTCCTGTCGCTGCCCGTGGACGAGCGGGTACGGCGGCGGGCGGAGCTGACGAAGGCGCTGCGGGCGGCGGCGCGCCGCACGGCGGGGCCGTACCGGGGGACGTGGGGGCGGGTCGCCGCCGTGCTGGACGACAGCTACTCGTCGTCCGGTTCCGGCGAGAAGCGCCGCCGCCCGCTGGGTACCGCCCTGGCCTGCCACTACCTGCTGGAGTCCCTGGCGGCGCCGGGCGCGTACACGGCGTGGTGGACCTCGGGCACGACGGATCCGCTGCTGGTACGGCCCTGGGGCCCGACCCCGCTCGGGACGCGGATCCTCGACGCCCTGGAGCACGCCCCCGAGCGGCTGGTGATCGTCTCCGACGGGTGGGACAACGCGCCTCCCGGGCTGGCGGGTGAGGTGCTGCGGGTGTGGCGGTCGCGGCTCGACCGGGAGGGGCGGACGAGCGTGGTTCATCTCAACCCCGTATACGACACGGATGGTTTTGACGTACGCAGGCTCGCACCGAGCGTGCCGACGGCTGGGATCAGGGACGCGGAGGATCTGCCCGCGCTGGTGGAGATCGCGCAGTTCGCGGAGGGGCGTACGGGCATGGCGGAATTGCGGGAGTACCTGGACCGGCGGGTGGAGCTCTTCGTGGACGACGATCCGTTCTGTTACTTCCCGGGTGAGCCGGTACGCGTACCGGACGGGCCCACGCAGGAGGAACGGCGATGAACCGGCTCGACCTGACGGGGCTGACCACGCGCCCGGCGCAGGTGTGGGGCGGCATCCGGCTCGTGCCGCTGGTGCGCGCGGAGCCGGTGCCCGGACTGCGGCTGCACGCGGAGATCTACGCGGGGCTGGGGACGGTCGCGCTCGACGACTCCACCGCGTACGTGTCGTACATCCCGCACGGCTTTGTCGCGGACTGGTCCGGGGAGGAGGGGGAGGAGACGGCACCGGGGCAGGACGGCGGGCGGAGGACTGCCCAGCGGGCCTCCTACGGAACGCGGTTGGGTGCCGGGCGGCCCGACACCGTGACCGTCCACCGCCACCACCGCATGGTGAAGCGCCGCAGGCCCGGCAAGGGGCTGTCCGGCGGCGCCGCCACGACCCGCTGCCGTTTCCTGCCGCTCCACCTGGCCCTGGAGGGTTATCTGGCGCTGCACTTCGGCGGTCCCTCCGTCGCCTGGGAGGAGTGGTCGCGGCAGGCGGTACGGCAGGGGTTCTCGCCCCGCGAGGAGGAGGCGTACCTGGGGCTCGACGTCCGGGGACTGGCCGACGCGCTGCGCGTCTTCGAGATCCATCCCGGACAGTGCGGGGTGCTGGTCTACACGGCCGACTCGCTGGCCGCGGCCTTCGTCGTACCGCACCCGGACGACTACCGCGCGCTGCACCCGAGCCTGCTCCAGGACATGTACGGCGAACTGGTCCATCAGTACGCCCGCTTCGGCGCGCCCGTCGCGGAGTTCGAGGCGCGGATCTCCGGCCGGTACGTGACGACCCTCGCCGATCTCCGGGCCCGCGCGGTGGCGCAGGAGCGGCTGTGGAGCGAGAACCACGAGGCCGTCCTGGCACGGGAGTTGCTCACGGAGTCGTACGCCTCCGAGCGGGTCTACCGGATGGGCTCGTACGAACTGCGCCGCTTCCTGCCGCCGTTCCACCGAGGGCGGCAGGAGCAGCACATCGGTGAGCTGATCACGGACCACAAGGGCCGCACGGCGTACCTCAAGACGTTCCGGCTGTCCGACGCGCAGATCAGGCGCGGCCATCTGCTGAGTGTGCTGGCCGCGCACGACTGGCGGTTGGACGGGACGGCGGCGGCGCTGGGCACCACGTACGAGGAGCTGGTGCGCCGGATCCGCGCCGCCGGGTTCGCGCCCCTGCTGAACGCGCACGTGGTCGCGCGGAGGATCGCGGAAACAAAATAAACCTGAGTAACACGCAGTTCATGAACGGGCAACAACCGGGACATGACAGATTGCGACGCTTCTGGCCACAACTGCTGCACCCGCAAAGGATGAGGCCCCGTGACCTTCAAGGCTGAGTACATCTGGATCGACGGCACCGAGCCGACCGCGAAGCTCCGCTCGAAGACGAAGATCCTGGACGACGGTGCCGAGCTGCCCATCTGGGGCTTCGACGGATCGAGCACCAACCAGGCCGAGGGCCATGCCTCCGACCGTGTGCTCAAGCCGGTGGCCTCCTTCCCGGACCCGATCCGCGGCGGCGGCGACGTCCTCGTCATGTGCGAGGTCCTGAACATCGACATGACGCCGCACGAGTCCAACACCCGGGCACAGCTCGCCGAGGTCGCGGAGAAGTTCACGGGCCAGGAGCCGATCTTCGGCATCGAGCAGGAGTACACCTTCTTCAAGGGCGCGCGCCCGCTGGGCTTCCCCGAGGGCGGCTTCCCGGCCGCGCAGGGCGGCTACTACTGCGGTGTCGGCGCGGACGAGATCTTCGGCCGTGACATCGTCGAGGCGCACCTGGACAACTGCCTCAAGGCGGGTCTGGGCATCTCCGGCATCAACGCCGAGGTCATGCCGGGCCAGTGGGAGTTCCAGGTCGGCCCGCTGTCGCCGCTGGAGGTCTCGGACCAGCTGTGGCTCGCGCGCTGGCTGCTCTACCGCACCGCCGAGGACTTCAACGTCTCGGCGACGCTCGACCCCAAGCCGGTGAAGGGCGACTGGAACGGCGCGGGCGCGCACACGAACTTCTCGACGAAGGCCATGCGCGAGACGTACGAGGCGATCATCACGGCCGCCGAGTCGCTGGGCGAGGGCTCGAAGCCGCTCGACCACGTCAAGAACTACGGCGCGGGCATCGACGAGCGCCTGACCGGTCTGCACGAGACCGCCCCGTGGAACGAGTACAGCTACGGCGTCTCGGACCGCGGCGCGTCCGTCCGCATCCCGTGGCAGGTCGAGAAGGACGGCAAGGGGTACATCGAGGACCGCCGTCCGAACGCGAACGTCGACCCGTACGTGGTCACGCGCCTGATCGTGGACACCTGCTGCACCGCGCTGGAGAAGGCCGGGCAGGTCTGACCGCTCGTACGAAGCACATACAAAGCACGTACGAAGTCGCATAAACACGACAAATCGCAGCTGAGGGGCGACCGCCGGGCAAGGCGGTCGCCCCTTCCGCATGGGAGCCGGGAGGCGTCCGGAAAGCGGCTTCGGGGCCGCCGGGAGGTGGCGCGCGACCCGTCCTGCGCCCGGCGTGCGCGTAGTCGCGTGAAAAGGGTCTGCTGCCCCGGACAGCTATCTGCTTCAATGGGGGGCATGGCCAGCTTCCAGCACACCGCGACGGGTCGCATCGACCTGGAGCCGTTCTGGCCGTCCCGGCAGCATCACGATTTCGACCGGGTGTGTTGTCGCGCGAAGAACGCGCCGGCCCTCTAAAGCTTCCTTTCTGGCCTTCGGCCGCCGCGCATGACGTACGTCCTGTCGACACGACGACTCCTTCGCGCGAAAGAGCTGACCTCTCATGGCGAACCCCCGTTCCTTCTCCACGGCGACCGCCGCCGCCCCGCTCAACCAGAAGCCGCCCGTCCCCGGCCGTCACCGGCTGCGGGCCGTCGACCGTGACGAGACCGTCCCCGCCGCCTTTCCCGCCGCCGTCACCGCCGGGCAGGCCGTGGACTTCCTGCCGCCGGGCGCCACCTGGCTGCCCGCGCCGCAGCACACCCTGCCCTCCCTGCCGGGCCAGCCGCCGATGGTCGGCTACCTCGTACTCGTCCCGGCCGACCAGCACGCGGCCGCGCTGGCGGCCTCCGTGCCGTACCTCGCCGCCGACCCGGCCGACCGGGCGGGCCGGGGCGCCGCGCCCAGGACCGAGAGCGCCGGCGGTCCGGTACGGATCGACAGCGTCCAGAGGACGGCCCTCGTGGACGGACAGCAGCTGGACCTGACCTACCTGGAGTTCGAGCTGCTCGCGCACCTGGTGGCGCACCCCCACCGGGTGCACACCCGGGACCAGCTGGTGACGACGGTCTGGGGCTACGGACACGTGGGCGACGGCAGGACGGTCGACGTCCATGTGGCGCGGCTGCGCCGGAAGCTGGGCGTCGAGCACCGCCACACCATCCAGACGGTACGGCGGGTCGGGTACAAGTACGCCCCCTAGGGAGTGCCTTGCCGTCGGCCACGAAGTACCGGCACGAGGACGCACCGGGACCCTGACGGGCCGGTGCGTCCTCGCTTCACGCCTCAGGCCGTCGTCTTCGGATCCTGCCGCGCCCGCGTCCGCGTCCGGGCCGAGAGGCCCAGCGCCCCGTCCAGCAGCAGGAACGCGAGCAGGCTGATCCCCAGCAGCGGGACGAACCAGCCGACCACCGCGGTCACCGCCGCCAGCGGCAGCAGCACCTTCAGGGGCACCCGCCGCCAGGCGCCGCGCGCCATCGGCCGGCCGACGCCCGTCTTCCGCTCCTGGGTGGGCCTGCGCTGCCACCACATGCGGTAGCCCCAGAGGATGATCAGGATCAGTGACAGGGCGAGGGCGGCGAGGGCCAGCTGGTTCACGAGCCCGAGGAAGACCCCCATGTGGGCGTCGATGCCGAAGCGGGTGAGCTGGGCGAGCACGGGGTAGTCCGCGAAGCGCAGCTCGTCGATGACCATGCCGTTGGCCGGGTCGACCGCGACCGAGTCGAGCCGGACCGGGAACTGCGTGTCGGTCTGCGCGACGACATACCCGGTCCCCTCCGTCGGCAGGGTCACCTGGAGCGGTCCGTCGAGGCCGGCCTGGCGGGCGGCGACGACCGCCAGGTCCACCCCGACGTCCATGCCCTCCATGCCGGGCATGTCGTCCGTCATCCCCGGCATGTCCTCGTGGCCCTCGTGGCCCCCGCCGGTGGAGCCGGTCCCGCCGTCGAGGGTGGCCGAGACGGTGGGGGTGGAGCCGCCGAGCTGGTCCTGGACCTTGCCTATGTTCGCGCCCGCGTACGTCGACCAGGTCAGGCCCGTCGCGGAGAGCAGGACCAGTCCGGTCACGGCCCACAGGCCGAGCGAGCCGTGCAGGGTGAGTGTCCTGCGCCGGCCCGTGGCCCCGCTCTCGGGGAGGATCAGGGCGCGTTTCGAGGTGCGCCTGCGGGCGAGCCACAGGACCAGCCCGCCGAGCGCCACCACCCAGAGCCAGCTGGCGGCCAGTTCGCTGTAGAGGCGGCCGGGTTCGCCCAGGTGGAGATGGCGGTGCAGTTCGGAGAGCCAGGTGCGCAGCGGGAGGGCGCCCGAACTGCCGTAGCTGGCGAGCTGTCCCCGTACCTCCGCGGTGTACGGATCGACGAAGACGGCGAGGGACTTGCCCTCGCCGACCTCGGGGGTGGACATCAGGACGCGGGTGGTGGCGCCGTCCTCGGACGAGGGGCGTACGGACGTCACCTTGCCGTCCGGGTGGGCGGTACGGGCCGCGTTGACCTGGGTGGAGAGCGGGAGGGCACGGTCGCCGACCGGGACGCGCAGCTCCTGGCGGTAGACCACCTTCTCCGCCTGGAAGGAGAGCGAGTAGAGGAGCCCGCTGACGGCGGCGACGAGCAGGAACGGGGCGATGAGGACGCCCGCGTAGAAGTGCAGGCGCAGGACGAGCGGGCGCAGGGAACTCCACGCGGAGGGGGTGCCGGTGGGGGTGGGGGTGGCCGGGTCGGCGCCTGTGGAGGGGGCGGTGGGGGTGGCCGGGTCGGTCAGGGTGTCGGAGACGGTGGCGTCGGTGCCCTTGATGGGGTCCGCGTCCTTGAGGGGATCGTCAATGGCCATGACTGTCCTAGGTGTTGGCGTGGGCATGGGGGAAGCGGCCCCGGTGCCGGCCGACGTCAGACAGTGAGGGTGGGCGCGGCTCCCGGGTCCGTGGTGCGAGCGGTGCGCACGACGGGCGGACCACGCCGGGACAGGCTGTGCGCGAGGACCACGCCACGGAAGCGGCGCGGGGCTGGTGCGCCGGGGGCGAGCGGGGCCGGCCGGGGTACGGCGGGCAGGCGGGCCGGGGTGAGCGGCAGCCGCAGCGGGATGAGGGCGAGGGCGCCGAGCGTCCGCGCGAGCCGGAAGAGCGCGGCCTCGCCGCGGGCGAGCCAGAGGGCGCAGACGGCGGCGGCGAGCACGTGCGCGGCGATCATCGCGACCGGGGTGTCCGTGACGGCGGCGAGCGCGGGCTCGCCCGCGCCGCCCGTACCCATGTCCATGCCGGAGCGCCCGCCCATGCCGGAGCCCATGCCGAGGCCGGGGTCCGCCCCCGCGCCCGGCCCTGCTCCTGTCCCGCCGCCCGCCGCGCCCCCCGTCATGGCGTGCCGGTCGTGCGAGGCCGGGGACGGTCCGTACGGCAGCACCCCCGCGAAGAGCAGATGCAGCGTGCCCTGGACCGTGAGCAGTCCGGCCCCGAGGGACAGGAACCCCCGGCGGCGCCCACCGGCGAGCCAGGCGACACCTCCGGTCGTCCCGAAGGCGGTCAACAGCGCCCCGAACGGGATCTCGTGCCCGGACGTGTACAAATGCCCCAGCGCCGCCAGCGTCACACACACCGCCGCGAAGGCCGCGGCCCGCAGGGCGCGCATCGGCGACCGGGCATCTGTCATGGTGCGCACATGCTGCCATCCCGACCGGGCGCGCGGCAGGTCCCAAAAGCCGCCGATTCGCCTGGGGCGTGTCCGCAAAGTGGGGTCGTCCGCCCGCAGGGCGGGGCTCGCGGCGTCTGGTGCGTGCAATCGCAAGGCGGAGGACCTACCCCGTACTGGACGTACGGGGTGGGTCCGACAACGCCGCGCGTGCGCGTGCCAGGCTTCGCGAGCCAGACCCCACTTTGCGGACACGCCCCAGCAGCGAACTCCTCTGTGCGGCGGGCGCGGCGGCGGGCAGAGTCGGTTCCATGAGACTTCTCCTCCTCGGTGGTACGGAATTTGTCGGGCGCGCCGTCGCGGAGGCGGCGGTGGAGCGGGGGTGGGAGGTGACCGCCCTCCACCGCGGCCGGCGTGAGGCGCCGGCCGGCGTGACGTCCGTGCTGGGCGACCGGACGGCCCCGGACGGGCTCGCGGCGCTCGCCGGAGGAGCCTGGGACGCGGTGGTCGACACCTGGGCGGCGGCGCCTTCCGTGGTGGGTGAGGCGGCCACGTCGCTCAAGGGGCGTGTGGAGCGGTACGCGTATGTCTCCAGCCGGTCGGTGTACGCCTATCCCGCCGCGGCGGGGCTCACGGAGGACGGCCCGCTGGTCGAGGGCGCGTCGGCGGACGCCGGGGAGACCGCCTACCCCCAGGACAAGCTCGGCGGCGAACTGGCCGCGGAGGCCGCCTTCGGCGACCGCGCGCTGCTGGTCCGTGCCGGACTGATCCTCGGTCCGTGGGAGAACATCGGCCGGCTGCCGTGGTGGCTGGGGCGGATCGCCCGGGGTGGTCCCGTGCTCGCTCCGGGACCGCGTGACAACCCCCTCCAGTACATCGACGTGCGCGACCTCGCCGCCTGGACCCTGGGCGCCGTGGAGCAGGGTCTCGGCGGCCCGTACAACCTCGTCAGTCCGCCCGGGCACACCACCATGGGCGAACTGCTCGACGCCTGCGTCCGGGCCACGGGCTCCGACGCCGAGCTGCGCTGGACCGACCCCGAGCCGATCCTCGCCGCGGGTGTCGAGCCGTGGACGGACCTGCCCGTCTGGCTCCCGCCGGGTGAGCCGCACGACGCCCTGCACCGGGGCGACGTCACCAAGGCCCTGGCCACGGGCCTCCGCTGCCGCCCGGCGGAGGAGACGGTGACGGACACCTGGACCTGGCTCCGCTCCCTCAACGGCCGGGCCCCCCAGCGCCCGGACCGCCCCGCGCCGGGCCTGTCCCCGGAGGTGGAGGCGAAGCTCCTGAACGCGGAGGCGTGACGGGACGAGGCCCAGGAGCCGTCCCGGTCAGCCCACGGGGGCCGGATGCGGCCGGGGACGACCCGGGCGGGCGTGGGTCAGACCGGAGGCCGGACCGCACCGGACAGTTCCGGGACCTGGCCCGGTATCGCCACCGTCGCCGCCAGCGCCGTCCTCAGCGCGACGACCCCGCGCCACCACGGCCCCGCCTCCCCCTCCGCGTCCGCCCACAGTTCGCGCAGCTCGGAGTCCTCCGCGAGGACCCGGTCCAGGGCCAGGACCGCCACGCTCCTCAGCTCCTCCGGGAAGCGCGGCAAAGGCTCGTCGGGGCCGTACACCGTCTCCACCGGCGGGCCCCCCGGGCACTGCGCGGCCACCAGCGCCGCCGCCGCGACGGCCACCACCGCCTCGCTCTCGTCCAGGCCGCCGACCCCGTCCGTACCGATCGCCCGGACCAGCGCCCCCCGTACCAGCTCCGTCCGCCCGTCCACGGCGGCGGCGTCGAGATCGGCGGCGAAGTCCGCCGCGGTGTCGCTGTCGAAGTGTCCGGTGTCCCACGTGCCCATCGTCCGCCCCTGTTCGCCCGATCCGTCGAGGTGTCCGATCGTGCCACCCACCACTGACAATCCGCTCTGACCAGGAACGACCCGGGGGTGGTGCTGGCAACACCCCGGGCCGGGGGGCGAACCGGCTGCCCTCCCGCACCACCCCGCGGCCAGACTGGTGGCCTGCCCGGGGGTCGGGCCGGGGCCGTCCGGCCGCGAAGGAGAGGGACCGTCATGAACACCATCGACATACGAGGCGCGGTACAGGCCGCCGGCCGGGGGCTGGCGCTCGGGCTCACCGCGATCGTGGGATCCGTCATCCTCTTCGTCCTGACCGTGGTCTCGCTCGCGCTCACCCCGCTGGGCATCGGCTTCCTCACCACCCCCTCGGCACTGGCGGCGGTCAGGGCGCACGCCAACCACCGCCGCCTGCTGGCCGCGAAGTGGTCGGGGGTACGGATCCCGGCGCCCTACCAGCCCCTCCCGGACGACGTACGCGGCGGACTCACCGGCCGGGTCGAGCGCACCGTGTTCCTCCTCAAGGAGCCCGCCACCTGGCGTGATCTCCGGTGGCTGCTGGTCGACATGACGGCGGGCTTCACCGTCGCGATCGCGGCCACCTGGCTGATGCTCTTCCCGGTGGAGGGGCTCGTCCTGGCCGCCGGGCTGTGGCGGGTGTTCAGGGACAATGCGTACTGGTACGCGTTCGTCCCCGTCGACAGCCAGCTGAGCGGACTGCTCGCGTTCGCGCTCGGCCTGGTGATCCTCGCCGCGGGGCTGCGGTACGCCCCCGCCCTCGTACGGGCCCACTTCACCCTGACCAGGGCGCTGATCGCCCCCACCCAGGAGGAGGAGCTGGCGCGGCGGATCGAGCGGCTCACCGAGTCCCGGCACGACGCCGTGGACACGTCCGCCGCCGAACTGCGCCGCATCGAGCGGGATCTGCACGACGGGGCGCAGGCCAGGCTGGTCGCGGTGGGCATGGACCTGGGCACGGTCGAGGCGCTGATCGAGAAGAACCCGGCCAAGGCCAAGGAGTTGCTCGGCCAGGCGCGGCTGTCGTCCGCCGAGGCCCTGACCGAACTGCGTGACCTGGTCCGGGGGATCCACCCGCCGGTGCTGGCGGAGCGTGGTCTGGGGGACGCCGTACGGGCCCTGGCGCTGCGGCTGCCGCTGGAGAGCGAGGTCAACGTGGAGCTGTCGGGGCGGGCCGGCGCGCCCGTCGAGTCCGCGGCGTACTTCGCGGTGAGCGAGGCGCTGGCGAACGTGGTGAAACACGCGGGCGCCGAGCGGATTTGGGTGGACGTCTCCCACAGTGAGGGGATGCTGCGGGTCGCGGTCACCGACAACGGCGGTGGCGGAGCCGTCATCGGGAAGGGGTCGGGGCTGAGCGGCCTGGAGCGGCGGCTCGGTACATTCGACGGAGTCCTGGCCGTCAACAGCCCTGTGGGCGGTCCCACCATGGTGACCATGGAGATTCCTTGCGAGTTGTCCTAGCCGAAGATCTCTTCCTGCTGCGCGACGGTCTGGTGCGGATGCTGGAGGCGTTCGACTTCGAGATCCTCGCGGCGGTGGAGACGGGGCCCGAACTGACCAGGGCCCTGGCGGAATTGGAGCCGGACGTCGCGATCGTCGACGTCCGGCTCCCGCCGTCCCACACGGACGAGGGCCTCCAGTGCGCGCTCGCCGCCCGCCGGGCCCGTCCCGGCCTGCCGGTCCTCGTCCTGTCCCAGCACGTCGAGCAGTTGTACGCGCGTGAGCTGCTGGCGGACGGCACCGGCGGGGTCGGCTATCTGCTCAAGGACCGGGTGTTCGACGCGGAGCAGTTCATCGACGCGGTGCGCCGGGTGGCCGGCGGGGGTACGGCGATGGATCCGCAGGTGATCCAGCAACTGCTGTCCCGCCGTGGGCAGGACAAGCCGATCGCCGCGCTGACGCCGCGCGAGCGGGAGGTCATGGAGTTGATGGCGCAGGGCAGGTCGAACGGGGCGATCGCCGGTCAACTGGTGGTCACGGAGCGTGCGGTGGCCAAGCACACCTCCAACATCTTCGCGAAGCTGGGCCTGCCGGTGTCGGACGACGACAACCGGCGGGTACTGGCCGTCCTCGCCTATCTGGACCGCGGCCGGACGTGAGCCGGCGGGGACGCGCCGCGACGTCCGGCCGGGCGGGCACGCGGAGACGAGTCGTACGGGGTTGAGTCGTGCCGCAATGGGGGTATCCGCCCGTTTTGCCGCCGGAGATTTCAATGAATTCTCAGAACCTCTGAACACTCCCCGAATGCCGTCCGTATGGAACGGAGCGCTTCGCTTCCCCTGCCGCGATTTCCCTGTAACCGGCAACGAAGCTTGAGGAGTTCCATGGCACGCACAGCGAGAAGAAAACGTTCCACCGTGGCAAACCGGGCGATTGCCGCCACGGCTGCCTTGCTCCTGGGCGGGGGTGGGCTGATAGCAGCCAATTTCTACGCATCCGCGGGTGAGGGCTGGTCGAAGGACAAGCAGCCGCCGGCCCAGGCCGAGAACGCCGCTCAGCAGATGTCGACCATCGACTGCCCGGAAGTGGCCAACAGCATCACGGACGTGCCGGAAGCGGCCCGTGCGGCGGTTGACCAGGAGCTGGCCGGTATCGACAGCCAGATCACCGAGGCTTACCAGCAGTTCGCCGATCAGAAGGCACAGATCGAGCAGGATCCCGCCGTTGCCGACAATGCGATTCTCAATCCGTTGAAGGACAAGCGCCTGGAGAGCTTCGGCAAGATCTCCGCGGCGATCACCGGCGCCGGCGGGCAGCAGCCGCAGGGCCTCGACGCCCTCGCGCCGTGCACCCTGCGGGCGCAGGCCCAGGACCCGGCCGCCTCCCCGGCCCCGTCCTCCGCCGAGAGCGCCCCGGCCGAGGGCCAGGACGCCGGCGCGCAGAACAACGGCCAGGCCAGCCCCAGCGCCAGTGCGCCCCCGGCGGCCGGCCAGGGCGGCAACGGCCCGGACGCCTCGGACTTCGTCAGCATCAAATCGGTCCGGCCGAACGTGGTGAAGCCGCGCAAGCTGCGCCAGGCGTCCCGGGGTTCGTTCATCACCTCATGCGGGGTGAACAAGAACAAGAAGTATAATTCAGACAACGTCATTGTCGCGCCCGGCGTGAGCAACGGCGCGCACCACATGCACGATTACGTCGGCAATCAGGGCAACAACGCCTTCGCCAGTGACGACGCGCTCGCCGCGGCCGCCACCAGCTGCCGCAATCAGGGCGACAAGTCGACTTACTACTGGCCGGTGCTCCGTCTCCAGAACGGCCAGGCAGAGTTCGACGTCAACGCGGACGGCGGCGGCAAGGAAGGAAATGCCGGAAAGATTCAGACGCCCAACGAGGTGACTCTGAAATTTGCCGGCAACCCGACCTCCAAGGTCGTCGCGATGCCCCGCTTCCTGCGGATCATCACGGGTGACGCCAAGGCCTTCGTCAACGGAAACGCCAACGCGAACGCGTCGTGGAGTTGCACCGGATTCGAGAACCGCCAGCTCAAGGACAAATACCCGATCTGCCCGCGCGGCAGCAAGGTGGTCCGTACCTTCAATTTCCAGAGCTGCTGGGACGGCCAGAACACCGACAGCGCGAACCACCGCACCCACGTGGCCTTCGCCGACGCCAACGGCCGCTGCCAGAACGGGTTCAAGGCGATTCCGCAGCTCCAGCAGCGGATCGTCTACCGCGTCCCGCCGGGCCCCGGCTTCGCGGTCGACTCCTTCCCGGAGCAGCTGCACAAGCCGGTCACCGACCACGGTGACTTCATCAACGTGTTCGACACGCGGATCATGAACAAGATGGTGAGCTGCCTCAACGCCGGGACCACGTGCCGCTGAGGCACCCGGCCCGACGTCGTCGGCACCACCTCGCCGGTCAGCGCATGGACGGCATGTCCTCCATACCGTCCATGCCGGGCATGTCACTCATGTCGTGACCGGACGGATCGGCACTCGTCCCACCACCGTTCTGCGCGTGGTGGGACGAGCCCGTTTCCACCTCCCCGCCCAGCCGGCCACGCACCGTCGCGACCACGCCCGCCTCGCCGACCACGACCCACTTCCGGCCGACGAGGTACGAACCGCCGTAGTCCTTGGCCTCGTTGATCCACTCGCGCTGGCCGCGGTCGGTGGCGAAGGTCGCCAGGACGTACTTCCCGTCCCCGGTCGCGCAGTTGGCCTGCCGCAGCTCGGCGGCGTCCGTCGAGATGTTGGGCTCGCACTTCGCCTTCGAGGCGAGCTGTTCGAGGCTCCCCGTCGCCGTCTTCGGCACCTGGGGGGCCTTGTTGTCGTCCGCGCCGCAGCCCGCCGTCAGGGCCAGGGCCAGGACCGCTATCGCCACGCCTGCTCGTTCCGTACGCATGCGGCCCATCGTGCCCTGTCGAACGCGTCTTCGCGCTGCGGAAGACGGAATGAGCGGAATGACTCATTCCGGGGTGACCATCGGGTTCCGGGGTGACCATCGGACCAATCGCTCGTTCTGCTGCACGTGCGCCCACACGACTCCGTCACCGCCCCCGCCCCCGCCGCCACCGCCACCGCCGAGTCCGGCGCGAACCCCGGTGCCGGCGGAACCGCCCCCACCGCCGGTCCCGTCGACGTCGACCAGGCCGAGGCGGCGCTCGTCGAGCACTACCCCCGTCTCGTACGGATCGCCTATCTCGTCCTCCCCCCGGCGCTCGGCCGCAACCGGCGCGTCCTGACCGCGCACGCGCTCGTCCAGCGCTCGCTGCCCCGCGGCCGTACCGCCACCATCGACGGCGTGCTCCCGGGGCCGCGCCGGGCCGGCGGAGGCGGCGGCTCCGACGGGGCACGGAACCCCGGTTACACGTACGTACGCGCCCGCGTGCTGCGCCAGGCCCTCGACGCCGGCCGCCCGCTGATGCGCCTCGCCCGGCCCCACCGCGCCCAACTGCCGCCGGTGCTCCCGCACGTATGGGGCCTGCGGCTCTTCCCGCGCTCGGGCGGGGCCGACGAACTCGCCCTCGACCAGCGGCTGACCGCCCTCTCCGGGGCGGCCAGGGCCGCGTTTGTCCTGCGCGGCCTGGAGGGGCTGGCGGACGCCGACGTTCGGCGCACGCTCGGCGCGGCCGGGGCCGAGGACCCGGCGGGGGCGCTCGCCCAGGCGGTCGCCGCCGAGACGCCGGAGAGCGACGCGCTACTGCGGTCGGCCGAGTTCGACCCCTGCTCGCTCCAGGCCAGGCCCACCGACCTGATGCGCCGGCGCCAGCACGCGAAGGCCGCGCTCGCCGCGACCGCCGCCCTGCTCGTCTGCGGGACGCTGCTCGGGCTGCCGGGGGACGGCTGGGGCCCCGAGAGCGCGGCGGCCCCCACGTACGCCCGCAACCCCATGGCCCAGTCGGCCCTCGACCCGGCGAAGGTGCGCCGGGTCGCGCCCACCTTCTGGGAGACCTCCGCCCGTACCGACTTCTCCGCGTGGCCCACCCGTGGCGCGCTGGCCGGTGATACGGGGCTGCTGCGGCGGGCGCTGGCGGTCTGGGCGCGGCCGGGCCGTACCGTCCAGGTCTCCGCCACCCCCGGGACCCCGTCGGGACCGCCCATGGGATCACCGCAGTTGCTGTACGCGGGCAGGGTCGACGCCGCGCGCGTCGTGCTGCTGTACGACGGCCTGCGGGTCGTGCGGTACGCCGAGGCGACGGACGGCGGCGACGCGGCGGGCCTGGACTTCGCCCGGGTCGACGGCGCGGACGGGTCCGCCGCCGGGGCGCTGGTGGTGGCGCGTTCCGACAGCAACGTCCGCTATCTGACGGCGCCTTGGGTGACCCGTACCTCCGTACGGGACCTGCGCGACCCGGGTGCGGAAGCCCGGCCGCTGGCGCGGGACGCGGACGGGGTGACGGACCCGATGGACAGCCCGGCGACGGCCCGCGACTGCGGCTCCTGGGACACCCTCGACATCCGGGACGGCTCCCACGACCGGCTGCTCACGGACCTCGGTGAGCTGACCCCGGCGCGGCTGACGTCCGGGCCGCCGTCGTCCCCCTCGGACGTGTCGAGCGCGCAGGACCGGGTGGCGTGGGCCAGGACCGCGTGTCTGCTGCCGACCGTCCGCTCGCACGGGGTGCGGTCGGTGAACTCCTGGGCGTTCGCCCGCCAGACGCTGCCGGAGTCGAACGGCACGGCGGAGTGGCTGTGCACCCGTGCGGAGACCTGGCGGGGTCCGGGGAGCCGGGTGCTCGCGCAGTTCCAGCCCCCGTCGTCCGCGAAGCCCGCGTCGGCGGGGGCGATCGCGGCCCGCGCGGAGGACTCGCTCGCGTGCGGGGCGCGGGGGCCGCGCGAGGTGCTGGCCGGGGTGCTCTGGAAGTCGCGCGGCGGCCAGTGGTACGTCCTGGCGGCGGGCAGCGAGGAGTTCAGGTCGCTGGAGGTGTCGGGCGGGGTGAAGGGCACCGCGAAGGGACGGATGCTGGCGGTACGGGCCTCGGCGGGGGCGCGGGCGGAGTTGAAGGGGGCCGTCGAGGGCGGCGGTTCGGTGGGGGCGCTGCGGTGACGGGGGGTGCGGTGACGGGGGGTGCGCGCTGCGGGCCGGGGCCGTACGGCGTCACCCGGGCGCGGCCCCCCGCCCGGCGACAGCGGCCGGTGCGCGGTCCTACGGCAGCAGCCAGTCCGCCCCCAGCGCCGACAGCAGGCACAACGCCAACAGCCATGTACCCAGACGCGTACGGCCGTTGCGGCTCAGCTCGATCACCACGCCGCACAGGATCATCGCCAGCCCGTACACCCCCACCACGAGGACCGACGTGCGCTCCGCCAGCCGTACGGCCAGCAGCGCGGCCATCGCCACCAGCAGTACCGACGCGAGCGTGACCCGCAGAGCCCGCGCCTGACGGGGCGTCAGACCGGACGCCGGACCGGACGCCGGACCGGACGCCGGACCAGGCGCCAGACCTTCGGCGGGTGTCTCTGTCGGCTGGTCCGGGTCAGATGAGGTCATGGACCGGCAGCGTAATCGACACCCCGGGGAGCGTGCCCGTTAGGCTGTTCGTATGACGACCGGGGTGCGCCGCAGGATGGGCGTCGAAGAGCGGAAGCAACAGCTGATCGGTGTCGCGCTGGACCTGTTCAGCCACCGCTCCCCCGAGGACGTCTCGATCGACGAGATCGCCGCCGCGGCCGGAATCTCCCGCCCCCTCGTCTACCACTACTTCCCCGGCAAGCAGAGCCTGTACGAGGCGGCGCTGCGCCGGGCGGCCGACGAGTTGGCCGAGCGGTTCGTGGAGCCGAGGGAAGGGCCGCTCGGGGCCCGGCTGCTGCGGGTCATGGGGCGGTTCTTCGACTTCGTGGACGAGCACGGCCCTGGCTTCTCCGCGCTGATGCGCGGCGGCCCGGCGGTGGGTTCCTCGACGGCGAACGCGATGATCGACGAGGTGCGGCAGGCCGCGTACGTACAGATCCTGTCCCACCTGGACGTGACCACCCCGCCCGCGCGGCTGCACCTGGTCGTCCGGTCCTGGGTGTCGCTCGCCGAGTCGACCGCGCTGATCTGGCTGGACGGGCGGCACATCCCGCGCGCCGAGCTGGAGTTGCAGCTCGTGCACGACTTCGCGGCGCTCGCCGCGGTGAGCGCCGCGTACGACGCGGAGATGGCGGCGATCCTGTTGCGGATCGTCGCGGACGAGCCGGCCGAAGGGCCGTTCGGCGACCTGCTCGGTCGGCTCATGGGGCTGGGCACACAACTGCCGGGTCAGCGTGTGCCGTAGACGGGGTCAGCGCGTGCCACAGAGGAATGCGTGCCACAAAGGCATCAGCTGGTGCCGTAGACCACGGTGACCTGGGTGAAGCCGAGGGACCGCAGCAGTCCCTCCAGCATGCTGGTGGTGTTCTTCTCGGCGCGGTCGGCCAGTTCACTGTCCTTGGCCGCCTCCCCGATGTGCTTGGCGGCCAGCTGGTTCACGGCGCGCTCGCTCGCCGCGTTGTCCGAGAACAGGTCACCGAGCCGGTCCAGCAGTCCCCGCTGCTTGGAGACGGCGTACGAACGGTCGGGGTCGAGCGCGGGCTTGCCCAGCTGCGCGTGCGGCAGCCGGATCGTCGCCATGGTGCGTTCCTTGTCCGTCGTGACGCTGTTCTCGCCGATGCCGCCGAAGTCCACGGAGGCGCTGACGGTACCGGCGCCGACGTAGAGGGTGCGGGTGCCGCGGATCGCGTCGGGCAGGTACTTGGCGTCCTTCTCCAGGTCCACGACCACCTGGAAGTTGCCCGAGGCGGCTTCGTAGCGGTCGAGGTCCTGCATGGACTGGAGCAGGGTCGGCCCTGTCCTGTCCTTCGTCTCGCTGCCGAAGACGTCGCCGAACCCGGGGATCAGGTCCAGCTTGCTGCCGGCGAAGAGCAGCGCGGCGACGGCGACGAGGGTGATGAGCAGCTTGCTCCACCAGGACAGCCCCGCCGGGCGGGGCTTGTGCTGGCTCTGGTCCGGTTGCACGTCGGTGGACGTCATACCCCTCTGATTTCCCGCCCCGCGCGGTTCACACGGGCGCGGCGGTGTCCGTTACAAGATCCGTATCAAGCGGACCCGCCGCGCCCGTTCCGGCGCCGGGTGTCAGCAGTTCCTGGCGCCCGTGTGGAGGGCAACCGCCGTGTTGGAGCCGAGCGTTGCCGTGAACTTCCCGGCGCTGTCGACGGTCACCCGCCGGCCGCTCTGGACGTCGCAGTAGTTCCCCGCGGGCAGGGAGGTCTCGAACGTACGGGTGAGCGCGGAACCTTCGTGGTTGAGGGCCACGTACCCCTTCGTCCCCCGGCCGAAGGCGATCTGGTCGCCGCCGTTGTCCCACCACCGGGTGACGGCCTCGCCGCGCGTGGTGTTGCGGAAGCCGACCATGGAGGCGATCTCCCGCCAGGCGTGCTGGCACTTCCAGCCGTCGCTGTAACAGGCCCTGACCGTGCCGCCATTGGGCGGTCCCGCGTCCCGGTCGGTGAACTCGTAACCGGAGTTGATGTCGGGTGAGCCGTAGGGCCAGGCCAGCATGAAGACGTTGGCGAGGGTGTAGTTGGCGCCGTCCTTGTAGCTGAGGGTGTCGCCGCCGCGCTCGGTGTCGTGGTTGTCGACGAAGACCGCCGCTTTGTCGCCCCGCATGAAGGCCCAGCCCTCGCCGTAGTTCTTGAGGTAGGCGAGGTTCTCGTTGAGGAAGACCTGCTTGAGGCTGCGGCCGTACCGGAACTCCTGTACGTCACCGGTGTTGAGGTACTCGTCGGGCGATATCGCCTCGCCCGCCCCGTAGATGACCTCCTGCTTCCAGTAGGCGCCGGGGTTGGTCAGGCGGCTCTTGATGTCGGCGAGGTCCGCGGCCGGCATGTGCTTGGCGGCGTCGATACGGAAGCCGTCGACGCCCAGCGAGAGCAGGTCGTTGAGGTACGCGGCGATCCGGCCGCGTACGTACGGCTCACCGGTGTCCAGGTCCGCGAGACCGACCAGTTCGCAGTTCTGCACGTTCGCCCGGTCCTGGTAGTTGCTGATCTGGGCGCGGCAGTCGTCCAGGTCGGCGCCCGAATAGATGCCGGGATACGTGTACTTGGTGTACGGGGAGCCGCCGGTGCCGGTGCCGTCACCGGCGGCCATGTGGTTGATGACGCTGTCGGCGACGACCTTGACCCCGGCCGCGTGGCAGGTGCCGACCATGGCCGAGAAGGCGGCGCGGTCGCCGAGACGGCCGGCGATCCGGTAGCTCACGGGCTGGTACGAGGTCCACCACTGGCCGCCCTGGATGTGCTCCTGGGGCGGCGAGACCTGGACGTACCCGTACCCGGCCGGGCCGAGGGTGTCCGTGCACGCCTTGGCGACGGACGCGAACGTCCACTCGAAGAGGACGGCGGTGACGTCCTTGGTGCCCGGCGGGACGGCCTGCGCGGTCCCGGTGGGGACCGCGAGGGCGGTGACGGCCGCCCCGAGGGCGAGCGCGGCGGCGAGGGATCTGCGGACCATGGTTCCTCCAGCACTGGTGGGGGTGTGCGGGTGACGGTGGTGCGGCCTCGCGTGGCGACGCGCTCTGCCCTCAAGGCTCCTTACGGTGTGGTGCGGTCCTTGGGTAGGGGAAGGGGTACGGGTACGGGCGTGGTCAGAGCGTCCACCACGCCGTGGTGTCCGGCGGCAGGTCGGCGTGTGTGCCGTCGGGCGTCACCGGGCCGCTCGACAGCAGGAGCCGGCCGCGTACGGGGATTCGTACCGGCTCCGAGGTCGTGTTGACCGTGCAGGCGAAGCCGGCCCGGGTGAAGGCCAGGACGCCCGGGGGCGCGTCCAGCCACTCGACCGAGTCCCCCGCGCCGAGCCCCGGGTGCTCGCGCCGCACGGCCAGCGCGGCGCGGTACAGCTCCAGGGTCGAGGACGGGTCGCCGGTCTGCGCCTCGACGCTCAGCTCACCCCAGCCCACGGGCTGCGGCAGCCAGCTGCCCGCGCCGCCGAACCCGTACGAACTGCCTTCGCACGTCCAGGGGATGGGGACCCGGCAGCCGTCGCGGAAGCCGTTCTGGCCGTCCGCGCGGAAGTACGACGGGTCCTGCCTGGCCTCGTCGGGCAGGTCGGTGACGTCGGGCAGGCCCAGTTCCTCGCCCTGGTAGACGTACGCGGATCCGGGCAGCGCCAGCATGAGCATCGTCGCGGCGCGGGCCCGCCGCAGGCCCAGTTCGCGGTCGCCGGGCTCACGCGTCTGGGTGCCCGCGAGGGGCGGCCCGGCGAAGCGGGTGGCGTGGCGGGTGACGTCGTGGTTGGAGAGCACCCAGGTCGCGGGGGCGCCGACGGGCCGCATCGCGGCGAGCGAGACGTCGATGACCTCGCGCAGCGCGTCACCGTCCCAGGAGGTGGCCAGGTACTGGAAGTTGAAGGCCTGGTGCAGTTCGTCGGGGCGTACGTAACGCGCGGTGCGCTCGACGGTCCGCGTCCAGGCCTCGGCGACGGCGATGCGCTCGTCCGGGTACTCGTCGAGGATCGTGCGCCACTGCCGGTAGATCTCGTGGACGCCGTCCTGGTCGAAGAACGGCGTGATCTCGTTGGCGAGCAGCCTGAGTTGGGCGTCCCCGCCGATGTCGGGGAGTCCGTCGGCCTTGACCAGTCCGTGGGCGACGTCGATGCGGAAGCCGTCCACGCCCATGTCCAGCCAGAAGCGCAGGATCGAGCGGAACTCGTCGGCGACGGCCGGGTGGGTCCAGTCGAAGTCGGGCTGTTCGGGGGCGAAGAGGTGCAGGTACCAGTCGCCGGGGGTGCCGTCGGGGTCGGTCGTCCGGGTCCAGGCGGGTCCGCCGAAGACGGACTGCCAGTCGTTGGGCGGGAGTTCACCGTTGGCGCCCTTGCCGGGGCGGAAGTGGTAGCGGGCCCGCAGCGCGGATCCCGGGCCCTCTCGCAGGGCCCGCCTGAACCAGTCGTGCGCCACGGACGAGTGGTTGGGCACGACGTCGACGATGATCCGCAGGCCCAGGCCGTGCGCGTCCCGGATCAGCGCGTCGGCGTCGCGCAGGGTGCCGAACATCGGGTCGATGGCGCGGTAGTCGGCGACGTCGTAGCCCGCGTCGGCCTGCGGGGAGGCGTAGAACGGGCTGAGCCAGACGGCGTCGACGCCGAGGTCCCTGAGGTACGGGAGCCGGCGGCGTACCCCGTCGAGGTCGCCCATCGCGTCGCCGTTCCCGTCGGCGAAGCTGCGCGGGTAGACCTGGTAGATCACCGCGTCCCGCCACCAGCCCGGGCGGTGCTCCGGGGCGTCGTCGGACGTCCTGGCGGCCGGGCGGGCGGAGGGGGCGGAAGGGGCGGTGAGGTGCTGGGTCATGTGGTTCCTGGAGTGTCTGAGGGGTGCGGCGAGGGGGCGGACCCGCGCGGGGTCAGCCCTTCACCGCACCGGCGGACATGCCGGTGACGAGATGGCGCTGGGCGAAGAGGAAGACCAGCGCGGCGGGGACGGCGATCAGTACGGACGCGGCGGACATCGGGCCCCACTGGGCGCCGTACTGGTTGACGAACTTCTGGAGGCCGCCGGCGAGGGTGAGGTTCTCGTCGCCGACCATGAACGCGGAGGCGTAGGCGACCTCGCCCCACGCGGTGATGAAGGAGTAGAAGGCGGTCACCGCGAGCCCCGGCCTGGCAAGCGGCAGGATGAGCCGCCAGAAGGTGCCGAAGGGCGTGAGCCCGTCGACCATGCCGGACTCGTCTATCTCGCGGGGGATGGTGTCGAAGAAGCCCTTCATCATCCAGGCGCAGAACGGCACGGCGATGGTGAGGTACGTGATCACCAGGCCCGCCGGGTCGTTGAGCAGGCCGAGCCCGGCCATGATGTTGTAGATCGGCACGATGAGGACGGCGACCGGGAACATCTGGGTGACCAGCAGCGTCCACATCAGCCCGCGTTTGCCGGGGAAGCGGAAGCGGCTGACGGCGTAGCCGGTGGTGGCGGCGACGAAGACGCCGAGCACGGTGGTGAGTCCCGCGATGACCAGCGAGTTGCCGAACCAGGTCAGGAACGGGGTGTCGCGCAGCAGCCCGGTGTAGTTCTCGAGGGTCGGGTCCTTGAAGAAGTCCGTGGTGGTCGCGTAGGCCGCGGGCTTGAGCGAGGTCAGCAGCACCCAGAGCACGGGGAAGACCGCGATCACCGACGCCACGACCAGCGTGGTGTGGAGCGCGGCGGAGGCCAGGGGCGAACGGCGGTGCCGGTGCCCGGCGTTGGTCAGGGCGGTGACCCGCGCGGTGGCGGACGGGGTGTCGGTCGCGGTGTCGGGGGCGGCGAGGGTCACCAGCTGTCTCCCTGGTTGCGGAGCACGCGCCGGTAGAGCGCGGCGAAGAGCATCAGCAGGACGAGGATCAGCACGCCCCAGGTGGAGGACTGCGCGTAGTCGCGGGGGCTGATCTCGAAGGAGAACTTGTACGCCTGCGTGACCAGGATCTGGGTGGCCTCGCCGGGTCCGCCGCGCGTCAGCAGGAAGATCACCGGGAACATGTTGAACGTCCAGATGGTGGAGAGCAGGATCACGGTCGTGCTGACGGGGCGCAGCCCCGGCAGGGTGATGTGCGCGAAGCGCTGCCAGGCGTTGGCGCCGTCCATCTCGGCGGCCTCGTACATCTCGCCCGAGATGGACTGGAGGCCGCCGAGCAGGGCGACCATCATGAACGGCACCCCGAGCCAGATGTTGACGGCGATGACCGAGAACTTGGCCCAGGTCGGGTCGTTGAGCCAGGGCACGGCGTCGATGCCGCCGCCGGCGAGCAGTTTGTTGAGGAGCCCGCGGTCCTCGTTGTAGAGGAAGCGCCAGGCGAAGACGGACACGAAGCCCGGCACGGCCCAGGGCAGGATCAGCAGCATCCGGTAGAGCGAGCGCCCGGCGATGCGGCGGTTGAGGAGCGTGGCGAGGGCGAGGCCCAGCGCGAAGGTGACGGCGACGCAGGAGACCGTCCACACCAGGGTCCAGCCGAGGGTGGAGAGGAACTGATCCCCCGTCAGGGCCGCCCGGTAGTTGTCGAGTCCGACGAACTCGTAGGTGGCGGGCAGGTTGTTGACGCCGATGTGGCGTGCGACGTTGCGTTCGTTGGCGTCGGTGAGCGACAAGTAGACGCCACGGACCAGCGGATACCCGATGATCACGCCGATCACGGCGACGACCGGGGCGACCATGGCCCACGCGTACCAGTGCGTCGACGCGGCGCGGCGCAGCCCGCCGGAGGGGGTGCCGGAGCCGCGGCGGGGCCCGCGGGCGACGTTCTCGCCCGGGGTCCTCGCCACCGACCGGCCGGTCTGGACGGCCATCAGCCGGCCCGCCTTCCTGTTACTTCCAGCCCTTGAGCAGCTTGCGGTACGCGTCCCCGGTGGCGGAGGCGCCCTTCTCCGGGGTGGTCTGGCCGGTGAGGACCTTGGTGTACTCGGTGACGAGCGGCGCGAAGAGGCTGCCGGTCTCCGGGATCCAGGGGCGCTCGACGGCCTTGTCCACGACGGGCTTGAAGAAGCCGACGATCTCGTTGTCCGCGACACCGGGCTGGGCGTAGACCGAGGTACGGGTGGGCAGCAGGCTCAGTTTCTCCGCGATCTCCGTCTGGCTCCGTACGGACGTCATGTACTCGGTGAAGGCGTACGAGGCGTCCAGGTTCTTGGAGCCCGCGTAGACGGCGAGGTTGTGGCCGCCCTGCGGAGCGCCCTGCCCGGCGGAGCCGGCGGGGACCGGCGCGATGCCGAGGTTGGCCTTGTCCTTGAACTGCGCGCCGCCGTACGTGTCGGTGACCGCCCACGGACCATTGATCATCATGGCGACCTTGCCGTCCTTGAACGCGGCCTGCATGTTCTCCCAGCCGTCCGTGGCGTCGGTCTTGGCGGCGCCCGAGTCGACCAGGTCCTTGACGACGGTCATGGCCTTGACGCCGGCGGCGTTGTCGACCGTGACGGTCTTGCTGTCGGCGTCCACGAGGTTGCCGCCCTCGCCGTACAGGAAGGACAGGAACCAGTACGCGTCGTCGCCGCGCAGGTAGAGCCCGGTCTTCCCGGTCTTGTCCTTGATCGTCTTGGCGGTGGCCTTCAACGCGTCGACCGTCGCGGGGACTTCCACCCCCGCCTCCTTGAAGATCTTCTTGTTGTAGAAGACACCCATGGAGTCGATGACCTGCGGCACGGCGTAGGTCTTGCCGGCGTAGCGGGTGGAGGCGGCGGCCTGCGGCAGGAAGTCCTTCTCGTCCTTGAGCGCCGGGGTGCCGTCCAGCGGCGCGAGATAGCCCAGATCGGCGAACTCGGGCGTCCAGGCGACCTCGGAGCGGATGACGTCGGGGGCCCCGGAGTCCGCCTGCGCGGCGTTCTTGAACTTGTTCTGGGCGTCACCGAAGGGCACGTTGACGTACACGACGTCGACCTTCGGGTGCAGTTTCTCGAAGCCCTCGGCGAGCTGCTTGAAAACCTTGTCCTCGCTGCCGACGGTCGACGTGTCCCACCAGGTGACCTTCCCCGACAGTTCACCCCCGGCGCTCTTGCCGCCGTCCGACGTGCCGTCACCACCGCACGCGGTCACGGCGAGGGCCAGGGTCACGGCCAGGGCTGTGGCCGTTATGCCACGTCGCATCCGAACTCCTTCAACTGCCGTACCGCTCCGTTGCGGCTCCGGGTCGGACGTGAAGGTAACAGCGTTGCAAGAAGCCCGAAAGACCTTGCGGAAGATTTCCGCAAGGCCCGGCGATTGTTACAAGTACCCAGGCGTGGCAGGCCCGTACGACCTGACGGGGTGGGGAAACCCGGCACGGACAGGGCAGAAAGGTTTCGCAAGATCTTGCAGACGGGGGCGCGTCCGTCCCTCGGCCGTCCGGTGGGCAATCGGGTGAACCACCGGTACAGTCCACTCCCATGACCGCACGGCTTGCCGACATCGCAACCCAGGCGGGGGTCAGCGAAGCGACGGTCAGCCGCGTTCTGAACGGCAAGCCCGGGGTTGCCGCGGCCACCCGCGAATCCGTACTCGCCGCACTCGACGTCCTCGGGTACGAACGCCCCGTACGCCTCCGCCGCCGCAGCGCGGGGCTGGTCGGCCTGATCACCCCGGAGCTGGAGAACCCGATCTTCCCGGCGCTCGCCCAGGTGATAGGCCAGGCACTCACCCGTCAGGGTTACACCCCGGTGCTGGCGACCCAGACCCCCGGCGGCTCCACCGAGGACGAGCTGACCGAGATGCTCGTCGAGCGGGACGTCTCCGGCATCATCTTCGTCTCCGGGCTGCACGCCGACACGTCGGCGGACATGCGGCGGTACGAGAAGCTCCGCGCCCAGGGAGTGCCGTTCGTCCTGGTGGACGGCTTCTCGCCGAAGGTGCAGGCCCCCTTCATCTCGCCCGACGACCGGGCCGCCGTACGGCTCGCCGTGACGCACCTCGTCTCGCTGGGGCACCACCGGATCGGCCTGGCCGTGGGGCCCGAGCGGTTCGTGCCCGTGCTGCGCAAGATCGAGGGCTTCCGGGCCACGGTCCACGAGCTGCTCGGACTGTCGCCCGCGGAGACGGACGAGCTGATCCAGCAGTCGCTGTTCACCCTGGAGGGTGGTCAGGCGGCGGCCACCGCCCTCATCGAGCGGGGCTGTACGGCGGTGGTCTGCGCGAGCGACATGATGGCGCTCGGCGCGATCAGGGCCGGGCGGCGGATGGGCCTGGACGTGCCGCGGGACCTCTCGGTCGTCGGTTTCGACGACTCCCCCCTCATAGCCTTCACGGACCCGCCGCTCACCACGGTCCGCAAGCCGGTGCCGTCGATGGGCCAGGCCGCGGTCCGTACGCTCCTGGAGGAGATCGGGGGCACCCCCGCCCCCCACAGCGAGTTCGTCTTCATGCCCGAACTGGTGGTCCGCGGGTCGACCGCCTCGGGTCCCGGCCCCGGGCCCCTCGGCTCCCCGAGGTCGCTCGGGCCCGGGAACCAGGGCTCCTCGGGGTCGCCCGGACCCGGAAACCAGGGCTCCTCGGGGTCCGGACGTCGTCCGTAGGGCGTAGCGAATGCGGGACCGACCCGACCGGGGGATGATCGGTCGGGGAGTCCAGATCTGGCAGACTCCTGGCTATGGGTGAATCGACCGTGAAGGCGCAGGCGGCCCGAAGGGCCGGCTCGTCGTCCTTCACCGACGAGGTGGCTGACACGACAGACACAGCGAGGGACACGGAAACCGAACCGGTGGAGAAGCACACGTTCATCCGGCGCCTCCGGACACCCCGCAAGCCCCGCCTCTGGTTCGAAATCCTGCTGATCGCGGCGAGTTACTGGGTCTACTCACTGATCCGCAACGCCGTACCCGAACAGCGGACGAAGGCCCTGGAGAACGCCGACCGGATCTGGCACGCGGAACGCCTGCTGGGACTCGGCTTCGAGCGGGCCGTCAACCACGGCGTCAATTCGGTGACGTGGCTCATCGTAGGGATGAACTACTACTACGCCACACTGCACTTCATCATCACCCTCGGGGTGCTGATCTGGCTGTTCCGCAGCCATCCGGGGCGCTATTCGGCGGCCCGCCTGGTCCTGTTGGCGACCACCGTCGTGGCCCTGCTCGGCTACTACCTGTTCCCGCTCGCGCCGCCGCGGCTGATGACCAACGGCCACTTCATCGACACCGTCTCCCTGCACCACACGTGGGGCTCGCTGTCCTCGGACAACCTCAAGACCGTGTCGAACCAGTACGCGGCCATGCCGTCCATGCACATCGGGTGGTCGACCTGGTCGGGGCTGACGATCTTCGCGCTGTGCCGGATCCCGTGGGTGCGGATCCTCGGGCTGCTGTACCCCGTGGTGACGCTGCTGGTGATCGTCGCCACCGCGAACCACTTCTGGCTGGACGCGGCGGGGGGCCTGGTGTGCCTGGCCTTCGGCTTCACCGTCTCGTACCTCTGGTACGGCTCACTGCCGTACAGCCTGCCTCGCCATGTGGACGGGAAACGGCCGAAGAAGCCGAGTACGGCCGAGGTGTGAGGTGGGAGCGTTCGCCCGGACCTCGTGACGGTCACCCGGTGCGGTCGCCTCACTCCGCCCCGTAGAACAGCCTCTCCATCACCCCGCGCGCCCTGCGCGTCGTCCTGCGGTAGTCGTCCAGCATGTCCCCGCTGTGCACCTCCTGCGTCTGGCCCCGCGTGGGCCCCGGGCCGTACCCCAGGTAACGCCCCATCGCGCCCAGCTCGCGGCCGTCCGACGGGAAGGTGTCGCCCGGCCTGCCCCGTACGAGCATCACCCCGTTCCTGACCCGGGTCGCCAGCACCCACGCGTCGTCCAGGGTCTGCGTGTCCTCCTCCGACAGCAGCCCCGCGGCCCGCGCCGCCGCCAGCGCCCGGCGGGTCCTGGTGGTCCGCAGGCCCGGCTCCGCCCAGGCGTGCCGCATCTGGAGCAGCTGGATCGTCCACTCGACGTCCGAGAGCCCGCCACGGCCCAGTTTGGTGTGCAGGGTCGGGTCGGCGCCCCTCGGCATCCGTTCCGTCTCCATCCGCGCCTTCAGGCGGCGGATCTCACGGGCGGCATCGTCGGCCAGGCCCTCGGCCGGGTAGCGCAGCGGGTCGATCAGCTCGACGAAGCGGCGGCCGACGTCCGCGTCGCCCGCCATCGGTTCGGCGCGCAGCAGGGCCTGGCTCTCCCAGACCAGCGACCAGCGCCGGTAGTACGCGGCGTAGGAGGCGAGCGTACGGACCATGGGGCCGCTCTTGCCCTCGGGGCGCAGATCGGCATCGATCAGCAACGGCGGTTCCGGGCTGGGGACTTCGAGGAGCCGGCGCATCTCGGCGACCACGGCGTTCGCCGCCTGCGCCGCTTCCTGGTCGCCGACGCCCTCGCGGGGTTCGTGGACGAAGAGGACGTCCGCGTCGGAGCCGTAACCCATCTCGTGGCCGCCGAACCGGCCCATGCCGATGACGGCGAACCTGGTCGGGAGTGTGTCACCCCACCGGCCGCGGACGGCGGCGCGCAGGGCGCCGGCGAGGGTGGCGGCGTTGAGGTCGGTGAGGGCGTTGCCGACCCGGTCGACCAGCGCGCCCGGGTCCTCCTCGGCGGGGCTCTCCTCGGTGCCGTACGAGCCGATGATGTCGGCGGCCGTCGTACGGAACAGCTCACGGCGGCGCATCCCGCGTGCCGTGGCGACGGCGCCCTCGGCGGTGTCCGCGCGGCCGACCGCCGCGATGACCTCCTGTTCGAGGTGGGCGCGGTCGTGCGGCACGAGCCCGTTGGCGTCGCCGAGGATCGCGACCGACTCGGGGGCGCGCAGCAGCAGGTCGGGGGCGAGGCGTCCGGCGGACAGCACCCGCGCCAGGTTCTCGGCCGCCGCGCCCTCGTCGCGCAGCAGCCGCAGGTACCAGGGGGTCTTGCCGAGCGCGTCGGACACCTTGCGGAAGCCGAGCAGACCGGCGTCGGGGTCGGCGGAGTCGGCGAACCAGCCGAGCAGCACCGGCAGCAGCGTCCGCTGGATCGCGGCCTTGCGGCTCACGCCGGACGACAGTGCCTCCAGGTGGCGCAGGGCCGCGGCCGGGTCGGCGTACCCGAGCGCTTCGAGGCGCTGGCGGGCCGCCTTCGTACTCAACCGGGTCTCGCCGGGGGCGAGTTGGGCGACCGCGTCGAGCAGGGGGCGGTAGAAGATCTTCTCGTGCAGCCGCCGTACGACCGAAGCGTGCCGTTTCCAGGCCTTGTTCAGCTCGACGACGGGGTCGCCGCGCAGGCCGAGCGAGCGGCCGAGGCGGCGCAGGTCGGCCTCGTCCTCGGGCACCAGGTGGGTGCGACGCAGCCGGTGGAGCTGGATGCGGTGCTCCATGGAGCGCAGGAAGCGGTAGGCGTCATCCAGTTGGGCCGCGTCGGCCCGTCCCACGTAACCGCCGGCGGCCAGCGCGCCGAGCGCGTCGAGCGTGGAGCCGCTGCGGAGTGAGGTGTCGCTGCGGCCGTGGACCAACTGGAGGAGCTGGACGGCGAATTCGACGTCGCGCAGGCCGCCGGGGCCGAGCTTGAGTTCACGGTCCAGCTGGGCGGCGGGGATGTTGTCCACGACGCGGCGGCGCATCTTCTGCACGTCGGGGACGAAGTGCTCGCGGTCGGCGGCCTGCCAGACGAGGGGCGAGACGGCGTCGATGTACTCGGCGCCGAGCGGTACGTCCCCGGCGACGGCGCGGGCCTTGAGGAGCGCCTGGAACTCCCAGGTCTTGGCCCAGCGCTGGTAGTAGGCGAGGTGGCTGCTCAGGGTGCGGACGAGGGGGCCGTTGCGGCCTTCGGGGCGGAGGTTGGCGTCGACGGGCCAGATGGCGCCCTCGACGGTGGTCTCGGAGCAGATGCGCATGAGGTGGGAGGCGAGGCGGGTGGCGGCCTGGACGGCCTTGCCTTCGTCGGTGTTGAGGCCGGCGCCTCCGTTGTCGTCGCCCTCCATGGCCCCGGCGGGGGGCTCCGGGAGGCCGCCGACGAAGATCACGTCCACGTCGGAGATGTAGTTCAGCTCGTGGCCGCCGCACTTGCCCATCGCGATGACCGCGAGCCGGCAGGCGGCGGCGTCCTCGGGCGCGGCGGCGCGGGCGATCGCGAGGGCGGCGCGGAGGGTCGCGGTGGCCAGGTCGGCGAGTTCGGCGGCGGTCTGGGCGATGTCGATCGTGCCGCAGACGTCCCTGGCCGCGATGGCCAGCAGGCAGCGCCGGTAGGCGATGCGCAGGGAGACGGGGTCGGTGGCGTCGGCGAGCCCGCGTTCGAACTCCGCGACCCCCGGGTGCAGGTCGGACGACTCGTACGTCACCAGGACGTGCCAGTCGTGCGGGTGCCTGGCCAGGTGGTCGCCGAGCGCCTCGGACGCGCCGAGCACCCCGAGCAGCCGGTCCCGGAGGGGCTTGGCGGTGAGCAGGGTGTCCAGCAGGACCCGCCGCTCCCCCGGATTGGCCGCCTCGATGAGCCGTACGAGACCGCGCAGGGCCAGATCGGGGTCGGCGGTGGCGCCGAGCGCGTCGAGGAACAGGGGGTCGGACCGTACGGTCGCCATCTCCGGGACGTCGAGCAGCCGCTCGGCGCCGGACGGATCGGTGAAGCCGTGGCGGAGCAGACGGGTGAAAATACTGCTCCTGCGCCCCGGCATCGTCATGTCGCCGTCTCCCGTCCGCGTTCCCGCCAGCGTTCCCGATCAAGCTGAGGGGATCGAGCGTAACCGCAGGGCGGGGAGGCGGGACCGGCCGCGTGCGGCACGGTCGGGAAGAGGACCGATGACTTCGGGCCGGCGGGCCGGTCCACCCCTACGAGATCCCGGCCCCCGGACCGAAACACACCAGGAGCAGACGATGGCACCGAAGGACCCCGAACCCCGTACAGAACTGGACACTCGTTACGGCGAGCCGCGGGCGACGGCGACCGCGTGGCAGGAGGCGGTGGCCCTGCTGACGTCGGCGGAGCTGTTCTGGCTGACGACGGTACGGCCCGAGGGCCGCCCGCACGTCACCCCGCTGCTGGCGGTGTGGTCGGACGGCGCGCTGTACTTCTGCACGGGCGCCGGGGAGCGCAAGAGCCGGAACCTCGCCCAGAACCCGGAGGTGATCCTGACGACCGGCACGAATGCCCTCGCCGAGGGCTGTGACCTGGTGGTCGAGGGCACGGCGGTCCGCGTGACGGACGAGGCGCGCCTGACGGCGCTGGCGCGGGCGTGGGAGGCGAAGTACGGCGCCGAGTGGCACTTCGACGTACGGGACGGCGGGTTCGCGGGCGACCGCGGGAACGTGGCCGTGGTCTACGAGGTGGCGCCCCGGACGGCCTTCGGCTTCGGCAAGGCCCCGTACAGCCAGACGCGCTGGCGCTTCTGACGCGCCGTACGTCATAAACCACTGTTCAGAACAGCTGACCCGATGATGTGCTGCCAAGGTGACAAACCACCCAACACCGCAACGCGACCCACTCGCCCCGCTCAACCCGATCAACCCGATCAACCCGATCAACCAACCCAGCCCACTCGACCGGATCGACCACTACCAGGACACCCTGCCCCGCCGGGTGGGCCGGGCGGAGGATTTCGGCCCGCTGACCCTGTTCGTACGGGAGGACGGGGGCAGCGCGCTCCAGGCCCGCCCGACCCGCGGCTGGCGGGGCCGGCCCGTGACGGCGGCGGATGTCGCGGCCGTGCGGGCGCGTCAGCGTGAACTGGGCGTCCCGGAGAGCTTCGAATGGGTCGACGAGTCGGCCCCGGCCCTGCGTCCGGCGGTGGAGGAAACGGGCCTGCCGATCACGCCCCGCCCCCTGCTGATACTCCCCGAGGATGCCCCCACCCCACCCCTGGCCGACCTCACCCCGAGAGGGGTCCAGGTCGTCACAGTCGCACCGGACGACCCATGGCTACCGAGCGCGGTGGCCACCGCACACCTGGCTTTCGCGAACCTGGGCACACACAGAGGCGAGGTGGGCCCGACGGAACTGCCCGAAGCACAGCGGCAACTCGCCGCCGCGATCACCCTCATGGCCCTCCGTATCCAGGCGGGCAGCACCACCCTGGTCGCGGCGATGGAGGACGGCGTCGCCCTCAGCTCGGGCCTGCTCCCGGGAGTGGTGGACGGAATCACCGAGATCTGCGCCGTGGGCACCCTCCCCGCAGCCCGCCGCCGAGGCCTGGCCCTGGCAGTCACCGCAGCCCTGATCCACCAGTCCCGCACCCGAGGCGCCCACACCACCTTCCTCAGCGCCACAGACCCCCAAGTGGCCCGCATCTACACCCGCCTGGGCTTCCGCCCCACGGGGACAGCCCTGGAAACCTGACGGTCCCTGCAACCTGGCAAGATCGTAGAGCGTGATACAGATCGGTGACGAGGGGGAGGCTCAGTGGGAAGCCAGTTGCGTGTCGGTGCAGTATTGCGGTCCGGTCGGAACAGAGACTCCTCGACAGCGCTCATCGACGGTTACCCCAACCTCCATCACGTCACTGCATCTGAGGTTCTCGCTCAGATGCAGCTGAGCAAGGGCATCAACCCGATCGCCAAGGTGAGGCCGACATCGGGCGAGCGTCGGCACCGCCGTCCGGCAATTCTGATCCGTTCCAGCCCATGGAAGGCCGGAACGGCCGAGACGCCCTGGCACGACGTGTTCGACCTGGACAACGGCCGCGTGACCTACTACGGAGACCACCGGGTCGACCACACGGTCCCCGTGGGAACCACACCGGGCAATGCCGCGCTGTTGGAGACTCTGGAAGAGCACCAGGCCTCGACGGCGGAGCAGCGTGCACTGGCCGCGCCACTGCTCCTGTTCGCGGCAGTCTCGCGCAACAAGACTCCCAAGGGGTACGTCGAGTTCTGTGGCGTGGCAGTTGTCGAGCGCGTCGAGCAGATCGAGCAGGAGACGAAGGGCCTGCCCTTCCCCAACTATCGCTACGACCTGACGGTTCTGGACCTGAGCCCGGAGGACGACCGCGTCGACTGGGCATGGATCGAGGCGCGAGGCACCGCCACGCTCTCAGCCGCGGAAGCGCTCGAGCTCGCGCCCCGATCCTGGCGTCAGTGGGTGGAACACGGGCAGGCGGTATTGCCCGACCTGCGACGCCGGACCGTCCGCGCGGAGAACAGGGTGGCCTCCGAACGGCACTCTGCCGGAGGCGACCCGGAATCCGAGGCACGGCTTCCCACGCCTCGCTCGCCGCAGGGCTCCGCCCCGGCCGCTGCTGCACGGGCCGCGTCGTCCGAGGAGCTGACGCCGAGCGAGCTCATGGACCGGCTGCGGAGTCTCAGGGTCCACCAGAGAAACGGCCAGCGCAGCAGGCACAAGCCACTGGCTCTCTTGTGGGGCATCTCCAGGATCGCCACAGGGAAATCCCGCCTTGCCCCGTGGCACGAGTTCCGCGACGAAGTGGGGGGCCTGATGGCCGAGTTCGGCCTGCCCGAGTCCTCCGTGACACCCGAGTATCCGTTCTGGCATCTCCGGACCAGCCACCTGTGGGACGTACGCGGTATCCCACCGGAAAGGGCGATGCCCCAGGCCGCAGTGTTCGACAGTGTCAACCTCGAGGGGGGAATGACCGAAGAAGCCTCGCATCTGCTGGGCCAGCCCGTCGTGCGGTCCCAGGCAATCGCCGTCCTGCGGGAGACCTACCTTGCCGACATGGACCAGCACGCTCTGATGGAGCGGCTTGGACTGGCCGGCTACGAGAGCGCGAGCGGCGTCGGGGACGGCCCGGAAGATCAAAGAACACAGCGCGGCCAGGCTGCACGTCGCACGACCACGGCCTCCCAGGTCGTGCGAAATGTCAGGCTGGCGAACGCGGCAAAGGCGCTGCACAGCGATCACTGTCAGGTCTGCGGCCTGCAACTCCCGACGCAATTCGGGACCTACAGCGAGGCCGCCCACATCCGCGGCCTGGGTCGCCCCCACAACGGTCCCGACGAACTGGCCAACCTGCTGGTGCTGTGCCCCAACCACCATGTCCAGTTCGACACCCTGGCGATATATGTCGACACGGACGGCTTCGTTCGCGCGACCGCGGACGGCACAGTCATCGGCGAGCTCCGCCGACTACCGGCCCACCGGATCGACGAAGATCACCTTCGCTACCAACGCGCGCTGTGCGCCAGGGACACCACCATGCAAACCCCGTGACTGCCCAGCACGTCCGAGCCCACGCCATGACTTCTGAAACCGAACCATTCTGTGGCACGTCACGCCTGGGCCACCAAGCGTCCGGAGCCGGAGCGAATGGGACGGCTCCGGCCGGCGGGTCGATACCGGCGAACCGGAACCGTCTTGTGCACGGGTTGCACGGCGAGTTCTTCTTCCAGGAGTTCGAAGGCCGTCACCCCGCCGCGGCATTCCTCCCATTCGTGCTCCTTGTTGCGGAGGAAGTGACCTGAGGCCATTTCGGACCTGCGGTCATGTAGCGATCACCGCTGTGACCTCTTCCGAACTGTCAGCGGTTGTCGATCGTTCGCCATCAAGTACCCTTCCGCGGCCCCTGGACGGTCCAAGAAAGACGGCGCACCTAGGCTGGGCCACTGCCCGGGGCGGGAGGCAGCGACTCGTTCGGCTTGGTGTTCAGGGCCTTCAGCTCGCCTGGGACTTCGAAAAGATTGCGCAGTAGCTGAGTTGTGAAGCGCAACGCTCGCTGGGCTGCCGCGTGGTCGACCCGCTCGTCACTTGCGTGTGCGCCAACGTTTCCAATAGCTCTGATGTGGTGCAGCACTGGGCCGAAAATCTGCGTCACGTGTCCATCGGAAATAAGCTTCTCGATGCTTCTCATGAGCACTTTTTCCTTGATGGAGAAATGGGCGGCCGCTGCCTCCAACGTCCTCCGGAGCTGCACTGCAGCCGCGTCTGGTACGCCAACTCCAAGCACTCGAATCGCATCCGAGTAGTAACGCTCGACGTCCTCAGGTAGGTGATCGATCGTGGCCGCACCATCTTGCGCCTTCGGCACCACTTCGAAGGCCAGAGTCTCTGTCACGCCGGGACTGCTGTGTTCAATGAGCGTGGCTCCTCCGCAGCTTGGGCACCCGAGCATCGCCCAGTGCCTAAAGTCGCCATCTCGGGTCTGGAACGCGACGTTTTGGGCCCTAACGTTCAGGCGGGTATTGGTGAGCCCGCACCAAGGGCAATCGCGAAATGAGTGCTTCTCGTGCCACGGCATGTCGCGAGCGTAGTCAACAGACCGTTTCGACACACCACTTACCCCGACTCCCATCCCAGAGTCTGAGCGCCTCCGCCGCAGGCATCGGTCCGAGCCGAGGGCTTGGATCTTGTCTCATTCTCTCCGAGCCCATCCAGTCGCGGGCGCGCGGCGGCAGCGACAAGCGGGCCGAGGGCAGGAGCGCGGGCGCAGCCGCCGCCGGGAAGCGCGCCGTCGGAGCGGAGCCCAGCCGGGTGCCGTGATACTCGGCTGTGGAAGTCACTTCTACGCATCCGTGCTGCTGGACGCCGGGGAGAACATCAAAGCGCTCAGCACTTACCTCGGCACACCGGCCATGGGTTCACTCTGCGGACTCAGACACACCTGCTGCCGAGCAGTGAGGGGCGGGCTCGCGTCGCCATGGACAAGGTCTAGCTGGGACGTCCCTCCCTGTCTGACGGCCCACAGACGGCCCGAGGTTGATCATGGCTGTGGGCGGGTCGCCTCTGTCGAACCGGCAACCCGCCCACGTAGTACTACATAAACCGCTGACCTGTGACTACAGGACCGGGAGGTTTTTACGGAGTTCGAAGGCCGTTACCTCGCTGCGGTATTCCTCCCACTCCTGCTTCTTGTTGCGGAGGAAGAAGTCGAAGACGTGTTCGCCGAGGGTTTCCGCGACCAGTTCGCTGCGTTCCATCAGGGAGATCGCTTCGCCGAGGTTCTGGGGGAGGGGTTCGATGCCCATCGCGCGGCGTTCGGCGTCGGAGAGGGCCCAGACGTCGTCGTCGGCGCCGGCCGGGAGTTCGTAGCCCTCTTCCACGCCCTTGAGGCCTGCCGCGAGGAGGACCGCGTAGGTCAGGTAGGGGTTGGCGCCGGAGTCGATCGAGCGGACCTCGACGCGGGCCGAGCCGGTCTTGCCGGGCTTGTACATCGGGACCCGGATCAGTGCGGAGCGGTTGTTGTGGCCCCAGCAGATGTACGAGGGGGCCTCGCCGCCCGAGCCCGCGGTGCGGGTGGAGCCGCCCCAGATGCGCTTGTAGGAGTTGACCCACTGGTTGGTGACGGCCGAGATCTCGGCGGCGTGCTTGAGCAGGCCGGCGATGAAGGAGCGGCCGACCTTGGAGAGTTGGTACTCCGAGCCCGACTCGTAGAACGCGTTGCGGTCGCCCTCGAAGAGGGAGAGGTGGGTGTGCATGCCCGAACCCGGGTACTCCGAGAACGGCTTGGGCATGAAGGTGGCGTTGATGCCCTGCTCCAGCGCGACCTGCTTCATCACCAGACGGAACGTCATGATGTTGTCGGCCGTGGAGAGCGCGTCCGCGTAACGGAGGTCGATCTCCTGCTGGCCGGGCGCCCCCTCGTGGTGGCTGAACTCCACCGAGATCCCCATGGATTCGAGCATGGTGATCGCCTGGCGGCGGAAGTCCATGCCCACGTTCTGGGGTGTGTGGTCGAAGTAGCCGGAGTTGTCGGCGGGGGTGGGCCGCGAGCCGTCCAGCGGCTTGTCCTTCAGCAGGAAGAACTCGATCTCGGGGTGGGTGTAGAAGGTGAAACCCAGATCCGAGGTCTTGGCGAGCATCCGCTTGAGGACGTACCGCGGGTCGGCGAAGGACGGCGAGCCGTCGGGCATCAGGATGTCGCAGAACATCCGCGCCGTGCCGGGGGCCTCCGCGCGCCAGGGCAGGATCTGGAACGTGCCCGGGTCGGGCTTGGCGATCATGTCCGACTCGTACACGCGGGCGAAGCCCTCGATCGCCGAGCCGTCGAAACCCATGCCCTCGTCGAAGGCCTGCTCCAACTCGGCGGGCGCCACGGCGACCGACTTCAGGAAGCCGAGCACGTCGGTGAACCAAAGGCGTACGAAGCGGATGTCGCGCTCCTCCAGTGTGCGGAGCACGAATTCCTGCTGCTTGTCCATATTAGCTGTCCTACCCATCCTTGCTGGTCAGGCCACCTGCTCCCATGCCGAGGGGCACGTTGGGGCACACGAGCATCCCACCACACGATTTCCGGCGCGTTGCGAACCCCGGTCCAACGCCTTCCGTCGCGCGGATGTACGGGTCTCTGCCCATAGTGCCTGCTCGGCGGGTACGCCGGTACCTCCGGCGGCCGGTCGGTCCTTCGGTTCGGCAGTCGGTCCGGTCGTCGATCCGGTCGTCGGTTCAGTCGTCGGTCTGCCTGGTGTGGGTGTCCGACCAGCCCAGGGGGTACGGCTCCGAGTCCCCGACCGGAGCCGCAGGTTCCCCGCCCGCCTCGGTGAACGCCGTCAGCGCCGTGACCAGATCGGCGCGCTGCTCGGGTGGCAGCCGTTCGACGATCGTCGTGATCTCGCGGCGGCGGGCGGCCGAGACCTCGTCGACCAAACGCCGGCCGTCCGGCGTGAGCCGCAGCAGGGTCTCGCGGCGGCTGGCCGGGTTGCTCCGCCGGGCGGCGAGGCCCGCCGCGATCAGCCGGTCCAGCATGCGCATGGCGGTCGAGGGGTTCACGCCGAGCCGCTCGGCCACCTCCACGAGCTTGGCGTCGCCGTGGGTGTCCAGGACCACCAGCAAGCGGTACTGCGGGAGGGTCACCCGGTCCGGGACCGCCGCCAGCGCGCGTACGGAGATGGCGACGAGCAGCCGCGAGGCGGCGAGCACGGCGTGCGTCACCGCGTCGACGTCACCGGGGGCGGGGTCGGGGGCTGAGTCGGTGGCGGGGGCGGGGGCGGTGGCTGGGGCTGGGGCTGGGGCTGGGGCTGGGGCGTTGGTGCCGCTCGGGCCGGCGCCCCGATCCGCCGTCGGATCCGCCGTCGGATCCGCGCTCGGTTCGGCTCGACGTCGTGGCTCCGCGGGGTCGGCCATGCCTCTTTGTACCGCGCCGCGCCCGGTTCGTACCGCATCGGGTGGGCCCGTCGGCCCGATCCCCGGCCGGAAGCGCCTCCTCACTGCTGCTTCCGGGGCAGTACGCACTACGATCTGCGCTCATGGGGGGAGCCCGCCGCACGCGCATCACGCGTCCCATGGCACTGCTGAGTGCCGTGGCGACGCTGTTCGCCGCGCTCTTCGTCTGTCTGGGCGCCGACAAGGGGCCCGCCGGTGATTCCGCCTGGGGCCCCGGCAGGGACAGCCACCACCGCGCCGCCGCCCCCTTCACCGCCGTGAACGAGCCCGTGGCGCGGTACAGCTGCCCGTACGACGGCAACGACTGCGGATACTTCCCGCACCTGAGCCCGGCCGTGCTCACCGTACCGCCGCCGGCCGCCCCGCCCGCCGCCGGAGTCCCGCACGCACAGGTCGAACCGGCGGCCCCCGACGGCCGGCTCCCCCGCCCCGGCGCGCGGGCCCGCGCGCCGGACCTCCACGTCCTTCAAGTACTGCGGACGTAGTCCAAGACGTAGCCCAGCCGGGAGCCCGGCGCCCCCGTGCGCGCGGGATTTCCCGAGATCACCGCCACCCGTCACGTACGTACGCAGTCACCCCCAGAAGGACAGACACCATGGCTTCCAAGTCCCAGTCCGCCGAGCGCAAGGCCCGAATAGAGCAGATGCGCCGCGCCGAGCAGGCCCGTGAGCGGCGCAGTCGCATCATCACGATCACGGTGAGCGCCGTGGTCGTGGCGGGTCTCGTCGCCTTCGGCGCCGTGATCCTGAACAAAGAGTCCGACCAGAAGGAACAGGAACAGGCCGCCGCCAAGGAGCCCGTGAAGGGCGAGAAGTCCTGGGACGCCAAGAAGCTCACGCGTAACCACGTCACCGAAGCGGTCAAGTACCCGATGAAGCCGCCGGTCGGCGGTGACCATAACCAGGTCTGGATGAACTGCGACCGGAACGTCTACAAGGACGCGATACCGGACATGAACGCGGTGCACTCGCTGGAGCACGGCGCGGTTTGGGTGACGTACAACGACAAGGCCTCGGACGACGACGTCAAGACGCTGACCGACAAGGTCGAGAAGACCTCGTACACGCTGCTGAGCCCGTACAAGGACCAGGCCGGCACGGTCATGCTGAGCGCGTGGGGCAAGCAGCTCTCGGTCGACAAGGCGTCGGACCCGCGGGTGAACCAGTTCCTGACGAAGTACGTGCAGGGCCCGCAGACCCCCGAGCCGGGCGCCGCCTGCACGGGTGGAATGGGCGAGCAGTGAGGCTCGGGGTCGTGGCCTCGGTGAACCGTACGCAGTGGGCGGCGATCGCGGCCGTCGTGCTGGCGCTGCTCTTCGCCGGCGCGGCGACGGTGGCCTCCGCCGGGCGGGACGACGGCGCGGGAGCCCCCCGTACCCCCTCGGCGGCCTCGCCGGACGCGGGCTTCGCCCGTGACATGGCGCTCCACCACCAGCAGGCGGTGGAGATGTCCTTCATCGTCCGGGACAGCACGGACGACGAGGACGTGCGCCGGCTGGCGTACGACATCGCCAACACCCAGGCGAACCAGCGCGGGATGCTGCTGGGCTGGATGGACATGTGGAAGCTGCCGAAGGTCGAGTCGGGCCTGGAGCCGATGGCGTGGATGCCGATGGACATGCGGATGGGGGCCGGGCACGCCATGTTCAAGCCGCACGACGGCGCGCTGATGGAGGGCATGGCGACCACGGCGGAGCTGGAGCGGTTGCGCGAGGCGCGCGGCAAGCAGGCCGAGGTGCTGTTCCTCCAGCTCATGACCGACCACCACAAGGGTGGCGTGATGATGGCGCAAGGGTGTGTCGATCTGTGCGCGGCCGGTACGGAGCGTGACCTCGCGCAGGGCATGGTCACGGCGCAGGAGTCGGAGATGCGGCTGATGGCGGACCTGCTGAAGGAGCGGGGGGCGAAGCCCCGGGCGTGAGGGGCGGCGGTGTCGCGGGGCGGGCGGGCGCGGGGGTCGTGGTCCGCCCGTCCGCCCAATCGCCCGGCCGCCCAGCCGCCCGCCCGGCTGCCCGTGCGCCCGGCTGCCCGTCCGCCCAGTCGCGTCATCCTTACGGCCCCCGGACAATGGGGTGTGGCTCGGGGAGTACGGCTAGGGCACGCAGGAGGTACGACCCCATGACCACCGCCAAGGACATCATGCACCCGGGGGCCCAGTGGATCCCCGCCCACGAGACCCTCGACCGCGCCGCGCAGCTGATGCGCGAGATGGAGGTCGGGTCGCTGCTCATCGCCGACGAGCAGGAGCGGCTCGCGGGCATTCTCACGGACCGCGACATCGTCGTCGGCTGTGTGGCGATGGGCCACGACCCGTCGAAGATCACCGCGGGCGATCTCGCCCAGGGCACTCCGCGCTGGATCGACTCGGACGCGGACGTGGGCGAGGTGCTCCAGGAGATGCAGAGCCACCAGATCCGTCGGCTCCCGGTCATCCAGGACAAGCGGCTGGTCGGGATGATCAGTGAGGCCGACCTGGCCCGACACCTCACCGAGTCGCAGATGGGCGCGTGGGTGGAGCAGGTGTACGCGCGCGGCTGAGGTCGCCGTACGCGCGCGGCTGAGGTTCGGTCGATGCTTTCGCCCGGCGTGAGCGAGCGAGGTGCCCGTTACGCGCGCGGCTGAGGTCCCCGTACGTACGCGCCTGAGGTGCCTGTACGCGGCTGGGATTTCCGTACGGTACGTGGCCGTCCCGCTCCCGCGCGGGGGCCGGGACGCCCTCGCGGGAGCGGAACGCCCGCCCTTGCCGAAGCGGAACGCCCGCCCCCGCCGGAGTGGGACCGGCCACACCCGCGCCCCACCGCACGACATCGCGTCAGAAAGACGATTACACTGGACCCGTGCCTCAACTACGCCTCGCTCTGAATCAGATCGACTCGACCGTCGGCGATCTCGCCGCGAATGCCGAGGCGATCGTGCACTGGACCCGGCACGCCGTCGAGCAGGGAGCGCACGTCATCGCGTTCCCCGAGATGGTGCTGACCGGCTACCCCGTCGAGGACCTCGCCCTGCGGTCGTCCTTCGTCGAGGCGTCCCGGGACGCGCTGCGCGCCCTCGCGGGCCGCCTCGACGCGGAGGGCTTCGGGGAGCGGCCGGTGATCGTCGGCTACCTCGACCGTTCCGAGAAGGCCCAGCCCCGGTTCGGCCAGCCCGCGGGCGCGCCGCAGAACGCCGGCGCGGTGCTGTTCCGCGGGGAGGTGGTGCTGGCCTTCGCCAAGCACCACCTGCCGAACTACGGGGTGTTCGACGAGTTCCGGTACTTCGTGCCGGGCAACACCCTGCCCGTCGTACGGGTCCACGGCATCGACATCGCGCTGGCGATCTGCGAGGACCTCTGGCAGGACGGCGGGCGGGTCCCGGCGACCTGCTCGGCCGGTGCCGGACTGCTGATCTCCATCAACGCCTCTCCGTACGAGAAGGAGAAGGACGACACCCGCCTGGACCTGGTGCGCAAGCGCGCCCAGGAGGCCGGCTGCACCACCGCGTACGTCGCGATGATCGGCGGCCAGGACGAGCTGGTCTTCGACGGGGACTCGATCGTCGTGGACAAGGACGGCGAAGTGGTCGCGCGTGCGCCGCAGTTCGCGGAGGGCTGTGTGGTGCTCGACCTCGATCTGCCGGCCGCGCCCTCGGTGCCGCCGTCGGGTGTGGTGGACGACGGGCTGGTGATCGACCACGTCGTCCTGTCCGAGGAACCGCTGCCGGCGTACGAGCGTGAGCTGTCCGGCGGGTACGCGGAGCGGCTGGAGGACGACGAGGAGATCTACTCGGCGCTGGTGGTGGGGTTGCGCGCGTACGCGGCCAAGAACGGCTTCCGGTCCGTCCTGATCGGGCTCTCCGGGGGCATCGACTCGGCGCTGGTCGCGGCGATCGCGTGCGACGCGGTGGGGGCGGAGAACGTGTACGGCATCTCCATGCCGTCCAAGTACTCCTCGGACCACTCGAAGGACGACGCGGCCGAACTGGCCCGCCGTACCGGCCTCAACCTGCGCACGGTGGTCATCGAGCCGATGTTCGACGCGTACATGGGCGCGCTGGGCCTGACGGGTCTGGCGGAGGAGAACCTCCAGTCGCGGCTGCGCGGTACGACGCTGATGGCGGTCTCCAACCAGGAGGGCCAGATCGTGCTCGCGCCGGGCAACAAGTCCGAGCTGGCGGTGGGGTATTCGACGCTGTACGGGGACTCGGTCGGCGCGTACGGGCCGATCAAGGACGTCTACAAGACGACCGTGTTCCGGCTGGCGCGGTGGCGCAACCGCGCGGCGGAGGAGCGGGGGCAGGTGCCCCCGATCCCGGAGAACTCGATCAGCAAGCCGCCGAGCGCGGAGCTGCGGCCGGGCCAGGTCGACACGGACTCGCTGCCGGACTACGACGTGCTGGACCGGATCCTGGAGCTGTACGTGGACCGGGACACGGGCAAGGACGCGATTGTCGCGGCGGGCTTCGAGGAGGAGCTGGTGACGCGGACGCTGCGGATGGTGGACGTGGCGGAGTACAAGCGGCGGCAGTATCCGCCGGGGACGAAGATCTCGGCGAAGGGTTTCGGCAAGGATCGGCGGCTGCCGATCACAAATCGGTGGCGGGAGTCCCCTTCGGGGTGAGGTGGGGGCGGCCGGGGTGGCGGCCGGGGGTGGGGCCCGGGTCCGCCCGGGTGGCGGCTTTGTCCTCAAGCGCCGGACGGGCTGGGTGTGGCCACGCGGCCTGGTGTGGCCGCGCGGCCTGCGGTGGGGCGTCCGGGTGGGACGTTGGCTCGGGCGGGAGCGGAAGCCCGGCGCCGTCCGGATGCCGGGCCGTCCTCAAACGCCGGACGGGCTGGTAGTGGCCGCCCCAGTTCCCTCACGTGCCGGACGGGCTTGGGCGCGTTTTCAGCCCGTCCGGCGATTGAGGACGGAGCGCGGGGCACTACCGCGCAGCCAGGACGACCTGGGCGCCCTTGGAGCCCGTCCGGCGATTGAGGACGGAAGCGTCCGGTGCGACCGGGGCGCCTGGACGGGGCCGGACGCGCCCTCAAGCCCGTCCGGCGATTGAGGACAGCGAGGACGGGGGGGGCGTCAGTGCGTCGTGGCCGGTTCGCGGGTCTGGGGGGTGCCTTCCGCCACCACCCGTGACGCGGACGTGCCGCCCCCGGGCCCGTCCAGACGGCCCGCCACCAGCGCGATCGTCAGGCCCACCACCGCCAGCACCGCCCCCACCAGCGTCGGGGACATCCAGCCCCAGCCCGCCGCGATCGCCGCGCCGCCGAGCCACGCGCCGCCCGCGTTCGCGAGGTTGAAGGCCGAGTGGTTGGAGGCGGAGGCGAGCGTCGGCGCGTCCTTCGCCTTCTGCATGACCAGCATCTGGAGCGGCGTGGTCGTCAGGAAGCCCACCGCCCCCAGCACCACCACCGTCACCAGCGCCGCCCACTGCACGTGCGCCGTGAAGCGGAACGCGACCAGTACCACCGCGAGCGTGGCGAGCGAGATGTACAGCGTGGGCCGCAGCGCCCGGTCCGTCAGCGGGCCCGCCGCCAGCGCGCCCAGCGTCATGCCGATGCCGAACAGCGCCAGGACCACCGTCACGGACGACTCCCCGAAGCCCATGACCTCGGTGGTCATCGAGGCGAGGTACGAGTACACCGCGAAGACCCCGGCGAAGCCGAACACCGCCGTGGCGAGCCCGAGCAGCACCTGACGGTTCCCCAGGGCGCGCAACTCGCGCCCGAGGCTCTGGTGCGCGTCGACGGGTACGTACGGGACCAGCCGTGCCAGCGCTCCCAGCGCCACCAGGCCGATCACGGTCACGACCAGGAACGTGGCGCGCCAGCCCAGGTGTTGGCCCAGCAGCGTCGCCGCCGGGACCCCGACGATGTTGGCGACGGTCAGGCCGAGGAACATCGTCGCCACCGCCCGCGCCTGCCTCCCCTCCTCCACCAGCCGCGAGGCGACCACCGCGCCGACGCCGAAGAACGCGCCGTGCGGCAGCCCGGCCAGCAGCCGGCCCGCCAGCAGCCAGCCGAAGCTCGGGGCGAGCGCGGAGGCGAGGTTGCCGATGACGAAGAACCCCATCAGGAGCAGCAGCATCCGCTTGCGCGGGATCCGGGACCCGACAGCGGTGAGGAGCGGGGCGCCGAGGACCACCCCGATCGCGTAGGCGGACACGAGGTAGCCGGCGGTGGGTACGGAGGTACCGAGGTCGTCCGCGACATTGGGCAGCAGGCCCATCATCACGAACTCGGTCGTGCCGATACCGAAGGCACTTACAGCGAGGGCCAGCAGCGCCAAGGGCATGGGTGGGGAGCCTTTCCGGGAGAGAAGGAAGTGTCTGAGGACGCGTCCAGTAAGTACCTCGACTGAACAAAGTCTCTCAGACGTTTTCTTCCCGCGGATGAACCAGCCGATGAACCAGCGGATGAACGCCGGGTTCCGACCGGTCGCCGTCTCAGCCCGCCCTCAGCTCCACCCGCGCCGCCACCGGCAGATGGTCGCTGTCCGTCCTCGGCAGGGTCCAGGAGGCCGTCGGCTCGATGCCCTTCACCATGATCTGGTCGATGCGCGCCATCGGGAACGAGGCCGGCCAGCTGAACCCGTACCCGTCCCCCGCCGCCCCCTGCGTGGAGCGCATCTGGGACGTGACGGCGTTCAGGGAGCGGTCGTTCATCGTGCCGTTCAGGTCGCCGAGCAGGATGACCCGGCCGACCGGCTCGCGGCTGATGGCCACTCCGAGCGCGTCCGCGCTGTTGTCGCGCTGGTTGGCGGTGAAGCCGGCGTGCAGTTTGACCCGTACGGACGGCAGGTGCGCCACGATCACGCCGACCTGCCCCTCGGGCGTGGTGATCGTGGACCGCATCGCGCGGACCCAGCCCAGCCGGATGTCGACGGGGCGGGTGCCGGACATCGGGTACTTGCTCCACAGCCCGACCGTGCCCTGCACGGAGTGGTACTTGTACGTCCCCGCCAGCGCCTTCTCGTACGTCGGTACGTCCCTCTCGGTCAGCTCCTCCAGCGCGAGGACGTCCGCCCCGGCCTCCGCGACCTCGCGCGCGGTGCCCGCCGGATCGGGGTTCTCCGCGTTGACGTTGTGCGTGGCGACGGTGAAGTCGCCGCCCCCGCCCGACTTGTCGGCGAGGAGGCCGCCGAAGAGGTTGACCCAGACGACGGCGGGCAGGAGGAGCGCGATCAGCGCGGTCGCGGACCTGCGCAGGAGAGCGAGGACGAGGATCACCGGAATGACCAGGCCCAGCCAGGGCAGGAAGGTTTCGGTGAGGCTGCCCAGGTTGCCGATCCGGTTGGGGATCTGGGCGTGCAGGATCATCAACAGCGCGGCCAGGACGGCGAGAACGGCGAGGACGATGCCGCGCCGCCAGACGTTCCGGCCGCCACGCCATCGGGACAGCACGTTCCGGACCCGGGCTCCCGCACCCGCCCGCTGGTGTTCCGCGTCCGCGCCGGTCTCCAACGACTCCGCCGTGTACTCCTGCGTCATGTCCGCTGCCCTCACTGCCTTGCCGTGCACGCCCGCCCCCGACCCTAGGGGATACGCGGCCGCTTTCTCTGCCGTCCGGGACGGCCGTACTGCCACGAGGACGAAACCGGCGCGCGGAGGGGTTCCGATCACGGGCAGATCACGACCGGTTGTGACAGAACCCGCACGATTGTGGTGTTGCGAACGTCACGTGGGCGGGCGACGGTCGCGGCGCCGCGCACCGTACCGACGTCACGCCTTCTGCGGGCCGATGCCCCCCATCGCCGCTCCGATGATCTGCTCGGCCAGATCCTCCGGCAGCGGCGCGTCCGGGCGGTGCAGGGTCCGTACGAGCATGGCGCCGACCAGCAGGTCGTTCATCAGGTCCACCGGAACGTCGTCGCGCAACTCCCCCTCGGCGACGGCGCGGCGGAGCACCTCGAGGGTCGCCTCGTGGCGGGGTTCGATGACGATCCTCCGGTACTCGGCCCACAGGGTGGGCCGGCTCTTCATCTCCGCGAAGACGTTGTGGAGGAGCGCCGAGGAACGCTGGGCGAGACCGCGGGTGCGCAGGGACTCCAGCAGGACGGCGAGATCGGCGAGGGCGGACGTGCCGGGGAGGGTGGGCTCGGGGGGCTCGATGTCCCGCACGACGTCCACGAAGAGCGCCTCCTTGCCCTGCCAGCGCCGGTAGATGGTGGCCTTGCCGACGCCCGCCGTACGCGCGATGCGTTCGATGGAGAGCGTGCCGAGCGGCACGCCTTCCTCCAGGAGGGCCACGACGGCGTCCAGGATGGCCCGTTCGGCCGCCTCGCTCCGAGGGCGTCCGCGCCGGTGCTCGCCGCCCTGTTCGTACTCCTGGTCCCGCACGTACGCCACCTCTCGCCGCCCAGCCCGTCCCGGCCCGGCCCAACCCGTCCGGCCCCCGATTCTCGCCCACCGGCGCGGACGTGGACGCCGATCGCCGTACCGCGCGCCGCGGTCGGTCGGTCGCGGATCGCCGCCGGTCCGTCGTGAGCCGCCGGTCCGTCGTGAGCCGGCGGTCAGTCATCAGCCGCCGGTCAGTTGCGGTTCGCCGGCTCCCGGGCAGGGGGACGGTCCCCCTGCGGGAGCTTCTCCGCGGGGGCGCGGCCCGGGAGGAAGAGCGCGACCACCGCCACGCCGATCAGCGCCACCACCGCCGAACCGAGCGCGGTCAGGTGCATCGCGTGGAGGAACGCGTCGTGCGCCGACTCGACCAGCGGGCCGCCCGCCGGGCCCAGCTTGCCCGCGACCGTGAGCGTCGCCTCGATCGACTCCCCCGCCGCGTCCCGCGCACCCGCCGGGAGCGCGCCGAGGTGGCTCTCGATGTCGCTGCGGTACGTGGCGGACAGCACCGAGCCCAGGACCGCGACGCCCAGCGCGCCGCCCACCTGGCGGAAGGTGTTGTTGATCGCCGAGCCCGAGCCGGCCTTCTCGCGGGGCAGCGCCTGCATGATCGCCACGGTCACCGGCGGCATGATGTGGGCCATGCCCGTACCGAGCACGAAGTAGTCGACACACAGCACCCACACCGGCGTGCCCGCCGTGAACAGGGCGAACGCCGCCAGGCCCCCGGCCACCAGCACCATGCCCACCGTGCAGACGACCCGGGCGCCGAACCGGTCGACGACCAGCCGCGCGCGGGGCGCGAAGATCATCTGGGCGGCGGCGAGCGGCACGATCAGCAGGCCGGACTGGAGCGCGCTGTAGCCGCGCACGCTCTGGAGGTAGAACGCCGAGAAGAACGTGACGCCCATCAGCGCGAAGAACACCAGCGCGATCGCGGCGACGGCGGCGGCGAAGGCCGGCTTCTTGAAGTACGTGACGTCGATCGCCGGGTGGCTGCTGCGCTTCTCGTGCCACACGAAGCCGGCCAGGACGGCCACCCCGCCCAGCAGCGGCGCCAGCACCGAGACCTCGGTGAAGTCGGCCAGCTCGCCGCCGCGGATGATGCCGTACACCAGCAGGACCAGTCCGATGATGGAGAGCACCACGCCCAGCGGGTCGAGCTTCCCCGGCCGGGGATCCCTGGAGTCCGGGACCAGCAGCACCATCGCGATCAGCGCCACGACGGCCACGGGCACGTTGACCAGGAAGATCGAGCCCCACCAGAAGTGCTCCAGCAGCAGGCCGCCGGTGATCGGGCCGATGGCTATGCCGAGCCCGACGCTGCCCGCCCAGATGCCGATGGCCTTGGGCTGCTCGTCACGCTCGAAGACGTTCATCAGGACGGCGAGGGTGGCGGGCATCACAAACGCCGCGCCGAAGCCCATCAGGGCCCGGTAGCCGATCAGTTCGGCCGGTGACCCGGACATCGCGGCGAGCGCCGAGCCGACGCCGAAGACGGCGATGCCGAAGAGCAGCACCTTCTTGCGGCCGATGCGGTCGCCGAGGAGGCCCGCGGTGAAGAGCAGTCCGGCGAAGACCAGCGTGTAGCTGTTGATCGCCCATTCAAGCTCGCTCTGGGTGGCGCCGATGCCCTCGGGCGCGGGGGCGGCGATGGTCTTGACCGCGACGTTCAGGATCGAGTTGTCCAGCACGACGATGAGCAGGCTGAACATGAGGACGCCCAGGATCGCCCAGCGGCGGCGGTGGACGGCTTCGGGGACACGGGATGCGGCGGCGGGTGGCGCGCCGGATGGTGTGGACATGACCAGCAGCGTAACGTCATTTCGATACGAGACCGTCTCGTATTGGAAAGTCTTTACCCACGGTCCTCCGGCCCGGATTCGTGCCGGTTGCACCTGCCCCACTTCCCGTGGACCGCTCCGGGATGCCACCATGGGTGTGGTCCGGGGACACCGTCAGGGTGCCTCGAGATGACGAAAGGGCCATTGGCCATGACTGCTCAGGCTGCGCACAACCAGCAGGAACAGCAGAATCACCAGAAGAATCAGACCTCTCCCGCGGGACGCCCCGGAGACGGCACCAAAGCGCTCTACGGCGGTACGAGCTCCCGCCGCGTCACCGTGCACGACCTCTCCGCCGCCAAGGAGCGCGGCGAGAAGTGGCCGATGCTCACCGCCTACGACGCGATGACGGCCTCCGTCTTCGACGAGGCGGGCATCCCCGTCATGCTGGTCGGCGACTCCATGGGCAACGTCCACCTCGGGTACGAGACGACCGTGCCGGTCACGCTCGACGAGATGACGATGTTGTCCGCCGCCGTCGTACGGGGCACGAAGCGCGCCCTGATCGTCGCGGACCTGCCCTTCGGCTCGTACCAGGAAGGACCCGTCCAGGCCCTGCGCAGCGCCACGCGCCTGCTGAAGGACGCGGGGGTCGGCGCGGTCAAGCTGGAGGGCGGCGAGCGCTCGCACAGCCAGATCGAGCTGCTGGTGCAGGCCGGCATTCCGGTCATGGGCCACATCGGGCTCACCCCGCAGTCCGTCAACACCCTGGGCTACCGGGTGCAGGGCCGCGGCGAGGAGGCCGCGCAGCAGATGCTGCGCGACGCCAAGGCCGTACAGGACGCGGGCGCCTTCGCCGTGGTGCTGGAGCTGGTGCCCGCGGAGCTGGCCGCCGAGGTCACCCGCATCCTGCACATCCCGACGATCGGGATAGGCGCGGGGATCGAGACGGACGCGCAGGTCCTCGTCTACACCGACATGGTGGGACTGACCGGCGGCAAGGTGCCGCGCTTCACCAAGCAGTACGTGAACCTCCGCCAGACCCTCGGGGACGCGGCGAAGGCGTTCGCCGACGAGGTCGTCGGGGGGACGTTCCCGCAGGAGGAGCACACCTTCCACTAGCCACTGCCGCACGAGCGACGGCCCGCCGATCTTCCCCCGTCGGCGGGCTGTTGCATGCCCGGACGCGCCCGCCTCCGCCGTACACCGAAGAGGCTTGTCGGTGAAATGTCGGCCGCGCGCCGGGCGCCTGTCGGACATCTGTCGGCGCGTTGTCGGTGGCACCTGGTCCCATAGGGGCATGACGCGAATCGACAAGAACCCCAACGGCGGCCGCACCGGCAACGCCGTCGAGGTGCGGGGGCTGGTCAAGCACTACGGCGACACCAAGGCTCTGGACGGCATCGACCTCGATGTCCGCGAGGGCACCGTCCTCGGTGTGCTCGGGCCCAACGGCGCCGGCAAGACGACGCTCGTCCGCATCCTCTCCACCCTCGTCCAGCCGGACGCGGGCACCGCCATGGTCGCGGGGTACGACGTACTCCGTCAGCCGCGCCAGCTGCGCCGCACCATCGGGCTCACCGGTCAGTACGCCTCGGTCGACGAGAAGCTCTCCGGCTGGGAGAACCTGTACATGATCGGCCGGCTCCTCGACCTGTCCCGCGCGGACGCCCGCCGCCGCTCCGACGAGCTGCTGGAGCGCTTCTCGCTCACCGAGGCCGCGAAAAAGCCGGCGATGCAGTACAGCGGCGGCATGCGCCGCCGGCTCGACCTGGCCGCCTCGATGATCGGCCGCCCGGCCGTGCTGTATCTGGACGAGCCGACGACGGGGCTCGACCCCAGGACCCGTAACGAGGTCTGGGAGGAGGTGCGGCGGATGGTCGCCGAGGGGGCCACGGTCCTGCTCACCACCCAGTACATGGAAGAGGCCGAGCAGCTGGCGAACGAGCTGACCGTCATCGACCGGGGCCGCATCATCGCCAGCGGCGGTGTCGACGAGCTGAAGGCGCGGGTCGGGGGCCGTACGCTCCAGATCCGCCCGGCCGATCCGGCCCAACTCGCCCCCATGGCACAGGCGCTCACCGACAGCGGACTGGTCGGCCTGGCCGGCGCCCAGACCGACCCGGCCGAGGGCCTGGTGCACGTGGCCATCCTCAGCGACGAGCAACTGACCGCGGTCATAGGCCTGCTGGGCGAGCGCGGTTTCGGCATCGCCAACATCGGGACCCATCTGCCCAGCCTGGACGAGGTGTTCCTGGCCATCACCGGCCAAAAGACCTCCCCCTCCGACAACATCACCACTGACACCGACACCGACACCACACCCGAGGAGGTCGCCGCATGAGCACCACCACGCTGCCCACATCCACCCCCGAGACGCCGGCCGCCGGGCCGGGCGACCGGTTGCCGCGCGCCGCCTCGGCCGGTGCCGTGGACGACGGACGGATCGGACTGCGCGCGAATCTGCGGCACATCGGCGCGCTCGTGCGCCGTAACGCGCTCCAGATCAAGCAGGACCCGGAGTCGATGTTCGACGTCCTGCTGATGCCGATCATCTTCACGCTGCTGTTCGTGTACGTCTTCGGCGGCTCCGTGGGCGCGAGCCTCGGCGGAAGTCGTGGCGAGTACGTCAACTACGTGATCCCCGGCCTGATGGCGATGATGGGCATGAACATCGCCATGGCCGTCGGCACCGGTGTGAACGACGACTTCCGCAAGGGGGTCATGGACCGGTTCCGTACGATGCCGATAGCGCGCTCGTCGGTCCTCATCGCGAAGATCGTCGTGGAGATGGGCCGGATGCTGGTCGCCACGGCCATCCTGCTCGGCATGGGCTTCCTGCTCGGTCTTGAGATCAAGTCCTCGGTGCTCGACCTCTTCGCGGCGATCGGGCTGTCGACGGTGTTCGGTGCCTCGCTGATGTGGATCTTCATCCTGCTGGGGCTGACGATGAAGACGGCGCAGGCGGTCCAGGGGACGGCGATGCTCGTCCTGATGCCGTTGCAGTTCGGCTCCTCGATCTTCGCCCCGCCGTCCACGATGCCCGGCTGGCTCCAGGCCTTCACGGACTACAACCCGCTGTCCAACCTGGCCGACGCGGCCCGGAGCCTGATCAACGACCAGCCGGTCGGACACTCGGTGTGGATGACGCTGGCGTGGTCGGCGGGGATCACGCTGGTCTCGATGCCGCTGGCGGTGGCCAAGTTCCGCAAGAAGTCCTGAGGGAGGCGCGGCCAGGTCGTACGGGGTGAGGCGGACCCGTCGTACGGACCGGGCCGGTCCCTCTCATGTCTTACGTCCCACGCACCACGTCCCACGCCTCACGCACCACGTCCCACGCCTCACGGCTCACACGCGGGCGACGGCCTCCTCCAGCGAGAGGTGGCCGCCTTCCGCGTACGCCGTCCCGAACGCGTCCTCGTCGCCGAGCGCGGCCATCGCGGCCAGCACGGCCCGTCGGGAGGCGGCGAGCAGCTCCCGTTCCGTCGGGGGCCGGAAGTGACCGGCGGGGGTCAGCGCCTCGGACGCGCCGAGCAGCCGGGCCGCCTCGCGGGCCCGCTCCTTGTTGTCCCCCGCGTTGTCCCCCGCCAGGCCCGCCAGCGCCCACGCGGCCGTCGCCAGATAGCCCGCCGCCATGTGCGGGGCGACCATCTGGGACAGGACCGAGTGGGACTGCCGCAGCGCGCTCCGTATCTCTTCGAGCGCCTCCGCGTACCGGCCGTCCTCGCAGTCCAGCCAGGCGTACGCCCCCTGGATGAAACCCTGGAACACGGCGAGTGTCTCGTGCCGGAAGGCCTCCGAGATCACGCCCAGATGCCGCCTGGCCTCCTCCCGGCGCCCCGTGCGGCCCAGCCGCAGCGCGAGGAAGAGCCGGGCCGCGATCAACGACTCGTGCGAGACGTCGTGGCTGTCGTCCAGCACCGCGCGCAGCACGGCCTCGCCCTCCGCCGCGCGGTCGGTCTCGAACATGCTGCTCGCCATCCGGGCGCGCAGCACGGCGATCTGGCTCCGCGCGCCCAGGCTTTCGACGTGCCCGATCGCGGCGGCGAAATCGGCGACGGCGAGTTCGTACTCCCCGCGCCTCTCCCGCGCCTCGCCGCGCGCGGACAGCGCCTCTGCCCTGCCCCAGGCGTCGCCGAGGGTGTCGTAGATCTCCAGGGCGCGGTCGGCGTCCCTGTCCGCGTCGTCGGCCCACGCGCCGCGGTTGGCGAGGATGTTGGCCCGCATCTGGAGCGCGCCGGCCAACTCCCAGTCGTAGCCGAACCGTTCGCAGGCCTCCACGGTCTCGTCCAGCACATCCCTGAGCCGTTCGTCGCCCCCGTTCATCAGGGTCGCGAAGAACCAGAGCGAGGCGGGGAACCGGCAGGTCTGGGGCAGCCCGGCCCGGTAGACGGTGGCGACGCTCCGCAGCCACTCCTGCCGCTCGGGGGTTTCCCACTCGTCCTCGGCATGCTCCAGTGTGATCATCTCGACCACCCGCACCTGGCGCCGGGCCTCGATCAGCTGGTCGTCCGCCATGGGCGGCGGGAGGTCCGTGCATCTGAGGTGCAGGGGCGGGGCGGGTTCGGCGGGCGGTGCGAAGGGGTCGGGGCCGAGGGACGCGGCGGCGGCGGCCCACTGGCGGCCCTCGGCGCGCATGTCACGCATCGACCAGAACCAGGCCAGCGACAGGACCATGCAGAGCACCTCGTGCTCGTCGCGGGCGGCGACGGCGCGGCGCAGGGCGGTGCGGAGGTTCTCGTGCTCCAGCTGGAGCAGGGCGATCGCGGCGAGCTGGCCGGAGCCGCGCAGGAGAGGGTCGGTGGTACGGGCCAGCTCGCGGTAGTGCACGAGGTGGCGCCGCTCGGTGGCGGCCCGGTCACCGGCATGGCCGCCGGCCTGGTCACCGCCCTGGCCACCGCTCTGGTCACCGCCCTGGTCACCTACCTCCTCACCCGCCTGGTCGAGCCGCTCGGCGGCGTACTCGGCGACGGTCTCCAGGAGCCGGTAGCGCATGTCGCCGTCCGGCGAGGGGGCGGCGACGACGAGGGACTTGTCGATGAGGGAGCCGAGGAGGGCGGGGACGTCGAGGGAGCGTACGGGGTCGCCCGGCGTCGTACCGGCGCAGACCTCCTCCACCGCCGCCAGGCCGCAGCCGCCCGCGAAGACGGAGAGGCGGCGCAGGACGGCGCGTTCGGCCTCGTCCAGCAGGTCCCAGGACCAGTCGACGACCGCGCGGAGGGTCTGCTGGCGGGGCAGTACCGTCCTACTGCCGCTCGTCAGCAGTCTGAAGCGGTCGTCCAGGCGGTCGGCGATCTGCCGCGGGGACAGCAACCGGAGCCGGGCGGCGGCCAGTTCGATGGCCAGCGGCAGCCCGTCGAGGCGACGACAGATCTCGGCGACGGCCGCCGGGTCGGCCTCGGGGTCGAAGTCGGGCCGCACGGCCCGGGCCCGCTCGGCGAACAGCCGGTGCGCGGACCGGGGCGGCAACGGCTCGACGGGGCGTACGACTTCACCCGGCACCCCGAGCGGCTCCCGGCTCGTGGCCAGGACGGTCAGGTTCGGGCAGCGGGCGAGCAGTTCCTCGGCGAGGGTGGCGGCGGCGCCGATCACGTGCTCGCAGTTGTCGAGGAGGAGCAGCATGCGGCGGCGGGCGCAGTGCTCGGCCAACCGTACGAGCGGCTCACCGGCCTGCCGGTCGACGGCCCTGAACTCCTCGGCGCCCGCCCCGCGCAGCACGGTCTCCCGCGCCCCGAGCGAGGTCAGGACGGCTTCGGCGACGGTCTCCGGGTCGTCCACGGGGGCGAGTTCGGCCAGCCAGACCCCGTCGGGCCAGGCCTCGGAGGCCCGTTCGGCGGCCTCCTGCGACAGCCGCGTCTTCCCGGCCCCACCGGGCCCGAGGAGCGTGACGAGCCGGGCGCCGGAGAGGTCGGCCCGGATGGCGTCGATGTCACCCTCCCGCCCGACGAAGCTGGTGAGCCGGGCACGGAGGTTGCCGGGGGCGGCGCTGGGGGCGGTGGCGCTCGGGGCGGTGCCACTCGACGCGCTGGCGCCTGGGGCGCTGGCGCCCGGCGCGGTGCCGCCCGGCGCTGGGGCTCTCGGGGCGCGCGACGATCCGCCCCGCGACTGGCCCTGGCGGGGCGCGTGCCCGTGGTCCGAGCCATCGGCGTGTCCGCCGTCGGGGCCGCCGCGCGGGCCGCCGTGCCGCTGCCCCCGGCCGGGCTCCTGCCCGTGGCCCGGGTGGCCGCCCAGGCCCTCGCGCTGCCAGGCGGGGGCCTGGTGGCCCCGCAACTGCCCGTGATCGGCGACCTGTCCGCCGTCCGGGGCGCCACGCCGCCTGCTCTCGTACGGGCTGTCCCCGACCAGCGGGTCCCCTGACGACCGACCCTCGTCCCACCGGCCCTGGTCCGACAGGGCTTCGCCCGACGGGTCTTCGCCCGACCAGGAACCATCCGACCCGGCCCCATCCGGCCGGACCCCGTCCGACGAAACTCCGTCCCACCGGGCTCCGTCCGGCCGGGCTCCGTCCGGCCGGGCTTCGCTCGACCCCGATCCGTCCGACTCGTATCCGCCCCACGCCGCCTCGTCCGACCGGTTCCTGTCGGGTCGCCGCCGGTCCGGCGGAGTCCCGTCCGAGGGGGCTCCGCCCCACCGAGCGTCGTCCGACCGGGCTCCGTCCGGCCGTCGCTCGGTCGGACGGTCCTGAGGGAGGCTGGGTTCCGACGGCGGCAACCCTTGCGGCTGCCTTCGGCCCTCGTTCGTTTGCCGCGCCCGCGCCGTGCGGGCCTCTGGGGTCGTGTCCGGGCCGGGCTCCGGAGCCGGCGCCGTACCAGGCGGGGCCGGCGGGCTCCCCTCGCGGGGCGTCCCCCGGCGCGTGTCCCCGGCCGTGCCGCGCCGGCCTGGCGCCGGGCCCGGCGCGCGGCTCTCGTGCAGCAACTCCTCGTGCAGCGCGCGCAGTTCCGGGCCCGGGTCGGCGCCCAGGCGGTCCGCCAGGTCGCGGCGGACCTCGTCGTACACGGCCAGCGCCTCCGCCGTACGGGACGAGTCGCGCAAGGCGCGGATACGGAGCGCCTGGAGCGGTTCGTCGAGGGGGAACTCCTCGCAGAGCGCGGCCAGTTCGGGCAGGGCGTCCTCCGCGCGGCCCAGCGCGAGGGCGGCGGTGAGCCGGGCCCGGCGGGCCTCCAGCCGACGGGTGTCCCAGCGCAAGGCCTCCGAAGCGCGGTCGGGCAGATCGGCGAGCGCGGGCCCGTGCCAAAGGGCGAGCGCTTCGTCGAGGAGTACGGCGGCCTTGGCCGCGTCGCCGTCCTCCAGCGCCCGCGCGCCCTCCGCCGCGAGGCGGCCGAAGCGGTGGAGGTCCACGTCGTCCTCGTCGGCGGACAGCCGGTATCCGCCCTCCGAGGACATCACCGCGTCGTGCCCGAGCGCCCGCCGCAGGCGCCCGACCAGCGCCTGGAGCGCCGCGACGGCATCCGCGGGCGGATCCCCGTCCCACACCTCGCCGACCAGCACCCCGACGGGAACGCTGCGCCCGGCCCGGAGCGCGAGCACGGTCAGCAACGCACGCAACCGGGCACCACCGAGCGCGACGGGGGTCCCGTCGTCGTGAAAAGCCTGGGCGGTGCCGAGGAGTCGGTAGCGCATCCGCCCATTGTCCCCGCCCCACGGAATCCACGAAGTCGGCGGGGCCGGGCAGTAGGCCCGGCAACCGCTGTCGCGCGGCGCCTCCGGCCCCGTACAAAAGCGAAGGCCCGCCCGGTCGGCCCCTGCCCCACCCGCCCGGGAAGAGCCGGCCCGACCCGGATCCCCAGGGGCTGTCTCAGACTGCCGTCTGCCCCATGCCAGTCTGACGACAGGCCCTGGGGCGCACCAGCAAAGTGGCTTCCGACCCCGCGATGCCTGGCACGCGCAGGCGCCGCGCCGTCGAACCGCCCTGGTACATCCAGTACGGGGGCAACTTCTCCGCCTCGCGATCGCGCGCGCACCAGCCGCCGCAAGCCCCGCCCTGCGGGCGAACGACTCCACCTTGCGGACACGCCCCAGGGCTAAGCCCCGGGCGGCCCATGGCCCGCCCGGGGCCGAGGGCCTGTGGTCGCACTGCTGTCTGCCGCACGGCGGCAGGCACGCTCGCGGCGTCGCTTGCCGACATGCCCCACTAGCTCCGCTGCGAGGACCTCCCGGCGCCTCGCGATCGCAGGCACCGATCGCCGTGCGGCGGCTCTCCGGGCCACGACGGCAGCTTGGCCATAGGCCCTCGGGCGGGTCGGCAACGAGGAGTCGTTCGCATGCGCCGCATTGTCGGGCCTGCCCCATACATGCAGTACGAGTCCGGCCCCCCGCCCGCCTTGCGATCGCACGCGCCCGCCCCCGCGCGCGAACGACTCCACGTCGCGGACACGCCCAAGCCTCAGGCCCTGCCCGCCGGACCTTCGTGGGCCTGCGATGTCCGGTGCCGCACCTCGCCTCGTCGTCGGACCGACCACGTACGTCCACCTCCGCCGTGCGAGGCACGGCACCGGACGCCGCAGGCCGATCCACGTGGATCCGCCCGATAGACCCCAGCCCCGGCACCTGCGCGGCCCGGGCAGGGCGGGGCGGGCCCGGGCAGGGCGGGGCGGGCGCCCGGCCGGCCGATCCGTGGCCCGCCTCCGAAGCACCTCGGCCCCGCGAGGCGACGCCCGACCAAGTCAGTCGGCCTGCGGCTCGCCCCGCCGGGCCCTTGTCACCGCATCCCTGGTGTCCCCAGACACCCTGGCGCCGACCAGCCCGCCGCCCGCACGCGGGCGACCCGCGGCCCCCCTCGGCGCGCATCGCCCGCGCACCCCGCCCACCTCACCGCGCATCCCCCGCCCCCGGCGGGAACCGGCACGCCCGGCGGGACGTTTCCCGGCCGTCACGAGTACGGTCGTTCCGCACCGGCAAGCGCCGGCTCCCACTTCCCAGGAGACCCACCCATGACCACCGCAGCCACCCGCAGCAGCGATCGGCGGATCTCCCCGGTCTTCCTCGGGATCGCCGCCGTCATGGCGGTATCGGGATGGGCCGTGTGGACGGACTTCTCCGCGAACGCCGGGGTCGCCGTCTTTCTCTTCGTCACCGCCGCCTGGGTCGTCTCCCTCTGTCTGCACGAGTACGCGCACGCCCGCACCGCCCTGCACAGCGGTGACATCTCCATCGGCGGCAAGGGGTACCTCACCCTCAACCCGCTCAAATACACCCACGCCCTGCTCAGCATCGTGCTGCCGGTGCTCTTCGTGATCATGGGCGGGATCGGCCTGCCCGGCGGCGCCGTCTTCATCGAGCGCAACCGCATCCAGGGCCGCTGGAAGCACAGCCTGATCTCGGCGGCGGGCCCCCTGACGAACGTCCTGTTCGCGCTCGTGTGCACCGCGCCGTTCTGGCTGCACGCGCTGGACGGCGTGCCGGCCACCTTCGTCTACGCGCTCGGCTTCCTGGCGATGCTCCAGATCACCGCGGCGATCCTGAACTTCCTGCCGGTCCCGGGCCTCGACGGCTACGGCGTCATCGAGCCCTGGCTGTCGTACAAGATCCGCAGGCAGGTGGAGCCGTACGCGCAGTTCGGCCTGCTCGCCGTCTTCGGCATCCTCTTCATCCCGTCGGTGAACGCGGGCTTCTTCGACCTGGTCGACACGGTCCTGAGCGGTCTCGGGATCCCGTCGGACACGAACATCACCGCCTGCGGCCAGAACCTCTACCGCTTCTGGACCGACCAGAGCCCCTACTGCCAGCCGCAGTAGGGACAGCGGGCGAGGAGGGGACAGCGGCGAGGAGGGGCATCAGCAAGGAGGGACGGCGAGGCGCCTCCGCGCTCAGTCAGCCCGCGGCCGACATCCCCTCCGCCGCGCGCCGCGCCTTCGCCCGGCGCAGGTAGTACCAGGCCATATTGGACGAGAGCCCGGCCAGCAGGAGCCACACGACGCCGAGAAAGCTGCCCTGGACGAAGGAGACCACGGCCGCGATCACGGCGAGGGCGCAGACGGCGAGGGCGTACAGAGCGAGGCGGGGCATGGCGGGCGGCTCCTGTCGGGGGCTTTCTGGGCGATACCGCTTTCCGGCGGTGCCGCTCTCGGGCGGTACCGCTTGCTTTGCTCAGCGGCACTGCGGTCGTACGGGTCGCACAGGTCGTACAGGCCCAGTCTCCCCCACCCCGGGCCCGTACCCGGCTCCGGGGACCGTCAGACGTCCGTCACCCGCAGGCCCGCGTGCGCCTTGTACCGGCGGTTGACCGAGATCAGGTTCGCCACCAGCGACTCCACCTGGTGCGCGTTGCGCAGCCGCCCCGCGAAGACCCCCCTCATCCCCGGGATACGCGCCGCCAGCGCCTGCACGATGTCCGTGTCCGCGCGGACCTCGCCCAGCACCATCACGTCCGTCTCGATCTCCTCGACCGCCGGGTCCCGGAGCAGCGGCGCGGACAGGTGGTGGAAGGCGGCGGTCACCCGGGAGTCCGGCAGCAGGGCCGCGGCCTGCTCGGCCGCGCTGCCCTCTTCCGGGGTCAGGGCGTACGCGCCCTTCTTGTCGAAGCCCAGCGGGTTCACGCAGTCGATGACAAGCTTGCCCGCCAGTTCCTCGCGGAGGGACGCGAGGATCGTGGCGTGCCCGTCCCACGGGACGGCGACGATCACCACGTCACTGCGCCGGGCGCACTCCGCGTTGTCGGCGCCCTCGACACCGTGACCCAGTTCCGCCGCCGAGGCCGCCGCCCGGTCCGCCGCGCGGGACCCGATGATCACCTTCTGCCCGGCCCGCCCCAGCCGGTAGGCGAGCCCGCGCCCCTGGTCCCCCGTACCCCCGAGCACACCGACCACCAGACCCGACACGTCGGGAAGGTCCCAGGGGTCCTTGGCGGGGGGCTTGGGCGCGCTGCCACTGTCACTAGAAGTCATACGGCGGAGCCTACTTGTCGCACCCCCCACGCCAGCTCCGGCGGGTCCGCGTCCCGTTCGGGTGAGGTGCGGCGGAGTGGGGGCGGCGGAGGCGGGGGGTCGGGCAGGATGCGCCCCATGGATGCCGTACGTGTCGCGCTGTTGCGTGAAGTCCTGGCCGGTACGGAGTGGTTGTCGGCGACCCGGCGGTTCGCGGGGGCGCTGCGGGCCTCCGTGGTGCCGCACGGCGGGGGGCTGCTGCTGGTCGGGACCGAGGAGTACGAGCCGTGGCACCTGGCCGCGCATCTCGTGGACGAGGCCGCGTGGTCCGGGCAGCCGGAGCTGAATCCGACGCTCGTACGGCACCGGGTGCGGGACGGCGACCCGGCCCATCTGGCCGTCGGTCTGGGGCGGCTGGAGGCGGCGGGGCGCGGGGAGACGCTGCTGGTGGTGGCGCCGGAGCGGCCGGACGGCGCGCTGCTGGAACGGGTGCACGACGCGCGGCGGGCGGGGGCGACCGTGCTGTCGCTCGACGGCGGTGACGTGGAGGTGCGGGGCCTGGCGCACGAGGCGCTGACGGTGGCCGCGGCGGACGCGGCGCACGGCGTGGACCTGGACACCGTGCAGCATCTGGTGAGCGCGGCGGCCGGGGAGAACAGCCTGCCGGCCCAGCGGGGGAAACGGCGGTTCCGGGACCGGCTGTCCCGGCTGGCCGACCAGCTGACGGCGCCACCGCCCTCCCGTTGGTGAGATCCGTCAAGCAGGGAAATGGCGCGGCCGAGCGGGGAAATGGCGCGGCCCGCTGAAATCCGGTTGCTCCTTACAGGCTTCTGGCCGCAGCATGGCCTCCTGTGACCAAGATGTTCGCCGCGCTCCTGCCGGATCTCTCCCCCCTCCGCTCCTCCCGGGACTTCCGGCTCCTCTGGGTCCAGGGGCTGGTGACGAACTTCGCGAGCTTCATGGCGATGATCGCCCTGCCGCTCCAGATCAAGGATCTGACCGACTCACCCCTCGCGGTGGGCGCGATGGGCGCGGTCGAGCTCGTGCCGCTGGTCGTCTTCGGCCTGTACGGCGGGGCGCTCGCCGACGCCGCCGACCGGCGCAAGGTCATCCTGCTCACCGAGGCCGGGCTCGGCGTGCTGGCCGGGGTGCTGCTCGTGAACGCGCTGCTGCCGGAGCCGCTGTTGTGGCCGCTGTACGTGGTGGCGGCGGGGGTCTCCGCGCTCGCCGGGCTCCAGCGTCCCGCGCTGGACTCGCTGCTGGCCAGGATCGTCCCGCACGACCAGCTCACGGCCGCCGCCGCGCTGAACGCCGTGCGCTGGCAGTTGGGCGCGATCGCGGGGCCCTCGCTGGCGGGGGTGGTCGTGGCGTTCGCCGGTCACGCCCCGGCGTACGGCATCACGATCCTGGGCTTCGCCGTCTCCGTACTGATGTGCCTGCGCCTGTCGCCCGCGCCGGCCGCGCACGACGCGCAGAAGCCGTCCCTGCGGGGCATCGCGGAGGGCGCGCGGTACGCGTGGAGCAGACCGGTGCTGCTCGGGACGTACGCGATCGATCTGGCGGCGATGCTCTTCGCCTTCCCGAACTCGATCTTCCCGTTCCTCGCGGACGACCTCGGCGCGGAGTGGTCGCTGGGGCTGATGTACGCGGCGGGCTCGGTCGGCTCGGTGCTCCTCAGCCTGACCAGCGGCTGGACCTCCCGGGTGCGGCGCCACGGGCTGTTCGTGGTGTTCGGCGCGGCGGGGTGGGGGCTGGCGATCACGGCGGCGGGGTGGTTCTCCAACGTGTGGGTGGTGCTGGTCTGCCTGGCCTTCGCGGGGGCGGGCGACATGCTGAGCGGCCTGGGCCGCTCGACGATCTGGAACCAGACGATCCCGGAGGAGCTGCGCGGCCGGCTGGCGGGCATCGAGGTGCTGTCGTACAGCGTCGGACCCCAGCTCGGGCAGGTCAGGGCGGGTGCCATGGCAGGCTGGACCGGCACCCGCCCGGCGGTCTGGGGCGGCGGGCTGGCCTGCCTGGCGTCGGTGGGCCTGCTGTCGGCGGTCCTGCCGAGGCTGGTGACGTACGACGCGAGCACGGACGAGGACGCGTTGCGCCGCCGCGCGCACCAGGAGGCGATCACGCCGACACCGCCGACGACGTCGCTGCCTACGGGGTGAGGGGCCGGGAGGGCCGTACGCACTCTCCCGGCGCCCGCCACCCCGCCCGCCTCGTCCACCCCGCCCGCCTCGTCCGCCCCTCAGACCGTGCCGCCGGTCCGGGGCCGGACAGGCGGGACAGGCCCTAGCTGCCGCCACCCGGCCTGTCGTGCCACTTGGGGTCGTTCTCCCACTCCGTGTTCCGCTCCTTCGCCGTGTCCATCGCGTGCTCCGCCTCCTGGCGGGACGCGTACGGGCCGAAGCGGTCCTTGGCCGGGCACTCGGGGCCCTCCTCGACCTTGCCGTGCTCCAGGCAGTAGTACCACTCGCCCGGCTTGCCCACCGTGCGCTTCTTGAACAGGGCCATGCCCGGCTCCCTTTCTTCTCCGTCGTACATGACGTCGTACATGACGTTGTCCATGACGTCCCTGACGCCATGCTGCCCCCCGGCCGCCGCCGCGACGCTGGTTAGACTCGCTCGCATGTCTGGCCAGTCGCTGCTCGTACCAGGGGAGCTCTCTCCCGCACGTTCCGTTCCCGGAAACATCCGGCGCCCCGAATACGTCGGGAAACCCGCTCCTACCCCGTACACCGGGCCGGAGATCCAATCCGCCGAAACGATTGAGCTGATGCGGATCGCGGGGCGCATCGCCGCACAGGCGATGGAGGAGGCCGCGAAGCACATCGCGCCGGGGGTGACGACCGACGAGCTGGACCGGGTCGCCCACGCCTACATGTGCGACCACGGCGCCTACCCCTCGACCCTCGGCTACCGGGGCTTCCCCAAGTCCCTCTGCACCTCGGTCAACGAGGTGATCTGCCACGGGATCCCGGACTCCACGGTGCTCCGCGACGGCGACATCGTGAACCTGGACGTCACCGCGTACATCGGCGGTGTGCACGGCGACAACAACGCCACCTACTTCTGCGGTGACGTCGACGAAGAATCGACACTGCTCGTCGAGCGGACCCGCGAGGCGCTGAACCGCGCGATCAAGGCCGTACGGCCGGGGCGGCAGCTCAACGTGATCGGGCGGGTCATCGAGTCGTACGCCAAGCGCTTCGGCTACGGCGTCGTCAGGGACTTCACCGGCCACGGGATCAACACGTCCTTCCACTCCGGGCTGATCGTCCCGCACTACGACAGCCCGCACGCCACGACCGTCATCAGGCCCGGCATGACCTTCACCATCGAGCCGATGCTCACGCTCGGTACGTACGAGCACGACATGTGGGAAGACGGCTGGACCATCGTGACCAAGGACCGCAAGCGGACGGCGCAGTTCGAGCACACCCTGGTGGTGACGGACACCGGAGCGGAGATCCTCACGCTTCCCTGAGCGTCCCCGCGGGCTTCCGCGAGCGCGCGCCCCAGGTGAGGGGCGAGTAGCGTTTTACCGACAGGACGTCGGGAACCAGTTGACTTAGGTAAGCCTAAGTAGGAGGATCCGTGGTGGCGAGCCCCCGCGCTGCCACCGTGGGCACTTCCGGTGCTCCCGTCCCCCTCGGTCCCCGGAGGCCCGCCTTGGACGCACGCACCGTCACCGTCGGCACACCGTTCTCCACCCTGATCCGTGTCGCGTCGCACGAGCAGCACACCCAGGCCGAGACCTCACCCTTCATGGGCGACCTGCTGGGCGGGCGGCTCGGGGTGGACGCGTACACCCGCTACACCCAACAGCTGTGGTTCGTGTACCGGGCACTGGAAGGCGCCTCCGAGGCGCTGGCGGACGATCCGGTCGCCGGGCCCTTCATCCGGCGTGAGCTGGCGCGTACGCCGGAGCTGGAGCGCGATCTGGCGCACCTGTGCGGTACGGAGTGGCGTACGGGCCTGGAGCCGCTCCCCGCGACCGCCGCGTACGCGGCGCGGGTGGAGGAGTGCGCCCGCGTGTGGCCCGGCGGATACGTGGCGCACCACTACACCCGCTACCTCGGCGACCTGTCCGGCGGCCAGATCATCCGCGACCGCGCGGAGAAGGCGTGGGGCTTCGCGCGCAAGGGGGACGGGGTCCGCTTCTACGTCTTCGAGGGGATCCCGAACCCGGCCGCGTTCAAGCGCGACTACCGCGAGCTGCTGGACGCGGTGGCGGTCGACGACCTGGAGAAGCAGCGGATCGTCGACGAGTGCAAGCGGGCGTTCGACTTCAACGGGGCGGTCTTCCGCGAGCTGGGGCAAGAGTTCCCGCGCAGCGCGTGACGCGTCACCGGTGACGCCGGGCGGGCAGGACGCCCGCCCGGCCGCCCCTCAGTGCGTCTGACGCGGGCGCACCCCGTCCCTCAGTGCGTCTGGTGCAGGCGCACCCTGCCACCGATCTCGATCTCGCCCCGGGGCGCCGGCGCGGTGAGGATCTGGGAGCCCCGGCCCTGCGTGATGTTCAGCGCGCGGCCCAGCTGTTCGGTGAGCAGCAGCGCCGCCGCGCCCGTCGCCTCGTCCTCCGCGATGCCGTCGTCGCGGCGGGGGAAGCCGCGGGCCCTGACGCGCCCCGCCGCCTCGTCCTGCCACGCCCAGGCGTAGAGCCAGCCTTCGCCGGGCGGCGGGGCGGGCAGGGCATCGACCTCGGCCACGGAGCCGTACTGCCGGAGCTGCCGGGGCGGCGCCCATTCGGGGCGGGCGGTGATCCAGGTGAACTCGCCGTCCTGGCGCACCCACACCTCGCCCGCGGGCGGGTTCACGGATTCCAGGTCGAGCAGCCAGGCCGTCCCCACGAGGGGATGGCCGGCGAACGGCAGCCGCAGGCCCGGGGTGTAGATGTCGACCACACCGCGCTCGGGGTCGTCGACGAACACGGTCTCGCTGTAGCCGAGTTCGGCGGCGATCGCCTGCCGGTCGGCGCGGTCGGGGTGCTCCCGGCCCTCGCGCACGACGCCGAGGGTGTTGCCGTGCCGGCCGTCGGCCCCGCAGAAGACGCTGAGTACGTCGATGTCATTCACCCGCGCATTCAAACACCCGGGGCGCCGCACTTTCGAACAGGACATCGGCCCTCGTGACCGGCCCGGGTGAACGCCGTCCCGAAACCGGCGAACCGGACACCTTGACTGCCCCTTGACCCACCCATGGCCGGACCATGGAGCACCCGTGATCCCGCCGTGTCCGGGCGCGAAGAGTGAGATCCGAATCACTGGACGAAGGGGGCAAAGTCAGGTAAGCCTTCGTTAAGTTAGGCCTGCCTCACCAACGTCCCCGTTCCCTGTCACCGCCCTTGTGGAGTCCCGCATGCGCCCTGCCCGCCTCTCCGTCGTCTCCGCGATCGCCGCGGTGGCCGCCCTGACCGCCGTCACGGGATGTGCCGACAAGAGCGACGCCAAGGCCGGCGGCGACGCCGTCCAGGTCACGGCGAAGGACACCTCCTGCGACGTGTCGAAGAAGGAGTTCCCCTCGGGTCACGTCGAGTTGGCCGTGGAGAACAAGGGCTCGAAGGTCACCGAGGTCTACCTCCTCTTCCCGGACGACCGCATCGTGACCGAGCGCGAGAACATCGGCCCCGGCACCAAGGTCACGCTGACCGCCGAGGTGAAGTCCGGTTCGTACGAAATCGCCTGCAAGCCCGGCATGAAGGGCGACGGCATCCGCCAGAAGGTCACCGCCACCGGCGGTACGGCCGTCACGCGCAGCCCGGAGAAGGACGCCGCGGTCGCCGCGTACCGCAAGTACGCCCAGGAGCAGGCCGATGCCACCCTGCCGAAGGTGAAGGTCTTCACCGACGCCGTGCGCGCCGGTGACATCGAGGGCGCGAAGAAGGCGTACGCGCCCTCCCGCATCGGCTGGGAGCGCACCGAGCCCGTCGCCGAATCCTTCGGTGACATCGACCCGTTGGTCGACACGCGCGCGGACGGCCTGGAGAAGGGCCAGAAGTGGACCGGCTGGCACCGGCTGGAGAAGGAACTCTGGCAGGACAAGAAGCTGAGCCCGGACGCCACGGCCCTCGCCGACGAGCTGGACAAGGACCTGGCCGACTGGCAGAAGCGCGTCGGCAAGGCCGTCATCACGCCGACCTCCATGGCCAACGGCGCCAAGGAGCTGCTCGACGAGGTCGCCTCCGGCAAGATCACCGGCGAGGAGGACCGCTACAGTCACACCGACCTGGTCGACTTCAAGGCCAACGTCGAGGGCGCGCAGCAGTCGTACGAGCTGCTCAAGCCGGTCGCGGGGAAGAACGACGCGGCTCTGGTCACCGAGTTGGGCAAGCAGTTCACCGCGCTGAACACGCTGCTCGACAAGTACCGCACGGGCGGGGCGGATTCGTACGAGTTCGTCTCGTACGACAAGGTGCGTGAGCCGCAGCGCAAGGAGCTCTCGGACGCGGTGAACGCGCTCGCCGAGCCGCTCTCCCGGCTCGCCGCCGCCGTCGTCAAGTAGTCACGTAGCCAAGCAGTCAGGTAGGGAACGGGTACACCGTGGACGACCAGACCACCGAAAGCTCCCCCGAGGCCGGCAAGGGCGCCGCGCCCTCCCGCCGTTCCCTCCTCGGCTGGGGCGGCGCCGGGCTCGCGCTCGGTGCCGTCGCGGCCGGCGGCACCGTCGCGGCGGTGCGGGGCGGGGACTCGACCGAGCCCGCCGCGGAGAGCGGCGCGGCGGTCCCCTTCCACGGCACGCACCAGGCCGGCATCGCCACCGCCGTACAGGACCGCCTGCACTTCGCCTCGTTCGACGTGACGACGAAGGACCGCGCCGAGCTGGCCCAGCTCCTCAAGGACTGGACGCGGGCCGCCGAGCGGATGACCGCGGGCCAGGCGGTCGGCGACGGCGCGTACGGCGGGCTCGCCGAGGCGCCGCCCGACGACACGGGCGAGGCGCTGGGGCTCAAGCCGTCCCGGCTCTCCCTGACCGTCGGCTTCGGCCCCTCGCTCTTCGCCAAGGGCCGGTTCGGCCTGGAGGACCGGCGGCCCGACGCGCTGGTGGACCTGCCCGCGTTCCCCGGCGACAACCTGGACGCGGCGCGCACCGGCGGCGATCTGTGCGTGCAGGCGTGCGCGGACGATCCGCAGGTCGCCGTGCACGCCATCCGCAACCTCGCCCGCATCGGCTTCGGCAAGGTCGCGGTGCGCTGGTCCCAACTGGGCTTCGGCAAGACGTCGTCCACGACGCCGGGCGCCCAGACCCCCCGTAACCTCTTCGGGTTCAAGGACGGCACCAGCAACATCGACGGGACGGACGCCGCCGCGCTCGACCGGCACGTGTGGGTGTCGCAGAAGGACGGGGCCGGCTGGCTGGCCGGCGGCTCCTACCTGGTCGCGCGCCGGATCTCGATGCGGATCGAGAGCTGGGACCGCACCTCCCTCCAGGAGCAGGAGGACATCTTCGGCCGGGACAAGGGCGAGGGCGCGGCGGTCGGCAAGGCGCACGAGCACGACAAGCCCAACCTCAAGGCGATGCTGCCGACGGCGCATGTGCGCCTCGCGCACCCGGACTCCCATCACGGGGTACGGATGCTGCGGCGCGGCTACTCCTTCACCGACGGCACGGACGGGCTCGGCCGGCTCGACGCGGGCCTGTTCTTCCTGGCCTACCAGCGGGACGTGCGGGACGCGTTCATCCCCGTACAGCAGTCCCTGGCGCGATCCGACGCGCTCAACGAGTACATCCAGCACGTGGGTTCAGCGGTCTTCGCGATCCCGCCGGGCGTCCGGGACAAGGACGACTGGTGGGGCCGGACGCTGGTCTCCTGAGCAGAGAGAGCAGAAGGGACCCGCCGTGTTCGGCAATTACCTGATCGGTCTGCGAGAGGGCCTGGAGGCCAGTCTCGTCGTCTGCATCCTCGTCGCGTACCTGGTGAAGACGGGCCGGCGCGACGCGCTGCGGCCCATCTGGATCGGGATCTCGGTCGCGATCGTGCTGGCGCTCGCCTTCGGCTTCGGGCTCGAATACGGCTCGCAGGAGCTGACGTTCGAGGCGCAGGAGACGCTCGGCGGTTCGCTGTCGATCGTCGCGGTGTGCCTGGTGACCTGGATGGTCTTCTGGATGCGGCGCACGGCCCGCCACCTCAAGGCGGACCTGGGTGCCAAGCTCGACGCGGCGCTGGCGATGGGCACGGGCGCGCTGGTCGCGACGGCGTTCCTCGCGGTGGGCCGCGAGGGCCTGGAGACGGCGCTGTTCGTCTGGGCGTCGGTGCGCGCGTCGCAGGACGGCACGTACGAGCCGCTGACCGGTGTGCTGTTGGGGCTCGCCACCGCCGTCGTGCTCGGCTGGCTCTTCTACCGGGGCGCGCTCAGGATCAACCTGGCGAAGTTCTTCACCTGGACCGGCGGGATGCTGGTCGTCGTCGCGGCGGGTGTGCTCGCGTACGGGGTGCACGACCTCCAGGAGGCCGACCACATCGGCGGCCTGTCGGACAAGGCCTTCGACATCAGCTCCACGATCCCGCCGGACAGTTGGTACGGCACGCTCCTCAAGGGCGTCTTCAACTTCCAGCCGGATCCCACCGTGGTCCAGCTGATCGTGTGGCTGCTCTACCTGGTCCCGACACTCGCGCTGTTCCTGGCCCCGGTATGGTTCGGACGGTCAGTTGGAGGCGGGGGCGGGGCCGAGGAGCAGAAGGCGACCGATGATGAGGCCGATGCGGGCAGTGGTGGGGCTGGCGGCGGTCGCGTCGCTGTCACTGACGGCGAGCGGGTGCGTGACGGTGCACGGGGAGCTGGCGGTCGTACCGTCGGCGAAGCGGAGTGAGGCCGCGCGGGCGCTGAAGGTCTTCACCGACGCGTACAACGCCTCGGACCTGGCGTACGATCCGGCGCTGGACGCGGGGCAGGTCACGGGCGCGCTCGGCGCGATCAACCAGGCCGGGCTGAAGTCGCGGAGTGTCACGGACCCGGGCGGCAACTCCCGGCACGTACCGCTGGAACTGACCGACGCGAAGTTCACCATCCCCGAGAAGGCGGGCTGGCCGCGGTTCTTCGTCGCGGACACCGACAGCAACCGGGACGTCGACGGCGGGGCGCAGGACAACCGCTGGGTGCTGGTGTTCGTACGGAACGGCCCCGACCGCGCGTGGGAGGTGGCGTACCTGACGATCCTGGCGACGAGCGCGGTGCCGGCCTTCAAGACCGGCAAGGACGGCTGGGGCGAGGCGATATCGCCGGACGACACGGGCCTGGCGGTGGCGCCGAAGGCGCTGAGCGACGAGTACACCTCGTACCTGCGGACCGGTGAGCCCGCGCACTTCGCGCCGGGGCCGCACACCACCGAGTGGCGGACGGACCGTCAGAAGCGGGCGCGGACACCGGGGTACACCCGGCAGTACGTCGACCAGGCCGTGAACGGCGGGGACTTCGCCCCGGTCGGTCTTGCGACGAAGGACGGCGGCGCGTTCGTCTTCTTCGCCACGCGTTTCTTCGAGCGGCAGACGGCGGCGAAGGGGCTGCGGCCGCAGGTGAGCACGGACGTCAAGGCGCTCATGACCGGCACGGTGACCAACACCGTGACGAAGGAATGGATGTCGAACCAGGCGGTGATCGTCCCGCGCGCCGGGGCGGGCTCCGCGCAGGTCGACGTCATAGGCCGCTTGCAGGGTGTGACGGGGGCCGTGGGCTCGTAACCGCTCCGGAAAACAACCGAGTTGCTGTCCGGACGGCTCAGCGACCCAGTGACTCAGCGGCCCAGGGGCCAGGCCACCGCGTGCGGGTCCAGTTCGCCGTTCTCGCCCGCGTACCGCGCGCACGCGTCCGTCAGGGTCTCCAGCAGCGTCAGGGGATCGGGCAGCGGGTGCTCGGGGCCGCGGATCCAGCGCACCGCCAGGTCGCCGGGGAGCCGCGCGGGCGGTACGAGGACGTAACTGCCCCGGCAGTGCCAGCGCAGCCCCGGGTGCTCGTCCATCGTCTCGGGGTGGCAGTCGAGTTCGCAGGGCCACCACTCGTCCTCGTCCTCGGGGGTGCCCCGGGTGGCGGTGAAGAAGAGCATGCGGTCGCCGCCGGAGTCGGCCACGGGGCCCACGTCCACGGACCGTTCCAGCAGCCGCTCCAGCGCCCGGCTGCCCGCTTCCAGCGGCACGTCCAGCACGTCGTGGATCATGCCGGTCGCCGTGATGAAGTTGGCCTGGGGCTGATTGCGCGCCCACCGCTCGATCTGGGCGCGGTCGGTGGTGGACTGGGTCTGCCAGGCGAAGGAGATGGGGTGCCTGGCCGGGGTCGGACAGCCGATCCGCTCACAGGAACAGCGGTAGCCGACGGGATGGGCCGCGGGCGAGACGGGCATACCGGCGTCCGCCACGGCGAGCAACAGAGCCTCACGGTTCGCCGCCGCCCCGTCGAGCGCCTCGGCGCTCTTCTTGGCACGCCTGCGCAACCACTGGGGAATCCTGCTGTCCGTGCCGCGGTAGCGGCCGAAGTCGTCGCCCATCTATCCCCTCACACACCTCACGCCGGCCCCTGCGGCCTCTTCCATGGTCGCACCATCCTGCCTCCCGGGTGGCCGCCCTCCCCAGCCGGGGGTCGGCCACATGGGAGCCGCCGGTCGTCCGCCGGTCGTCCGCCGGTCAGCCGCGTGGGGCGAGACCGTACAGGGCGTAGTCGGCGACGGCGTCCGCGTAGGCGTGGGTGAGCGGGAGGGTACGGAGCAGCCAGCGGTGCGCGAGGGGCCCCGCGAGGAGTTCCAGGGCGATCCGGAGGTCGAGATCCTGCCGTACGTCACCGGCGTCCTGACCGGCACGCAGCCGCTTCACGTAGAGCTGGAGCTGCGGTTCGAGGAGCTTGCGGGCGAACTCGGCGCCCAGTTCGGCGTCGACGATCCCCTCGGCGGCGAGCGCGCGTGAGGGGAGGTCGTACGTCGGATCGTTCATCTCGTCGACCGTGGCGCGCAGCACCAGTTTGAGGTCCGCGGCCAGGTCACCCGTGTCGGGGATCTCATACGGCCCCGCCCCGTCGGCGGCGGCGCGCGCGGCCTGCTCGGTGAGATCGAGGAAGGCTTCGAGGAGGACGGCACCCTTCGAGGGCCACCACCGGTAGATCGTCTGCTTGCCCACCCCGGCCCGGGCCGCGATGCCCTCGACGGTCGTCTTCGCGTAGCCGACCTCGGTGACCAGGGCGAGCGCGGCGTCATAGATCGCCCGGCGCGACCGGTCGCTGCGGCGGGTGGAGTCGGGTGCCCTGCTGTCGGCCATGGCGTCAATCTACCAACGGGCAGAGGCGAGACGTATCGTCTCGATTGCTGGCGAAGGGACCGGCAGGACGGGCGCGGGAATCACCCGAACGGATCACACGGTGTCGGGCGGGGGCCACGGGTCGCCCCAGGCCGTGTCCCGCGCCGCGCGGTACAGCTCGCCGTGCCGCTTGGTGACCGTCTCGCCGCGCAGTCCGTCCGACGGGGTGCACAGCTCCAGCAACACCTGGCCCTTGCGGATCTGCGGCTTGCGGATGACCCGGTTCCGCACAGGCCGCGGTTCGAAGCGAACTGCCGCCACATAGCTGAACTTCTCGTCCTCGTACGGCAGCGAGCCACCCTTCACCTGCCGGTGCAGGGAGGAGCGGGCGACCCGGGCGGCGAAGTGGCACCAGTCCGTGCCCGGTTCGATCGGGCAGGCGCCGTCGTGCGGGCAGGGCGCCGCGACGCGCAGCCCCGCGCCGATGAGCTGCCGCCGGGCCTCGATGATCCTCAAGTAGCCGTCGGGCGTGCCCGGTTCCACGATCACCACGGCGCGCGCGGCCCGCGCCACGTCGGTGACGAGCGCGCCCCGGTCCCGCTCGGTCAGCTCGTTCAGGACGTACGAGACCGTGATCAGGTCGGTGTCGGGGAGGGCGAGGGGGGTGCCGATCCTGGCGCGCCGCCAGTCGACCGTACGCAGCGCGGGAAGGCCGGAGCGTTCGGCCAGCTCCCGGCCGAGTGCGAGGGCGGGCTCCGCCCAGTCGAGGACGGTGGTGGTACGGGGCTCCGCCCACGTGGCGTCCGCCGCCCAGACCGCCGCGCCGGTGCCACCGCCCACGTCGAGGTGGCTGGCGGGCGCCCAGCCGGGCGCGGCGTCCGCGAGCGCGTCCAGCGCGGCCCGTACCGCCTCGAACGTCGCGGGCATCCGGTACGCCGCGTAGGCGGCGACGTCCGACCGGTCGCGCAGCAGGGGCGTGCCGGTCGGGGTGGTCCCCCGGTAGTTCGCGATCAGCCGCTCGACGGCCTGCGCGGCCTGCTTGGGCGGCAGCCCGTCGAGCAGTCCGGCGAGTGCGGTGCGCAGGGCGTCCGTGGTGGGGAGGGTGTCGGCGTTCACCGCCGAATCGTACGCACCTCTGCCCGGCGTTTGGTTGCGCTCACTGATGTCCTCAATCGCCGGACGGGCTTGGGTGTGCCGTGGTGACGGGGGGCGGGGCCTCCGGAGGTACGTGTGTCCGGACTGCTATCCTCACCGCGCTTCGCGCGAGCTGCGACGCTTTACGTCCGGACACACGCACCTCCTCCGACCCCGCCCCCCTCACGCCGCCGGGGAGACTGAACGACCCCGCCCGCCCGGGTGGGCCAACGCCTCAACGCGGACCCGGAAGCGGAGACGACCTCCCCCCGCACCGGAGCGGGCCGGGTTTTGGCGCGGGCCTGGAAGGGGGACGGGCAGGGGTCGTGTCCGGAACGTAGAGCGTGTTTTGTGTCGCATGGCGACCGTTACCCAATACGACCGGCTGAACGCGACGTAAAACATGCAGTGCAGGACACGACCCCTGCCCGGCCCCCGGCAACCGACCCGCACCAGGACCACCGGCCCGCAGCGGGCAAAACCAAGCCCGTCCGGCGATTGAGGACAATCAGTAAGCCGCGCCCCCGCAAACCGCAGACGCCGCCTACGCTGGCGAACGCCGCCCCTGGCCGCTCCCGTGGTCCGGCGGGCGATCTCAACTCCGGGGGGACCATGAGACAGCGGGCCTTACGCCTCTCCTTGCTGGCCGGCGCCATCGTGGTGGCGTTCTTCGTCCTCCTCGCCGCCTACGGCGACGGCGCCGAGGAGGACGGCGTCGAAGCGAAGGGCGCCCGGGGGGCCGGGAAGCCGGCCGCCGGGAGCGTCGCACCACCGGCCCGGCTCACCGTCCCGCCCGCCTACGACACCGCGCGCGGCTGGGAGATCACCGGCGCCTCGCCCGCGTACGCGCTCGCCGGGGCCGGTACCGCGACCCGCCTCGCCCACCTGGAGAGCGCCACAAACAACCGCTTCCGGCTGCGGACGCTCGACCCGTCGTCCGGCGAACGCGCCTGGGAAGGCACGCCCACCCGCGCGCTGTTCGCCCCCGGCCTGCCCCCGCGCCTGCTGGACGTCACCGCCGCCGACGGCCGCGCGTACTTCGTCACCTGGTCGTACGGAAAGCTCGACGCGACCGCCCCCGCCCCCGCCTCCTCCGACACGATCGTCTCCCTCGACGTGTACGACGCGGTCACCGGCGACCGCCGCCGCGTCGAGGTGCCCTGGCCCGCCGCGCCCGTCGTGACCGCCGCCGGCTCCCGCGTGCTGATCAGCGACGGGAAGGCCACCGGCGCCGTGGTCGACCCGGCGACCGGCGGGGTGTCCCGGGTGGAGCCCGGCGCGCTCGGCCGGCCGAAGGGCTGCCGGGACTGCGGCCGGCTGACCGAACTGCGCGCGGTCACCGAACAGGGCGTGCTGGTGGGCGGCGCGGCCGAATTCTGGGTGCGCGGCGGCTGGTTCAGCCGTACCGTCGCCCCCACGGGCACCGCACCCGCCTCCGGAGTGCTGTCCTCCGTGGCACCGGGCCGGATCCTCGCCCGGTGGCAGGGCAAGAAGGGCGCCAAGGACACCGCCACGCACGAGACCTGGGCGGTGCACGACATGACCACCGGCAAGACGCTGGCCCGCACACACTGCCGCAGGCCCGCGCTCGCGCCCGTCGACGCGCCGCAGCCCGCCCTCTCCCCCACCGGCCGCTACCTGATCGCCGGCCGCCTCGCCTTCGACCTGGCGACGGGGAAGGGCCACTGCTTCGAGGAGGCGGACGGCACCGGTCCGCTGACCCTGACGGCCGTGACGGACGAGGGCACGGCGTACGGCGCGGCCCTGGCCCGCTCGGTGACGGACGCGCTGGCGGGCGGCGGCAGCCCCGTCGCGGTGGACCTGACGGCCGGGAAGCCCGAGGCGGTGGCGCTGGCCCCCAACGTACGGCTGCCGGCCGGAAGCACGGCGGGCATGGGTCTCTTCCCCTGGACGGACGCCCGGGACCGGCCGCACCTGACGGCGTACGCGCCGCGCCCCTGAAACACGCCGGCCTCTAGGCGGTCGGCCGCCGCCGCTGCCAGGGCCGTACGAGCCCCAGGAAGCAGCCGATCGCACCGGCCGCGCTGACCACCTGGACCAGGGCCATCGGCGCCGCCGTCCCCTCGCCGCCGATCCCGACGAGCGGCGAGGCCACGGCCCCGATCAGGAACGACGACGTACCGATGAGCGCCGAAGCCGACCCGGCGGCGTGCGGGGTGCGCATCAGCGCCTGCGCGTTGGTGTTGGGCATCGCCAGGCCCATCGCCGACATCAGGACGAACAGGCCCGCCGCGACCGGGAAGAGCCCCACCGTCCCGAACACCCCGGTGGTCATCAGCAGCAGCGCGACCCCGGCGAGCAGGATGACCGCGAGCCCGAAGCCGAGCACCCGGTCCAGGCTCACCCGGCCGACGAGCAGCTTGCCGTTGATCTGGCCGACCGCGATCAGCCCCACGGAGTTGACGCCGAAGAGCAGGCTGAACATCTGCGGCGAGGCGCCGTAGATCTCCTGGACGACAAAGGGCGAGGCCGCGATGTACGCGAACAGCGCGGCGAAGGCGAGACCGCCCGCCAGCATGTAGCCGGTGAACACCCGGTCGGCGAGCAGCCCGCGCATCGTACGCAGCGCCTCACCGACACCCCCGCTGTGCCGCCTCTCCTCGGGCAGGGTCTCGTGCAGCCACTTCCACACCACGAACGTGAGCAGCGCGCCGATCACGGTGAGCACGACGAAGATGCCCCGCCACTCGGTGAGCCGCAGCACCTGACCGCCGATCACCGGCGCGATGATCGGCGCGACACCGGAGATCAGCATCAGCGTGGAGAAGAACCGCGCCATCTCCACCCCGTCGTACAGATCACGCACCACGGCACGGGCGATCACTATGCCCGCCGAGCCCGCCAGTCCTTGGAGGAGGCGGACACCGATGAGGAGTTCGACGTTGGGGGCGACGGCGCAGAGGGCGGTGGCGAGGACGTAGACGACCATGCCGAGGAGCAGCGGTCTGCGTCTCCCCCACCGGTCGCTCATGGGCCCGACGACGATCTGGCCGAGCGCCATGCCCATGAGGCAGGCGGTGAGGGTGATCTGGACGGTGGCGGCGGGCGCGGCGAGCGAGCCGGTGACGTCCGGGAGCGCCGGGAGGTACATGTCCATGGAGAGCGGGGGAAGGGCCGTCAGCCCGCCCAGGACGAGGGTGACGAGGAGCCCGGCCCGGCGGGCGGTGGGGTTTTCCGTGAGCCGCCGGTCTTCCCGGGCAGGTGCCCGGCGCTGGGCCGGCACCTTCTCCGCCGTCCCCGGCGGGCGTGAAGCCGCCTCCTCCGGCGGCCTCTTGGCCACGTCCGGCAGGAGTTGCCCCGGCCCTGTGTGACCTTCTCGTCCCTCGGTGGTCCGCCCGCCGTCAGGCATCCGCATCTCCATGTCGTTGAATCCTTACCTATGCTCTCAGCTCAGGCGGAGTGGTCAGGACCTATTTATCCGGGATCCGTGCGGACCCGACCGACAACAAATGAGGCAGGCGACACATGACAGCGGAAGCGGAACAGCCGACACGGGCGATACCCGCGGTTCAGGCGGCACCGGTGGCGGCCGGCCGTGCGGTGCGTTGGGGTGTCCTGGCGACGGGCGGGATCGCCGAGCGGTTCGTCACCGAGGTCGGTGAACTGCCGGACGCCGAGATCGTCGCCGTCGGCTCGCGCCGTGACGCCTCGGCGAAGGAGTTCGCCGGAAGGCTCGGGATCCCGCGTGCGTACGGCAGCTGGGCCGGGCTGGTCGCCGACGAGGACGTCGATGTCGTGTACGTGGCCACCCCGCACTCCGGGCACCGGGCCGCCGCCGGGCTGGCCCTCGACGCCGGGAAGCCGGTGCTCTGCGAGAAGGCGTTCACGCTCGACGCCCGGGAGGCGGGCGAGCTGGTGGCGCTGGCCGGGGAGCGGGGGCTCTTCCTGATGGAGGCCATGTGGATGTACTGCAACCCCGTGATCCGGCACCTGGTGGAACTCGTACGGGACGGGGCGATCGGCGAGATCCGTACCGTCCAGGCGGACTTCGGCCTGGAGGGCCCGTTCCCGCCCGAACACCGGCTGCGCGACCCGGCGCTCGGCGGCGGCGCGCTGCTCGACCTCGGGGTCTACCCCGTGTCGTTCGCCCACCTGCTGCTGGGCGAACCGGACCGGGTCCAGGCCGACGCGCTGCTCTCCCCCGAGGGCGCCGACCTCAACACGGGGATCCTGCTGGGCTGGGACTCGGGCGCGACGGCGCTCCTCACCTGCTCGGTGACGGCCGAGACACCCCGTACCGCCACTGTCACCGGCACCAAGGGCCGGATCGAGATCCCGGCGGGCTTCTTCGCCCCGGACCGCCTCGTCCTGCGCCGTTCGGGCGCGGAGCCGGAGGAGATCACGGCGGAGGGGCTCACGGGCGCGGGCGGCCTGTGGGGGATGCAGCACGAGGCGGTCGAGGTGATGCGGTGCCTGCGGGCGGGCGAGACGGAGTCCCCGCTCGTACCGCTGGCGGGCACGGTGGCGGTGATGCGGACGCTGGACGCGGTGCGTTCGCTGATCGGGGTGCGCTTTCCGGCTGACGCGGGGCGGGCGTAGCCCGCGGGGGTGCGTGGTGTTCTCATGCCGGACGGGCGTCTGCGGCCCGGTGGTGGACGCGGCTTACCGATGTCCTCAATCGCCGGACGGGCTTGGGGTCAGGCCGGGCTCAGGCCCGGGCTGCCCGCCTCCGTCACGAAGGACGCCGCCGTCCTGACCGGACTCCCCGGCTCCGTGACGACGTCGACCGTACGGAAGTCCGCCCTGGCGCGCGTGAGGCCCAGCTCGACGGTCACATAGCCGCGCCGCCCGCTGTAGAACTTCATGTGCGGATTGGCCGCCATGAAGGTGTCCCAGTCGGCGGGCCGGTCCCGCCCGTTCCTCCCGCTGGTGACGGACGTCGCCACGATCTCCGTGCCCAGCGTGCGGGAGTCCGGGTCGTCCCAGTCCTTCTTGATGTCGTACGCGTGCCCCGTGTGCACGTCCCCCGACAGCACCATGAGGTTCGCGAGACCGGCCGCCTCGGCCCCGTCCATGAGCCGCTGCCTGGACGCCGGGTAGCCGTCCCAGGAGTCCATCGACAGTTTGTAGTCGGCGGTCGGGGCGGTACGGCGCCGGGCGAAGGTGATCTGCTGCGGTACGACGTTCCAGGTCGCCGTCGAACTCTTCCAGCCGTCCAGCAGCCAGCGCTCCTGGGTCTCGCCGGTCAGGGTGCGCGAGGGGTCCTCCGACTTCGGGCCCGGCACCTGCCAGCCGTCGCCGTACGCCTGGTCGGAGCGGTACTGCCGGGTGTCCAGGACGTCGAACTGCGCGAGCCCGCCGTACTGGAGCCGCCGGTAGAGCCGCATGTCCGGGCCGGTGGGCGCCAGGAGGGGGGCCAGCGGCTGGTTCTCCCAGTACGCGCGGTAGGCGGCGGCCCTGCGCAGCAGGAACTCCTCCGGGGACACGGAGTTCTCCGGGATGTCACCGGCGTAGTTGTTCTCGGTCTCGTGGTCGTCCCACGTGACGACGAACGGGTGCGCGGCGTGCGCGGCCAGCAGGTCGGGGTCCGACTTGAAGAGCGCGTACCGCAGCCGGTAGTCGTCCAGCGTGACCGTTTCCCGGTTGAAGACGGCGGGCAGGGTGCGGTCGGTGTAGTTGCGGGCGCCGCCGACGGACGACACGGCGTACTCGTACAGGTAGTCGCCCAGGTGGAAGACGACGTCCAGGTCCTCCTCGGCGAGATGCCTGAACGCGGTGAAGTACCCGTCGTGGTACGCCTGGCAGGAGACGGCGGCGAACCGGAGGCGGCTCACCAGCGCGCCGGGCGCGGGGGCGGTACGGGTCCGTCCCGCCGGACTGATCCACGTACCGGTACGGAAGCGGAACCAGTACACGCGGTCCGGGTCGAGGCCCCGCACGTCGACGTGCACGCTGTGGTGGAACTCGGGATGCGCGGTCGCCTCGCCCCGCGCCACGATCCTGGCGAAGCCGGCGTCCCCGGCGACCTCCCAGCCGACGGCGACGCGCTCGCGGGGCAGGCCGCTGTCGGGCACGTACGGGTCGGGCGCGAGCCTCGTCCAGAGCAGGACGCCGTCGGGGCGGGGGTCGCCGGAGGCCACCCCGAGGGTGAACGGGTCCGCCGCGACCTTCCTGGCGTCCAGCTCGGCGGCGCCCGCGACACCGGCGAGGGGGAGGTTGACGGCGAACGCGAGCGCGGCGGCGCCGGCGCTCGCGCCGGTGAGGAGGCGGCGACGAGGGAGGCTTCCGGTCTGCGCCGGGGCCGTGAGGCGTTTCGCGGCGGCCCTGAGTTCAGGTGCGTGGCGGTGTGCGGCGGTCATGTGCCCCTCCCCTGACGGCTCCCCCGGCGACGGTCCGTGCCTCGCCTATCTGTACCTCAACTACGCTGCGGGCCCATGAACGCCATGCGGGAGATCAACTCCAAGCACAAGATCGCACTAGTGACGGGCGCGGGTTCGGGCATCGGACGGACGGTCTCGGTCGCGCTGGGCCGTGCGGGCTGGTCGCTGGTGCTGGCGGGCCGTACGCCCTCGCGGCTGGCGGAGACGGCGGAGGCCGTCGCCGGCGCGGTCGCCGGCGCGGGGGGCGGCGCGGGGGGCGGCGCGGGGGGCGGCGACGTGCTGGCCGTCCCCACGGACGTCACCGTCCCGGAGGAGGTGGACGCGCTCTTCGCGGCGGCGCGGGAACGGTACGGGCGGCTGGACCTGCTCTTCAACAACGCGGGTACGTTCGGGCCCGGCGGCCTGCCCGTGGACGAGCTGCCGTTCTCGGCGTGGCGGAAGGTCGTGGACACGAACCTGACCGGCAGCTTCCTGTGCGCGCAGGCGGCGTTCCGCCAGATGAAGGCGCAGGATCCGCGGGGCGGCCGGATCATCAACAACGGCTCGGTCTCGGCCCACGCGCCCCGCCCGGACTCGATCGCGTACACCGCCACGAAGCACGGCGTGACGGGCCTGACGAAGTCGCTGTCGCTGGACGGCCGCGCGTACGGGATCGCGTGCGGTCAGATCGACATCGGCAACGCGGCGACGGACATGACGGAACGCATGCGGCGGGGCGTCCCGCAGGCGAACGGGGAGGTGGCGGTGGAGCCGGTGATGGACGTGGCGGATGTGGCGGACCTGGTGGTGTACATGGCGGGGCTGCCTCTGTCGGCGAACGTCCAGTTCGCAACGGTGATGGCAACGGCGATGCCGTTGATTGGGCGGGGTTGAGGTTGCGCCCCGGTGCGTTTGGCGCGGCTTACTGATGTCCTCAATCGCCGGACGGGCTTGGTTTGTCGTGGTGACGGGGGGCGGGGCCTCCGGAGGCACGTATGTCCGGACTGCATGTTTTACGTCGCGTTCAACCGGTCCAATTGATTGACGATCGCCATGCGACACAAAACACGCTCTACGTCCGGACACACGCACCTCCTCCGACCCCACCCCCCTCACGCCGGGGGTGAAGTGAACGACCCCGCCCGCCCCGGAGCGGGCCAGGTAGTAACGCGGGCCTGGAAGGGGGACGGGCAGGGGTCGTGTCCGGAACGTAAAGCGTGTTTTGTGTCGCGTGGCGATCGTTGCTAAGACGACCGGCTGAACGCGACGTAAAACATGCAGTGCAGGACACGACCCCTGCCCGGCCCCCGGCAACAACCCGCACCCGAAAACCCGGCCCGCAGCGGGCACAACCAAGCCCGTCCGGCGATTGAGGACAACACGAACCGCAACCCGGTCACCGAGAACGCGCGGCCCACCGGCCCCAGACCGCCCGTCCGGCGATTGAGGACAACACGAACCGCAACCCGGTCACAACCCAGACCACCCGGAATGCCCAAACGTCGCCCCCGCGTTAACGCGACATGCCCGACCACAACGCCACCACGCTCCGATACACCGCCTTCTCCACCGACCCCGCCGGAGGCAACCCCGCCGGTGTCGTCCTCGACGCCACCCACCTCACCGACAGCGACATGCTCGCCATCGCGCAAGACCTCGGCTACAGCGAAACCGCGTTCCTGACCGCCCCGCCCGACGGCCTCGGCGAGCCCGGACGCACCTACACCGTCCGCTACTTCAGCCCCCGCGCCGAAGTCCCCTTCTGCGGCCACGCCACCGTCGCCACCGCCGTGGCCCTCGCCGACGGCATCGGACCCGACCGCATCGGACCCGGCGGCAACGGACCCAACCACGCCGGCCCCGACGGCAACGAACCCGGCGACCTCGTGTTCGCGACCCGCGCCGGCACCGTGCCGGTCACAGTCACCCGCACCCCGGACGGGACCTTGCACGCCACCCTGACCAGCGTCGAGCCCCACGTCACGGACGTGTCGGACGCCGACGTCAAGGAAGCCCTCGCCGCACTCGACTGGCCGGCGGCCGACCTCGACCCCGCCCTGCCGCCCCGTATCGCGTTCGCCGGCGCCCGCCACCTCGTGCTCGCCGCCGCGACCCGCGCCCGCCTCGCGGACCTGGCGTACGACTTCGACCGCCTCGAAACGCTGATGCGGCGGCTGGACCTGACGACCCTCCAGCTGGTCTGGCGCGAGTCGGCGGACGTGTTCCACGTGAGGGACCCGTTCCCGGTCGGCGGCGTTGTCGAGGACCCGGCGACGGGCGCCGCGGCCGCCGCGTTCGGCGCGTACGCCCGGGAGTTGGGCGTCGTACCGGACGCGGCGACGCTCACCCTGCACCAGGGCGCCGACATGGGCCGCCCCGGCGTGCTGACGGTGGAACTGCGGGCGGGCGACGCGCGCGTACGGGTGGGCGGCGCGGGCGCCCATATCCCCGACGAGACCGGGGCCGGGGCCGGAAACACGAGCACAGGCGCGCGGTAGCCGCCCACGGCGCCCACGGCGACTACTCCGCCTACTCCGCCGACACCGCCAAGAGCCGCGTGATCTCCGCCAACTGCCCCTCCCCCAGCGGCCCATACGCAAGCGCCCCCGCGTTCTCCTCCGCCTGGGCGACCGACCGGAAGCCCGGTATCGGTACGGTGCGGGGGCTGCGCGCCCAGAGCCAGGCCAGCGCGCCCTGCGCGAGCGTGCGGCCCTCGCTGGTGAGGATCTCCCGTACGGCCTCCACCCGCGCGGCCCACTCCGGCACCGGGACCCCGCCCGCACTGAACCACTGGAGCCACGCCGGCGGCACGGCGCGGATGTCACCGGCCGCGCCCCGGCCGCCAGTGCGGTACTTCTCGGTGAGCAGCCCCATCGCGAGGGGGCTGCGGTTGACGCTCGCGAGGTCGCGCTCCTCGCAGAGGGCGAGCATCGCGGGCGCGTCCAGGAGGACATTGCACGCGTGCTGCACGGCCGCGCAGTGCGGCCCGTCCGCGAAGAGCGCGGCGCGCTCAGGGTCGTCGGTGCTCCACGCGTACGCGCGGATCAGCCCTTCCCGTACGAACTCCTCGCAGGCGTCTCGCAGTTCGGCCGCCTCCTCCAACGGCGCGTCCGACAGGTGCAGTTGGAACAGGTCGACGTGATCGGTGCCGAGCCGCCGCAGCGACGCGGTCAGCGACCGGCGCGCGAAGGCGGGCGAAGTGTCCTTGCCGGTCACGGACTTGGCGGACTCGTCGAAGACGTTGCCCCACTTGGTCGCGATCACGACCTCGTCGCGCCGGCTCCCCAGCGCCCGGCCGAGGACACGCTCGCTGTGCCCGGCGCCGTACACGTCCGCGGTGTCGAAGAAGGTGATGCCGAGGTCGAGCGCCCGGTGGATCGCGGCGACGGACTCGTTGTCGTCCACCTTGCCCCAGCCGAGGGGGTTGCCCTGGGCGTCCTGCCACTCGCCGCCGATGGCCCAGCAGCCGAAACCGAGCGCGCTGACGGTGATCCCGCCGCGTCCGAGCGGCCTGGTCTGTATCGCTGTCGCTTCCATGCGGGAAGCGTACGAGTTGGAGCACACACGAAGCCGAGGGCCCGCGGCGCGAGGCGTCCGGGGGCGCGGCACGCCTCGTGCCGGACGCCACGCGCCGCCGCCACGGTCAGGCCCCCTCGACCGCCACCTTGATCCGCTGCGCGAAGGCCGGCGCGTCCTTGCGGGCCGCGCTCAGCGCGACGCCGACGAGGAGCTTGCCGATGCCGTGGCCCTCCAGGACGTTGTAGATCCGCACCCGCGTCCTGCCGCCGTCGATGGACTCCAGGTCGTAGCCGCCCTCGGTGGCCGTGACGGAGTTCTTGGACGTCTCGGTCCAGCGGATCCGGGTGGGTGCTTCCAGCTCACTGATGCGGAATTCCCGCTTCGTCGTCATCCCGGCGTCCTTGACCGTGCTGAGGAAGACGGTGTCGACCCCGGTGACGCCCTCCGGGGACTTCACGATCTGCTGCACCCGGGGGCTGAACTTGGGGTCGTTCGTTCCGTCGGCAAGGAACGCGAAGACCTCCTCGATGGGGCGGTCGATCTCCGTGGTCGCCTCGAACTGTCCAGCCATGATCACTCCTAAATCGCTCAAGCAACGTGGGGCGGAAAAGACCCCGGCCCGGCGTGAACGGCAGCCCGCGGGAGCGGGCCGATGCCGTACCCCCCATTCTCGCGGGTCCGCGCCCTCCCCCACCACCTGAGACGGCTGACACGCCGCCCCGGGCCCCCTCGTACGGGCCGTCGGAGCCCGTCAGGGGGAAGCGGGAGCGCAGGATGCCCGCTCAGGGGGAAGCGGGAGCGCGGAATGCCCGCGCCGCGCGCCGGGCCCGGCGGGGGGAACCGGGCCACGTGCGTCCGTCCCTTACTTCCGTCCTCTACGGCAGGGTCTTCTTGGCCGCGACCGGGGAGTCCTCCCGGTAGAAGATGTCGATGTCGACCTCTTCGCCTCCGACGATCATCGTGTCCCAGGCCCCGCTCTCCAGCAGGGTCCGCAGCGTCGCGCTCTTCATCGTGCTCAGATGGTCCTTCAGCACCGTGTCGTCGGGCATGCCGGGAATGCGCGGCGCCAAGCGGTCGCGGATCGCGCGCAGTTGGTCCATCAGCGCGTCGATGTCGGCTTCCCTGTCCAGGTCGTCCGCCGCTTCCGCCGCCGCGATGCTCTGCGCGATCTTGTCCTTGATCGCGGAGGTGATCCCGTCCTCGTCGGTGGTCACCATCGCCTTCCAGGCACGGCTCTTGTGCCGGTACTGGAGCATCGACATCGCCGCTTCGTGGCGGACGAAGTCGGCGTCACGGAAGGGCCTCCCCTTCCAGCTGCCCTTGAGTGAGCGCGCGAGCGAAATGGCCGACGCCAGACCGCTGTTGAGCCCGCGCCCCGGCCAGAAGTGGATCGCGTTGGCCGCGTCGCCGAGGAGGAATCCGTACGTTCCCGGAGTGGTCGACGTCGCCGAGTACAGGTGGGCGGTGAAGCGCGGGCGCTGCACCATGTCCAGCCGGAACGCGGTGACGGCGCTGAGGTTCCCCTCGGAGATGCCGAAGAACGCCAGCCCCTCCGTCACCCGCTTCCACAGCGCCGAGCCCCTGACCAGGGCGGGCAGGAACAGCGTGCCGTGGGTGGAGCAGTGGAAGTCGCCGTCCTCGTCGCGGCCCATCACACAGGGGCGCGAGGCGATGCAGTCCTCGAAGACGTGCCGGACGGGGTCGATGCCGACCACTTCCTTGGCCTCCGCGTCGGTGAGCCGCATGTTCAGGAAGCCCTCGCCGCGCAGGGCGTTCAGGAGGAAGCGGTTCTGGGCGACGGTCAGCAGGACGGTCATGGGGTCCGTCAGGTCGGACTTCACCCGCAGGCCCAGCACGACATCCTGTACGTGGTGGCCGTCCAGCGAATAGATCGATTTGTCGGCGTTGCCGAACTTGGACGTGAAGTGCTCACGCGTACGGGACCTGCCGCCCTCGCAGATCGCGAGCACATGGTCCTTGACCAGGGTGTCGTGCTGCTCGGTCGGATCGAATTTGGCCGGGACGAGGGTGATGCGCTCGGATTTCTCGTTCGCGATTTCGAGCAGTTTGTCCTCGACGTGCGCGATCCGGATGTTCCGGGGATTGAATCCGCGAATCGAGTCCGGGCCCGCGGGCCACATCTCGGAATACGCCTCGGGGGTGAAAAGGCGGGCCTGGATCTCTTCGGGGAGATTCAGGTACTGGCGGCTCTGGACCGTGACGACCTGCTGCCGCCGTACGTTCCCCTGGCCCTGGTTCTTCCATACGATCCGCGCGTCCTCCTGGACCCAGCGGCCGTCGTACACGGTGATGGCCACCTGGGGGCCGAGGAAGTGCTCCAGCAGCAGGGCGAGGCTCAGTCCGACCGGGCCGCCTCCCGCGATCGTGACCTTGAGGACGGGGCCCGGTTCGACGGCCGGCGTGGAGGCGATGAGCGACTCGATCAAGGAGAGATCCATGATCGTCTCCATGGCGTCGGCCACCTCGAAACAGAACGTCTCGTCGCCGATCTTGATCAGGTCGCCGGGCCGCAGCACCTGGGAGGTCACGCGCTTCCCGTTGACCAGCGTGCCGTTGCTGCTCCCCCGGTCGTGCAGGACGTAGCCGTCGGCCTCGCGGATCACTTCGGCGTGGAAGCGCGAGGCGCTGCCACCCGTGATGACCACGCTGTTGTCGCCCTTGCGCCCGAAGGTGACCGGCTGTTCGCCGATCGGAAAGCGTCGTCCGGCAAGAGCACCCTCGCGCCCAACTATTTCAGGTGGCACAGGTCACTCCTTTCCATGGTTCGTAGAGAGGGGTTGTGAAGAGGGATCGTGAAGAGAGATCGTGGAACCGCTGAGGTCGATGGGATGAACCGCTGAGATCGATGCGTGCCGGTCGTCGCCGAGGCGCCGGGCGGGGCGTCGCGTACCGGGCCGGCCAGGTCCCCCCGCATGATCCGTTTCCGCTTCGGAGCCGAGTCGCCCCTGTTCAGCGCAGGCGCCAGGGCCTTCGGCCAGTCGGCAGCATAGCCCGCTGCCCAGCCGGTCCTGAGGGCATGTCAGCGCTCGCGCGCGGCGGGCCGCCGGGGCCGGTTCGGCCCGGCCCGCGCGGAGTCGTACCGCCTGCCGGACACACGTGATCCGCGCCCTTTTCGTTCACCCGTCACTTCCCCCGCCTCCGCCTCACCGCTCACGGCTCAACCCCGCTTCGGGGAAGGCTCGCCGAGGGGCGATCGAACGCGGTCCATTATTCCCCCAGGAGGGCGTGGATCGCTCCGGTCGTACGGAGGGTACGAGGGGACCGGAATGATGGACCGGAATGGTATAACTCCTCAGACAAGCGGAGGAGCTGTCGATGCCGTCACCCATCCGCCGCCACCCCCTGGCGGCCCAGGTCGCCGATGTCCTGCTGGAGCGTCTCCAGGCGGGCGAGTGGCCGCTCGGGCACAGGCTGCCCGGCGAGACGACCCTCGCGGCCCAGCTCGGCGTCGGGCGCTCGACCCTGCGCGAGGCGATCCGCGAGCTGTCCGGAAAGGGGGTGCTCGACTCCCGCCAGGGCGCCGGGGTGTTCGTCACCGCGCTCGACGCGCCCGGGGACCGCGAGACCGTCCTGCGGCACGCGTCGATCGTGTCGGTGATCGAGGCCAGGATCGCGATCGAGGCCGAGGCCGCCGGGCTCGCCGCGGTGCGGCGCACCCCGGCCGACCTGCGCGCGATACGGCGGGCGCTGCGGGAACGCCGTACGGACGGACGGACCATCGACAGCATCGACAACATCGGCACCATCGACGCCCATGTCGATGCCGACATGGCCTTCCACCGCACGGTGGTGCGGGCGGCCCACAACGACGTACTCACGGAACTGTTCGACGGGTTCGTCCCGCGCGTACGCCCCGCGATGATCGACATGCTCAGGCTGCGACCCCTCGTCTCCGGCGAGGCCGATCACGCGGTGCACGAGGCGCTGGTACGAGCCGTCGTGGACCGCGACCCAGGGGCGGCCATGGAGTCGAGCCGCTCGCATCTGACGGCTCTGAAGGAGGCGTTCCTGTGACGGCGGCGAGGCCCGGGCATCTCCCGGTGGTGGAGCTGGACGACGTGACGTTCCGTCGCGAGGGCAAGGAGATCCTGCACGGCGTCAGCTTCGCCGTGCGGGAGGGGGAGCACTGGGCGCTCCTCGGCCCGAACGGCGCCGGAAAGAGCACCGTGCTCGGCTTCTGCGGCGCGGTCACGCACCCGACGTCGGGAACGGTCCACGTCCTGGGCGGGCGGCTGGGCCGGGTCGAGCTGCAGGCGCTCCGCCGTGCGATCGGCCATGTGAACCCGCGCCACCCGCTGCGGTCGCCGCTGACCGTCCGCGAGGTGGTCCTGACGGGTCTCACGGGCTCGATCGCGAGCCCGCCGAGGTGGCAGCCGGGCCCCGGCGACCTCGCCGCGGCCGACTCCCTCATCGACACCCTGGGCCTGGCGGGAAAGACGGACGCGAAGTGGCCGACCCTGTCGCAGGGGGAACGCGGCCGGGTCCTGATCGCCCGCGCCCTCGTGTGCGACCCGCGCCTGCTCCTCCTGGACGAACCGTCGACGGGCCTGGACGTGGCGGCCCGCGAACAGCTGCTCGAAACGATCGACCTGCTCGACACCACCCATCCCGCCCTCGCGTCGATCCTGGTCACGCACCACCTCGAAGAACTGCCGACCTCGACCACCCACGCGCTGCTCATCGACGACGGGCGGGTGGTCGCCTCCGGCGCGGTGGAGAAGGTCGTGACGACGGAGAACGTCTCGGCGGCCTTCCACCACCCGATCAACGTCCGGCACGAGGACGGCAGATGGTCCGCGAGGGCGGTCAGGTGGGGCGGATCGGTCCCGGTGGGGCGATCCGGACCAGGTCGGTGACCAGCTCGCTGAAGCGCGCCTCGCCCAGCACCTCCCGCCAGGGCGCGACGGCGTCCCGGGCGGCCTGATCGGCGGCGCGGGTGGCGGCCCAGCCGGTCTCGGTCAGCTCCAGGAGGCGGGCGCGGGCGTCGTGGGGGTGGGGGCGCCGCACCACGTACCCCTTGCGGACCAGTTCCTCGACGGACTGGGCGGCGGCCTGCTTGGTCACCCCGAGGTGCTCGGCGAGGTCGGCAGTGGTGGCGCCGCCCCAGGAGATGCGGACGAAGGCGAAGCCGTGCGCCGGCCGCAGATCCTCGAATCCCTGCTGGGACACGCGCGCGTGGATGTCTCGCACGAGCTGTCCGGAGAGGGCCAGTACGAGGGCGGAGAAGGCCAGGGCGTCATCCATGGGCTTGACTATAACTCGTCAAGCAGCTTGTCTATATGGACAAGCTGCTTGCCCATGAGGAGGCTACCCGCATGTCCTTCATCCGTAGCGACGAGGCCGTCGTGCACGAGATCCACGGCACCCGGTTCGTTTCGTACGTCCGTCCCGGCACGGGCAGTCGCGACCTCGCGGCCTGGCGCGGCGAGGTCCCGGCGGGAACGGTGGCGCCGGCCCACGTGATCAGCGAGGAGGAGACGTTCTACGTCCTGTCCGGCCGCCTCCGCCTCACCATCGACGGCGAAACGGCCGAACTCGATCCCGGCGACGCGGCGGTGGCCCCGGCCGGCTCCGAGGTGGCGGTCGCCAACACCACGGACCGCCCGGCCCACATGTGGGTCACCACCCGCGCCGGCCTCACGGCCAGGCTGGCGGACGGCAGCACGATCGCACCACCGTGGGCCCATTGAGGGCGGCGGCGAGCATGAACTGCTCAGCCGGGCCAAAGGCCGCCCGGCGGTCGGAGGACGGCGAGCAGGTCATCGAGCGGGCCGGGTACATGGTCGGCCTCCAGGGCCTCGACAAGGACCCGACCGTAGTGAATCTTGCGCCCCTTCTTCGTACCGAGGAAGCGCCGCAACTGCTGCTGTGAGGTACGGCTCTGCTGCGCGGGCTGGCGCAGGAAGGTCTGGAGGGCACGCAGATCGCCCTCGGCCTCGACCAGTTCCGCCACCCGGTCCGTACCCAGGGCACGGATCAATTCATCCTCCAGATCGGCCACGCAGACAAAAAACCCTTCCCGCGCCGCACCGGCCCGCTCCAGCCCACGGGCATAGAAAGAGAACTCCGCCTCGTCACACAGCCCCACGAGCCGCAGCCCGAGACCGGGCGGCCCAAGAAGCTGAACAAACCGCCCCACACTCATCGCCCCACCCATGGCCAGCACACAGACGCCTTCGGCGGCCAGATCCCTCCCGCGCCGCGCGGCCAGCGCACTCACCGCGGCGGCGTCGCTGGGCCCTTCCAGCAAAACGACAACCCGAACACCCACCCGCCCGGCCAACTCCCGCGCAAGCTCCCCAGAACCACCCGCCGCCCACACGAGAACCGCGTCCCGGAACACCCCCATGTCAGCCACGACACGAGTCTCCGCCCTTGCGGCCTACCGCGGTAGGCAATTTCGACCGACACGCCCTGGGACAAGGAGGCATCACAGCACTGCAACGTGGTTGGCGACCAGGTATTGAAAGTGCCCCGCTCGAATTTTCCGCCGGACCGGCCGCATCCGTGGACAACTGGATTCAGACGGCCTGTTCGATGCAGACGGAACAGTTGGGGTGGGCGCAAACACCTGGTGTCCGTCTGAAGCGACCTCGGCGGTTTTTACGATTCAGCCGTCGTAGTGAAAGCGCGCCGACTCACCGAGCACCGAGCGGGCACTCTCGAAGTCGGCCAATCGGGCCGCCACCGTGGCCACGGCGAGGCGTTCCGGAAGTGCGGCGGAGAACTTCAGCCCGCGTACGGCCCGGCGGTCCACGTCGGGCAGGACGAGGTTCTCGCCGACGTTCTCGCGGGCCACACGCCAGGCGGCCGGGGTGAGGTCCTCGCGCAAGCGCAGCCAGCTGTCGGTGGGCCGTTGCAAGGGGTCGGTGACCGATTGGAGGGTGGCGGCCAGGGTGGCGTTGGCGCGGTAACCGGCCCAGGTCCACCAACGGACGTCGGAGCCGACGCGCGTGATCAAGGTGCCACCCGGGTGGACGGTGTCAGGCGCGTCGGTTTCACGCTGTTCGAGCAGGCACGCCTCCGCACGCCGGGTGAGGGAGACCGGCGGGGTCGCGCCCAGCAGCACCTCACGCATGGCACGCGTCAGGGCATACGACAGTCCGGCCACGCCGCCGTTCATCCACTTGGCGATTCCGCCGCCGTCGGCCGGCTCGACGAAGACGCGTTTGCGCAGCCAGTCGATGTACGTGACCTGCCAACTGCGTCCACCGAGCAGCAACCGCCTGGGACCGGGGCGTTCCTCCGTGAGCACGCTCGGGTCGGCGCGGCCGATCTCCGTGCGTCCCGACAGGACGGTGAACTGCGGAGGTGCGGTGAAGGAGGCGGTGAGCTCGATGAAGTGCCGTTTGCCAAAGCGGCGTTCCGCCTCCGGGCCGACGAACAGCATTCCACCGTCGCTCTCGAGAAAGCCCTCCTCGGTAAGAAAGCGCAGGATGGGGGTGGCCGACTTGTCGAAGGGGGCGAGGCCGTTCCACTGCTGGTCCCACAACTGGTCCCCGAGCTTGCGCTGTTGCAGGGTGACGGCAAGCAGTTGCTGGGCTACCAGGTGGCGCGGCTCGGGCGGAGGGACGACAGGTTCCACCCAGCCCCGCGACCACATCAGCAGCACGCCCGCCGCCTGGAGCAGGGTCTCCTCGCGCGTGGTCAGGAACAGGCAGTTCCGTACCGTGCCGGACCGCCGCCCAGTGCGTCCAATGCGTTGCAGGAATGAGGCGACCGTGGTGGGCGAGTCGATCTGAACAACGCGGTCGAGATCACCGACGTCAATGCCGAGTTCGAGGGTGGACGTGGAGACGATGACGCAGTCGCGCGCCTCGGCAAACGCCTGCTCGGAGCGCGACCGTTCATCGACGGAGAGCGAGGCATGGGACAGGAAGACAGTCACCTCGCGCGCGCGGAGAGCGGCCCCCAACTCCTCGACCTGGCGGCGGGAGTCGCAGAAGACGAGCCGCTTCTCCCCCCTGTGCAGCGCCGCGATGAGTTTGGCCGCGTTGTCGAGGGAACCGACGTAGTCGAGTTCCACTTCACCCGGAGGCCTGCTGAACGGCTCAGGACGCGTTTGGTCACCGTGTCCGCTGACGTAGGTGGCCGGCAGGCTTACCCCGGGGCCGACCACCTGACCCGTGCGGCGGCCAACGCCCGCGCCTTGCAGCCAGTGCAGCAGCTCGGTCGGATTGCCGACGGTCGCCGAAAGCCCCACGCGCTGGATGGGCCGTCCGGCGACCCGCTCCAACCGTTCGAGCACGGCGAGCAGGTGCCATCCCCGGTCGTCCCCTGCGAACGCGTGCACCTCGTCGACGACGACGGCCCTCACGTTTCCCAACAGGCGGGCGTGGTCGGTCTTGACGCCGATCAGCATCGCTTCGAGCGACTCGGGGGTGGTCAGCAGGATGTCGGGCGCCTCGGCCCGTATGCGCTGCCGACTCGATTCCTTGGTATCGCCGTGCCAGAGTGCGGCCCGGCGCCCCAGCCACTGGGCGTACGTGTCGACGCGGCCGACCAGATTGTTGAGGAGTGCCTTGAGCGGGCAGAGGTACAGCACAGATGTGCCGGTCCACTTCTGCTCGGTCATCGCCGACAGCAGGGGGAAGCAGGCCGCCTCGGTCTTGCCCCCAGCCGTCGGAGCCAGCAGTACGGTGTCCTGCCCCCCCATGAGCGGAGTGATCGCCGCCCGTTGCAGGGGGCGCAGGTCGGGCCATCCGAGGGTGTTGACGATGTGATGCAGGACGACGGGGTCGAGTCGGTCCAGGACATCGGCCTCCTCGTCACCCGGTGCTTTCCAGGCGGGGAAACTGGCGTCCGACGCGTCCGCCATCACAGCTCCAGGTCGATGTCATCGGCCGACGCGGTGTCTCCGGAGACCGTGGCGGCCAGGTTCCGCTCGACATCGGTGAGTTCGCTGCCGGCGACGGTGAGCCGGTAGTGCTGCCGGGGGTCGAAGTCGTCGAACTGGTCAACGCGATCGAGTACGTCCCCGACGAGTTTCTTCAGGAACAGCCGGGGAGCGACGCCGACCTTCCCGCCCAACGCCCCGCCGACGGCCTCCGCGAGGTCGGCGACGTAGGCGTCGTCGACGACCTTCCGTACACGTTCGGGCGCTTCCGCGGCATCGGCGTACAGATCACGGATGGTGAGGCCGAGTCCGATCAAGGACTCCTGGTTGAAGCCGGGAAGCCTGATCTGCACGGCACGAGGGTTGTCGAAGCGCGGGTCGGTCGTGAAGTCGGTGGCCAGCCGCTGAGCGAGGGGGGCGAGACGTTGCACGCCCTGCTGGCCTTCGTAGAAGGCCGGAGTGCCCGTGATGACCAGGTAAAGGCCGGGGAAGCGGCCCGAGTGCACCTCGTCGATGAGCTGCCGCAGCGCGTTGAGTGCCTTGTCACGAGCGTCCGACCGGACTCGCTGCAGCGTTTCCACCTCGTCGAGGACCACGAACAGCCCGGTGTGCCCGGAGTCGCGCAGCACGGTGAGGAGCCCCTGCAGGAACCCGAGCGCACCGAAGTGGTCGAGGTCGCCGCGTACCCCCGCGGCCCGGCGGGCGGACGCCGCGACGTGCGGCTGGCCGCCCAGCCACGCCAGGACGGCCGCAGCGGTCGCCTCGTCGGCGTCCGCGAGGGCGGCCCGGTAGCCGCGCAGAGCGGCGGCGAACGACGGGGCGTGCCGGGAGACCTCGGCGAGCCGCGCGACGAGCAGCCTCTCCACCTCGTCCGGTAGCGCCTCCTCGGTCGCGCCGGCCGCGAGAGCGTCCTCTTCCAAGGCGTAGAACCAGGCGTCGACCACGGGCCGCAGCGCGCTGGGCGGGAAGCTGGAGGTGGTCAGCCGCTCGGTGAGCCGCCGGTAGACGGTCTCGAGCCGGTGCAGAGGGGTCTCGTTCTCCGAGACCTGGATCTCGGCCACGGCGAAGTTGCGGCGCTTGGCCCGTTCCCCCAGCCAGCGGGTGAAGAACGTCTTGCCGGACCCGTACTCACCCCGCACGGCCTTGAACACAGAGCCGCCGGACGCCACGGCGTCCAGTTCCGCGTCCAGGGCCGTTTCGAACCGGTCGAGTCCGGTGGCCAGCAGGTCGAGTCCGCTGTCGGGTACGGCACCGCGCCGCAGAGCGTCGATGACGGTACGGCGGCGGGCGGCGCTCACCTGTACGGGGCGATGGGATCCGGTGGTGCTCACAGAGCCAGTCTTCCATTTCGGGGCACACGCCCCTACCGAGACCGGGAGACAGCCGTCGGCCCGCGCTTCCCGTCGCAGCCTGGGGAGGCGCCCACTTCGTTGAATCGGTTGACGTCACCCGGAGACGCTGCTGGAATCACTCTCCGTACATACGCGAGGGTGGGAGTAGGACGAACGTGGCGGCACTGGACAATGTGAAGCTGAAGGACGTACTCGCGGATGTGGCGTCGGGCTCCTTGCAGTTGCCCGATTTCCAGCGGAACTGGAAGTGGGACGACGACCGGATCCGCGCGATCATCGCGACAGTGACGCTGGACTACCCGCTCGGTGTGGTGATGACACTGCAGACCGGCGGCGCCACCCGGTTCCGCTCCCGGACGCTCACCGGAGCGCGCCCGGACGGGGATCCCGCTGCGGACCTCCTCCTGCTGGACGGACAGCAGCGCCTCACGTCCCTCTTCCAGGCCCTGTGGCTGGACGCCCCCGTGGAGACCGCGGACGCCCGCGGCAAGCCCATCGAGCGGTGGTACTACGTTGACATCGCGAAGGCCGTCGGCCCGTCCGCGGACCGGGATGAGGCCATCTTGTCCGTCCCGGCGGACAAGGTGCTCCGCACCGACTTCAACCGCACGGTGGTGCTGGATCTGAGCACCACGGAGGACGAGTGCGCGGCTGGTCTCTTCCCTCTGCATCTCGTCTTCGATGCCCAGCGTGTGAACCAGTGGATGATGTCGTACATCAAGGCGGACGAGGACCGGAACTGGAATCTGTGGGGCCAGTTCGACGAGTTGGTCCTCCAACAGGTCCGTGCCTTCCAGGTACCGATGATCCGGTTGGCCGCCACCACCTCGATGGACGCCGTCTGTGCCGTGTTCGAGCGGGTCAACACCGGCGGTGTGCCCCTGAACGTCTTCGAACTGCTCACCGCGACCTACGCCGGGGACCGCGAGTACGTGGACCAGACCGGGGACTACTACCAACTCCCCCAGGTGTGGCGGGAAATCAAGCACGGACTGGCGGCCAAGTACCCGGTCTTCGGCCGTCTGGACGGCGGCATCGAGAACGGGCTGAGCAGCATCGACTTCCTCCAGGCCATCGCCCTGGTACGCACCTGGGAGCGGAAGCAGGCGGGCACCGGAGCGACGGTGTCGTGCAAGCGGCGGGACTTGCTGGACCTCCCGCTGGAGGACTTCGTACGCCTGGCGCCGAACCTCGCCGAAGCCTTCGCCTGGGTGGGCGACTTCCTCGAACGGCAGTGCATCGTCCGCCCGAGCGATCTGCCGTACAAAACACAGCTCGTCCCGCTTGCGGCTGTCCGCGCCATCCTCGACACGGCGCTGGACGGTCTGGGAGCGGAGGAGAAGACCGAGCAGTGGTACTGGTGCGGGGTCCTCGGCGAAATGTACGGCGGCTCCACCGAGACCCGGTTCACCCGTGACGTCGAACAACTCGTCCCATGGATCGCGCAGGACGACCGGGCGCCCGACACCGTCACGGACGCCTTCTTCTTCGCCGACCGCCTCGACAGCCTCACCACCCGCAACAGCGCCGCCTACAAGGGCATCTACGCCCTCTTGATCAAGCAGGGGGCGGTGGACTGGCACTACACGGACAGCCCGCTCAAACCAGGCAGGCTGGACGAGTACAGCGTAAACGTCCGGCAGATCTTCCCCAAGACCTGGTTCCGGCGGGGCAACAGTGAGGGCCTGCCCACGAACTCCATCGTGAACAAGACCCCGCTGTCCTACCGCGCGGCGATGGACATGACTGGGGCGCCCGCGTCCTATCTGTCCACCATGGTCGCGGCCTCCGACATGCGCCCCGAGTGGTTCGACGACGTACTCACCACCCACCTCATCGATCCGGAAGCGCTGCGCGACAACGACTACGAACGGTTCTACAGCGACCGTTCCAAGCAGTTGCAGGATCTCGTGCACTCCGCGATGGGCAAGAGGACCATGCTCCGTGACCTCGCGGAGGGCGACGCCCGATGACGGCCACACCGGGCGGGCAGGACCTCGCCGCGCTCAAGGGCAGGACCGTCCCCGTGCAGGACATCCTCGACCTGTTCCAGGTCAGAGTGCGCGACCACCGGACGGTGCACCGTATCTCACAAGCGCTTACAGACGCCGGACTGACGACGCTGCCGGACTTCGCCGTCTGCGGCCCGCGCAGCAACGTCGACGTGGTGCCGGTGGCGTCCATCCCGGCGCAGGCCGCCCCTACCAACGCGGAGGAGGACGAGACGGACGAGGCCCTGCCCTCTGCCGCCCTTCCGCAGCGTCTGCTGCTCGGGGACATCCCGTCGGCGCGGCGCGGCCTGGTATCCGTCGGTCCTGGCACGCCCCTGCCGCAGACCACGTTCCTGATGCGCACGAAGGGCGTCGCGCAGGTCCCGGTGACCACTGGCCTGGCACAGATCCACGGGGTGGTCACCTGGGGATCCGTCGCCAAGATGTACGAGGCGGGCAAGCAGCCGACGCTGGACAACGCCATGGAGAAGGATTCCCTACCGGTCGCCGACGCCCGCCAGGAGTTCTTCTCGGCACTGTCGATCGTGCGCGAACACGGGTATCTCCTGGTCCGCGGCGACGACGGCTGCCTCTCGGGCATCGTGACCGCCGCGGACGTCACGGACCGATTCGAGGGCGCGGCACGGCCCTTCTTCATCGTCGGGGAGATTGAGTCCCTGCTACGGCGCTGCCTGGGCGCGGCACTGGACGAGGAGACGGTCAAGGCGGTCCAGACGAACAAGAAGCCCGAGCACCGTACCGGCCAGGTCTCCGACCTCATGTTCGGTGACTACCTGAAGCTTCTTGACGGCGACCAGACGAAGACGTCGCTGGCCGAGGCAGCCGACGCCAACTGGAAAGCCCTGAAGTGGCCCAACATGCCCAGGGAACAGTTCATCGGCCGCCTGAAGCGAGTGAAGGACATCCGCAACCGGATCGCCCACTTCGACGAGAAGCCGCTTCCGCAGGAGCTGCTCGACGAGCTGACGACGTTCGCGAAGCTGCTGCGGGCGTTCGTGGCCTGAGGCGGCGGGGCGGGCACCACGCCACCAGTTGCAGCTCGGGGTGCCTCGGTGCGAACGTCAGAGGCACCCCGAGCGCTGTCAGCCCGCTCGGAGGGCGAACTGCTCGCGCAGCAATGCCTCATGGACCCGTAGGGTGCGCCCGTCCGGCAAGGTCTCCAGCACCTGTACGCCGTCGTAGTTGAGGAGCTGCCGGAGCACCGCGGCGAAGCCGTCAGCCCGCGTGGTGGGCATGCCCGCGCGCTGGGCGAGCGCGGTCACGGGCAGGGTGCCACCCGCGTCGAGCAGGGCGGCGAGGGCCTTGTGGACCTGTTCCTGTTGCGGTTTGCGCGCCAGACCCTCGAGCTGTGCCTGATACGTCTCCGAGTCGAGCAGCGCCGTCACGAGCACCTCGGTCCGGGAAACAACGACGGGCGTGAGCAAGGCGTCGTCTCCTCCGGCGGTCAGGGCCACGTCGAAGAGCGCGTCGGGCAGCGCCGCGAGCTCTGTTTGCTTCTTCCGGGGCTTTGCCGTCCCCTTCTTCGGAGCCACTCGGGCGGGTTGAGCCGAACGCTCGTCCGATGCCGATCTCCCCGCCTCCTCCGGAACCCACCAGGACGGCCGCTGGTCTCCCAACTCCCGCCACCCTTGAGGCGGTTCCGCCCCGAACGGCAGGAACGCGAGCACCGGAATGGTGAACTCGGCGAGGGAGGCCCCGCCGTGGTAGCCGGCCTTGAGCGCGGTGTAGCGGGAGTCCGCGTCCCAGAGCGCGACGATGGACGCGCCGGGCTCGGGCCAGACCACGCGCGGCCCGGAAAGGAGGATCTCGCGTTCGCCGATCGGGCCGCCACCGGGCAAGCGGTGCCGCGCGGAGGCGGGCTCGGTGGCCGCGTCGGCCCTCGTCCCGTGCCGGTCGACGACGTGGCCGTGGTCGCTGGTGACGATGACCGCCATGCCCTGAGCCGCCGCGACCCGGAGCAGGTCACGCAGGCCGGGTACGTCATCGACCCGCCAGGTACCGTCACCGAGTTTCTGTTCCTTGGCGAGGCGGTCATCGATGGCGTTGAGGACGACGGCGACATGAGTCCGGCCGTCGGTGAGCGCTTCGGTGAGGGCCGGACCGAAGGTGTCACCCGCTTCCTCGGTACGCAGGTCGTCCTTGTGGAAGACGGCGGCCGGTACCCCGCTCCACAGCTTCAGTGCAGGGAAGAGCCTCTTCTCGTCGGCCTGGGTGCCCTTCATCAGGGTGCCGGCGAAGAGCGACGTCCGGGACACGGCAGTCACCGTAGGGAGGGCTGCGGCCATCGCCCGCCGACACGGCCTGTCGACACCCAGCGGGTCGAACTCCGCCCAGGAGCGGCGTAGTTCTTCGCCGAGTTCGCTGGCTATGGCCGCACTCATGCCGTCGAGCACGAGCAGCAGCACCCGCCGCTCCTCTCCGCGCCGGACGACGGGCCCGACCACGCGGTCGAGAAATGTCTCGACGGTGAGCATTCCGCCCGGGGCACCGTCCTGTGTCCAGCCGGCCAGCAAGCGCGCGAAGGACGCGTCGATCTGGCGCCGTCGGTCCCTGGCGCGCTTGCCCAGGGTGTCGTAGGCGGCCTTGAGAACGGGGTCCGGGTCGCCGCCGGCTTCGATGTGCTCCAGCGCGAGGTCGGCCCAGCCGGTTTCGGTGATGTGCCGTTGTATGGCTTCGCCGACGTTGTCGGCATCGACGGACGGGTCGGTGCCCAGCCAGAGAGCGACGCGCTGCCCCATGCGGGCCCGTTCGATGCGTGCGGACTCGTCCGGATCAGTGGCGAGCCCGTGGTCCGCGAGGCGTCGTACGGCCTCCGCGACCGCGGCCGTGTTGCCCGCCGCAAGGGCCCGGCCGACGGCGGTAAACCGGGCTTCCAGTCCGCCACGCAGGAGGGGGCTCGCCGCGACGGCCGCGTCCGCGCCGAACTGGCGGCCCAGCACCGCGGCCCGGTCGAGCACGATTCCGCTGGTACGGCGCGCCTCACGGGCCTGGTCCGCGTCGGCGCCACCACGCCGGTGTCCGGCCGTGAGCAGCGTGCTCACGTACTCCTCGGCGAATCGTCCCAAGGTCCCTACCAGAGCATCGAGCTGTTCCCCGACAGCTGGAGGCTGGTCACCGAAGTAGCGTTCGGCGCGGCCCCGGGACTGATAAGTCTCCGGGGCAAGTTCAGCGTGCTGCCACAGAGCCGCACAGACGATGCCGAAGGCTGCGGCGTCCGAGCCGCGCTCGGCGTCCACGAGAGCGAGCAGGGCGCGCCCGGCGAGACCTGCCTGGTCCTCCTCGCCGAGAAAGGCCATCAGCCCGGCACGCTCCGGTCCCCGCAGGCCCAGCAGCCGCTCGGGAGCGCCGGGCCGGGTCGACCAGTGCAGCAGAGTCTGCGCATCGAGCCGGTCGTCGTCAGGGCGTCGCATGTCGGCCTCGGTGTCGTACCGGCCGAGCCGCAGGCGGCGCTGAGCAAGCGAGCCGAGAGCGTACTGCCTGGACAGCCAGCCGCCGGGCACAGGCGGCCAGCCACCGGGTGGGGTGGCGTCGAGCAGGGCTTCGGCGGCCCAGTTGACGTTCTTCAGACGCGGGTCGATCTGCCGGGCGCCGAATGCCTCCCGCACGACGTCCCAGCTGTCGACCATGTCCACGTGTTTCTTGTGGACGCGGGCCGTGATCGCGGGGTCGAGTTCGTTCTGCTCACGATCGGTGAGGACTACCAGTACGGCGGGGCCGGGGCGTCGGCCCGCCAGGTGATCCAGGACGAGTTCGTGGACGGCGAGCGGTGAGGGAGCCACCGCGACGCCGGCCGTCCGATCCTCGTCCCACGCGGGTTCGGCGGGTCCGTCCCACTGGGGCGCGGACCGCAGCAGCACGACCCGGCGCCTGCCCCCGCCGTCTCCGGTCAGTGACGCGGCGAGGGAGGACTGCGAGGACAGGTACTGGGTGACGGTCGCGGTGTTCAGCCGTACGGCGCCCGGGGCGACTGCGACGGTCTCCGTCATTCGACGACCTTCCAGGTGATCTCGATCGTCGCGTCGGGATGGCGGGAGGCCAGTTCGGACAGTTCGGCCTGGAGATCGGCGGCGGCGCGTGCCACGGTCGTACGGCGGCCACCAGCCGTTCGCGCGGAGCCGCTTCCGGGGGCGATCGGCGTGGGTGTCGCCGGCGGGGTGTAAGCGATGCGCGGGTCGCTGGTCGGTGTGTTCAGGGACAGGTCGTCGGCCGTCGGCTGCGGAGCCACGGGCGCGGGCGCGGGCGGCGAGATGGTGGCGGCCTGGCTGCGCTTCACCAGGGCGACGACCTCGCGTTGGGTACGGGTCAGGGCGTCGCGCAGGTCCGCGGTGCGCTGGTCGTCGCGGGCCACGTTCCGCAGCGAGTCGAGCAGTGCCGCACCCTCGGGGCCGAGCCCGGCGGCGAGTTCGAGGGTGCTCCAGGGCGCGGACGCGACCGCCTCCGCGACGCCGCGGGCCTGCTTGATGGAGGTACCGTACCGGTCCGCACTGGTCTCGCCGAGATCGAAGGAGGCGAGTGCCTCCACGGTTTTCTTCGCTCCGGCCGCGCCCTTGCCTGCCTCCGCAGTGAGCGCGTCCAGCAGTTGCAGGGAGCGGCGGGCGAGCGCGAGCCGTCCCGTGTCGGCGGTCTGGTTCAGGCCGAGGAAGGACGCGCGGGCCTCCAACTGGTGCACCAGGTCGGCCGCGTAGTCCCGGTGGGCACGTGCGGCCTCGATGATCTGGCGGGCGAACTGGTTGACCATCCGGCCGCGCCGCAGGCCAGGAGCCTTCTGTCCGAAGATCGTCTCGAAGCGCTGCCGCGCGCTGTCCCAGTCGGATTCAGCGGGAAGCGGCTGACTGCGCAGCGCGTCATGGTCCTTGATCGCGGACAGTTCGGGCGCGGGATCGAGTACGGCGCCGCCGCGCACCCACACCCGGTCGTCCATCTCGGCGAACGCGGCAACGACGAGCCGGGTGAGAAAGTCGGGCAAGCCTCGAGGGTCGGGCTTGTCCGTCCAGTCGGTCAGGGTGATCAGGGACAGATCCCCGGCGACGCCCTGGGCGCTGGCGAGCTGGCGGAAGTGGTCGGCCCAGTAGCGGGACAGTTCGAAGTACGCCTCTTTCTGCTGCCCGAGACGCAGGGGCCCGGCGATCCGCTGCATCAGCTTACGGTCGGCAGCCGGGATCTCCACCCGCCCGTCCCGCGCTTCGGCGGCGGCACGCAGGTGGGTGAACACCTTGCGGGTGTCGGCGGATTTGACGGCGGTGCCGGTGGCATCGGGGTCGAGGTCGGGGTGAGCCGGGTACTGGTGGGCGAGCAGCTTGCCCGCAACGTGCCGGATGCCGTCGTACAGGCTCTGCCCGAACGACAGGGTGAGGCCGTCAACATCGGGCAGCGGGACCAAGTGGTCGTCGAAGTCGGGCACAACATCGGCGGTCTGCTTCTGGGCGAGCCCGTAAGCCTGTTTGAAAGCGCCCTTGACCTGCTTGAGCAGCGCCTCGCGCTGGGTGGCGAGAAGGCCCTTGGCGCGGCTGCGGTTGTCGGCGTTGAGGTGGCCCGCGTACTGGGTGTCGAAGCGGTGCTCGTCGGCGAGCGCCTTGTCAATGACAACAAGACGCCGGAAGTCGGCGAAGCGCTGTGCGGACAGATGGGCGGGCAGCCAGGCGACGACACGGGACCGCTCGCCCTGCTGGCGCTCGCGCAGCCGCCGGATGCGGTTGGCGTCGTCGACCGGGCCCCACTCGCCTTCGTCGAAAGGAAGGTCTATCGCGATACGCCAGCGGCCCTCCTCTTGCGGCATCAAGTCGTGGTCGGGCAGCTCGTCCTCGTCGACGACGTTCCCGAACACGATCTCGGCGGTGCGGGAGGTACCGCGCCACACGAAGCCGAGCTGATCGCTCAACTGTCCTTGTTCGACGCCGAGTTCCTCCGAGAGCAGACGCCGGGCGAGGGCGACCCGGTTGCCGGGGTTGTCGTTGACCTGGGCGTTGGCGATGACGGAGTCCACGTCGACGCCGGACAGCTCCAGCCGTACGCCGGGGTTGGCGTCGGTACCGGTCTCCTTGATCTCGGGAAACCTGGCGGCCCACTCCGCCACTTTGTTCTTGATGATGCCGACCTCGGCCCCCGGGATGGGCGCGAGGACCGACCCGTGGTTGAGGGCGCCGAGCCGCCGGATGGTCAGCTCCGCGAGGGAGGGCACGCTGGGCGCGAGCGCGGACAGCAGCAAGGTGCACACGAGCCGGTTGTCGCCGATGAACATGCGGCAGCGGTTGGCACGCTGCGGGTCGGTGACGGCCTCGGGCCGGTTGACGTACTGCTCGACGTCGTCCTCGGTGATGTCGTACGAGCTGAGGAGGTAGGGCCGGAGCTTGGTCTTGTACAGCTTGTCGGCGGCCTCGAAGACCACCTTGAGGCTGTCGGTGAACGGCTTGTCGCCACCCTTCGCGATCACCGGGTAGAGGTCGCCGACCGGGACGAGCTGACCGAGGCGGATCTCGTTGCGATGGGCGGCGAGAAGTTCGCCCATCAGCTTCAGACCGGTACGGGAACGCTGCAACGCGGACGAGATGTGGACAAGGGTGTCCATGAACGCCGGCGAGAACGGGTACGTCAGCCGGAACGACTCCGCGTCCGCTCCGGTCGTACCCTTCTCCGAGCCGAGGAGCGTGTCCCAGACCTGGGTGCCGACCCGCTTGGTCTGCTCGAAGGCCGCCTCGACGAGCCGTTCCGCCTCGGCGTCCTTCGGTTTGAGGATGCGCGCGTGAGCGATCTGCGGGAGGTTGCGGTCCTCCAGGGTGATCTTGTCGAACCGGCCGGAGGCGAGGTTCAAGGTGTCCTGGATGGAGGCTTCCGCCGCGCCGGACACCTCCTCGCCGACCAGTTCGCGCAGATCGCGCTGGCGGGCGATGAACGACACGACGGGGATGGCACGCCGGGCGTCCCCGCCCTCCACGAAGTTCGTGATCTTGCTGGCCTCGCGGGCGACGAACTTCTGCTCGTGGATGAGGGTGGCGAGCCAGAGGATCAGCTCGTCCAGGAACAGGATCAGTCCGTCGTAGCCGAGCGATTTGGCGTGCTCGGCGATGACGGAAAGGCCGGCGTCCAGGGAGATGAAGCCGTGCTCGTTCTCGGCGGCGTTCCTGGCGAAGCCGGGGAAAAGGTTGGTGCCGGCGTCGTTGACCAGCTTGGCGCGCAGTTCGACCGGGGTGGAGGGGTTGAGGAGGTCGAGGGGTGTGCCCCCTTCATGGTTCTCCTCGGCGGCGAGGGCGGTGTCGAGGAGCTGTGGGGTCCAGGCGAACCCCTCGCCCCACTCGTCCGTCTCTCCGTCGCCGCCGCCCAGGCCACGGATGACCGCCTCGTCACCGTAGGTGGCACGGTTGGCACGGATGTCGGCGAAGAGGGAGTCAGTCCGGTACACCTGCGGGGTCGGGGCGTCCGGGTGCAACTTCTTGACGTGCGTGACGTACCCGCCGAGCACCCGCTGTTCCAGCGCCTTCGCGCCGAGCATGTGGTACGGCACGAGCAGGAACTTCTTGCCGTCCGTGGTCAGCCACTCGTGCTTGGTCAGCACGGGGTCGAACTCGGTGCGGGCACGAGCAGCCGGGTCGCCGCTGAGCAGCGCGTACAGCACCGCCATGAAATGGGACTTACCGGAACCGAACGAGCCGTGCAGGTAGGCCGCCTTGGAGCGATGCCCGTCGAGCGAGGATTTGATCAGCGCCAGCGCCTCGTCGAAGTTCTCCAGCAGCCGCTCGGTGACGACGTAGTTCTTGAGCGCGTTCTGCGCGCCCTCGGGTGTCGTCGCCTCGGCCAGGGACAGGACGAAGTCCGAGGTGGAGATGTTCTCCTTGATGTCGATGACATCGCGGAGGAGGGGCTGCTGCTGGACCATTACCGGTCACGCTCTCCATCTGGCGGCTCCCGCCGCCGCTCGTACTCGATCATGTGGGATGTCTGTCGTTCGCCGGCCGGCCGATCCACCGCTCGACATGGTCGACGGTATGACAACCCAGAAGTGCAATGTGTCGCTTCCCGAGCAGCTCACCGAGATCGTCCCGGCCGAGGTCGAGACCGAACGTCGCGACCTGGAGCGGCGGTCCGATCCGTCGCCTGCGCCGCCGGTCCAGATCGTAGGGGTGAATCCGGAAATAGGGGTAGGCGACGACACCCACCAAGGTGCCAATCCTAGGGATGCTCGAGGGCCGACGATCGCCGGACGACCGTTCTTGCCGCATCGCGCGGAGACCGTCTGCATCCGTCGTACATGCCTCCTCGAGTTGCGTTGGTTCGGCTGACGCGAGGTCCGCTCGGCTGATTGAGTGGCACCTTCAGTTGGCACGTGACGACCTGGGGGGCCACGGCATGGCGACAGATGCCCACGACGGACCGGATCCGGAAGCATCCGGACGTGGACAGCGAGTCCTGGACCTCCTGGACAAAGCCATCGACCTCCAGACTCCGTTGGTACGCAAGAACATCGCCCGGGCCCGCCAGCGCAACCCGGAGGCGACACCAGCACACGTGATCCGCAACCTGGAGCGGATGTACGTCAGCGCCCTGAGCGGCACAGGCGCCGCGGTGGGAGCGACGGCCGCCGCGCCCGGCGTCGGCACGGGAGTCGCACTGGCGCTGTCGGCGGGTGAGACCCTCTCGTCTCTTGAGTTGAGCGCCCTCTTCGCGCTTTCGGTCGCCGAAGTCCACGCGATCCCCATCGACGAGGTCGAGCGCCGCAGGACGATCGTGATGGGAATCATGCTCGGCGGGTCCGGCTCCGCTACCATCACCAAGGTCGCCGAGCGCACGGGACAGCACTGGGGACGCCAGGTGGTCGCCAAGGTGCCGGTCGAGACGTTGCGCCAGATCAACAAGATCCTGGGGAAGAACTTCATCACGAAGTACGGGACCAAGCAGGGAATCATCGTGCTCGGCCGCGTGGCACCGTTCGGGATCGGCGCGGTGATCGGCGGCGGCGCCAACGCCGCGCTCGCCGCTCTGGCGGTACGCGCCGGGCGTCGCGCGTTCGGCCCGGCGCCGACGTCGTGGCCAGGGGTGGCGGGCGACACGTCGCCCACGTTCGAGGAGTCACGAGGCTGACCGTCGCTGCGACCGCCGGCGCCGAGTGCCCTGACGGGCCCGAGGGCTTACGGGCGCAGGCGCCGCTCCGGCCTCGGAGCGGCGTCGGCCCGTCGCAGCATTGCGACCGGAACGAAAACGCCTGCTCCTGTCAAAGCGCTGCAAACTTGACAAATGTGGTCCACGCCACGGGTTGTACGGCCAGTGCGGTACGGGTTTTGTCCTTCGAGTCGCGGACCTGGACCCTGGCAGGGCGGACCGCGACCTCGACGCATTCGCCACCCGAGCCTGTGCTGTAACTGCTCTTGAACCAGGCCGACTCAGGTACCAGCTCTATGCGCTGTTGGGCGTTCATCTCTCTCCAAGCAACTTCTCGATGAGGGCCAGCGACTCACGCGGAGTGAGGGCCTGGGCCCGAAGGATGCCGTACTGCTCTTCGATCTCCCGCACCTGCCTCCGCTCCGTGTAGAGACGGCTGTCCTTGTACGACTCCACGTAAGCGATCCTCTGCCCTTCGTGCGTCTCGATCAAGGTGAAGGGGCCTTCCAACCCAGCATGCTCGTCGCGCTCGATCGGCATCACCTGGATTTCCACGTTGCGCCGGTGCCCGTGCAACAGAATCTCCTCCAACTGGCCCTGCATCGTCGCCCATCCACCGAGTGGTCGCCGCAGAACGAACTCCTCAATGACGAAGCTGATGGTCGGCAACTGAGTCCGGGAGAAAACTTCCTGGCGTGCCAGGCGAGCCGCTACCCGCTGGTTGATGGTCTCCCCGTCCAGGAGGGGACGCCACATCGAGAACACTGCTCGCGCGTACCCTTCCGTCTGCAAGAGTCCTGGCACTGCCTTGGTCGCATACACATGCAGGGCCACCGCCTTGGCCTCCAACCGCGCCGCGTCGCGGAAGAACGCCGGGTACTGAGCCCGAGCCACCTCCTCCTTGCTCGCACTCAACACTCCACCCGCCTCCAGCACTTCATCGACGCGGTCGATGAACTTCGGCGGCGGAATGCGTCTCCCCTGCTCGAACGCCGCGATCGTCGAGGCCGAGTACCCGGTCAACGATCCGAGCCCCGCGCGGTCCATCCCCGCGCGCTCCCGTAACAACTTCAACTGCCGCCCAAACAGGCAAAGAATGCCCGTCCCAAACTCATCGTCCGCCTGCTGAACCTCGTCGTCCATGCCGCAGCGCCTCCCGTAAAACCATCACAGCCACCCGACCCCGCCCGCCCAACGCGCAGCTCTGAAGGCGGTCACGCCCGACACCGCACACAACCGCACCGCCCGCGCATACAACCCGCACCCGTCAGCACGTCACTCCTGTTCAACGCTACGCACAGTCCGGAACTGTTGACCGCATGAAGTCGACAACTCCCTCGAACGGGCATATGCCACAGCACCCGGCGCCAGAATGCGAGTTCACCATGCGCTTCACCTCGACACCACGCGGTGCCCGCCTCGCCCGTCGACTCGTCTCGCACCGGTTGGACGACTGGGGCCACCCGTACACCACCCCGCCGAACGAGACGCTCACTCTCATCACGGCCGAACTCACGGCAAACGCCGTGCGCCACGGCCATGTTCCTGGCAGGGACTTCCACCTCCACCTCACCCTGGCCGGGAACACCCTCCGCATCGAGGTGACGGACACCCGTACCGAGAAGCAACCGCCGTCCACTCCCCCGGCCCCCGAGGCCACATCCGAGTCCGGCCGCGGCCTGCTCCTCGTCGCCGCCCTCGCGGACAACTGGGGCGTCAGCCCCCGCCGGGCCGCGCCAGGCAAGACGGTATGGGCAGAGCTGCGCGTGCCGACGCAGGGCCACCCACTCACGAACCGGGTGGCCTCTGAACCGACAGACCTGGATCTACTCCTGGCTACTGCTTCATTGCTGCGCGACGACCTCGGGTCGCGGCTGCCGGACGCCAGGCACGGAGGTCGTCATCGGTGAGTCCGTGCTCGCCCTGTTTCTGCTGGCGGTAACCGGCGAAGAAGTCCGCCGGGGAGCCGCTGTAGAGCATGTCGAACTCGTTGTGCCACTGGGACAACCACGGCTGGAGTTCGAGCAGGCCAGCGAGGAACGGCGTGATCTCCTCGGCGGAAAGAGCGGTGTTGGTGAAGTAAGTGGCAAGGGCCTGCGCCTGCTCCCGCTGATCCCAGCCGGCCCACCCGAACAGCTCGGGGGTGGCGGCGTTGGTCTGCCCGTAGGAGATGAACCGCTCCTTGGGCACGTCAAGCTTGCCGCGCGCCTTCCAGTAGGAGACACGAAGGAAGTCGGCCGAGGTGTACTTCGGCGGTACTGGGATGGAGTCCCGGATCTTCCGCTTGGCGGGCTCGTCGGGCTCGGCGTCCTCCTTGCGCTGAAGGTCCCACACCTCTTCCCAGTCGGCCCGCTTCTTCAGCCCGGCAGGCTTGTAGCGCAGGGCGGAAAGGAATGGCACATGCTCGTTGGTGACCAGCTCGGCGACGACCTTCGCGAGTTCCTCGCGGGGCGCGTAGAGCTTGGCAACGGAGACGAAGTCCTCGTCACGGGAGAGTGCGTCGGTGAGACGAGCAAGGGTGAGAACAGTCGGCTGGTCATTCTCGTCGAACCAGTGGTCCCGGTTCTCCATCCGTTCAAGCAACCAGGAGCGCAGGGCCTTCTCCTGGAGCACGTCCCACCCCTCCGTCTTCCAGCGGCGCTTGTTCTCCGGCCGCTCCAACGTCCGGATCGCCCGGGACTTCTCCATGGCAGCAATCCGCCTGCCTACGACTTCCTTGTAAGGCTCAGGCCAGTGAGCCGGGATTTCCGTGATCGGGGTTGAGCCGTGACGCTCAAACCACTCTGTCCGCACCTCACCGCGTTCCACAGACCGAGCAAGCACGATCTCGAAGGCCCGCTCCCCAAGGGAGAGTTCGGGCACGGACTCCTCAGGGGCGCAAAGATCCTCGCCATTCAGGGAGTACAGATAATAGACCTGCCAATCCAGCTCCTCCTGCAAGGCAATCATCCGGCCGCGGAGGGCCGTCCAGCGAGTCTTCGCCTCCCGGAGGACGGAAGCAGTGGGAATTTCTCCCTTGACGAGCGCCAAAGGGGAAGTGGCGGCGAGCTGTTGGGCAGCGGCATCGAGGTTGGCACTGAGCACCGTGGGATAGTTATCTGGGAGAGGAAACTCCTGGAGCTTAGTTCCAGTGAACTCGAACGAGTTCTTCCATGCCTCACTCCCCATGGCTGAGTATCCGGCGTCGACACGAGCACCGCCGCCCTCACCCTTGTTATGAGACACCTGCTGAAGCCAGAAACAGGCCGTAGAGCTGTTGAGCAACCCTAGCAACCGCAGATATTCCTCCTCGCTCGCCCCCTCTCGCAACTTGATCACTGGCGCATGGCGGTTGAAGGCTTTCCCGCCCCGATCAAGAACGAAGTGCGCATGAGTGGCCACCGCCGGAAACGTGATGGAGAGCGACGAACGATGCCGCTCAGCAAATAGCATGCCGAGGTCGAACCAGCGCAACCCACGGTCTTCCGGCACTCGGCCGAAATAGAGCCTCTTTCGCAGACGGGTCCGGTACACCCAGAAATGATTCATCGCCTCAGCGCCGAGCTCGCGGCGACTCCCGTCCCATGAGCTAGGCATCAGAACCAGATCCCGGGATGAGATGGAGTAGTCACGCACCTCATCACCCGTCACGAAGGTGACCGAGCATTCCGTCAAGTTCTTGCGTGACATAAACGAATAAGGTGCCAGATAAGCATCGTCTTCCAAAGTCAGCACCGTCATGCCGATGACGGAAACGAAATCTGACAAAGTCTTGGATGCAGAAACGGCGATTCTGTCTACCATCTCCAGGCCGCCGTCAGTAAGAATCCACGGCTGCGAGCTAAAGTACTCGTAACGCGAAAGATCGCCCACAGACACCCACTGGCTCACCGAGCCAGGCTTGTCGATCTGCTCGACGATTGCCTGCCAGACCACGCCCTTCGCGGGGTCGTCCGGCGCAGATGGCTCACCCTGCACACTGCGAACAGTCCGAATGAGGGGCGATCGCCCATCGCCTCCTCGCTGCCTGCCCACGAGAATGACCGTTGGTGTCCCGTGCCCTGGAATGTAGGCGCCCGAAGTGTCAATAACCTCGGTCAACTCCACGGCGTGCCCGAAGTAGCCTTCGATGAGCTGAGTCCCGAACTCCCGCTTCATAAATGAGTTCGCGGTGATCTGGCCGACCATGCCGTAGCCACGCCCCTCAGCATCCCCCCGCTTGGCCAGCTCGAAGAACCGTTGGGCAAACGGCACCGATAGCGCATACTTTCCGGCGCACGCCGGATAAAGTTCCCGGTAAAGCGAATTGAGCGTCTTATCCTTCACCGTGATGTACGGCGGGTTCCCCACCACCACGTGATATCGACCGGGCCGCAAAATTTCCTGGTATTCGTGGATGTCTTCCGTGGCGTACTTGAACTCGGCCAACTCGTCCACGAGACCGGTGTCCAGCTCGCCGAACAGGTTCTCTTGCTGAATACGACGCGCCTTGATCAACGAGTCCCCAACCGCCAGGTGTAGCGGCCACTCGTACTTCGCCGCCTCCGCCAGCGTCCTCACACCCCCCGCAGCCATCGCAGCAACCAGCAACCGGAAGCGTGCAATAGCCACCGCGAACGGATTGACGTCCACGCCGTGCACCGACTTCAGCGCTGCCGCTACCCGCTCATGAACATCCCGCCCCGGCTGCCCCTCCCCCCACAACCGCACCAACCGCCGGAACGCCCCCAGCACAAAGTGCCCCGACCCGCACGTAGGGTCGATCATCTTCAGGCCCTCGTACCCGAACTCCCGCACCGCCGGGTTCATCGTCCGGTCGAGGATGAACTCCTCCACGAACTCCGGCGTCTGCAGCAGCGCATACGTCTTCCGCGCCAGCTCGCTCAGGTCCTGGTACAGGTCACCAAGGAACCTGGTGTCCCAGCCCTCCGTACCATCCTCGTTCAGCGGGTCGGTGAAGTCGTGGACGAGCACGCCCGCCTCATCCCTCCCGCGCCAGAACTCGACCAAGTCCCGCGCACCGTCATGCGAGATCGGGACCTGATACAGCGGGTTGTGCCGCTTGTCGAAGAGAAGGCGGCCCGCCTGGCCCTGGCCCAGTTCCTCGAACGCCTTTTCCAGCCACCCCCGGTACGTCGGGTCATCGTCCGACTCCACGTACGCGTCGTACCGCGCCTCCGCCAGCTCCCGCCGGTCCCCGTCCGCCCCCGCCAGATACGGCTCCGGGATCAACCGGTTATCCTCGCAGAACCGTACGAACACAGTCCCCAGCACCCACGCCACCGCGACCTGCGTGACCCGTTCGTCCAGCCACGAGGTCCACGTCGCCGCCGTACGGCCGAGTTTGCGCGCCTGGTCGTACTCGGCCCTCAGGCGCGCGCCGACATCCCCCAGCGCCTTCACCTGTCGACCAAGGTCGGTCTCGACCGCCTTGACCTGCTGCTTCAGGTCGTTCAACAGAGCCTTGCGGTCGATCACTTCGTGTCTCCCTCGACAGCGGCAGCGGCAGTCGCCGCAACCTCGCCGGACCCGCGATGGGCGTTGCCCACCCACGTGTCCGGAAGCTGAATCCACTCCCCCAGGCCGGCCTGGTACGGCACGGCCACCTGCCCGAGCCGGGGCTCGCGCGAGGGGTCGGCCTGCGGGACCAGGAGCCACAGCCCCCGGCCGCCGTGCCTGGCCACCGAAGCCAGCCGGTCCAGGACGCCCATCGCGTCGTAGCGCGCGAACACCCCGGCCTCGGTCAGTAGGACAGGGCCGACAGGACCTGCCCCGCCGGCGCCACCAGTACCCAGCAGCTCTGCGATCCGGGGCTCCACCGCGCCCCATGCCGTCCGCGCGTACTCCGCGAACCGCACCGCCCCCTTCGAGCCCGGCTCGGCAACGTCCGCCTTCAGCAGGGTCTCCCAGGTGGGCTTGGTGCCCGGCGTGACCTGCGCGTGCAGGGCCTCCAGGAACAGCTCGGTCACCGAGACCGCATCCGTGCCCAGGCGCCCGGCGCCCAGTTCCCGCACCGCGTCCCGCACCAGCTGCTGCCGTACGGTCAGCACCCGGTACCCATCCCGGCGGGCCGACGCGAGGAGCCGTTCCTCCGCGCGCACCGCGCCCGCGAGCTGCGGGTCGTCGGCGTACCGCGTCACCACACCCAGCCGCGTCGACTGTCGCCACGCACCTGTCGTGAGGTAGCTCGACACGTCGTCCACCCGCGTCGGCAGGTAGCGCAGTACGCCTTCGCGTTCGTGCATGTTCAGCGACAGTTCGAAGCCGGCCTCGCGCAACGCCTTGGTGAGTGGGCCGCCCGTCGGCAGTTCGTGGTGCGTGCCGCCACGCCCGTCAGGAACGACCATCTCCGGGAAGCGCGCACGGACCCTCTCGTGCACGGCCTCGCCGGTCAAGCCCGGCTGCTGCCCCTCCGGCATACCCGGAATCCAGCGGGTGAGCCCCGCCTGCGTGAGGCGCAACGCCCTGACCAGGGGCAAGTCCCGCGGGTAGATCTCCAGACGCGGGGTGGCAGCGGCGTTCACGGATGCCGCAGCCGCCAGCTCCACCATGCGCCGCTCGTCCCAGTCCACAGTGCCTGGTGGCACCGTCAGGGCTCCCAGCTCGGCCAGAACGGTCGCTGCCGTCGGCAGGGTGTCCAGCCTTGCGAGCCGGTCGGCCGTCTTGCCGAGACGGGTCGCGTACTCCAGCAGGCCGGGGGCGGTCGGGGTGTCCGGGCCGTCGTTCTCCCGTACGTCGAGGGCCAGCAGACCGGCGCCCAGGGACTCGTCCGTCGCCTTGCGGTTCGGCTGGTGCTGGAACTCGGCCTCTTGCGGCGCCAGTTGTTCCACCTCGACCACGGCCCGTACAGCGGCCAGCGCCATTGCCCGCCGCTGCTCGCGCCCCGCAAGATGCGTGCCGCGCCGGACCGCCAGGGCGTCCGCGATCTCCACCGCCGAAGCCACGCGCCCCATACCGACCAGCAGATCAATAATCTCCTCGCGCAGTGCCTGGACTGCGGGCTCCGCCTTCCAGCGCTTGCGCTCGTCCTTGAGCATCTGAGGGATACGGCCGTGGCTCAGCGCGAGGGCGTCCGCGACGTCCTTCTGCTTCGGCCAGACCCCGATGTCGGGCAGCACACCGTGCTCGTCAGGCAGGCGCAGCAACAGCCGTACCATCTCCGCCTTGTTGCGGTTGGAGCCGTTGTTGTTGACGGCGGGCACAAAGACGGTGGCGAGCGTGTCCAGGCTGACGGAGCGCAGCATGCGAGGGGACAGCGCTCCCGCCGAGGCCCCCGTGGCGAGTTCACCGACGAGAGCTGACTCGACAGCGGTGAGCTGCTCCAGCTCCTCCTTGGCCTCCGCGCGGCCCTGAGGCGTGAGCGGCGAGACGGGGAGTTCGCGCAGCCGCTCGCCCCATTCTCGCTGACGCTGCTGGACCTCGTTGCGGGTCTTCGCTCCCAGGCCGGGGGCGTTGACAAGCTTGCGGCGGCTGTAGTCGAGCAGTTCGCCGACCGTCGTGATGCCCAGGCCGTACAGAAAGGACTGGGCGGCGGGCGTGAGGCCGGAGACGGTCAGCGGGGTGTCTCGATTGACCTCGGCGGCCAGGCGGTCGCGTTGCTGCTCGGTGGTCTCCGGCTCAACAGCGGCGATCACCGCTGCGGCGGCACCCTCGGCGAGCGTCCCCTCGGCCGTGGTCGCGGCGGCCGGGTGGCGGGAACGGTGGCTGGACGGGACGGTCCGCGAGGCGTCGAGGAAGACCTTGCGCCAGGCGTCCCGCAGCGGCTTCAGCTCGGGGAACCGCCGGCCCGCGTCGCGATGCAGGGCTTTCTGGAAGAAAGCGACGAGACCGTCCCGGACGGCCGGATCGAAAGCTTCGGCCGCGATGGTCGGGTACGGCCACTCCTTCGGGTCGGTCATACGTGGCAGGACACTGCCGTCGCCCCACTTGGGCAGCTCGCCGGAGGCCATCTGGTGCAGGGTGACGGCGACGGCGTACCGCTCGGCGTGCGAGTCGTACGAGCCTCGGGTGATGACGTCGACGAAGGGGTCGAGGTAGCCGTCGGTGCCCGCGTTGGTGCTCTTCGCCGGGTAGCCGGCGAGGGAGAAGTCGATGAGGACGAGTTCGCGAGTGCGGTTGGGGCGGATGCGGATAGCGATGTTGTCGGGCTTGATGTCGCGGTGCCAGACGCCCTCGCCCTCCAGGAAGTCGACGGCTCCGAAGAGGTAGTCGCCGTACGCCTCCAGCTGATCGACCTGGAGGCGGCCGTTGTCGCGCAGTTGGCGGGCGACGGTCTCCTCGCGGCGGCGGGGGCGACCGCCGCCCTCGGTGCCCTGTCCGTTGTCGTCGCGCTCGTCTCCGACGTACTCCAGTGCCAGAACGGTTCGGCCGCCGATGTGCAACGGCTCGGGTTCGATGAGACGGATGATGCCGGAGTGAGGGCGCAGGCGTCCCATGGCCTCGGCCTCGCGGGCGAGGATCTCGCTTCGGCTGTCGGAGAGGGCGACCTTCAGGACGGCCAGCGGGCGGGTCCTGCGGGCCTCGGCCTGAAGGTCACGGACGAGGAAGGCGCGACTGGTCGAGCCGGTGCCGAGGCGGCGGCGGATCTCCCACCGGCCCGCGAACGTGTCGCCGGCGACGGCCTCCAGGGGATCCTTGTCGGCTGCGAGCGGGTCGTCCTCGTCGTTCGGCCCCTCCGTAGTGGTGGCTGCCGCGGCCGGAGCGGTGAGGGAGTCCTCGACAACCTCCAGCAGCTCCAGGAACTCGTCCACGCTGGAGAGTCGCTGACCCGGCCGGTAGGCGGTGGCTGCCTGCACCAGTTCGTCCACGTCCTCCGACAGGCCGTCCACCAGGGAGCTGGGGCGCAGGCCCTCCCCCGCCTCCAGCCGGGCCAGCAGCTCGGCCTGGCTGGCCGCCGGGGCCTTTCCGGTGACCAGCAGGTAGGTGAGGACGCCGAGACCGTACACGTCGAGGTGGACCGGGTCGGGATTGAGCGCGGTGAGTTCGGGGGCGAGGTAGGCATCGGCGTCATCCGCCACGTGCTGGGCGGACAGCGCGGTCGGTGCGAAGCGGGTCATGCCCTGGCCCTGGGAGGAGTCGCCGCTGCGCTGAGTGGCGATCTGCCAGTCGGAGATATGGAGTTGCGGGGTGAGCCAAGCGGCTTCCTCCCCCACAGCCCGGCCCTTCCGGCCGCGCGGGCGGGGGACCACCAGCACGGAGCGTGCTGCCAGCGCCCGGTGGTGGATGCGGCTGGAGTGCGCGGAGCGCATGGTCTCGGCAAGCTGGCGGACCAGCGCCATCCGCCCGAGGATGTCCAGTTTCTCGCCGTACTGGACCAGGTACTCGTCCAGCTTCAGGGTGTCCGGGTGGTAATCGAAGATCAAGGCGGGGCCGGCCGCGTGCCCGGACGGGAAGTACTGCTTGAGTTCGACCACACCCGGGTGCTTGAAACGACCCAGCACCGCGGCTTCGCGCCGGGCGGCGTTTTCGACGGACTGGCGCAGAGAGGCGTCAGAGCCGCGCTCGCTCAGGTAGATACGGACGCGGGCGGCCTCGGGGAGGTCGCTGTGACGGGCGAGATAGTCCGCCCACGTGGGACCGGAGTCGAAGGACTTCCGCTCCAACTCGTACGGACCGACTTTGTACTGCGCGTCGCTCTTGCGGATGCCGATGGTCTTGAGGGCCGCCTCGATCTCCCGCGAACCGATCGCGGTGATACGGCGCCGCTCGTCACGTGGGGGCTGCTTGAGCGTCTCGACCAGCTGGTGGACGGTGTGGACGCCGTTCTGGTCGTGGGCGGGCAGGCGTACCCGAAGGCTGTTGTCCGTGAAGCAGACGGCCTCCGCGACCCAGACCCGCCTGCCCCCGGACAGCGCGAGCAGGCCGGCGAGTTCCTTGGCCTTGCGGTTGACCAGGTGCAGCGGATTGCCGTGCGTCCGACGACGGCCACCGGGCGTGGTTTGCACCCAAGTGCCGTTCTCAGAGGTGACCGAGCCGTGCCAGTCCTTCAGCTCGATCATGCAGACGCCGCCGGGGGCGACGACCAGCAGGTCTACTTCACGGACGTGGCCGGTGTTCGCGGTGAAAGTGAAGTTCGACCAGGCGCGCCATGGGTCGGAGTCCGGGAGCTTCTCCCGGATCGCCTCCAGGCCGCGGCGTTCGTGATCGAACTCGGACTCGGTGACCGTGACCCACCGGCCTTCCCGCATGCCTCTTCCCCGCTCCTCGTGTCCCGCAAGGGCGACCGTTCCCCGTAGCCCGATCCCCTGACACAGATCCTAGTGGCTGGTCGTGTCCTGAAGCCGGTCCTTGTCCGGTGCCTCTGCCTCCTGCACCGGGCGGGCCTCACGACCACCGGAATTGATCTTTGCCAACTGGCCCTTGCGCTAGTGTGGTCACCCGCTGCGCACCTTCCCGGAGGGTACGTCGGCGGTGTTCCAGGTGCCGATTCCCGGCGTTGAGCGACGAATGGTCTCCACCGTGTGTTTCGCGCGGTGTGACTGCGGATGCCCGGTAGGGCGATCCCTGCCATTCCCAGCTCACCGCTCAGGAGTGGAAACCGATGAACCCCGTTGAGTACAACCTTGCACGTCGTGACCGGATTCGTCAGATTCTGGTCGACGTCGCGGTGCAGGTCGTCGTCAGTCTGCTGGTGACGGCTCTCACCGCGGCAGCGCGCCTGGTCTTCTGACCGGCAGGTGGCGGGCCCGGGAGCCCGCCGCTCCACCTGCCCGCCACTCCACCTGGCGGTCCAGCGCCTCAGAAGAGGTGCATCTCTCCGGGTGGCGCGTTCCTCTGACGCTTCCTGCGCCGACGCCGTCCTCGGCCCGGACGGGGCAGATGCGGTTGTCGTGCCTGCTCCGGCAGATTTTCCCAGGTGGGGCGCAGCCCGTGAATCTCGACACCGCCGACGAGACTCTTCAGGTAATTCCGGGTCTCCTCGTCTGTGGAATAGAGCACGGTCGCCCGGCTCGCCCGGGTCATCAGCACGTGGTACGCATGGCGGACAAGGCGGGCGAACTCCTCGTCGTCCACACTCTTCGGCCTCACCTTGGGATCGAACGACCCGGGAAGGCCCACTCGCTTGACGCCCGTCTCCTCGTCCACCCTTTCCTTGCCCCGGCGGAACACCCAGCTGTCGCCCCGTCGCACCATGTCCTCGCCCATGATCACGCCGCACCAGTCCCACTCCAGACCTTGCGCGGTGTAGACACAGCCGATCTGGCCGAGGCCGTCCTTGTGTACGGACCAGATCTTGGAGGGCGGCACGGTCTTGTTCTCGCAGAAAGACTCACTGTCCGCGTTCCAGGGCCGGTGCCACTCACCGATCCGGACGTCCGGCTCGAGCCGCTTCTCCTTGCCCAGGGGCTTCGTCCAGGGCCAGCAGTACCCGGCGACCATGCGCGCGGACGCGCCCGCCCGCGCTTCGGAATGGATGATCCGCTCGAGTTCCTCCGGGCTGTCCGCGACCTCGACGTGCATCAGTCCGTCCGGGGTCCACAGCTCCGGCTCCGTGCCGGACACCCCCAGCGCGCCCCTCACCCAGCGGATGTAGGCGTCGCTGCCGCCGCACCGGAACTGTTCGCGCAGGCGGTAACGGACCAGGCTGGCGTCGTAGCGCCGTGCCGCGTCCTCCACGAGAGCGGTGGTGCCGACCTCCTGCGGGCGTACGGACTGCCCCTCGTCGAGAAAGAACACGGTCAACCGGGAGGCGTCGAGAAGCTCGTCCACCTGAGGCTTGGTGCCCCAGTCCTCCGGCTTCCAGAAGCGGTTGGTGGAGCGGTTGCGCAGACGGTGGGCCTCGTCGCAGATCAGCACGTCCAGTGGTGGATCGGGCGGGGTGACGAAGTTGCTGAAGTAGGTGAAAGACTCCTTGAACTCCCGGTCGCCGTAGCCGACATGCTCCTGCAGGGCACCGTTGAACGCCCTGCTGCCGCTCGCGTACTTGACCGTACGGCCTTCCGCCTCCAGTTCAGCCTTGAGCTGCAGGCCGATGGCACTCTTGCCCGTACCGGCACCCCCCGTGACCAGGAACACCACCCGTCGCTCGTCGGGGAGGAGCGCGGGCTGACGGGGATCGGGCAGCACCTTGGCGGCCGTGTCGAGGATCTGGTCCGCGACCTTCTTCTGACGGCCGCGCAGGGTGAAGACCGTGTCCTCGCCACTGGAGCGGATCATCGCGTCGAGCAGGGGGGTGTTGCGCAGACCCATGCTCCGCAGCAGAACCTCGGCCGCCGAGTCGGCGCCGTCGGCGGCGAAGCTGCTCCGCAGGTCCGACAGCAGTTGGGCGCGGCGGTCGTTCGTGTAGACGCGAGCGTAGGAACCGGTCGGCGCGTCCACGCCGATCAGCGGGAGCACCGAGGCGTCGGTGGCGTTGTGCAGATAGGCGAAGCCGCCACACTCGAAGTCCAGTCCGTACAGCGGACCTCTGTCGCTCGTGAACGCCTCGTAATATTCGTGCAGTTGGAGCGCCGGATGCTTCTTCTCGCCCATACCGGGGACATGCACCAGCTCTGCGGTGGCCCGCTCCACCCGGGTCACCGTCGACCATCGCTTCAACTCGACGAGTTGAATGGAGAGCCCGTTCTCTTCCGGATGTTGGCCCACAAGGACGACGTCGATGAGCCGCGGGTCCCCGGGGCGGTCGTTCTCGTCGAGCGTGGCCGCGCACTCGACGACCATCTCGACGTTCCCTCGGCCGGCGGCGACCAGATCCTCGGCGAGGTGTACCAAGCTCTCCGCCCAGGCGGAACGTTCGGTCAACGAGGCGTCCGTGGTGAGGAAGTGCTTCCACCTCGCGGCGAGGTGGGGCACCATACGGCGTCTTGAGTTCAGGTGTAGCAGATCCCGCGCCGCGAGTTTGAGCAGGAGCATGGACACGAGGTGGATCCCCCAGGGCACGAGTGACTCGTGCGGATGGGGGGCGTGTCCACAAAGGGAAGCCCGTCGGGCCGCAATAACGTCTGGAATCCTAAATGAAGTGTTCGCCTCACCTGACACGGGTGAGGCATCGGTCGGCTCGAAGCACGGACATCATGGCGGACGTCACCGGCTCATCTCCCCACAAGCGGCTCCTCGACCGCGGAAGCCCGTGACTTCGGTCGGCCGAGTACCAGTTCCCGAAGCTTCTCGCGGGTCTCCGCGTCGGCCGAGTACACGATCGTGCCGACCATGCCCCTCGTCAGCAGCACCTTGTACGTATTCCGAATGAGACGGTCCACGTCGCTGTCGGGAGTGGACTTGTTGAACACCGGGTCCTTGGACGCGGTGCGGTCGGTGATCCAGCGGTTGCCCCGCCAGACCAGGTCCGGGCCGACGATGACGCCGGACCAGTCGTACTCGAACCCCTGGGCGGTGTAGACGCAGCCGATCTGCCCGAAGCCCGCGGGATCGGTGGCCCAGAGCGCTGACGGGGGTGCGCCGGAGACCGACCGGTCCCCCCGCAGGTTCCAAGGCCGGGCCCAGCTCCCGATGACGACATCGAGAGCCAACGGCTCGCCGGGCTTGGGCTCGGGGGACCATCGCCAGCAATAGCCCGCGGACATCCGGGCACCGTACCCCTCGGCCCGGCGGGCGACGAGGAACGCTTCCAGCTCTTCGGGGCTGTCGGCCACGAGCAGGCGCATGCGGTCGTCAGGCTCCCACACGACCGGTCCACCCGGCTCGAGCCCGAGAAGCCGGACCACCCAGCGCAGGTAGGCGGCGCTGCCTCCGCAGCGGAACTGGCTGTCCAGAGGGACGACGTGGCATTCGATATCCCGTCTGGCCGCGGCTTCTCGGATCTCGTCCACGGTGCCCATCTCACCGGGACGCACCACCTGGTGTTCGTCGAGGAAGAAGACCGGCACGCTGGCGACGTCGATGAGTTCATCGATCTGGGGCTTGGCGCTCCGCAGTGCCGCGCGCGTGTAGCGGTTGACGGAGGTTTCCCGGATACGGTGTGCCTCGTCACAGATCAGAACCTTCAGACTGTTCTTGTCCGCGGTCATGAAACTGTTGAAGTACTTGAAGAGATCCTGGACTTCCCGCTTCCTGGAACCGGCCACCTTGCGCATCGTCTTGGTGAACGACTGCGAGCCGGTCGCGTGGACCGCGGCAATACCCCTCCGGTACAGCTCGCCGAGCAGTTGGAGGGCGATCACGCTCTTGCCGGTACCCGGGCCGCCGGTGACGATGACAATTTCCTTGTGGTCGGCATCCTTCGCCCTCTCCACCGCATTGAGCACCATGCGGTAGGCGACCTGCTGCTCGTCCAGGAGGACGAACTGCTGTCGCTCCCTCACTTCCTGGGCTGCCACGGAGATCAACTGCTTCGACGGCACGGTGGCGCCCGCGAGCAGTTCGTCGGCCGCATGAGCACCGGGATGTTCGTCGCTCAGCTTCGACCGGAGATACTCCAGGAACGCACCGCGGCGCTCCCCCGTGAAGAGCAGCCCCTGCCCGTCGCGCTCGATCTCCCGCAGTCCCGCCACCCCGGCCTCGGTGGCGTTGTGCAGGAAAGCCAATCCGTGAATCCGCTTGGCGTGCCCGGCCACCGCGCCGTTGAAATTGACCAGGTAGTCGCAGTATCGCCGCACCTGCTCGACCGGATTGAGCACCGGGTGTGCGTAGGCGTCGACATCGCACAGGGTGGGGTCGTCCTCGTGCGGAGCGGCCTGACTCCACTGCTTGAGCTCCACGACGACGTAGGACGGCTCCCGCGTGACCGGGTGCAGTCCGGCGAGGACGACGTCGGCACGCTTGCTGTTCAGCGGTAGCGCGTACTCCAGCATGACCTCGACATCGCCCAGGCCGGCGTCGGTGAGCGCGGCGGTCAGAAGAGGGATGCTGCGCTTCCAGGACCGCACCTCCGCCGTCCCGGGCCCATAGCCGTGCGTGTGGACGAACTGGTCCGTGAGGTGCAGGAACAACGAACCGTCGAGTGCCATGACGGCGACCGTCGTCGCGGAAGCGCGGAACAACAAGGACTTCCCCCGGGCAGCACGAAGAGACTCGTGCGGGTGGGGGCCTGTCCTTCGAGACTCCACCGGAGTGGAGCGGAAGCCCGTCGGGCCGCATTGATGACGTGTCCGAGACTACCGGGCGGTACTCACCGTCGTACCGATGGTCACCGATGACGGGCGGGGGCCTCGCCCGGTCCACTCTGCGGCCCTCCGACAACACGGGGAGAGCCCAGCGCAACGGATCAGGAATCCACGGCGGGCATCAGGCCGTTCTCCGACTCTGTCAAGTCTCCTGCGGCGATCAACGCGTCGGTGTCACCGGTCAACGCGTCCCGGATATCGGGGCCGAGCCGTGTCCAGCCAAAGAAGCGAGCGGCCTCCCGCAGCAGATCCTCGCGATGCACGCCCGGTCCTTCGTCGACCACGCTTCTGAGTACGAGCCGCCGCTCCGCCGCGGGGACCTCCGCCACTCGTCGGGCGCACCGCTCCGTCGGCGTGCGGGCGAACTCCGTCTCGTGGCCGGGCCCGTCATAGGCCGTACCGACGTGGACGATCTTGCCCTGCTTGAGCAAGCGGCGAAGAGCTCGGTCGATACGGTCACGAACCACCGGGCCGCTTCGTCCGAGGCCCCACGCGAGACGGACCCGGGTGTAGATCACCTCTCGCTCGACGGGCCCTTCCACCTCGACCACACACAGCGCCACGTCCGACACCACGTCGAGGGCAGCGGGATCCTGCAGTTCCACGCCCCCCATGCCTCGCCGGCTGCTCGACCTGTCGCGTACCTCTGCCAGCAGGTCGGGGTTGACCTCCTGATAAGGACGGCTCCAGGGCGCGGGGCCGACGTCGACCGTGACAAACTCCACTCGCGGGACTGCCAGGCCGTCCACCACTTCCCCAGGCTCCCCGCCGTCCGCGCTCGGCGGGCCGTCCACTATCTCTGCCGTACTGCCACCGAGGTTGCCGTCGCCGCCACCCGCCACCACGGGCGGCACCACTCGTACTGAATGTGGATCTTCGGCGCACACCGCCTCCACAGCGGCCCGCAGCCGCGCCATCGCGTCTCGCCGGTTCCGATACCAGTCCGTGCCCCAGATTCGGTGCAGCCGCCAACCCAGGTCGCGGAGAACCGCCTCCCTGAGCCGGTCGCGGTCCCGAGCCGCCCTCGAGGAGTGATACATGGCGCCGTCGCACTCGATGCCCAGCGCGTACGTGCCGGGCGCGCCCGGGTGCCGTACCGCCATGTCGATGCGGAAACCAGCGACCCCCACCTGAGGCTGGACCTCGTATCCCCAGCCTCGCAGGACGTCGATGACCTCCTCCTCGAAGGGGCTCTCCGGAGCCGCGTCAGGATCTGCGGCGGCCTCCGTCTGGAGGACGCCGGGGCCGTGCTGGGCGTACTGCAGGTACCGCTTGAGGTGCTGCACGCTCTTGTTGGCGCTGTCTGAGAGATCCCCTCCGTGGAAGGAGGCGATGACCTCCATGCGGCGCCGAGCTCGGGTCACGGCCACGTTGAGACGTCGCCAGCCGCCCTCCCTGTTGATGGGCCCGAAGGTCGACAGCAGCTTGCCCCGCTGGTCGGGACCGTAGCCGATGGAGAGGATGATGACGTCACGCTCGTCGCCCTGGACGGTTTCGAGGTTCTTGACGAAGAACCCGTCGAGACGCCCCTCCGTGAAGTGGTGGTCAAGGTCCGGGCGGGCTGCTCTCGCTTTCTGCACGGCCTCCTCGACCGCCTCCGCCTGCGCCTTGGAGAGCGCGACCACGCCGAGGGTGTGCTCGGGGCGGGTGTCGAAGTGGTGGATGACACGCTGGGCCACCTTCGCGGCCTCGAGCGGGTTGTTGCTGCTTCCGCCTCGGTCGTAGACGCCGTCGGCCTTGATGAACTCCACGCCGATGTCCGGTCCCTGTTCCAAGGCGCCCGGGAACGTGACCATGGAGTTGTCGTAGAACTCGTGGTTGCTGAAAGCGATCAGGTTCTCGTGACGGCTGCGGTAGTGCCAGCGCAGGGGGAGGCCACGCAGCACGCCGCTGGCTTTGCACATGTCGAGAATGGACTCGTAGCCGTCGGTGGCGTCCTCGTCCCACTCGTCCCCGTCGTCGCTGTCGCCGGTCGCGGTGAAGAACGAGGTCGGCGGCAGCTGCTTCTGGTCGCCCGCCACGATGAGTGCCTTGCCCCGGTAGACGGAGTTCACCGCGTCCTGGGGCAGCACCTGGGATGCCTCGTCGAAGACAACGACGTCGAACTCGAAGTCGGGTGGGAGGAACTGGCTGACCGTCAGTGGACTCATCATGAAACAGGGCTTGACCAGCCGTACGACGTCGCGGGTCTGCTGCAGCAGGTGCCGTACGGGCATGTGCCGGCGCTGTTTCTCGGACTCGCGGCGGAGCACGGCGGCCTGGCCGACCGATGTCCTGCGAGGGCGGCGGGAGTTGCAGGCGGCAATGACCTCGGCGTGTGCCGCCGCCACCAGGTTCTGGTCCGCCCTCCGGAAGCGCTCCACCAACTGGTCACGTTCCACGGCCCGCATTGGCTTCAGCCTGTGGTCGGTCGCGAGCTGGTGCTCGACCCAAGCGGTGAGCACCGCGCGTTCCATGGCGGCGGGAAAGCCGTCGGCGGAAACCTCGCGGCGAGCGAGCTGCTCCGGCAGCCCGTCGAGGTGGTAGCGACGCAGCAGGGTCAGTGCGTCGGCGCAACTCGTCCATGCTTCCGGGCCGAAGGGGTCGCGGTCGAGGCGGGAGAGGATGGACTGCGCGGCGGTGAGGGATTCGGCGAGCTGGTGTCGCAGCTCTGCTGCCCGTTCAGGATCGAAATGCGCGGCGAGCGCTTCGCGCTGACGGCTCCAGTCGCTGGTTCGGGCCGCGACGGAAGGATCGGTCGGCGCGGCCAGCATCAGCCGGGCCGCCGTTGGCGCCAGGGGCGCGGAGTGAACGCCATGTGCGGTTCGACGGACCTTCTGGGCCCAGTCAAGGCCGTCCAGAACTGCATCGCGGTCTGTCTTGGTGCCCTGGTAGAGGGAACCGAGAAGGCTTTGGTACGTGGCGTCGTTCTCCGCGAAAGAGGACGCGGCGGCACGGGCGGAGACGACGGAGGACACCGCTTCCCTGGCCCGTGACAGGGTGAGGCCCGTTTCCTCGTCCATGACGCGGGCGGTCGCACGGATGAGGTCGGCCGCGTCCTCGAAGGGCTCCACGTGTGCGCGAAGCCAACTCGCCGCCCGTTCAAGGGGGCGGGAGGCGAGTGCTGTGCCGACGCCCGCGACATGGGACTGTCCGGTGTACTCCTGCCACAGGTCCAGGTCGTGGCGGATCTGCTCGGTCTGCGCCAGGAGTTCACGTGGTTCGGACCGGCCGTCGGCCAGTACTTCGACGAGGCTGGTCCGTCGTATGGGTTCCGCGAGTGTGTCGGGTGCCAGAAGGGCAATCAGCCGGGCGGAGTCCAACGCCGCCTGCAAGGCCTCGGAGTGAGGATCTCCAGCCGGGGCGTACCGGCCCAGCAACTCGCGCTGTTGCTCGGTGGCGTACGGACCCGGTTGCTGTCGTGTCAGGTCGAGGCCGCGGCGCAGGAGCTGCCCCATGGGCGTGTCGCCCGTCACCCCGTGCGGCGCGGCGTCGTGCAGGTCGTCCGCCTGCGTGTCGAGGCCCCGGTACCAAGGGCCGAGAAGATTGCGGTCGCGTACGGCCTGAGCGGCGAACGCGGCGGTCTCCTCCTGTGCCGCGTGCGCGGCCGTGACCGCTGTGCGCGCCGAGGCGAGCGTGTGCTCGGAACCGGGGCCACCGTCCCGCCGGCCGACCGAGGCGACGGTGTCCAACAGTGCGACGGCCTGTCGCAAAGGAGCGAGGTGGGCGCGCAGCCAGCGGGCGGCGTCGTGGAGCGGCCGCTTGGTCAGGTCGGCCGCATGCGGCGCCAGCGCAGGGCTGTCCAGATTCCTCCGCCACGTGTCGAGATCGCCGCGCAGCATCGTTCCCTGCTCGACGAGTGCGGGTAGCGGCTCTCGGCCGTCGGCCAGGTGAGTGGTGAGCAGGCTCCGGCGGTAGGGGTCCGCTACGGTCTCCGGCGCGAGAGCGTGGACCGCTTCAGCATGCGCGAGTGCCTGGCGCAGTGCGGTGACGTCGGGCAATGCCGTGCCCCGATACCGGCCGATCAACTCGGCGTGGGTCTCGGCGAGTGACCGCAGCTTCCGGTGCGCGGCCCACCAGGCGTCGGCGACCGGAAGCTTGTCGTAGAGCTCCCCGCGCCACGAGCCGCCGTACGTCAACCCGGCCACGGCCTTCCGGTCGGCCCGGACACCGCTGGAGAGCATGCCGCTGAGTCCCTGGCGGCCCTGCGTGAGCCGGCGGACCACCTCGGGCAGTTCGGGTGTGGAGACGACTTGGGGCAGGAACGTGTCGCGCGCCGCTTCCTCCGCCGCAGCCAGGTCTTCAGCTGCAGCGGAGATCTCCGCGACGGCTGCCTGGACACCGGGAAATGCCCGGGGATCGAGCCATGCTTCGAGCGTGCGATCCGGGGCCGTGGCCAGCTCCAGGAGCGCGGCCAAATCCTCCGCCTCGGATGTCGCCTTCGGCCGGTCACACCCGAGGCGCTTGGCCACCGTGTCGGCGTGCTGGGCGGCTCTCTCGAGCGTGTCGGCGAGCAGGTCGAACCGCTCGGCCAGCTCTGCGGCCCCGCGGCCGGTCAGCGACGCGATGTCGGCGCCAGGCGGTTCCAGCGCGCCGAGGGCCTGCTCGTTGAGCGGTCGCCCGGGACTCACTTCCCGACGCAGTTCGGCCCACCCCGGGCCCGCGTGGTCCGTGGCGAGAGCCTGGGCGGCGACCACCTGGTCCCGTCGCGCGAAGAAGTTTCTCAGTGCGTCGGCGGTGGCCTCGACCGCCGCCTCTTCCGCCCGCGCGAAGCCTTCAGGGACCAACCACTGCTCGAGAGGACGGTGTTCGGTACCGGCTACGGCGAGCACGTCACACAGATGACGAGCTTCCTTGAGGCCGCTCGGATTCGTGAGCCCCGTGAGGTGGCTGATGCCGGTGAGGCTCTGCATGGTCCGCTCCAGCACACCAGCCGTCGCGTCGAACTCCCCGGCGAGCACTCGCGCCCGCTCTTCCGTGAGTCGCGCGAGGTCCAAACCGCGTGGAGCCATCGCCGAGAGCGCCTTCTCGGCTTCCCCCGGTACAGCCGTCAGCCTGGTGGACAGCTCCTGCCAGCGCTCGCCCACCGTCGCGCGGACGGCCCTGCTCGTACGCTGCACCTTGCGCAGTTCCGCCAGGAAGGCCTCGGCCCGGTCGTCCACCTCGTCGGCGAAGGCGTCCGTGGTCAGCCACGCTTCCGGCACAGGACTCCGTACGTCGAGCAGCCCCAGAAGCGCGATCAGACGGTCGATTCCGCCCTGGTCCGTGACAGGCACTCCCCCGGGCGCGAGATCTTGATACCGGTCGACCGCCGTCGCCAGCGCGTCCCGCGCCGCCTGCGCCTGCTCCAGCACAGGACGTGGATGAGGCAGGCCAGCTCGCAGGCCACGCCAAGGGAACAACGGATCGGCGACCGCCTCCCAAGCCTCGGAGATGGCTTCCGTCGCCTCTACGATCAGGCGCAGGTCCTCGTCACTGAGCGTCTCGCCGCGAAAGGCCGCCCCTGCCCCCGTGGGCGTTGTGTCCCCGTGGCTCAGATAGGCCACCGGCGCCTCGGACAGTTGGCCGACCCGGCCGAGCACGTCGTGCAAGGTCCGTCCCAGCGGGTCACGTACCTCGTTCATCGCCTCGGCGTAGGCGCTGAGCGCGAGGCGCAGATCCCTCGCCTGGGCCAAGGTCTGCTGTGACAGTTGCGGTGCGCGCGGCTCTTCCGCGAGAGCCCGACCCAGCTCCTGCGCCACCGCTTTGCGGCTGGTGTTGTGACTGTGGAGGGCAAGGGCGTACGAGTCGAGTCCGACCGACTTCAGCCGGTCGAGAACGACGTCGAGGGCTGCCGCCTTCTCACTGACGAACAGCACGCTGCGGCCCGCGTGCATCAGACCGGCAATCATGTTCGTGATTGTCTGGCTCTTGCCGGTGCCGGGCGGACCGTCCAGGACGAACGACTGTCCGGCCACGGCCGCGGCGACGGCCTGCCGCTGCGAGGAGTCGGCGTCAAGCACCAGCGGACTGTCCTCGGGCGGGCTGAGTTCGTCGATCCGCTCGAGCGCGATCTCCTCGAAATCGAAGCGGTCCGACGCGAGTCCGGAGTTCGTACCGAGAGCCATCGCTCTTACGAGCTCACTGCCGAGGACGCGATTCTCGTTGTCGAGCAGATCCTGGTACATCGACTCCTTGTGGGAGGCGAAGAGTGCGAGCACCACTCGATCGGAGATCTGCCATCCGGCCTTGCCCTTCACCGCGCGAGCCGCGGCGGAGAGCACTGCCTGCAGGTCCGAAGGGTCCTGTTCGCCGACCGGCGTCCAGTCGATGTGGAATTGCTCCAACTTCACCCTCAAGGCGGGGTTGAGCCGGGGTTCCTCGTCGTCACTCGCCCTGAGGCGGATCCGGCCGTTGCGGGCGCGTTCAATGACCACCGGCATCAGGACCAGGGGGGCATCGCTGCCCGTCTCAGCACCGTCCTCACGCCAGCGGAGCATGCCGACGCCAAGATTGAGGGTCCACAGCCCATAGTCGTTGAAGATCTGTGTCGCTTTGCCGCGCAAGCTGTTCAACGCGCGTAAGAGGGCGGGGGCGGTGGCCTTCTGAGTGACGATTCCGTCGACACGGTCGCCCTTCTTCGCGAGAACCACATCACCTGGTCGCATGCCGTCGTCGGCCTGTGGTTCCTCGTCCGGGAGCGGCGCGAAGTCCCAGCCGCGCGCCAGGCCTTTGACGAGTTCCTGCGTGGATGGGGTCGTGATCTCCAGCGTCGCCGATTTGGTGTGACGAAAGTTGAGCAGCCTGTTGCGGCCGCTCAGGTCCACCAGCGAGGTGCGCCAGCTCTCAAGCATCGCCTTGAGGCGGTCGAGTTCCTGGCTGCCCCCGAAGTCACCCGAGTTCGTCACGTTGGCCCCTGATGTTGTCGCTTCCGGGCCGACGGAACGGCTGCATCGACGGCAGTCCCCTCTGCCACCGACGCAAACGCGGCACCGGACGTCCGTTCTGTCCTGGTGACCGCACAAGTCCCGCTGATCCCCCCTGAACGCGAATCCTACGGTCACCACACCGAGGCGCGGAGCGGTAACTACGGAACGAATGCTCGGTGTTCACGAAGCCGCGGCGTACCCGGCGCTGCCCGAGAGCAAGAAAATGCGCTTGACAGCCCCTCGGTCCCGCAGCCCGCGCCGAACAGGCGTTTCCACACGGCAGCTAGCGCCCGAAGGACCGGAATGGGCCTCCGTCGCAGATCAGAGGCCCTCCCCGACGAAAAGCCGCAGATGGCGGCAGACGAGTCGGGCTGTACGCCGGGTTCTGTCGCCCGGTCGCCTCGCGGCGGCCGGGGAGACGGCCATCCATCTAGGACCGGCGTTGCCGCCGGCCTCGTGCGGTCTACCCGCGGACATCGGGCGGGCAGCCCTCAAGCGTCCGCGCAGGGTCTCGTTCTACGGAGGCCCCTCTTGACCTTGCTCCGGGTGGGGTTTACCTAGCTGCCCAGGTCGCCCTGGGCACTGGTGGTCTCTTACACCACCGTTTCACCCTTACCGGGGGCCGAAGCTCCCGGCGGTCTGTTTTCTGTGGCACTGTCCCGCGGGTCACCCCGGGTGGCCGTTAGCCATCACCCTGCCCTGTGGAGCCCGGACGTTCCTCGGCAAGATCGGAGATCTTGACGCGGCCGTCCGCCCGGCTCGTCTGCCGTGTTGACCATGTTACCCGCCGTGCGGGCGGGTCCTCGCCGGGCGGGCCCCGCACGCTTGAGCTGCTTGACCTTGTCGCGGCGTCAAGGTTTCTACTGGACGTATGCGGATCGGAGAGATCGCCGCGCTGGTCGGGGTCACCCCACGGGCCGTGCGGCACTACCACCACCGGGGCCTGCTGCCCGAGCCCGGGCGCCGGGCCAACGGCTACCGGGAGTATTCGGTACGGGACGCCGTCCTGCTGGCCCGGATCCGCCGGCTGACCGAGCTGGGGCTCGGTCTGGACGAGGTACGGGACGTGCTCGCCGACGACGCCGGGCGTGAGCTGGCGGAGGTGCTCGCGGAGCTGGACGCCGACCTCGCCCGCGAGGAGCGGGCGATCCAGGAGCGGCGCGCCAGGCTCGCCGAGCTGATGGCGGGCCCGCTGTCCGGCGGCGCCGTCCCGGTCTCGCCCGCGTTGGCGCGGCTCCTCGGGACACTCCCGGCCACGGACTCCCCGTCGGCCGCCAAGGACCGGGAGCTTCTCAGTCTCTTTGACACCGCGAGCGGCGACAGGCGCGTGTACGAGGCCCTTCATCCGCTGGCGCACGACGCCGGAACGCTCGCGCTCTACCGGCGGTTGGACGACCTCGCCGAGGCGTCGCGCGACGATCCGCGGATCCCGCCGCTGGCCGCCGCGATCGCGGCCGCCGTGCCCGACACGCTGATCGACACGATCCCGGCGGAGGGGCAGCCGATGGACGCGGGCTTCGGCGCCGCCCTGCTGGCCGACTTCGCCCCGGCGCAGGCGGAGGTCGTCCGCCGTCTCATGGAGACGTTGGCCGAACGGGTGCGGGAGCGGGAGCGGGAGCGGGCGCGAACAGGTGCAGTGGTGAAGGGAGTTGGGGACGCGTGAGGTGGGGGCGTGGTGGGGCGGCGGTGCGTTTCAGGGGCGGGTCTGGGTCCGGTGGGAGCGCGGTCTCCGTGCGGCGGCTGTTTCTGCATGAGGTAGGGGGCGTGGGCAGCCTGGTCCGTTGGGTCGGCCGGCGCACGCACGGGGTACGCGGCGGCGACCGCGCTGTCCCGTACACCGGGCCGCAGACCGCGATGATGTACGGGATCCTCTTTGTCACGGTCGTCGAGACCGTGGCCCTGACCGTCCTGCTGACCCCGTGGCCCCTCGTACACCGGATCTTGCTCGTCCTCGACTTCTACGCCGTACTGACCGTGCTGGCGCTGCACGCCGGGTGCGTGACGCGGCCCCATGTCGCGGGCGTGGACGGCTCGTTGAGGCTCCGGTACGGCGTGCTCTTCGACCTCCTCATCACCCGCGACCGGATCGCCTCGGTGCGGGTCGAGCGGCGCTATCCGAGCGGGGGGCTGATTCAGTTCGCCCCGGCCCAGGACGATGGCGCTGGCGACGGCGACGGCGACGGCCATGGCGATGAGGGGGGTGTCCTGGACCTGGTGGTCGGCAGCCAGACGTCCGTACGGGTGGAGCTGACCGAGCCGGTCACGTTCGTACGGCCCCTGGGCCGCACGGGCCGGGCCCGGGTGATCCGCTTCCACGCGGACGAGGCAGAGGAGCTGGTACGGGTCTTGCGGGCCGCGCACGCCTGAGGACGCGGCGCGGGGCGGGGGCGCCGCGAGGCCCACGGGCGACAGAACCCGGCGTACAGCCCGACAGGGCGCCGTACGGTCCGGAGCCGCGCCACCCCCGCCCGTCGCCTACCCTGGCGCGCGGGGCACCCCCCGTCCCGTACGTCCCGAAGGAGAACCCCCGTGCTCGTGCTGCTCCCCCCGTCCGAAGGGAAAGCCGCCGCCGGGCGCGGCGCGCCGCTGAAGCCGGAGTCCCTGTCGCTGCCGGGTCTCGCCGGGGCCAGGGCCGCCGTACTGGACGAGCTGGTGGAGCTGTGCGCGGCCGACGAGGACAAGGCGCGCGACGTGCTCGGCCTCACCGAGGGGCTGCGCGGCGAGATCGCGAAGAACGTCGGTCTGCGGACGGCGGGCGCGCGTCCGGCCGGGGAGCTGTACACGGGCGTGCTGTACGACGCGCTCGGCCTCGCCACCCTCGACACCGCCGCGAAGCGCCGCGCCGGGAAGTCGCTGCTGGTCTTCTCCGGGCTGTGGGGTGCCGTACGGATCGGCGACCGGATCCCCCCGTACCGCTGCGCGATGGGCGTCAGGCTGCCGGGCCTCGGCGCGCTCGGCACGTACTGGCGGACGCCCATGCGGTCCGTCCTGCCCGAGGCGGCGGGCGACGGGATGGTGCTGGACCTGCGCTCGTCCGCGTACGCGGCGGCGTGGAAGCCCGAGGGCGCGCTCGCCGGGCGCACGGCGACGGTACGGGTGCTGCACGCGCAGACCGACGAGGCGACCGGGGTCGAGAAGAGGTCCGTGGTCAGCCACTTCAACAAGGCGACGAAGGGCCGGCTGGTCCGGGACCTGCTGACGGCCGGGGCCCGGCCCAGGACACCCGCGAAGTTGGCGGAGACGCTGCGGGACCTGGGGTACGTGGTGGAGGCGACGGCTCCGTCGGGTGCGGGGCGGACGTGGGCGATGGACGTGGTGGTCAGGGAGATCCACTGAGGGGACGGCGAACTGAGGGGGTGCCTCGCCGTGCGTTGCACGGTTTGCAACGCTCGTTGCGTGGTGTGCGCACGCGGGGCAGGATGACGCCATGACCTCCCCGCTCGACCTCGCCCCCGTCATCCCCGTGGTTGTCCTCCACGACGCCGCCGACGCCGTCCCCCTCGCCCGCGCGCTGGTCGCGGGCGGGCTGCCCGCGATCGAGGTGACGCTCAGGACACCGGCCGCGCTGGACGCGATCCGCGCGATAGCGGCGGAAGTGCCGGACGCGGTGATCGGGGCGGGCACGGTCATCACCCCCGCCGGTGTGGCCGACTCGGTGGCGGCGGGCGCGCGCTTCCTGGTCAGCCCCGGGTGGACCCCGATGCTGCTGGACGCGACGCGGGAGTTCGGTGTGCCGTTCCTGCCGGGGGTGTCGACGGCGTCGGAGGTGGTGGCGCTGCTGGAGTACGGGGTGACGGAGATGAAGTTCTTCCCGGCGGAGGCGGCGGGCGGCACCGCGTATCTCACGTCGCTGAGCAGCCCGCTTCCGCAGGCCCGTTTCTGCCCGACGGGCGGCATCACGGCGGAGTCGGCGCCGGAGTATCTGGCGCTCCCAAATGTCGGGTGTGTCGGTGGTACGTGGATGGTCCCGCCGGACGCGCTGGCGGCGAAGGACTGGGGGCGGGTGGAGGCGCTGGCCCGGGAGGCGTCGACGTTGCGGTTGACGCGGCGCGTCTGAGTCGTGTGTTCCGTTGGGGGGGCTTTGCGGGTACGGGTGCGGCCGGTGGTCGGTGCGGCTTACTGATGTCCTCAATCGCCGGACGGGCTTGAATTGGCGCCCGACGGGCCGGGATCGGCGAAGTGCAGCAGGGTGAAGTCCTCCAGCGGGCGGTAACCCAGGCGCTCGTAAAGGGCGTTGCTCGTCGGGTTCGCCGTGTCCGTGAAGAGCAGGACCTCCTGCGCGCCCGCCTCGCGCGCCGCCGCGCTGATGGCCGCCGTCGCCGCCGCCGCGTATCCGTGGCCGCGGTGTGCGGACGGGGTGTAGACGGGGCCGACCCGGACCTGGCCCGCGACGAGGGGTGAGGTGCCCGCGAAGGACACCGGTTCGCCGGCGACCTCCCAGAACAACAGGCGGCCGTCCGCCACGCGTTGGGCCGTCGCCGCCGAGTGGTCCGTCCCGGCGGGCTCCCCGATCTCGGCCGCGAACGCGTTCACCCACTCCACCGCGAGCGCCACGTCCTCGTCCGTCGCGAACCGGGCACGGCCCTCGGGGGCGGGGCTGGGCGGCCTCAACTCCCCCAGCCGGAAGAGCCGGAGGCCGGTCGCGCTCTCCGCGGGGCCCGCCGCCCACTCCCCGGCGAACGCCCGCACGATCTCCGTACCGCCCTGGACACCCCTGACCGGACCGCCGGCCGCACGCAACGCGCGGGCCAGCGCCGACGCGACCTCCGGGGTCATCGGCCCAAGGATCGGCAGGCGCGGCGGTGTCTGGACAAACGCACCCGTCACCTCCGCCCCCGCCCGCTCCCGCCACCACCCGAACCGGGCGGGTGCGACGGGCGCGGCCCCTGCCGCGGCGGCCGCCGAGCCGTTCCGCAGCAACTCGCTCACCGTCAGCAGCAGGGTGTTGCGCGCCGCGTCCCGCGCGAGGTACGGGTCCGCCTCGCGCCTGAACTCCTCGACGTCCTCTGTCAGTTCCCAGGTCATGACGTCATGGTGTGACGACCCGGGCCGACTCCGCACCTCGTTTTCCCGCCGGCCGGCGGGGACGACCGGCAGCGGCGCGGCCCACCGAGCGCGCCCCACCCGACCGGACGGGTGCCGGCGGTCCTGACCGGTCGCCGCCCACCCCGGACCCCCGTCAGCGCAGGTGCGAGGTGTCGTTCAGCAGCCTCAACGACGCGTTGCCGTCCGCGTAGTAAGCCACCACCGACACCGACGCCGCCGACAGTTCCATCCGGAACAGCGACTCGGGCGGTGCGCCCAGCGCCAGCCGTACCAGCTCCTTCACCGGCGTCACGTGGGTGACGACCAGGACCGTACGGCCCGCGTACCGGCCGAGGAGGCGGTCACGGGCCGCCGCGACCCGGCGGCCGACCGTCGCGAAGCTCTCGCCGCCACCCGTGGGGGGCACGGTCGGTGAGCTGAGCCAGGCGGCGAGGTCGTCGGGGTAGCGCTCCCGTACCTCCGCGAACGACATCCCCTCCCAGGCCCCGAAGTCCGTCTCGCGCAGGTCGTCCTCGATCACGACGTCCAGGCCCAGCCGGTCCGCCGCCGCCTGCGCGGTCTCGCGGCAGCGCAGCAGCGGCGACGAGACGATGTCCTGGACCGTGCCGCGCGCAGCGAACGCCGCGCCGGCGGCCTCCGCCTGCCGGCGGCCGGCCGGCGACAGCTCGGGGTCGGTGCCCCCGCTGCCGGAGAAACGCTTGCTCGGGGTGAGCGCCGTCTCGCCGTGCCGCAGGAGGACGAAGGTGGCGGGCGGTCCGAGGTCGGCGGACCCGCCCCATCCGGTTGATTTGTCCTTCTCGGCGTCCGCCGACGTATCCACCGACGCGTCCGCCGACGGGTCAACAGGCGCGTCCACACGTGCGTCACCCAGCGCGTCCTCGGACACGGGCCCCGGCCCCGCCGCCAGCCCCGCCGCCGATCGCGCCGCGCCGGCGTCCAGCGCCGCCGTCGACGCCGAGGCGTCCCACTGCCTGCCCCGCTTGCCCGCGTCCATCGCCTCGTTCGCCAGCCGGTCCGCGTGTTTGTTCTTCTCGCGCGGGATCCACTCGTACGTCACCCGGTCCGCCGGCAGGATCCGCGCCGCCTCCGCCGCCAGCGGCTTCATGTCCGGGTGCTTGATCTTCCAGCGGCCCGTCATCTGCTCGACCACCAGCTTGGAGTCCATCCGGACATGCACCCGGGCCTCCGGGTCGAGCGCCTTCGCCGCCGTGAGCCCCGCGATCAGGCCCTTGTACTCGGCGACGTTGTTCGTGGCGACACCCACGTACGCGGCCGCCTCAGCGAGCGCCTCGCCGGTCCGGGGGTCGAGGACCACCGCGCCGTACCCGGCGGGCCCCGGATTGCCCCGGGAGCCGCCGTCCGCCTCCACGTAGAAGGTGGGCGTGGGCGAGGGGTCCGTTCCTGCCGTAGGCACTGTCATCGGCTAGAGGCCCGAGTCGGCGGTACGGACCAGGATGCGGCGGCAGTTCTCGCAGCGCCACACGGCGTCGCGCGGGGCCGCCTTGACCTCGTTGACCTCGGTGATGTTGAGCTCCAGCTGGCAGCCCTCGCAGCGGCGCCGGTAGAGGCGGGCCGCGCCCACCCCGCCCTGCTGGGTGCGCAGCTTCTCGTACAGCTTGAGGAGGTCGGCGGGGAGCGTCCCGGAGACGACCTCGCGCTCCTTGGTGGCCGTCGCGGCCTCGGCGTCCAGCTCCTCGGTGGCCGCGTCGCGGCGCGCGATCGCGTCGTCGGTCTTGGCCTGGACGGAGGAGACACGTTCCGTCAGCTCGGTGACCCGCTCCTGCGCGGACTCGCGGCGCTCCATCACTTCGAGGACGACGTCCTCCAGGTCTCCCTGGCGCTTGGCGAGCGAGACGATCTCGCGCTGGAGGTTCTCCAGGTCCTTGGACGAGCTGACCGTGCCGGAGTCGAGGCGCTGCTGGTCGCGTACGGCGCGCTGGCGCACCTGGTCGACGTCCTGCTCGGCCTTGGTCTGCTCGCGGGCGGTGTCGCTCTCCTCGGTCTGGGAGGCGACGAGCAGGTCCTTCAGCTGGGCGAGGTCCTTGGTGAGCGACTCGATCTCGGCGTGCTCGGGCAGCGAGGCGCGCTTGTGGTCGAGCTGCGACAGCCGCAGGTCGAGGGCCTGCACGTCGAGGAGACGGATCTGGTCGGCGGGGTCGGCGTTCAGTTGGGGGCTCCTGAGGAGAGGTGGGCGGACCAGGGGTCGGTGACCGTCTTCGAGACGTGGACCCGCAGGTCCCAGCCGTGGCGGTCGGAGATCTCGTCGAGCTGGGCGGCGGCCTGCTCGCACCAGGGCCATTCGGTGGCCCAGTGCGCGGCGTCGACCAGTCCCAGCGGCGAGTGGTGGGTGGCCTCGGAGACCGGGTGGTGGCGCAGGTCGGCGGTGAGGAAGACGTCCACACCCGCGGCTCTGACCTGGTCGAAGAGGCTGTCGCCCGAGCCGCCGCTGACGGCGACGGTACGGACGAGCGCGGCCGGGTCGCCGGCGATCCGGATGCCCTGCGCGGTGGCGGGCAGCCGGTGGGCGACACGCGCGGCGAAGTCGCGCAGGGTGGCGGGCCGGTCGAGTTCACAGATCCGGCCGAGGCCGCGGCGGCCGGCGGGGTCGGTGGGATCCGGTACGAGGGGTCGTACGATCCGCAGGTCCAGCGCGCCCGCGAGGGCGTCGGAGACGCCGGGGTCGGCGCTGTCGGCGTTGGTGTGCGCGACGTGCAGGGCGATGTCGTGCTTGATGAGGGTGTGCACGACACGGCCCTTGAAGGTGGACGCCGCGACCGTCGTCGTACCGCGCAGATAGAGCGGGTGGTGCGTGACGATCAGCTCGGCGCCCAGCTTCACGGCTTCTTCGACGATGTCCTGGACGGGGTCGACCGCGAACAGGACCCGGGTCACGGACGCGTCGGGATCACCGCAGACCGTGCCGACTGCATCCCACTGCTCGGCCCGCTCGGGGGGCCAGAGGGTGTCGAGCGAGGCGAGGACTTCGGACAGTCGGGGCACGGGGAAAGGCTACCTGCCCGCCGCGCCCCGCCGACCATGCCGTGGGAGGGCCCGGGAGAGCCACCCGCGATCACTTGGCGAGGTAGCCCCGCAGGTCGTCCAGGACCAGGTCCGCCGCGGTGACGCCGAGGCCGAGGTACCACGTCTCGTCGTCGACGTTCTTGACGTGGCCGCTCTTCACGGCGGCGAGGTTCTTCCACAGCGGGCTGGAGGTGGCGGCGGCCTCGTCGGTCTTCGACGGGTCGCCGAAGGTGGCCCAGAAGATCCAGTCGGCGTCGGCGTCGTCGATCTTCTCGGGGCTGATCTCCACCGCGAGGTCCTGGATCTGCTGGTTCTCGGGCCGCGGCAGGCCGGCGTCCTTCAGGATCGTGCCGATGAACGAGCTCTCCGCGTAGAGCCGCAGCTGTCCCGGGCGGAAGCGGACCATCGAGATGGTGGGCTTGTCTGCGCCGAGGGCCGTGTCGAGCGCGGCGACCCTCTTGTCGTAGTCGGCGAGCTTGGCCCGGGCCTCAGCCAGTTTGTCGAGCGCCTTGGCGTTGAGGAGGTAGTTCTCCTTCCAGGTGAAGCCGGGCCGGATGGAGAAGACCGTCGGGGCGATCTTGGCCAGTTCGTTGTACTTGTCCGCCGCGCGCAGCTGGCTGCCCAGGATGAGATCGGGCTTGAGGGCCGCGATCGCCTCCAGGTTGAGGCCGCTGATGGTGCCGACGCTCTTGGGGTCGCCGGCCTGCTTCACGAGGTAGGCGGGCAGTTTGTCGCCCGGCTGGGTGGCCGCCCAGCCGACCGGCTTGACGCCGAGCGAGACAACGTTGTCGAATTCACCCACGTCCAGCACGACCACCCGCTCCGGGCGCGCCTCGATCACGGTCCTCCCCATGGCGTGGGTGATCGTGCGCGGGAACTCACCCGGCTTCGCGTCCGTCCCGAAGGCCGCGGTCTTCTTCGCCGCGCCGGCGAAGTCCTCACCGCCGGTGGCGACGGCGGCCTTGCCCGCGGCGTCGGCCTTGGCCCCGGCGGCGGGGCCGTTGTCCGAGGACGCGCCGGAGGAACCGCTGCCGCACGCCGCGAGGGTGAGGGCGGCGGCGAGAGCGACCACGGCGGCTGCGCCACGGCGTCGCACGGACAGTCGTACGGACATCTGTGTGCTCCTGGGGGGAGAGAAAACGATTCGCTTAGGCGAGCCTTACCTTATCCACGGCGACCGCCGACAGCACAACCACCCCCTCGATCTCAGGCGAATCACCCCATCGCCACCCTTATGCATGAAGAGACGGGTCTCGCGTTGTTCGGCAGGAAGTGCGATGGCTAGTTTCATCGCCGGAGGTGACCAACCGATGACGGTCTGTGCCATCGAGAAGGCGACGGGGGACGGAGCGGTACGGCGCAACCCGTTCGCGATCACGGCGGACGGGGCCTACGCCGCCCGGCTGGCGCTCGGCGAGGGCGGAGCCGACGCGTGGTTCGCGGAGCGCTGGACGCTGGACGGGCACGAGCCCTACGCCGTGCCGCTCCCCCTCGACCAGCCGGAGGAGCCGGACACGGACGTGGTCCCGCTGACCGACGGGCGGGTGCTGGTACGGCGGCGGGTGGCGGACCGGCACGCCTTCTCGCTGCTGTACCCGACGGGCCCCGGGACGGGCCAACTGCCCCTCGGCTCCCTCGCGTACGAGGAGGGTCAGGACGCCGGGGAGCTGACGGTCCTGCCGCCGTCGCCGGACGGCCGCCGTGTCCACGCCCTGCGGGCGGGCGCCCGTACGACCACGGTCTGGCAGGTGGCGGGCGGCACGTCCGGCCCCGAGCGGGTCGCGGAGGTGGCCGGCCACTGCTCGGGGGGCGTCTGGCTGGACCGTACGGGACGGTTCCTCGCCCTGGACCGTGAGCGGGACGGGGTGGTGAAGGCCGTGGCCGTCGACCTCGAACGGGGCGGCGAGGTCACGGAGTTGCTCCGGATCACGGAGGAGAGCAACGACCGGCTGGTGCTGGCGGATCCCGACAGCGGGCTGCTGCTGATCCGGTCGGACGCGGCGGGCCACGACCGGCTGGGCTGGGGGGTGTGGGGCAGCGAGCGGCCGGTGCGCTTCCCCGAGTGCCTGCGGCTGGCGGACTGCGCGGTGACCCCGTTCGCCGTACAGCCGGGGCAGGTGCTGATGCCCGAGAGCTGCGCGGTGGCGCTGCGGATCGACGGGGCGGCGGGCAGCTGGCTGGGCGTGTGGCGCCCGGCGGGCCGTCAGCTGCATCAACGGGCCGCCCCCGAGGGGTGGTTGGCGGGGGCCGGACTGTGGACCCCGGAGGGTGGGCTGCGTCTGCCGTACGCGACGGCGGCGGTGCCGTGCGGGGTGGCACGGCTGACGGCGCCGACGGATGTCCTCCGGTTGCCCGGGTCGGGACCGGGACCGGGGTCGGGGTCGGAGTCGGGACCGGGACCGGGGTCGGGGTCGGAGTCAGGACCGATCACAGAACCGGCACAAGCGGAACGCTCCGACGGGGAACCATCCGGCGCCTCCGGCACTCCTGTGATGTGCAGGCCGGTGCCGTTGCAACAGGCGCCGCTCACCGGCCGTGGGGCACCTGGCTGAGTCCGGTCCTGAGGGCGGGCCTAGACTTTTGCGGGGGCTACGCAGCCGAACCGGCCGAACGCTGTCGGTGACCGTGGTGTGCGCGCGTGGTGGGGAAAGTGACCGCGTGGTGTGGACAGTGACCACGACTCCGCCGGGGGCGGTACGGGGCGGTCGGCTCCTGCGCGTACCAGCGGAACGACCTGACCAGCAGCGATCACGACGGGGTGACTTCCCACATGTCTGAAGCCCGAACCGACACGACCCAGGAGCGGCCGGTCCCGCGCGGAGCGGCCGACCACCGGGGCGACGACGGCGGCATCGGAAAACACCGAGGGGGCGCGGCTCCGACGGAGGACTCGGCGTCTCCGGCGTACGGACGGCACCGCCGCCCGGAGGAGAACAGCAGGGCGGCCTGAACGAGCGTCCCGGGAGGGGCCGTCGCACACCGGCAGCGGTGGGTGGCGGCCCCTCCGTGTGTCCGGTCGGTGTGCGCCGGATCCGCCAAGTGACATATGTACTGCCCGAGTCCGTACATGCGCCTCTGCCGGAGCCGTACCCGCGCTCCGTAGCGTCGTAGCCATGACGCGGACAGCAGGACGGACAGCGGAACGGGCGGCAGTACGAGCGGCAGTACGAGCGGCAGAACGGGCGGCTCCGGAGCGGACCGCCAACTCGCCCTCCACCGCCGTGAGTTTCACCGGTGTGGTCAAGAGCTTCGGTATGGTACGGGCCGTCGACGCGGCCGATCTCACGATTCCGCGCGGCGAGACCGTCGCGCTGCTCGGCCGCAACGGCGCGGGCAAGTCCACCGCCATCGCGCTGCTCCTCGGCCTGGACGAGCCGGACGCGGGGACCGTACGGCTCTTCGGGCAGACGCCCGCGCGGGCCGTCGCCGCCGGGCGCGTCGGTGCGATGCTCCAGGACGGCCGGCCCATCCGCCGGGTGACCGTACGGGAGTTGGTGGCGTTTGTCGCGAGCACCTTCCCCCACCCCCTGCCGGTGGACGAGGTGCTCGCCCTCGCCGGGCTCACCGGCCTGGCGGGGCGGTGCGTCGACAAGCTGTCCGGCGGCCAGGCGCAGCGGGTCCGGTTCGCCGTCGCGCTGGCCGGCGGCCCCGAGCTGATCGTCCTGGACGAGCCGACCGCCGCCCTCGACGTGGAGGCCAGGCGGGCCTTCTGGGACTCCATGCGGGCGTACGCCGACCGGGGCAACACCGTCCTCTTCTCCACGCACTACCTGGAGGAGGCCGACCGGAACGCGGACCGGATCGTCGTGATCGACCGCGGCAGGGTGGTCGCGGACGGCACCGGCGACCGGATCAGGAGCGCGGCCGGCGGTCACCTGGTGTCGTTCGACCTGGCGGCCGGGGACGCGCGGGATGCCGGCGGTTTGGGGCTGTTGCCCGGTGTGGTGTCCGTCGAGATACGCGGGGACCGGGCCCTGCTCCGTACCGACAACCCGGACGCGACGGTGGTCGCCCTCGCCGCCCGGGGGTGGATCCGCCGGCTCGAAGTGACCCCGGCCACGCTCGAAGACGCCTTCGTCGCCCTGACAGACAGCCCCCTTACCCACCCCAACCTCACGAAGGAGACGGTGTGATGCGTGCCTACATCGCGCTCGAAGTGCGCAGGACCCTGCGCGACCCCGGCTTCCTGATCTTCGGCGCCGGCGGCCCCGTCCTGATGTACCTGCTGTTCACCAACATCGGTGTGGACAGCGATTCGGCCGCCATGGAGTGGAAGATCTCCTCGATGGTCGGCATGGCGGCGTACGGCGCGCTCGGCGCGGCGGTGTCGACCGGCACGGGCATCGCCGAGGACAAGTCCCAGGGCTGGCTGCGGCAGTTGCGCGTCACGCCGATGTCACCGCGCCGGGTGGTGGCCGGCCGGGCGCTGAGCGCGTCGGTGACCGTCCTGCCCACCCTGCTGGCCGTGCTCGCGGCGGGCGGCCTGGTCAACGGCGTACGCCTCGATCCGTGGCAGTGGGCCGCGCTGGTCGTGCTGCTGTGGGCGGGCGCGCTGCCCTTCACCCTGCTCGGCATCGGGAACGGCTACCGTCTGTCGGCCCAGACCACGGGGGCGGTGAGCATGGGCTCGCTGATGCTGCTGGCCGTGATCGGCGGGCTCTGGTTCCCGATCGACGCGTTCCCGGACTGGCTGCGGTCGGTCGCGGCGTACACCCCGGCCAACCGCTTCGCCGACCTGGGCTGGTCCACCACGACGGGCCACGCCCCGGGCGTTGTCACGATCATGGTGCTGCTCGGGTGGCTGGCCGTGTTCGGTTCGTACGCTGTGCTCTCGTACCGCAGGTCAGCGAGGACAGCATGAGGCCGACGCAGCCGAAGCCGGCACAGACCACCGGCGAACCGCGCTACGAGCGGGGCAGGCCCGGGCCGCCCAGCGGGTACACCCTGCTGCCCTGGCTGCTGCTGGGCCTCGGCTCCTTCTCCAACCTCGTCCAGGGAAGGACCTCCAACGCCTGGATCGCCGGCGCCGGGCTGCTGGTCTTCAACTCCCTCTACATCGCTGTGGTGTTCCGGTCCTTCGTCCCGTCCAGGCGGAGCACCCCCACCACCTGGTGGCTGCTCGGCGCGATGGCGGTGCCGACCTTCGGCCTCGCCGCCGGGTACGGCGACAGCTGGCTGATGTTCTTCCCGCTCTTCGGACTGGCCTGCGGGAGCGTGCTGCGCGGCCGGCTCCTCGGCTTCGTGGGTTTTCCGCTGACAGCGGCGGCGGCGGTCGTCTCGGCGTACTACGAGGGCTGGGACGCGATCACCATCGCGTACGGCACGTTCATCTCGATGATGGTGACCGCCGCGATCCTCACTCTCGCCGAGACGGTGGGCGAACTGCGCGCCACCCGGCAGGAGTTGGCCCGCTCGGCGGTCGAGCAGGAGCGGCTGCGGTTCTCCCGCGACCTGCACGACCTGCTGGGCCACACGCTCTCCGTGATCGTGGTGAAGGCGGAGGCCGCCCGCCGGCTCGCGCCGCGTGACCTGGACTCGGCGCTGACGCAGGTCTCCGACATCGAGTCGGTGGGCAGGCAGGCCCTGACGGAGATCCGCGAAGCCGTCAGCGGCTACCGCGAGGGCAGCCTCTCCGCCGACCTGGACCGGGCGCGCTCGGCCCTGACGGCGGCGGGCATCGAACCGCTCGTACGGCTGTCGGGCCCGCCGCTGGAGCCGCAGACGGAGGTGCTGCTGGGATGGGTGGTACGGGAAGCGGTGACCAACGCCGTACGGCACAGCTCCGCGACCCACTGCGTGATCGCGCTCGACGGCTCGGCGGACCAGGTCCGGCTGGAGATCACGGACGACGGGGTGGGACCCCTTACCGACCTGGGCGACCTCGCCGGTCTTTCCGACCTCGCCGATCCTTCCGGCCTCGCCGGCCTTTCCGACGGTCCGGAGGACGGGCCGGCGGACGGGCCGGCGGACGGGCCGGCGGACGGGCCGGCGGACCGCCCCGCGTTCCACGGCGGTACGGGCATCCGCGGCCTGACCGAACGCCTCGCGGCGGCGGGCGGCTCGCTGGAGACCGGCCCGGCGGGCGCCCGGGACGCCCCGGCGCGCGGCTTCCGCGTGACGGCCGTACTCCCGGTGGACACCTCGGCGAAAGCCACCGCCCCGGCCGCCTCAGGGGCCGCCGACGGGGACGCGGACCGGCGCGACGGCAGGTGGAAGACGGCACGCGCGCGCCTGAAGTCCCCGGGCGGGCCGCCCGGTTGGTCCCGGGGCTGCTGACCGGGTCCGTCACCAGAGGCTGACGGCACCGCCTTCGCCCTACCCTGTTGGCCGTGACGGACACGCCGCAGGACCACGGCCCGGCCCCGAAGGTACGGCTCCTCCTCGCCGAGGACCAGGGGATGATGCGCGGCGCCCTCGCGCTGCTGCTCGGGATGGAGGAGGACATGGAGGTCGTCGCCCAGGTGGCCACCGGGGACGCCATCCTGGGGGCCGCGCTCACGGCGCACCCCGACGTGGCCCTGCTGGACATCGAACTGCCGGGCCTCAGCGGCCTCGACGCCGCCGCCGAGCTGCGGGACCGGGTGCCCGGCTGCCGGGTGCTGATCCTGACCACCTTCGGCCGGCCCGGGTATCTGCGCCGGGCCATGGAGGCGGGAGCGGCGGGTTTCCTCGTGAAGGACGGCCCGGTCGAGGAGTTGGCGGGCGCGGTCCGCCGGGTACTGGCGGGCGAGACCGTCATCGATCCGGCGCTGGCCGCCGCCGCGCTGAGCGCGGGGCCGAGCCCGCTCACGGCGCGCGAGCGGGACGCGCTGAACGCGTCGGCCGACGGCGCGACCGTCGCCGACATCGCGGCGAAGCTGCACCTGTCCGAGTCGACCGTACGGAACTACCTCTCGTCGGCCATCGGCAAGACGAGCACCCGCAACCGCATGGAGGCGGTACGGGCGGCCCGCCGCCAGGGCTGGCTCTGACAGCGGACGGCATCCGCTACGTCTCCGTACGCCTCGGCAACCACACCAGCATCAGCACCACCCCCGCGAGCAGCACTCCCGTACCCGTCCTGAACGCGAGCGCGTATCCCGACGTCAACGCCTCCGGCGTCGTCCCGCCCGCCGTCCGCGCCGCCGCCACCGTCGACAGGACGGCGAGACCCAGCGCGCCCCCCATCGTGCGCGACGTGTTGATCAGGCCGGAGACCAGGCCCGCGTCCCCCGGCGCGGCGCCCGCCGTGGCCAGCGCCGCCAGCGGGGTCGCGGCCAGGCCCATGCCCACCATCATCAGGATGCCGGGGCCGAGGACGACGGAGAGGTACGTCCCGTCGGCGGTCATCGTCGACTGCCAGCCGAACCCGGCCGCCGCGATCAGCGCCCCCAGCACCGCCAGGTCGCGCGCGTCGATCCGGGCCATCAGCCGGGGCGCCAGTTTGGAGCCGAGGACGATGCTCAGCGAGCTGGGGATCAGCGCCAGTCCGGCGTCCAGCGGCGTGTAGCCGAGGACGTTCTGGATGTACACCGTCATGAAGAACCACGTGCTGAACGAGGCCGCGCCACAGACGAACATCGCCGCGTTGGCCGCCGACACGGCCCGTACCCGGAACAGCCCGAGCGGCATCAGCGGCGCCTTCGTCCGCGCCTCCACCCCCACGAAGAGCCCGAGCAGCAGGGCCCCGGCGGCGAGCGGCAGCAGGGTCGGCGCCGCGCCCCACCCCTCCTTCTCGGTCTGCACGATGCCGTACGCCACGAGGGCGAGGCCCGCCGTCACCAGGACCGCGCCGGGCAGGTCGAGCCGCCGCCGCTGTTCCGTACGGCTCTCCGCCAGCCACACCACGGCGCCGACCAGGACCAGCGCGCCGATCGGCACGTTGATCAGCAGCACCCAGCGCCAGGACAGCAGATCGGTGAGGACCCCGCCGACCAGTCCGCCCGCCGCCCCGCCGCCCGCGCCGACGGCCGACCAGGTGCCTATGGCCCGGGTCCTCGCGACACCCGGCGGCACGGCGGCGGTCAGGATCGTGAGCGTCGCGGGCGCCAGGACGGCCGCGCCGAGCCCCTGCACGGCGCGGGCGGCGAGCAGTTGCCAGCCCTCCTGGGCGAGCCCGCCCGCGAGGGAGGCCAGGGTGAAGACCGTGAGGCCGGTCAGGAACATCAGCTTGCGGCCGAAGAGGTCCGCCGCCCGGCCGCCGAGCAGCATGAACCCGGCGAAGGCGATCGCGTACGCGTTGAGGACCCATTGCAGGCCCGCGGCGGACAGCCCCAGGTCGGCGCGCATCGAGGGCAGCGCCACGTTGACCACGGACACGTCGAGGACAACAAGGAACTGGCCGGCGCAGGCGGCGAGGACCACCGGCCAGGTGCGGGGGGACGCGGGGGTGCGGGCGGATATGTGGGCGTTGTCGGTTTCCGTGGAGGGTCGGGCCATGGCGGTCATGGTCCCAGGCGCCCGGCGGTCCGTACATCGGGATTTCGACGTACGACCTCACCTCGTCGCGGTATCACCTCCCCACTTCGCCGCATGACCTCCCCCGTTCGCGGGGACGCTGACCTCTCGTCAGGAAAACCGGCCCCACGACATGGACATTCAAGGGCATTTCATCCCCATTCGACCCCCATTCCACCCGCCGGGAAACTACCGGCGAGCGGTCCGGAATAACGGGGCGCCCGGAGAAGGTTCACACTGCATCCACTTCGCCGGCACACCCATGCCCGCGCTCTTCCCTGCCGGAGGCCGCCCGAATGCCGCAGACGACGCACGATCAGTTCGCCGGGACTCCCCCGGTCACCCGGGAGCGCAGAGCCGGCGCCATCGTCCCCGTCCTCGCCTTCGCGGGCATCACCGTCGCGGTGATGCAGACACTCCTCGTCCCCATCATCAAGGACCTGCCCACCCTGCTGCACACGGCACCGGCCAATGCCACCTGGGTCCTGACCGCCACGCTCCTCGCCGGTGCCATCTCCACCCCGATCATGGGCCGCCTCGGCGATCTCTTCGGCAAGCGGCGCATGCTGCTCGCGAGCCTCGCCGTCATGGTCGTGGGCTCTCTGGTCTGCGGCTTCACCGACGACCTGATAGTGATGATCGCCGGCCGGGCCCTCCAGGGCTTCGCCATGGGCGCCATCCCGCTCGGCATCGGCATCATGCGCGACGAGCTGCCGCGCGAGAAGCTCGGCTCGGCAATGGCCCTGATGAGCTCCTCCATCGGCGTGGGCGGCGGACTCGCGCTGCCCGCCGCCGCGGTCGTGGCCCAGAACGCCGACTGGCACACCCTGTTCTTCGGCTCGGCCGGCCTCGGCGTGCTGTCGATGGGGCTCGCCTTCTTCCTCGTACCGGAGTCCTCGGTACGGGCCAAGGGCACGTTCGACTGGCTCGGCGCGATCGGGCTCTCCGCCGGTCTGGTCGCCCTGCTCCTGCCGATCACCAAGGGCAGCGACTGGGGCTGGGGTTCCGGCACCACGCTCGGACTCTTCGCGCTGGCGGCCGTCATCCTGCTGCTCTGGGGCGTGATGGAACTGAGGGTCGCCGCCCCGCTGGTCGACCTGCGCACCACGGCCCGCCGTGAGGTGCTCCTCACCAACCTCACCTCGATCATGGTCGGGGTCGCGTTCTACGCCATCACGCTCGTCCTGCCGCAACTGCTCCAGCTGCCCACGTCCAACGGATACGGCCTGGGCCAGTCGATGGTGGTCGCGGGCCTGTGCGTGGCGCCGCTCGGCCTGACGATGATGCTGACCGCGCCCCTCTACGCCCGGATCTCCGCCCAGTACGGGCCCAAGGTGTCCCTGATGCTCGGCATGCTGGTCATCGGCGTCGGGTACGGCGCGGGGCTCGGCCTGATGAGCGCCGTCTGGCAGACCGTCGTCGTCTCCGTCGTCGTGGGCGCCGGGATCGGGCTGGCCTACTCCTCGCTGCCCGCGCTGATCATCGGCGCGGTCGACCCGTCGGAGACGGGCGCGGCCAACGGGCTCAACACCCTGATGCGGTCGGTCGGCACGTCCATGTCGAGCGCCGTCATCGGGATGGTCCTCGCGCACACGTCCGTCCAGGTGGGCGGGGTGGCGGTACCGACTCTGCACGGCTTCCGGATCTCGTTCGTCATCGCGACGGGCGCGGTGGTCGGCGGCCTGGTGCTGGCGTCGTTCCTGCCGTCCCAGACCGCGGGGCGCCGGGCGGCGAAGGCCGCGGCGGGCGACAGCGAGCTGCTCGGGTCCGCCACGCTGGTCGCCGGGTCCGGCGGATTCCGGGGGCGGGTGCTCGACGCGTACGGCGCTCCCGTCGCGCGGGCGAACGTCACCCTGATCGACCGGGGCGGGCGGCAGGCCGGGCTGACCGTCGCCGACGAGGACGGCGGGTACACGCTGCTTCCGCCCACCGAGGGCCACTTCGTCCTGGCGGGGACGGCCACGGGATACGCGCCGTTCGCGTGCCCGGCCGTGTACCCCGGGGGCGGGGTGCCGGTGGAGGTCGATCTGGTGCTGGCGGAGGGGGCGCAGGAGCGGGTGCCGTCCTGAGAGGGCGATGCGGTACGGGGGCCGGGGTGCGGGCGGGCCAGGGTGCGGGCGGAGAGTCCGGGACCGTACGGCACCATGGACGCCCGCACCCCATCCGTACCGCACCAGCCGCACCAGCCGCACCAGCCGCACCAGCGTGAGGAGAGCCCATGCCCGCCGGGACCCAGGCGATCGCCCCGGAGCCGGAGGTCCTCGCGGCCTTCGAGTCCGCCAAGGGGTTCATGCCCGTCCATGAAGGGCTCGCCCTCCACGCGGCGGCGGTCGGGGCGGGCGCGCTCGGGCTGCCGCTCCTGGAGGTCGGTACGTACTGCGGGCGTTCGACGATCCTGCTGGCCGCGGCGGCCCGCGCGGCCGGCACGGTGGCCGTCACCGTCGACCACCACCGCGGCAGCGAGGAGCAGCAGCCGGGGTGAGAGTACCACGACCCGGCGGTGGTCGACCCCGGCCTCGGCCTGATGGACACCCTGCCCACCTTCCGCCGTACGCTCCACCGCGCCGGCCTGGAGGACCACGTGATCGCGGTCGTCGGCCGTTCCCCGCAGGTGGCGGCGGTCTGGGGCCGGCCGGTCGGGCTGGTCTTCATCGACGGCGGTCACACCGACGCGCACGCGAACGGCGACTACGAGGGCTGGGCCCCGCACCTCGCCGAGGGCGGCCTGCTGGTGATCCACGACGTGTTCCCCGACCCGGCGGACGGCGGCCGGGCCCCGTACCGCGTCTACCGCCGCGCCCTGTCCTCCGGCGCCTTCACCGAGGTCTCGGCGACGGACTCGCTGCGTGTCCTGCGGCGTACGGCGACGGGACTCTGACCCCGCGGTCTACGATCACGGCGTGTCGTACGACGAGAGCCAGCCCGCCCCCCGCCGCCGCTTCGGCCGGTCCCCTCTCACCCTCACGGTCGCCGCGCTGGTGCCGGCCGCCGTGGTGGGAGTGCTCGTCTGGCAGGGGGTGGGGGGATCCGACGGCCACGGTGGCACCGCCGCGGCGGTCACCCCCAGCGCCTCGCCCACCGGCCGCTCCGGCACCCTGCTCGGCGACGGCGTCCCCGGCGACTCCGATCCCAGCGCGCCCGGCTCCGCCGACCCCGGGTCCGGTCCCCTCGCGGGCAAGGTCGTGGTCATCGACCCGGGGCACAACACCCGTAACCACCTGCACACGAGCGAGATCAACAAACAGGTGCAGATCGGACCGACCAGCAAGGAGTGCGACACCACCGGCACCGCCACCAACGCCGGTTACGCCGAAGCCCAGTTCACGCTCGACGTGTCGCACCGGCTGCGCGAACTCCTGAAGAAGGAGGGTGCGACGGTGACCCTCACCCAGGACGACGACCGCCCGTTCGGCCCGTGTGTGGACGAGCGCGCCCGGATCGGCAACAAGGCGAAGGCCGACGCCGTCGTCTCCGTCCACGCGGACGGCTCGGCGGTGGGCAACCGCGGCTTCCACGTCATCCTGCCCGCCGTGGTGAAGGGCGGCGGCGCGGACACCACACCCATCGTCGGCCCCTCGCGCGATCTCGGCGAGCACATCGCCGGCCGGTTCGCGGCCGTGACGGGCAGTGCGCCCTCCAACTACATCGGTGACGGTACGGGGTTGGACGTACGCAAGGATCTCGGCGGACTCAACCTCTCGACCGTGCCGAAGGTCTTCATCGAGTGCGGCAACATGCGCGATCCGAAGGACGCGGCGCTCCTCACCAGCGCGGAGTGGCGGCAGAAGGCGGCACGCGGGCTCGCCGAGGGCATCAGCGGGTATCTGGAGCGCTAGGAGGCGACTCGGGCGGTCCTGCCAACGGGCCCCGGGCGTCCGGGCACCGGGCAGACGCCCCCCTCGGGCAGGCGATAGATTCATCCGTACGATGGGGAGCCGCCCCCGAGCTTCGCACCGCGCACCGCCTGACGGCGGCCCACGAGACCGCCCCGACGAGACGACTGACGAAGGATTTTCACGTGAACTTCCGCTCCCTCACACGAGGCGACGGCGTGGTGATCGGAGCAGCGGTGTTGCTGTTCATCGCCTCGTTCCTCAACACGATCGGCTGCGACGGCAGTGAGTGCGACAACGCGCCGACCGCCTGGGACAACGGCGTCCTGATCCTGGGGATCTACCTGGCGGGCCTCATCGGCGCGGCACTGATCGTCGTGTCCCGCGCGCTGCCCCGGCCGCTGAAGGTCGCGGGGATCGAACTGGCCCCGTTCGGCGTCGCGTTCACGGTGTTCGCGGCGTGGACCGCGCTCGGCGCTCTCTTCGACCCGGCGGGTTCCGCGATCCTCCCCGACGGATTCAGCATCGACGCGGGGGCCGGGCTCATCCTCGGTTTCATCGCGGCGCTGATCCTGGCGGGCGCCGCGGTGGCGACCCCGCTCGTACCGCTGCTCAAGGCCCCGCTCCTCGGCGCCCCGAAGCCGCCGGCCCCGCAGCCGTACGCCGGACAGCCCGGCGGTCCCGGCGCTCCCGGCCAGGGGTACGGCTACCCGGGCGGCCAGCAGCCGTACGGCGCGCAGCAGGGTCAGTCCCAGCCGTACGGCGGACAGTCCGGCCAGTCCGGGGCGGCGCAGCCCTTCGGCGGGCAGCCGCAGGGCCAGTCCCTGGGCGGCCGGCCGCAGGGCCAGCAGTCCCCGTCGCAGGGCGGCGCGGCCGGTCCCGGCGCGGGTGACTTCGCGCCGTTCTGGTTCGCGGTCCCGGTGGCCCGGCCGCTGTACGGCGAGGACGGTTCACCCAGCCCGATCGCCGAACTGGCGCCAGGCACCTGGTACCTCGCGGTGGAACAGCGCGGTCCCGGCCTGGTGGCGCAGACGCAGGACGGCCGCCGCGGTGTCCTCCAGGACACGAGTGGCATCCAGCGCGGCTGACCTTCCGAGAGCCCGCTGTACGTGTGTGGCCCCCGCCCGGTCAGGGCGGGGGCCACACACGTGTCCGGGGCACTACAGGCGGGCCGGTCAGCCGAACGACGTGCGCTCCAGCCAGAAGTCGAGCAGCTTCGCGTCTCCCAGCACCTCCACCCGGTCACTGTCCGCGGGCAGCCGCCGGTGGAAGACGAGCAGGAGGTCGGTGAGCGGCCCGCGCAGCGCGACCGTTGCCTTGTGGTGCCCGCGCCGCCAGGTGAACCCGTCCTCACCGAACTCGATCAGCCACTCGGCGTCGACCTGGTGGGGATGATCGCCCGGACTGTCCGTCGCATGGAGGTGGATGCTGCGGTCGCCGCCGCGCAGGCCGGCCGCCTCCGGATCGCCGCCGGCCTGGGCGAAGGCCACACACTGGAGCCACTCGTCGATCGCGTCCGCCGCGAGCAGCGGACCGACCTCGTACGGCACGTGGGCGGCCAGGGTCGCGTCCGCGCGGTGGACCACCGTCTCCAGGGCCATGCGCCGTGCCCAGAAGCCCGCCGTGTGCTCCCAGGCCCAGCTCCACACCTCGGTGTCGGGTCCCGCGGCCCGCAGCGTCCCGGCGGTCTTGTGCGCACCGTCCGCGAGCCAGGCGCCGAGGGCGGCGGGGTCGGTGTCGTCCGGCCCCCGGGCGTAGGGAACCTGCTCCTCCGGGATGTCCGCCGTGGCCCGTGTCCGTACGATCGCCTCGACCCACCGGTGCGCGCCGCCCACGTGCCGCGCCAGCTGTCCCAGCGTCCAGTCGGGGCAGCCGGGTACGGTCACGGAGAGGTCCGCGCCCGCCAGGGTCGCCCGCAACAGGTCGGTCTGGCGGACGATTTCGTCGCAATAGCGGTCATGCCCCAGGGTTGCCATGGGGGCGATCCTAGGTACGGTGGTCCGAGGCCGACCAACGGGTTTCACGCCCGAACAATCGGCAACACGTTCGACATGTCCTCAACGACGCGCAGTGGAAGCGGCTCCGCGGCGACGATCATCATCGTCATCGCGGACATCATGGCCTTTATTCTGGGCCTCTGGATCCTGATGTACCTGCTGGACGCCAACCGTGCCAACGAACTGGTCAACTTCATCCAGGACGCGGCACGCTGGCTGGCCGGCTGGTCCTACGACCTGTTCACGTTCGACGAGGCATGGGCCCGCGTCGTGTGTGGCTACGGTCTTGCCGCCGTCGTCTACCTGTTCATCGGCCACGGGCTGGCCAGCCGGCTGCGCCGCCACTGACCCGGTGTCCCGCCGGTGCTCACCGGCCCGCCGCGTCAGCCGCAGCAGTCCGGTTCCAGTCCGGACGGCAGCCGTTCGCCGCTGAACACCGCGGTGGTCGCCTCGTCCCCACCGAGCGCGGCCGCCGCGAGCAGCAGCGCCCCCGCCGTCCAGGTGGTCCGTTCCTCGGGCCAGACGGCACGGTTGCCCTCGAAGACGTACCCCGTCCAGTACATGCCGTCCTCGGCCCGCAGGTGCTGGATGGATTGCAGGATCTCCAGCGCCCGGTCGGACTCCCCCACCACCCAGAGCGCCAGGGCGAGTTCACAGCTCTCGCCGCCGGTCACCCACGGGTTGGGCAGGACACAGCGCACTCCCAGGTCCGGTACGACGAAGCGGTCCCAGCCCTCCTCTATACGGGCCTTGGCCTGGGTCCCCGTCATCGCGCCGCCCAGGACCGGGTAGTACCAGTCCATCGAGTAGCGACTCTTGTCGAGGAAGCGTTCCGGGTGGCTGCGGATCGCGTGACCGAGCGCGCCGGCCGCCAACTCCCAGTCCGGCTGCGGTTCCTCACGTTCCTCGGCGATCGCGAGCGCGCAGCGCAGCGCCTGGTAGATGGACGAACTGCCGGTCAGCAGGGCGTCGTTGACCGGAGTGCCGTCGGCCTCGCGCTTCCAGCCGATCTCGCCGCCGGGCTGCTGGAGCGCCAGGACGAACTCGACGGCCGCGTGCACGACCGGCCACATGCCGTCGAGGAAGCCGTCGTCGCCGGTGGCCAGGTAGTGGTGCCAGATGCCGACGGCCGCGTAGGCGCAGAAGTTGGTCTCCCGGCTCAGGTCGTCGTGGCCCCCCGTACGCCCCGTCTCGTCGGTGTCGGCGTAGGCCGCGTACCAGGACCCGTCCTCGTTCTGCCGCGCCGCCAGCCACGCGTAGGCCCGGCCGGCCGCCTCGGGTTCGCCCGCCGCGTCCAGGGCCATGGCCGCCTCGACGTGGTCCCAGGGGTCGAGGTGGTGGCCGCGGAACCACGGGATCGCCCCGTCGGGCCGCTGGGCGGCGAGGATTCCGGCGACGGTCTCGGCGGCCTGCTCGTCGGTGAGGACGCCCGGCAGGACGAGGTGTTCCGTACGGCCGGGTCCGGCTCCTGGCAGGGTCACGCGGCGTCCGTCGTGGACAGGCCGGACACCGGCAGGTGCGGCTTGGTCGCGTAGGCCACGAAGCTCTTGCCCACCACGGGGTTGAGGAGTCGCTCGGTGAACCGGGTGGCGAACGGCTTCTTCATGATGTCCCAGACGAGCAGCTTGTGGTACGCGCGGACGGGCAGCGCCTTGTCGTTGTCCACGCCGAAGGCGCACTTGAGCCACCAGTACGGCGCGTGGAGCGCGTGCGCGTGGTGGGTACCGTACGGCTTGAGCCCCGACTCCCGCATCTTGCCGAGGAGTTCCTCGGCCTTGTAGATGCGGATGTGACCGCCCTCGACCTCGTGGTACGCGTCGGACAGCGCCCAGCACACCTTCTCGGGGCCGTACCTCGGCACGGTCACGGCTATCCGGCCGCCGGGGCGCAGGACCCGGACCATCTCCGCGAGGACGCCCTTGTCGTCGGGGATGTGTTCCATCACCTCGGAGATGATGACCACGTCGAACGACTCGTCGGGGAAGGGCAGGTTGAGCGCGTCGCCCTCCATCGCGGTGGCGGTGGCGCCTTCCGGCGCCTCCCCCTCCTGCCTCATCGCGGCGAACCACTTGGCGACTTCGCGGATCTCCTCGCCGTTCCGGTCGAGCGCCACGACCTGGGCGCCGCGCCGGTAGCACTCGAAGGCGTGGCGGCCCGCGCCGCACCCCAGGTCGAGCACGCGGTCGCCCGGGGCGAGCGGGAAACGGGTGAAGTCCACGGTCAGCACAGGGTCCTGCTTTCGCGGTCGGGGAGGACAGAGGAACGAGGCGGGCGGCGGTGACGAGGGACGGTCCTGCGTGGCATCAGCGGGGGTCGCCCCCGGCCACCGCGGTGGCTCCCCGCCGGGTACGGTCGCGCCGCGCGGCGATCGCCGCGCGGTACAGCTCGGCCGTGCCCTGCGCGGCCCTGGCCCAGGTGAACCGGGCCAGCACGCGCTCCCGGCCCGCCGCGCCGAGCCGTACCCTCAACTCCCGGTCGTCCAGCAGCCGTCCGAGCGCGGCGGCCAGCGCGCCCGCGTCGCCGGGCGGCACGGCCAGGCAGGTCTCGCCGTCGGCGCCCGCGACCTCGGGGATCGCGCCGCCGGTGGTGGCGACCAGCGGGGTGCCGGTGGCCATCGCCTCGGCGGCCGGCAGGGAGAAGCCCTCGTACAGGGAGGGCACACAGGCGATCTGCGCGCCCCGGACCAGGTCCACGAGTTCCGCGTCGGAGATGCCCTTGACGAACTCGACGGCGTCTTCGAGCCCGTACCGCTCCAGGGCCCGCGCGACCGGCCCGTCCTCGGCGCGGCGGCCGACCACGACCAGGTGGGCGGCGGGGTGTTCGGTCCTGAGCTTGGCGAGCGCCTCGACCAGGTGCACGAGGCCCTTGAGCGGGACGTCGGCGCTGGAGGTGGTGACGATCCGGCCCGGGATCTCGGGCACGGCGGGGTCGGGCGAGAACAACTGCGCGTCCGCGCCGATGGGGACCACGTGGATACGGTCCGCCCGCACCCCGAGGTCGTCGCCTATCTCCTGCTTGGACGAACCGGACACGGTCACGACGGACGGCAGCCGGCGCGCGACCCGCTTCTGCATGCGCGTGAAGCCGTACCAGCGGCGTACGGAGGCGCGGCGCCGCCAGTCGGCCGCCGCCGCCAGGTCCAACCGCCGGTCCACGGTGATGGGGTGATGGATGGTCGTGACGAGCGGCGCGCCCAGGTCGCCCAACAGCCCATATCCCAGTGTCTGGTTGTCGTGCACGACGTCGAACTCGCCCCGGCGGGCCTGGAGATGGCGCCGGGCCCGGAGCGAGAAGGTCAGCGGCTCGGGAAAGCCGCCGGTCCACATCGTGGCGACCTCGACGGCGTCGACCCAGTCCCGGAACTCGTCGCGCTTCGGCGTACGGAACGGGTCGGGCTGCCGGTAGAGGTCGAGGCTGGGCAGCTCGGTGAGGGTCACCCCGGCGTCGAGTACGGGGTAGGGCTGGGCGCCTATCACCTCGACGGTGTGGCCGAGGAGGGCGAGTTCGCGCGACAGGTGCCGGACGTAGACGCCCTGGCCGCCGCAGAAGGGGTTGCCCTTGTAGCTGAGCAGCGCGATGCGGAGCGGGCTGTCGCCCGTTTTTGGGTCGCGTGCTTTTTCGTCGCGTGCTTTTTCGTCGCCCGTCCTGTGGTCGCGCGCTTTTCGGTCGCGCGCTCCGGCTCCGGTGTCCGCCGCGATGGCCTCAGCGGTCACACTCGGCCCCCTTCTCACTGCGCTTGCTCACTGCTGTTGCGGACGTGATCGTCGGCAGGGTCCGAATCTACCGGCAAGTAGTGCGGGTGGAGGGGGTGGATCGGGTGATTCGCACCACGACGGGTGCGCGGGCGCGCGGGGGCGGGTCGTGCTTGACCTGGAGCGCGCTCCAAGTTTTACGGTTGCCACAGGACCGGCGCGCACGTCGACGTGCTGGACGACCGTATCCGGAGCACGTATGACCACCGACCACACCGGCGGCGAGAGTGAGCCCGCCGAGACCCGTCAGGACCGGTTCGACCGGGGCATGGAGGTACTGGGGAGGGTCGACGGCGAGGGCGGCCGGAACGTGATCGACTCCCTCGCCGACGTGTCCCCCGAACTGGGCCACCAGGTCGTCGCCTGGGCCTTCGGCGAGATCTACGACCGCCCCGGCCTGGCGCCGCGCGACCGCCAGCTGGTCACGCTCGGCATCCTGACGGCGCTGGGGGGTTGCGAACCCCAACTGGACGTGCACGTGAACGCGGCGCTCAATGTGGGGCTGACGCCGGAGGAGATCGTGGAGGCGTTGTTGCACGCGGCGGTGTATTGCGGAATGCCGAGGGCACTGAACGCGACGTTCGCCGCGAAGCGGGTCTTTGCCGCGAGGGGGTTGCTTCCGGTGCCTTCCGCGTAGGCGACGCGGTCGCGCTTTTGTCCTCAATCGCCGGACGGGCTTCATTTTGCCCGCGCGCCCGGTGCCGGGTGCGGGTTACTGCGTCCTCAATCGCCGGACAGGCTGATTTTGCCCGCTGCGGGCCGGTTCTTCGACCGCAGGTCGTTGCCGGGGGCCGGTCAGGGGCCGTGTCCTGCACTGCATGTTTTACGTCGCGTTCAGCCAGTCGTATTGGGTAACGATCGCCATGCGACACAAAACACGCTCTACGTTCCGGACACGACCCCTGCCCGTCCCCCTCCCAGGCCCGCGCCAAAACAAACCCAGCCCACCCCGGGTCTTTAAGCCCGTCCGGCGCTTGAGGACGCAGTAACCCGCACCCGCCCACCGCGCAAGGCACAATCCAGCCCGTCCGGCGATTGAGGACGTCAGTAAGCCGCGCCCGCGCACCGGGCGGCAGACGCTCCGGGGCGGGCGGGGTCGCTCAGTCTCCCGTCCGGCGTGAGGGGGGTGGGGTCGGAGGAGGTGCGTGTGTCCGGACGTAGAGCGTGTTTTGTGTCGCATGGCGACCGTCAATCAAGACGACCGGTTGAACGCGACGTAAAACATGCAGTCCGGACATACGTACCTCCGGAGGCCCCGCCCCCCGTCACCACGGCACACCCAAGCCCGTCCGGCGATTGAGGACATCAGTAAGCCGCGCCCACCGGGCGCAAGCTCAGCCGATACGGACCACCTGCGGATCATGGTCGCTCGCCTGGTCCGAGAACTCCGCGTTCACATGCACCACGTCGTACGACAGCTTCCGCACCCCCGGGCTCACCAGAATGTGATCCAGCGTCTGCGAGTTCCCGTCGTACACGTAGCTGTACCGCTCGTCCCGAGGCAACGTAGACATCAGATCCGTCAGCACGCGCCCCCGCGTAAGCGCCTCGACCGGCGGCGAGAACGGGAAGTCGTTCAGGTCGCCGAGGACGACCACCTTCGCGGACCGGTCCTTCGAAAGCAGGCCGGACACGAACGTGTTGACCTCCTTCGCCTGGGCCAGCCGCTGCGTCTCCGAGCTCAGCGCCGGCGGCTGGAAGCGGCCGTACACCGGCTGGTCCCCGCCCTTGGAGTTGAAGTGGTTGCCGATGACGAAGTACTGGTCGCCGCGGAAGGTGAACTCCCCGACCAGCGGCTTCCGGCTGCTCTTCCACGCGTCCGACGCCGGGTTGATCCGGCCCGGCGACACGGACAGCGTGATGTCCTTGCCGTGCTTGCCCGCGGGGACGACCTTCACGGCCGTCGTCGCGTCGCCGCCCGGGTGGTCGACGAAGCCGACGCGCTTGGGGTTGAAGAGGAAGACGTTGCGGATGTTGCCGCCGGGCTCCCCGCCGTCGGTCTTGTCCTGCGGGTCGACGGACCGCCAGGAGTACGTGGGACCGCCCGCGGCCCGGATCGCCGCCGTGAACTGGGCGAGCGTCTTGTCCGCGCTGAGCGTCCCGTCGTCCGTCGCGCCGTTGTCGTCCTGGATCTCCTCCAGGCTGACGATGTCCGGCGTGGCGAGGTTCTTCACGATGCCGACGGCCAGCCGGTCGAACTTGGCCTGCGGGTCGCTCGGGTCGAGGTTCTCGACGTTGTACGTGGCCACGGCCAGCTCGTCGGACTTCGCCTTCTTGGCGACCTCCGGCCGGAGCCCGCCGGACTTCGTCGTGCCGAGCGTGGTCGCCTGGAGGGAGTACCCGCCGAAGCTGCCGTAGTCGATCGGCCCCGAGGTGACGCCCTTGAGCGTGTCCCCGACGTTGGCCGCGACGCTCGCGCCGGTCAGCGAGGCGACGAGCAGGCGGCCCGAGTTCTGCTGGTCGTACGCGCCGTACAGCGTGCCGCCGCGCTCGGTCGGGTTCTGGCGGGGCTTGGTGGTGATCCAGGTCTCGCCGTACTGGTTGGAGGCGCCCACGACGCGGCTGTCGCCGACCTGGACGACCATGCCCTCGCGGGACTCCAGCCAGTCCAGGGCGTACGTACGGGGGAGCAGGGTGAGGGGCTCGATGTTCCCGCCCTTCGCGTCCGGGGCGTACCGCTCGGGCACGGTGCGCGAGCCGATCACCTCGGCGGCGGGCAGCGGGTTGCCCGAGGACAGGACGACGGTCGTGGGGGCGGTCAGCTCGGTGACGGACTGGCCGCCCGCGCTCGCGCCGCCCGGGTAGTACTCGCTGACCTTGCCGCTGACCAGGACCGCGTCACCGGGCTTCACCTGCGGGGTGACCGAGCCGGTGAAGACGAAAACGGCCTCGCTGGTCGCCGCGTTCTCGTCGGGCTGCGGGTCCTGGAACCAGAAGCCGCGCGACGAGCCGGTGGCGCGTATGGCGGTGACCACGCCGGGGACGTTGCCGACGGTCGCCCCGGACTGCGGGGAGATCCGGGTGGCGCCCTGGATGTCGTGGATCCGGAGGTCGCCGGGGGTGGTGTTGGTGGGCTCGGGCGTCGGGGTCGGCGTCGGGGTCGGCTCGCCGCCGCCGGTGCCCGTGCTGTTACGGGGGCCCGGGGCGGTCGCGGTCAGGTCGGCCGCGTTGTCGTCCGTGTCGGTCAGCGTGGCGTTCCTGCTGACGGAGGTGGTGTTGCCGGCGCCGGTGACCGGGGAGGTCTCCCGTACGGTGGCCGTACCGAAGCCCACGAGGTCCTTGATGCTGGCGTCCGCCGCGCAGTCGGCGGCGGTCAGGCAGGTCAGCGGAGTGGTGGAGTGCACCAGGGCGACCGTGCCGCTCGTCGCAGACAGCGGGATCGTGCCGGTCGCGTCGGGGGCGGGCAGGGCGGTGTCGCCGCCGGTGCCCTTGGCCTCCTGGATCAGGTAGCCGCCACCGGCGGGGACGGCCCCGGTCAGCGGGGTGGCCTGCCACTTGGAGGTGGGGCCCGGCGCGCCGCTGAGGTACTGCACGGACCAGCCGGTCAGGTCGAAGGGACCGTCACCGGCGTTGCCCAGCTCGATGAAGTCGTGGGTCAGGCTGGCGCCGCTGTTCCCGCCGCCGCCGTACACCTCGGCGATCACGGCGTCCGGTGAAGGGCTCGCCTCGGCGGTGAACGGGAGCGCGATGAGCGAACCGACCAGGCCGACGGGGACCGTCAGGGCGACCAGTCTGGCCCGTCTGCCGCGCAGGGCCGGGGGTATGGATGAGGGCACGAGGAGCCCTTTCTCTGCTGTGAGAAGGCCGAAAGTCGGCTCAAGATACGCGCGTAGATACGCTCCCAACAAGACCTCTTTCCGCCCAAAGGCCAAGTGTTTCCCGAGTGTTCGCCGGATTTAACCTGGTTGTCGGGCGGGACGAAGGGTCACGTCCGTGGCCGGGCGGGCACGATCCACCGCGCGTGTGCGGGTTCGAACCGCTTTGGGGGATCGCGTCGGGAGGCCCCTCCGCTCGGGGGCAGTTGGGCCGGGGCCGGTACAGTGTGCGAGTCGTCATCTGTCCGTACGGGGAGAAGCCGGGGCAATACCGGCGGTAGCCGGAATGTCCCGCCTACGGTCGTGACCGGCTCGCGCCACCGGAAACCGCCGGTGGACGGCATCGTCGAGGTTTACGGGGCCGGAGCCTGGTGCCTGAGTGTGCCTGAGCCCGGCTCCCGCAGGAGAGGCCCAGCCCGCCATGACCACCGTTCGCCGCAGTGCGGCCGTACTCGCCGCATCCGCCGTGCTGTGCGTGACTCTCGCTCAGACGGCCGTCGCGGGCGGCGATGTACGGGCCCCGTCCCCGGACGCGCCCGCCTCGACGCCGGCCCCCTCGACCGCGAACCCCTCGACGCCGGCTCCGGCTCCCTCGTCCCCTCCCGCGGGCACCTCCCCGACCACGTCCTCCACCTCGACCCCCGCCACACCCGCCGCCCTGTCCGCGCCCAGGCCCGGTGCACTGCCGCCCGGCCTGTACGGCACGGCTGATCCGACGCGGGACGGGGTGTGGCGCCAGTCGCTGGCGATGCTGGGCCAGTACGCGGCAGGCCAGCGGCCCGCCAACAGCGCCATCCTGTGGTTGAAGGGGCAGCAGTGCGCGAGCGGCGCGTTCCCCACGTACCGCGCCGATCCCACCGCCCCGTGCGACGCGGACACGGCCACCGACCCCAACGCCACGGCGGCGGCGGTGCAGGCGCTCTCCACCCTCGGCGGCCAGCGGCCCGTCATGCTCAGCGCCCTCAACTGGCTGCGGAGCGTGCAGAACGCGGACGGCGGCTGGGGCCACACGCCCGGCGGCCCGAGCGACGCCAACTCCACCTCGCTGGTGATCGGCGCCCTGAGCGCCACCGGCATCCGGCCCAGCTCGTTCCGCTCGTCGGAGGACCACCACGCCTACGACGCCCTGCTCGGCCTCGCGCTGCCGTGCGGCAAGGGGGCGGACCGTACCGGCGGATTCGCCTACCAGCGGGGCGGGCGGGCCGGTACGGCGAAGCTGGTCGCCGACAACGACGCCACGGCCGCGGCCGTGCTCGCCGGGGTCGGCAAGCGCATGGTGGTCGCGCCGGTGAAGGCGGGCCCCGCGCCGGTCTGCCGGGGGACGTCCGGCCTCACCCCGGAACGCGCGGCGCGCAACGGCGCCGCCTACCTCGCCTCCGCGCTCGCGAAGACCGGGCACCTCGACCGGCCGCCGCTGCCCGGCACCTCGGACAGCACGCCGCTGGCCGACCCGGGGAGCACCGCCGACGCGGTCGCCGCCCTGGCCTCGTCCGGTTACGCGAACCAGGCGGCGGGCGCCCTGGAGTGGCTCAAGAAGCACGCCGGTCCCTGGGCGGCCGAGAACGGCCCCGCCGCCTACGCCCAGCTGATCTTCGCCGCCCACACGACGGGCACGGACCCGAGGAACTTCGGCGGACTCGACCTGGTGCGGCTGCTGAACGCCACCGGCCCCGCTCCCACCCCGGTGCCGAGCATCACCGCGCAGCCGGTGGCGGAAATCCAGAGCGGCGGCCTCGGCGGCACCGGCTTCGGCATCCTGTGGGTCATCGGCATCGGCGTGGCGGCGGGGGTCGCGATCGGCTACCTGCTGAGCAACCGCGGCAGGGCCGGGCAGCACCAGCAGCTCTGACCGGTCGGCGTCAGGACGACGGTTCGGTCCGCGTCAGGACGACGGTTCGGTCGGCGTCAGGACGACGGTTCGCGCGCCGACCCGGCCGTGTCCGTGGTCCCGGCCGTCGTCCTGGCCGGCTTCCCCGCCGGGAACGGGTCCGGCTTCACCAGCGACGCCGCCTTCGGCAGCAGCTCGCGGCGCCCGGACAGCAGGTACGTCAGCGCGAATCCCGTACCGACGACTGTCGCGCCACCCGCCGCGTCCAGCACCCAGTGGTTCGCGGTGCCGACGATCGCCGAGACCGTGAACAGCGGATGCAGCAGCCCCAGAGGCTTCATCCACTTCGGGGCCAGGATCAGGATGATCAGCCCGCACCACAACGACCAGCCGAAGTGCAGCGACGGCATCGCGGCGTACTGGTTGGTGAGCTGCGTCAGCGCGCCGTAGTCCGGGCTCGCGAGGTCCTGCGGGCCGTGCACGGTGTCGATGAAGCCCATGCCCGGCATCAGCCGTGGCGGGGCCAGCGGGTAGAACCAGAACCCGACCAGCGCGAGGACCGTCGCGAAGCCCAGGGAGGAGCGCGCCCAGCGGTACTGCGCGGGGCGGCGCACGTACAGGATCCCGAGGATCGTGAGCGGCACGATGAAGTGGAAGGTCGAGTAGTAGAAGTTGAAGAAGTCCTCGGCCCACCCCGCCTTCACCGTCGCGCGGTTGGCCCAGTGCTCGATGTCGATGCCCAGCGCCCGTTCGATGGAGTGCACCTGGCGGCCGTGCTCCTCGGCCTCCGCCCGCCCCCCGGCCGCGGCGAGCCGGATCTTCGCGTAGACCGAGTAGCCGACCCGGATGACGAGCAGTTCGAGCAGCAGGTTCGGGCGGCTGACCACCCGCCGCCAGAACGGCGCGAACGGGATACGGCTCCAGCGCGACGGCACCGGCTGTACGTACTCGGTCGGCACGGGCCGGTCGAAGTACGGAGACGTACGGGACAGGAAGGGCACTCCGCAGGCCGCCGCGAGCGCCGCGACCAGGAGCACGTTGTCCCGTACGGGATGGAGCACCGCCATGTTCGGCAGCAGCATCTTCCCCGGCAGGGTCATCACCAGGACCACCACCGCCGGCCACACCAGCCGGTCCCTGGCCTTCTTGCCGACCCGCCCGACGACGGCCAGCAGCACCCACAGCAGCTGGTGCTGCCACGCGGTCGGGGAGACCGCGACGGCCACACAGCCCGTGAGCGCGACGGCGAGCAGCAGCTGTCCGTCGCGCGCGTAGCGCACCGCGCGCCGCAGGCCCAGGAAGACCACACCGGCGGCCAGGAGGAGGAAGAGGACGATCTCCAGGGGCCCTTCGAGGCCCGCGCGCAGGAGCGCGCCGTGGAGGGACTGGTTGGCGAGGCTGTCGGCGCGCTCGCCGAGGCCGGCGCCGGCCACATGGTGTATCCAGTACGTCCAGGAGTCGGCCGGCATGACGGCCCAGGCCAGGGCCGTGGAGAGTGCGAAGGTGGACGCCGATGTCACGGCCGCCTTCTTGCGGCCGGTGAACCAGAGCAGCGGCGCGAACAGCAGCACGGCCGGCTGGAGGGCGGCTCCGACGCCGATGAGGATCCCGGAGCCCCGCTCGCCGCGTACGACGAAGCAGCCGAGCAGGACGAGCAGCACGGGAAGGATGCTGGTCTGGCCGAGGCTGAAACTGTTGCGTACGGGCAGGGACAGCATGAGGAGACTGATCGCGAGGGGCGCGGCCAGCAGGCCCGTACGGCGCGAGGCGCGTCCCGGCAGGGCGCGGGCGGCGACGAGGCCGAGCGCGACGACGAGCAGCAGCGTGCCGAACGTCCAGGCGATCCCGAGGCTCTCCTGAGCCGCGCGGGTCAGCGGCTTGAGCACCAGACCGGAGAACGGGGTGCCGGTGAAGGCCTTGGTGTCGTACAACGAGCCCGTGACGTGCAGGACACCGTTGTCGCCGACCCAGGTCTCCAGATCGGTCAGCCGTTCACCGGGCGGCCGTCTCAGGACCGCCGCCGCCTGTCTCACCGCGAGCACGGCGGCCAGGAGCCAGAGCACGGCGCGTACGGTGCCGAGCCTCGCCCCCGCCGAGCCCGCCGCCATGCCGCCGTTCACGCTGTGCTCCGCATTCGCCACGCCGCGCCGACCCTCCGTCCGAAAACGCCATCCCTGGGGCATAGAGCCTCGCACCACCCTTCCGGGAAGACTCAGGCAACCCCCTCTTCGCCTGACTGTCATCCCTGTTTTGTCTCGATGCCCATGTCTTCGGCACGCACGTCGGCAGAGACGGACCCGGCGGGACCCGGGTCACTCCAGAAAGGAATCCTGCACCCCGGCGCGCCCCGGCCCGAACCACGACGCGCCCGCGAGCGGTGCGCGGACACGCGGATGTGCGGACATGCGGAAGGGAGGCGGCGGGCCGTCCCTTGCCCGCCGCCTCCTGGTCTGTTCACGGCCGCGCCCGTCGGGGCGCGTGCCTCAGCCGCGCGTCAGATGCGCAACAGCCGTTCCGTCACCTCGCGGTAGCTCTGGAGAGCGAGCCGGAGGTCCTCGGTGTCCTTGCCGCCGTCCTTGTCCTGACCGGAGGTGTCCCAGTCGGCGCGCAGGGAACGGGGGCGCTCGGCGAGCACCTTGCTCAGCCGCTCGGCGGTCTCCTCCAGCACGCCCGCGGCCTCCTCGACGGAGCGCCGGGGCCCGTCGACGAAGGAGCTGAGCGCGTCCTGGAGACGCTGGTTCAGCTTGTCGCTCTCGTCCTGCGGGAAGAACCGGGCCTTGGTGTGGTCGGCCTTGCCGGAGGTGGGCGCCTTGCCGGTGGCGGTGCCGGTGGCCGTGCCGGCCGAGGTTCCGGTCGACGGGCGGGTGGCCGTGCCGGTCGACGAACGGTCCGTGCCGGTCGAGGTGGCGGACTGCGTACGGTCAGTACCGGTCGACGTGCGGTCGGTGCCGCTCGCCGTGCGGTCGGTACCGGGCGACGTGCGGTCGGTACCGGGCGACGTGCGGTCCGCGCCTGTCGACGTGCGGTCCGTGGCGGTGTCCGCGTTGCCGCGCGACGGGGACTCCGGCGTACGGACGGGGCGCTTCACCTCGCGGCCTCCTCGTACCTCGGGGGTGGCGGGGGGCCCGGTCGGCCGCTCGGCGCCGGTGGTGCCGGTGTCGGCCGTACGGTCCGCGGTGCTCGTACGGTCCGCGGTGTTCGCCCGGTCGGGGCGGGTGCCGTTCGTACCGTCGGTGTTGTCGGTCTTATCGGTGGTGTTCGGGTCGTACGTCATCACGCACCACTCCCTTTGGGTCGCAGTGAAAGGTTCCGGTTCCGGCCGGCGCTCCCGTGGCGGATGCCACCGCTCTCGTCGGGACGGGCCAGGATCAGCTGTTCGAAGAGCCGGCGCGCGCCGACCATGGCCTCGCGCAGTTCTTCCGTGCTCGCGCCGCTTCCGGCGTCGGAGGCCACGTGGTGGACCGTCCGGTAGCCGTCCACCTCGTGCGCGTGATGGACGGAGAGGGCGTCGAGCTGGTCGTCGTACGCCGTGTCGGGGTAGCCGCGCTCCGCCGCGAGCCGGGCCAACAGTTGGTCGGCCTGGGCGACGGCCTCCTGGGGGGCGTCGACAAAACGCTCCTGGAGTCCGGCCCAGCCGGCCACGTACTGCTCGCGCTGCTCGGCGGAGAGGGGCTGGGTCCGCAGGTCGCCGTGGCGGCTGACCCGCTCGGCCAGTTCGTGCTCGGCGGCCTTGGTGTCACCGTCGTGCCGCGCCACGGCGCGGTCGTACTCCGGGCCGAACCGGCGCTTGAGCCCGCCCCGCCCGTTTCCCTTGCCGGGTCCGGCGTACAGGACGGCGCCGACAATGATCACGAAGACCACGATCAGACCGATGACGATCAGGACTGTGGACATGGTTGCCTTCCTGTTTCTCTACTCGTCCCGGCTCGTAAGTAAGTGCTTCTGACATTCGGGTTGCCCGTAATCCGTTGGCCAAACGGTCCGGGGCGCCGGTAGGGAATGGACCATGAACTGGTCCGTACGCCCCGAGTCGTTCACCACCCCGGAGGCGACCCGCCTGCGCCGCGCCTACTACGCCGAGGTGGCGAGCCGCTACTGGCACCGGCCGGCGACGGAGGCGGAGATCGACGCCGGGCTCGCCGACGACCCGCCGGACCTCCTGGTGCCGCCGACCGGGGAGTTCGTGGTGGGGAGGTACGGCGGCGAGGCGGCGGCGTGCGGCGGACTGCGGCTGCCGGCGGGGCGGACGGGTCTCCCGTCGGCCGAACTGACGCGCGTGTACGTGACCCCGGCCGCACGCGGCACCGGCGGTGGCGGCGCGCTGCTCGCGGCCCTGGAGGCCGCCGCGCGGCGGCTGGGCGCGCGGCGGATCGTGCTCGACACCCGGCTCGACCTGGTGGAGGCGCGGGGGTTGTACGGGAAGCACGGTTACGGGGAGATCCCGGCGTACGGGGAGCCGGGACCGTACAGCGAGATCTGGTACGGCAAGCAGCTCACCGACTGACCCGGCGCGAACCCGGCCCGGCAACAAGCCTCGCGTGCCGGTCCGTTCAGGCGGCGTGGTCCCTCGGCGCGTCCGGGCCGCGCGGGCGTTCGCCGTCGGAACCGCACAGCTCCGCCGTGAGCTCCCGTACCAACTGCACGAGGTCCGTGGGCCGTTGGGGGGTCCACCAGTCCCCCAGCAGCTCCGCCAGGGACTCCGAGCGAGCCTCCGCCAGCACCTCGCCCGCCTCTACTCCCTCCTCGGAGAGGGTCAGTTGAACACCCTCGCGGCGGACGAGCCCGTGTTCCTCCAGCTGGCGGGCGGCGTCGGTGATGACCGTGACCGGCAGGGGGACGGAGTCGGCGAGCAGGCCGGGCTCGACCGCGCCCTGGCGCCGGATCCGCAGCAGCAGCCAGCTCGCGGCGGGCAGGAGGTCGTACCCCGCCTTCGCGGTGATGTCCACGTAGATCCGGCGGCGGCCCTCGCGCGTCCCGAGGACGGACAGGGCGCGGGCGACCTCGTCGTGGGAGGAGCGTTCGACGGGGTTGGCGGCCAGGGTCTGGCTGGCCTCCGGCGCGGTCACCGAGCCGCGCAGCGTGTCCTCCTTGAGGAACCACGCGACGACGAAGGCGAGCAGGACGACCGGCACGGCGTACAGGAACACGTCGGTGATGGAGGAGGCGTACGCGTGCAGGACGTCGGGGCGCAGGGCGGCGGGCAGCCGGGTGACGGCGCGCGGGTCCTCGGCCAGGCGGTCGGGGCTGACGCCGGGGGGCAGCGCGCGGCCGGCGAGGGAGTCGTTGAGCTTGCTGTGGAGGAGGTTGGTGAAGATCGTGCCGAAGATGGCGACGCCGAAGGAGGAGCCGATGGACCGGAAGAAGGTGGCGCCGGAGGTGGCGACGCCGAGGTCCTGGTAGCTGACGGAGTTCTGCACGACCACGATCAGGACCTGCATGACCATGCCGAGGCCCGCGCCGAAGACGAAGAAGTAGGCGCTCATCTCCCAGGTGCCGCTGGTCTCCTTGAGCTGGTGGAGCAGGAGGAGTCCGACGGCGGTGACGCCGGTGCCGAGGATCGGGAAGACCTTCCAGCGGCCGGTGCGGCTGACGATCTGGCCGGATCCGGTGGAGGTGATGAGCAGCCCGGCCACGAGCGGCAGCATGTGCACGCCGGAGAGGGTGGGGGTGACGCCCTGGACGACCTGGAGGAACGTCGGGAGGAAGGTCAGCGCCCCGAACATGGCGAAGCCGACGACGAAGCTGATGACCGCGACGAGCGTGAAGGTCCTGATACGGAAGAGACGCAGCGGCAGGACGGGCTCGGCGGCGCGCCGCTCGACGCGGAGGAAGACGGCGAGCAGGACGAGGCCGACGACGGCGAGCGTGATGATCTGCGGGGAGCCCCAGGCCCAGGTGGAGCCGCCGAGGGAGGCGACGAGGACGAGGCTGGTGGCGACGGACGCGATGAGGAGCGTGCCGAGGTAGTCGATCGTGTGTTTGGTCCGGCGTACCGGGATGTGCAGGACGGCGGAGATGACGAGCAGCGCGACGATCCCGATCGGGAGGTTGATGTAGAAGACCCAGCGCCAGCTGAGGTGCTGGGTGAAGAACCCGCCGAGGAGCGGGCCGAGGACGCTGGTCGTACCGAAGACGGCACCGAACAGGCCCTGGTACTTGCCGCGTTCGCGCGGCGAGACGATGTCGCCGACGATCGCCATGGAGAGCACGATCAGCCCGCCGCCGCCGAGGCCCTGGAGGGCGCGGAAGGCGATGAGCTGGGGAAGGTTCTGGGAGATGCCGCACAGAACGGACCCCACGAGAAAAATGACGATGGCGGTCTGGAAGAGCTTCTTGCGGCCGTACTGGTCGCCGAGCTTGCCCCAGAGGGGGGTGGCGGCGGTCGAGGCGAGCAGGTAGGCGGTGACGACCCAGGAGAGGTGGTCGAGGCCGCCGAGCTCGCTGACGATGGTGGGGAGGGCCGTGGAGACGATGGTCTGGTCGAGCGCGGCGAGGAGAAGGCCCATGAGGAGGGCGCTGATGGCGGCCAGTACGGTCCGCGGACTCTGCCCCTCACCGGGCACGGGACTCGCGGCCCGCTCACCCGCGTCCTGAGCTGCCATGCCCCGCCTCCTCCGCTTCCCCCCGCACCGCCCTGCCCCCGCCGGGCCTCCATCCCGCCCATCCTGCCCATCTTGACCGCTGTGTCCCGGTATGACCCGCCAAAGCCCCGGCAGGTCACCCAGCCGCCGACACGGCCCGGGGAGAGGGCCTGCATAATCGCCGGTTCAAGGGGAGGGGATCCACTTTGAACGACGAACGGAACGGGTACGCGGGGGCGGGGCCCGGCGATTCCGCGCGGCCGGACGCGGGGCCGGCCGCGCGGCCGGGCACCGCGCCCGGGACGGAGCCGGCCGCGGGCCCCGGCACCGCGTCAGCCTCCGGGCCGGAGACAGCGGCCGGGCCGGGCGGCGGGCCGAGCGCGCAGTCGGGCACGGCGGCGCGCACGGAGCCGGCTGCCGGGGCGGCCGGCGGGCTTGGCACGGGAGCGGCCGGCGCGCTTGGCGCGGGAGCAGTCGCCGGGCCCGGCACGCGGTCCGGCGCGGCAGCGCACGCGAAGTCAGCCACCGTAACGACCGGTGGGCCGAGCGCGGGGTCGGCCACGCAGTCGACCGCTGGGCCGAGGCGCGGAAAGGTCCGAGGGGCGGCCGTGGGGTCAATCGCCGGACCCGGCGCGGAGGCGGCCGCAGAAGCGAAGGCGGCGCTGGGCGCCGGACCGGCCGCGGGAACGAACTCGGGGCCGGGCGCCGGACCGGGCCCGGGGGCGGGCGCGGAAGCAAACGCCGGGCCGGCCTCGAAGTCGGCCGCAGGGCCGGGCGCGGGAGCGAGCGTCGGACCCGCCGCCGGGCCTGGCACGGGACCCGGTGCTGGGCCGAACGCCGGACCTGGCACGGAAACCTCCGCCGAATTGAACGCCCTACCCGGCAGGGGAGTTGGCGCCGGGCCCTGGGTCGGGCCGGGTGCGGCGTCAGGTGGGGCCGGGCAGCCGGCCGGCGGGGAAGTCGCGGCCCGGCTCTGTCCCGAGTGTGGGACCGCGACCGCCGTGGGAGGCGGGCCCGGGTGCTTCTGTGCCGGGCGGGTCGCCCGGGCCCATCGGGCCGGGCGGAGTCAGGAGATCGCCGCCGCCGAGGTCTTCGACGAGCGGCGCGTTCGGCCGTACGTGTCCCTTCCGACCGGGAACGACGAGACACGTGCGCCGTTTGTGACGGCCGGTCCGTTGCCTCCCCTGGCGGCGCCCGTTCCGTACGGCACCCCGCCGCGTGCCGCGCCGCCGCGCGATGCCTTGGCGCCGGGCCGCCGACGCCCCCTCAAGGCCGTGGTGCTGGGCGCAGCCGCCGTCGCGGTGGTCGGGACGGCGGCGTTCGCCGGGGGGCTGTTCTCCGGCGAGGACGCCGACCCCGCGCACGTGGACGAGAGTCTCGCGGGTTCCCGGCCGACGGCGTCCGCCCCCGACGTCGCGTTGTCGGGGGAGCCGAGCGAGGCCCCGCCGCGTTCCGCGTCCCCGGACGTGACCAACAACCCCGGCTCCGCACCCTCCGCCTCGGAACCGGCGAAGACCTCCGCCCCGCCGAAGGCCGTACCACCGGAAAGCCCCGCGGCCACCGCCTCCCCCACCGGCCGCCCGGCCGGCGAACCGCCCCGGACGTCCGCGCCTCCCGCCGCCCTGACGGGCGGTGCCCTGCGTCTCGGCGACTCCGGTCCCGAGGTCGTCGACCTCCAGCAGCGCCTGGCGGGGATACGGCTCTACCAGGGCGCCCCGGACGGCCGGTTCGACCAGCGCGTGCAGGTGGCGGTCGCGGCGTACCAGATCTACCGGAAGATCGGCGGCGACCCGCGCGGCGTGTACGGCCCGGACACGCGCCGGTCCCTGGAAGCCGAGGCAGGGGCGGGCAGCGGGGCCGGGCAGGGGCAAGGGCAAGGGCAGGGAAACGGGCCCGGGCGCGATCACCAGGGCCCCGGACGACGCCACTGACCCACTTTGTATAATGACTGAACAAAGCGGCTCCGCCCGTACTCCCTGACCGGCGGTCGGAGCCGCTTGCCTCTTCTCCCGCCCCTGGAGCACCCCGATGCCGGCCACCACCACGCCCGCCGCGACCGTCCTGACGACCCGTGGCCTCCTCCTGGACATGGACGGCACCCTCGTCAACTCCGACGCCGTGGTGGAGCGCTGGTGGCGGCGCTGGGCGGTCGAGCACGGCCTGGACCCGGACGAGGCCCTCAAGGTCGTCCACGGACGCCAGGGACACGCCACCATGGCCGTCCTGCTCCCGGACCGCCCGGTGGAACAGAACCTCGCCGACAACCGCGTGATGCTCGCCCAGGAGACCGCCGACACGGACGGCGTGGTCCCCGTCCCCGGCGCCCCCGCCTTCATGGCGTCCCTCGCCGGACTGCCCCACGCGCTGGTCACGTCGGCGGACGAGACCCTCGCCACGACCCGCATGAAGGCCGCCGCCCTCCCCCTCCCCGCCCTCCGCGTCACGGCGGAGTCGGTCACCACCAGCAAGCCCCACCCCGAGGGCTTCCTCAAGGGCGCGGCGGCCCTCGGCCTGGACCCGGCGGACTGCGTGGCGTTCGAGGACTCGGAAGCGGGCATCACGGCGGCCCGCGCGGCGGGCATGCGCGTGGTGGGCATCGGCCCCCGCGCCCTGCCCCACTCCCCCACGGCCCACGCGGAGGACCTCACGCACGTCCGCGTGGAAGCCCTCCCGGACGGCGGGATCCTCCTCCACATCACCGCCTGACCACCGCCTGACGGCAGGGGCGCACCGCCGGACCCACGGCCCGCCGGACCCACGGCCCGCCGCCCCCCCCCCCCCGGCGACCGGCACGCACCGCCGCCGCCGCCCCGGCCACCCTCCCCGCGGCGGCCCCACGGCTGCCCGACGGCCGCCCGACGGCCGCCCGACCGCGGCCCCGCGCCCCCCGCACGCCCCCCACCATGGCCCAACAACCCCCAGACCACCGCGAATCAACGCGCGTCCACCTCTTGATATGACGTGCACATGTCGTCACGCTGTTACCTGACGCCCACCCCCACGAAACCCGCCACCGCAACGATGGCGGGCGGTCGTCGTACAGCCCTCTCCGCACCCCCACCACAAGGGAGTTCGCATGTCTGGTGTCTACGCGCGTGGAATTCGCCGCACCGCCGTCCTCGCCGTCTCCGCCGCCCTCGCCGCGGCCGCCACGCTGCTCACCGCACCCACCGCCCAGGCCGCGCTCCCCACGCCGGTCAGCGCCGCCACCGCCCGTACGTACCTCACGCAGTTGACGGTGAAGGCGGAAGGTTCCTCCAGCGGTTACAGCCGCGACCTGTTCCCGCACTGGATCACCCAGTCCGGCGCCTGCAACACCCGGGAGGTCGTGCTCAAGCGCGACGGTACGAACGTCGTCCAGGACTCCAGCTGTGCCGCCACCAGCGGCAAGTGGTTCTCGGTGTACGACGGCGCCACCTGGTCCGCCGCCGCCGACGTGGACATCGACCACATGGTGCCGCTCGCCGAGGCCTGGCGTTCCGGCGCGAGCAGTTGGACCACCTCCCAGCGGCAGTCCTTCGCCAACGACCTGACGCGGCCCCAGCTCATCGCCGTCACGGACAACGTCAACCAGTCCAAGGGCGACCAGGACCCGGCCACCTGGCTGCCGTCCGTCACCTCGTACCGCTGCACGTACATCCGCGCCTGGGTGCAGGTGAAGTACTACTGGAAGCTGTCGATCGACTCGGCGGAGAAGAGCGCGCTCCAGTCGATCCTGAACGGCTGCTGACCGACGGCGAACGGGCCACGAACAGGCCACGGACCGGAGAATTTCTCCCGGTCCGCGCCCTGATCACCCGCCCCACTCGCCACGTCCCTCCGTCGTTCCGTACCGTACGGAACGACGGAGGAGGGCACACATGACCGGGCTGCGCCTGGGACCACTGCTGCGGTACGTCGACTGGGACGGCCGCGGCACCGCGACCGTCTGGGTCGAGACCGACCGGCCGTGCACCGCCGAAGTGCGGTGCGAGGACGGGGCGTACGGCACCTCGCGTACGTTCACCGTCGCCGGGCACCACTACGCCCTGATCCCGGTGACCGGGCTGACCCCCGGCACCGCCACCCCCTACGAGGTGGTGCTCGACGACCACCGCGTCTGGCCGCCCGAGGAGTCCCGCTTCCCGCCGAGCGTGATCCGCAGCCCCGCCGCGGACGCCACCGACCTGCGGGTCTCCTTCGGCTCCTGCCGCTGGGCCTCCCCGCCGCACGGCGAGCCCGACCCGGTCGGCCCCGACGCCCTCGACACCCTCGCGCTGCGCATCGCCGCCGAGACCTCCGCGACCGGCGAGACCCTCGCGACGGGCCCGGACAGCCGGGGGCGCGAACGCCCCGACGTCCTCCTCCTCATAGGTGACCAGGTCTACGCGGACGAGACCTCGAAGGCGACGCAGAGCTGGCTGGCGAAACGCCGGGACCTGAGCGAACCGCCCGGCGAACAGGTCGCGGACTACCAGGAGTACAGCCATCTGTACGACGAGTCCTGGGGCGACCCCGACGTCCGCTGGCTGCTCTCCACCGTCCCCAGCTGCATGATCTTCGACGACCACGACCTGATCGACGACTGGAACACCAGCGACGCCTGGGTCTCCGACATGCGCGAGAAGCCCTGGTGGCAGGAGCGCGTCCTCAGCGGGCTGATGTCGTACTGGGTCTACCAGCACCTCGGCAACCTCTCCCCCGCCGAACTGGAGACGGACGAGGTGTACGCGGAGGTCCGCGCCCGGTCGGACGGCACGGACCGGCTCCGGGAGTTCGCCGCCGAGGCCGACCGCGATCCGGCGGGGGTGCGCTGGAGCTACCGGCGCGACTTCGGCCGTACGCGACTGGTCATGGTCGACTCCCGGGCCGCGCGCGTCCTGAAGGAGAGCGAGCGCGCGATGCTCGACGAGGGCGAGGAGCGGTGGGTCCGCGAACAGGCCCTCGACGGGCGGGGATCGTACGACCATCTCCTCGTCGGTACGTCACTGCCCTGGCTGCTCCCGCCCTTCATCCACGACGTCGAGTCCTGGGACTCCGCCCTCTGCGGCGGTGAACGCGGGGCGCGCTGGGCGCGGTTCGGCGAATGGCTGCGCCGGGCGGCCGACCTGGAGCACTGGGCGGCCTTTCCCAAGTCGTTCGAGAAACTGGCCGCGTTGATCGCGGAGGCCGGCAGTGGTCCCGGCGCGCCGGCGACCGTGTGTGTGCTGTCGGGGGACGTGCATCACGCGTACATCGCGGAACCGCGTTGGACGGACGGCTCGGGCGGACCGGACGCGCACGTCGTCCAGTTGACCTGTTCGCCGGTGCACAACTCCATCCCCGCCTCGATGAAGATCGGTTTCCGGTTCGGCTGGAGCCTGCTGGGCCGGGGGCTGGGACGCGCGCTCAAGCGGCACGGCCGGGTGGGCCGCTCGTCCGTCGCGTGGCGCAGGACGGGCGGGCCCTGGTTCGGCAACCAGCTGATGACGCTGACGCTGCGTGGCCGGTCCGCCGATCTGAGGCTGGATCACGCGCTCGCGAGGGAGAAGGGCGCCGAGTTGGTGACCGTACAGGAGCGGTCCCTGACTCCGTGACCTCCTGATTCCGTGCCCCCCCTGACTCCCGGACACGGCGGGCGGCCCGGGCAGGGGGACGGCCCGAGCAAGCGCGTCGGAGGCGGGCAGGGGGGGACGGCGGCGGGCCGCCCGGGGCGCCGAATGTGCGATCCGCACAAACTCTTTCCCGAACCCCCTTGATTTCCTTGCCCCAACCCCTCCGTGATCCTTCCCACAGAGGGTGATCCCCCGCCCAAGGGTTCGACTCCCGGCGCACCAGCGGCATGATGAGCGGACGATCCGCTTCCAGTGGCGGCCTTCCCTTCCTCCACCCCCCATGTCCCGGGAGCCACAGCTTGTCCGATGTACGGCAGCCCCTGCCCCACTCCCTCGCCGTCGTCGGCGCCGGCCCCCGCGGCACCTCGGTTCTCGAAAGACTGTGCGCGTCCGTGCCCGAACTCGCCCCGGACGTGCGGCTGACGGTGCACGTGGTCGACCCGGAGCCGCCGGGCCCCGGCCGCGTCTGGCGCACCGACCAGCCCGCCGAGCTGCTGATGAACACGGTCGCCTCGCAGGTCACCGTGTTCACCGACGCGACGGTGGCGTGCGAGGGGCCGATACGGCCCGGCCCGAGTCTGTACGAGTGGGCCGTGGACCGGCCCGGCGAACGCCTCGGCCCCGACGACTACCCGAGCCGGGCCTCGTACGGCCGCTATCTGGAGTGGGCGTTCCGGCGTACGGCCGACCACGCCCCGGAGAACGTGACGGTGGTGGTGCACCGGGCGCGGGCGATCCGTCTCGATGACGACCTCACGGATCTGACGGACCCGGCGGACGTGACCGACATGTCCGCTCCGGAGAACACGGACGCGAACGACCCGAGCGGTGCGGGGCACCCCACTCTCCGCGGCCCCCGCTCCCGGCCCCGCCAGATCCTCACCCTCGACGACGGGACCACGCTCTCCGGCCTCTCCGCCGTGGTGCTCGCTCAAGGTCACCTACCGGTGATTTTCGGTCAGACCCAGGCTGTACTCGCGGAGTATGCGGAGCGTCACCGTCTGCGCTACGTCCCGCCCTCGAATCCCGCCGATGTCGACCTTTCTGGGATCGCTCCCAGCGAACCGGTGCTCCTGCGCGGGCTCGGTCTCAACTTTTTCGACCACATGGCGCTGCTGACGGCGGGCCGTGGCGGGATCTTTGCTCGTGACACCGAGGGTGTCCTCGTATACCACCCGTCGGGCCGCGAGCCCGAGTTGTACGCGGGATCGCGGCGCGGGATCCCGTACCAGGCGCGCGGGGACAACGCGAAGGGCCCCTCCGAGCGGCACCGCCCGCTGGTGCTGACGCCGGACGTGATCGCGGCGTTCCGCAAGCGCGCGGACGACGGCGACCGGCCGGACTTCCTGACGGAGATATGGCCGCTGGTCGCCAAGGAGGTGGAGGCGGTCTTCTACGGCACGCTCCTGGCCACGGCCACCGGCCACACCCCGGCCGGCTCTTCCCTTCTGACGCCGCGTTCCCCCGATTGCTCCGGCTCTCCCTCCTCCCCCGACGCCCCGCCCTCGTTCCTGGACCGCTTCCTCGCGGCGCCGCACGGCAGCCCGCAGGAGTCCGCCGTCCTGGACGACGCCGGGTTCGAGGCCGCCGAACGCTGGTCCTGGGACCGGATCTCCCGCCCGTACGGCGGCCGGGTCTTCCTCGACCCCGCCGATCACCGCGCCTGGCTGCTGACCCATCTGCGCCGGGACGCCGCCGAAGCGGCGCTCGGCAATGTGGCGGGTCCGGTCAAGGCGGCCCTGGACGTCCTGCGCGACCTGCGCAACGAACTGCGGCTGATCGTGGACCACGCCGGCCTGTCCGGTTCCTCCCGGCGCGACCATCTCGACCGCTGGTACACGCCGTTGAACGCCTTCCTCTCCATCGGCCCGCCCCGCCGCCGCGTCGAGGAGATGACCGCTCTGATCGAGGCGGGCGTGCTCGACGTGATCGGGCCGCGGATGAACGTACGGGTGCAGGACGGGGTGTTCCTCGCCGAGTCCCCCGAGGTGCCGGGATCGGCCGTACGGGCCACGACCCTCGTGGAGGCCAGGCTCCCGGAACCGGATCTGCGGCGCGGCGTCGACCCGTTGCTCTCGCGACTGCTGAAGACCGGTCAGTGCCGGCCGCACACCGTCGGTGGTTACGAGACGGGTGGCCTGGATGTAACACGTCGCCCGTACCACCTGATCGACCGCCAGGGGGAGGCCCACCCGCGGAGGTTCGCGCTCGGCGTGCCGACCGAGGGAGTGCACTGGGTGACGGCGGCGGGCGCGCGACCGGGCGTCGACTCCGTGATGCTCTCGGAGACCGACGCAGTGGCACGTGCCACCTTGGACATCCTGGTCAGAGGCGTGAAACAGGACGCGGCGCGAATTGATCGCCGCCCAAATGTTGAACTTGCAAGCATCGATTAGGGATACCTAACGTGAGGGAGCCTCTCATCGGTCCAGACCATTGATCGAAGGAGTACAACCCCCCATGAATGCTCGCCTCAACCACGCGCAGCCCTACGCACTCGGACTGTTCCGGGTGGTCGTCGGACTCCTCTTCGCGTTCCACGGAGCGTCCTCGGTCTTCGGACTCTTCGGCAAGGACGCCACCTCGGCCGGTACGTGGCCGGGTTGGTACGCCGCCGTCATCGAACTGGTCGGCGGCGCGCTCATCCTGCTCGGCCTCGGGACCAGGACCGCCGCCTTCATCTCCTCGGGCTCGATGGCGTACGCGTACTTCACCGTGCACCAGCCGGAAGCGCTCCTCCCCATCCAGAACCAGGGCGAGGGCGCGGCCATATTCTGCTGGGCGTTCCTGCTGATCGTCTTCACCGGCCCGGGGGCCTTCGCCCTGGACCAGCTCTTCACCTCACGCGGTTCCGCCGGCGCGGGTCGCGGGTCGGGGGAGGAGCGGAAGGAGCAGCCGGAGCCGGTGGCCGCCTGATCCCGTACCCCCGCGTCCTTCTTGTGACGGCGCCCGGACCTTCGGCCGAAGGTCCGGGCGCCGTCACGCCCGGGCACGGCCACCTCTACGGACCGTCAAGCCCGTAAGGGCACGGTCCCGGGAAAGGCTGGAAATTCCGGGCACCCCGGCGCGTCGCCCCGTACCCTTCAGGCGTACGCTGTATGGCTGGCAAGCTGCTCCTGTCTGCACTCCTGCGACTACGCGGCGTTGGTCACAGGATCGGGCGGGGAGTCGGAAAAGTGTTGGACAGTTTGGGGTCGCTGACGGGCAGCCCATGGATCTACGCCGTCGTGGCTCTTTCCGTACTTCTGGACGTGTTTCTGCCCGTTCTGCCGAGCGGCGTGCTGGTGATCACGGCCGCGACAGCGGCGGCCGCCGGTACGAGCACGGTGGTCAGCGCCGCCGACCAGGTGGCCCGCGTACCGCGCGAGGTGCCCTCGCTCCTCATCCTGATGTTCTGCGCGGCCGGCGCGTCCGTCCTCGGCGACCTGGCGGCCTTCCGGCTCGCCTGGCGCGGCGGGGACCGGCTGGACCGGGCCATCGCGCGCTCCCGCCGGCTGACCACCGCCCAGGAACGTCTCGGCGGCGCGCTCAGCGCGGGCGGCGGCGCCCTGGTCGTCATCGCGCGCTTCGCGCCGGCGGGCCGCTCGGTGGTGTCCCTCGGCGCGGGCGCGGCGCACGGCAAGGTGAAGGAGTTCCTGCCCTGGTCGGCGCTGGCGGCCGTCGCGTGGACCGGGTACAGCGTGGGTCTCGGCTACTTCGGCGGCCAGTGGCTGGGCGCGAGCTGGGTGGGCGCGGCGCTGTCCGTCCTGGCGCTGTTCGCGGCGGGCTCGCTGGCCGCGTATCTCATGCGGCGGCCGGCGCAGGAGGCGGCGGAAGCGGGACGGGGAGAGGCGGGCCTGGCGGAGGCGCGCTTGGCGGAGTCCGTACAGGTGCCTGTCCAGGCGCAGTAGGCGGCTGATGACCGATCCGCGACAAGCCCACGCCGCCGCTCGCGCGATCGCAGCGACGACACTGGGGCGCGACCCCGGCCCGATGACCATCGCTGACAGTGCCTCCCACCACGTCTACGTCGGCGCGGACGTCGTCGTGAAGATCATCGATGCCGCCGGCCACTCCCGGCTGAACCGGGAGATCGCGCTCGCACCCCACCTGCCCACCGGCCTCACCGCCCCTCTCCTCGGCAGCGGGCTCCACCGGCTGGGGACGCGCGAGATCCGCTACGCCTGCTACGCCCGGGTGCCGGGGACACCTCCCGGCATGGGCCTGCCCGGTACGGACGCGGCGACCGCGCGCCTGCTGGCGGAGGAGGCGGTCCGGCGGCTGGACGGACTGCACGGCTGGACACCGGCGGGCCACGTCGAACAGACGCTGAGGGAACCCCTCGACCACGGTGGGTTCGCCGGCCGGGCCGCCCTCTCCGCCGAGCTGGAGCATTTCGACGCCCTGGACCGGGACGGGACCGTACCGCCTCATCTGCTCGACGGCCTGAAGGCGATCGCGCGGCACGCGCCCCCGCACGCGACGGCGGCCGTCCCGGTTCACGCGGACTGCCACTGGGGCAACTGGCTCGCGGACGGTCGCGGCGTGACGGCCCTGCTCGACTTCGAATGGGCACGCTTCGGCGAACCGGCCGACGACTGGTTCTTCCTGGCGCGGTTCAGCGGACCGCACAGGGAGACCGTTCTCGACGTCGTCGCCAGGGCGACGGACACCTCCCTGGAAGCCCTCAGAACCGATTGCGAGGTCCGGGAAGCGGCCCATCTCGCTTCCGACCTGCGCGTCGCGCTCGAACACCCGGAGGCGCATGCGCGGATGGCGGCGGAGAGGCTCCACGCCCTGGAGGAACTGGTCGTCGGGCGCCACTGGTGGCGCCGTACCCAGCTGGGCTGACTAAGCGGTGGCGGCGTCCATGGCGGTCTCGGTGGCCGCCCGCTTGGAGCCGCCCCGTACCTCGATGCCCTGGAGCAGCCTCGCCGTGGCCTCCGCGATCTCGTCGACGGCCTGCGTGAAGACCTCGCGGTTGTGGGCGGCGGGCTCGCGGAAGCCGGACACCTTGCGTACGTACTGGAGGGCGGCGGCCCTGATGTCGTCCTCGGTGGCCTCTTCGGGGAGGACGGGCGGACGGAGGGTCTTGATGCTGCGGCACATGCTTCCAGTGTGCCGCGTTCGGCGGCCGGGCAGAAACTGGTCAGTCACAAAACTGAACTGATAAATTCGCCCGCATGACTCTCCTTGACCCGGTCGATCCGGTTGATGGACCCGCTCCGGTTGATGGACCCGCTCCGGCCGCTCCGGTTGATCTGTCCACCCTGACCGGACTCGAACTCCTCCGCTGGGCCCAGAAGCAGCCCGGGGACGTGCCGTCCATCGGGCGGCTGCTGGGAATGACGTTCGACGAGGTCGAGGAGGGACGGGTGGTCATGTCCCTCAGCACGCGCCCGGACTTCTCCAATCCGCTCGGCTCGGTGCACGGCGGTATCGCCGCCGCCCTGCTCGACTCGGTCGTGGGCTGCGCGGTGCACTCGACGCTGCCCGCCGGTGTCGGTTTCACGACGCTGGAGCTGAAGGTGAACTACATCCGTACGGTCGCCCTCGACGCGGGCCGGCTGACCGCCGAGGGTTCCACGATCCACGTGGGGCGGCGCACCGCGACCGCGGAGGGCCGGGTCACGGACAAGCGCGGCAAGCTGGTCGCCCACGCGACGACGACCTGCCTGATCCTGCGCCCGTAGGGCGGTGGCCGGACCAGGAGCGGAGGGTGGTCGGGCCCGCACCGGCGGCGGTCAGGCCCGTACCGAGGGGATCATCCGGCGCGGGTCGATGGCCTCGCCGCAGTCCGGGCAGGACAGTTCGGGCGCGATGGTGTGCCCGCAGGTCTCGTGCCGCAGCCGTACGGGCGGGCCGTCGTCGCCCGCCATCCACCGGTCGCCCCAGGTGAGCAGCGAGATGATCACGGGATAGAGGCCCACGCCCTTCTCGGTCAGCCGGTACTCGTACCGCTCCGGCCGCTCCTGGTACCGCACCCGCCGCAGCACCCCGTGCTCCACGAGGGTGCCGAGCCGCTCGGTGAGCACCGGCCGCGAGGCGCCCGTACGCCTCCGGAAGTCCTCGAACCGCCGTACCCCCGCGAAGGCGTCCCGCAGCACGAGCAGCGTCCAGCGGTCCCCCACCACGGACAACGCCCGGGCGATCGAACAGTCCACCTCGCCGATCTCGCTCCACCGCATGCCCCGAGTGTAGAAGGACGACACTCAGGCACGGCCACGCGCGCACGGCCGGGATGTCACACTCCGGGGCGCCGGCGGCTCTCAGGGGGGAACGGCGCGAAGAGGAGGCCACGATGCCCGACACGACCAGCAAAGAGCCGGCGAAGAACACCGCCACCACCCCGGCCACTCCCCCCACTCCCCCCACGTCCCCCACGCCCACGCAGGTGTTCACCGACCACCGCGAGCTGCTCTTCTCCCTCGTCTACAACATGCTCGGCAGCGTGGCCGACACCGAGGACGTCCTCCAGGAGACCTGGCTCGCGTGGGCGTCCAGGAGCGCGGCGCCGGACGCGGCCCCCGTGGACCACCCGAGGGCCTATCTCGTACGGATCGCGGTGAACGGGGCCGTGGCCCGCCGCGCGGCCATCACCCGCCGCCGTGAGACGTACGTGGGCTCCTGGCTGCCGGAACCGCTCGTCACCGCGCCCGCGGGCGCCCTCGGCCCGGCGGCGGACACCGGGGACGCCGCCGAGGCGGCCGAGCGCGCCGAATCCGTCTCGCTGGCGATGATGGTGGTGCTGGAGACGCTCACCCCGCTGGAACGCGCGGTGTTCGTCCTGCACGAGGTGTTCGGCTACGCGCACACCGAGACGGCCGGCATCCTGGGCCGTACCCCCGCCGCCGTACGCCAACTCGCCCACCGCGCACGGGAACACGTCCAGGCCCGGCGCCCCCGCTACCGCGCCGAGCCGAAACTGCGGCAGCAGGTCACCGAACGTTTTGTGGCCGCGGCCTTCGGCGGCGACCTGGAGGCGCTGCTCCGGCTGCTCGCCCCTGACGTCACGCTCTGGAGCGACGGCGGAGGCAAGTCCAAGGCGGCGGGCCCCCGCCCGATCCACGGCAGCGACAACGTGGCCCGCCTGCTGGTCGCCCGCGCCGCCCACGCGCCCGCGGACCTCGACATCCGCTACCGGCAGGTCAACGGGGACCCGTCGGCGGTGCTGTTCAGCGGGGAGTCCCCGTTCGCGGTGCTGGTGGTCGACCTGACCCCGGAAGGGGACCGGGTGAGCGACATCTACAACATCACAAACCCAGACAAACTAACGACCCTGAACTCCTGAACTAGAAAGGAATGGCACCGTTCCCAGAAATCCGCAGCCGCCCGCTGCCGATGGCGGTGGTCGTGGCGACGACAACCCCCTCCTGCCCGTCGGGCAGCCGGATCGTCACGTCCCCGCTCTCCATGGCCGCGAGGAAACCCTCCGCCACCTCACCGGTCTGCGCACTGCCGCCCCACTGCCTGACGTCACCGCTCCGGCTGCCGCTCAACGTCGCGACGACCTCGATCGTGGAGTCCCCGGCGATTAGGGTCGCGGGCCCCTGATAGTTACTCATCCCCCCAGTGTGCGCCCCACCGCGTCCACGACCCGCCACCTGCGCCCAGATCGGTTGTTGTGCACCGACGCCGATGTCAGCAGCAGATGTCAGATCACGGGTTCGGCATCTGCTCGTCAGCCGCCCTGCGCGGTCGTGCGATGGCTTCCGCCGCACGGCTGTCGACTGCACGCTTTTGCTCTATCGACGCCCGAAGCTCCCCAGGAGTCGGCCAGGGCGCGCGCCGGTGGATCATGCGGTGACAGTTGGCGCATATGAGGGCAAGATCGCCCAGCTTGGTCCGCCCCTCCCCCGCTACGTGGAGGGGAAGGACGTGATGGCACTCGATATACCCCGCGCCACGGTCCCCGTAGACCCTCTCGAAGTCGAAGCCGCACGCCTCGCAGGCGAGCCGTCCGCCCCGCTGAAGAACAGAAGCGATCTTCCTTTTGCGCAGACCCTTGTTCCGTTCACGCGCCATGTGCCGGCGCATGAGCAATCGCCCTTCGGGCGCGCTGTGGTCGTCGTCGAACTCCTCGTCCCCAGTCACCGCGAGGGACCGTAGATCGCCCGTCTCGATGCCCTGGCGGATGAGTCGCGCAGCCTCGGTCATCTCGTCCGGCCGGGCAAGGAACTCGTTCAGTACAGCAACGTCTAGCACGCCGCCGTTGGTGGGCTTGCCCTGGTACGCCGGGTGCCGGGTGGCAATGTCAAACGTCTTGCGAGCGACACCGTTGGAGTTGCGGAACTTCTCGTTGCGCTCCGCTTCAGCATGGATGGGAAGCAGCTGGAGCAGGTCAGACAGCTCCACCACACGGCTGTCCTGGGCGTCCAGTCCCTTCCAGTCGTTCGCCATCACCAGCTGGCAGGCGAGGATGATCTCGTCGCGGGCCCAATCCGGGTTCTGGATGGCCTTGACCTGGAAGCCCGCCCGCTTGAGCCATGCCACGGCGTGGTCCTTGCCCCCGCTGAACTCATGCGGCGCAAGGGCCCGTCCCTGGTCCCACTGGTGCGCCACCCCGGCAATCGCCTTGGAGTCGTACTTCCGCTCCTCGTGCACCAGGACGTACGACCGCGCCTCTCCGAAGCCGTACTTGGCCAGGAAGGCAACACGCCCCAGTTCATCGTGCTCAGCCAGGGTCTTGAGCACGGACTCCCGTGTGATCGCTCCTCTGCGCATGACGGAAGAGTACGGGCCCCAGCCTTGATCGACTGAGGCCTTTTTGCTGGTGGGCGCGGACGGGTTCGAACCGCCGACATCTGCTTTGTAAGAGCAGCGCTCTACCCCTGAGCTACGCACCCGTGGATGAGGCAACAGCGTACATGGACAAGGGGGCCGGGCCGCAAACCAGTAGGTGTGGGGTGGGGGCGGGGTGGCGGGTGCGGGGGTTAGCCCCACCCTCAAGACGGTGGGCGGCCGGATCGGCTGGGGTGGGGTGGCGTTCGTACGGTGGGAGGGCAGGCGGGAGACCTGCGCGGGATTACAGGATTACTGGGGGACGATCATCGTGGACGCATTTTCTGACCGCACCAACCGCCGGGCCCGTGGCCGAGTTCGCGCGCTGCTCGCCCTCGGGGGTGGGGCGCTGCTCGCGTTCGCCGTCACCGGGTGCGGCGGTGGGTCGGACGCGTCCGACGCGCCCGCCGAGCACCGGTCCTTCGCCTTCTCCGGCAAGAAGCTGACCATCGACGCGGGGAACTCGTCGGTCACCCTCGTCCCCGCCGACGTGAAGACCGTGGACGTGACCCGGCAGGTCGACGGCTGGGTGTTCATGGGGAGCGGGCCCGACGCCGAGTGGCGGATGTCGGGCGACACGCTCACGCTCCGCGTGAAGTGCGACGCCGTCGCGAGTGACTGCGAGGGGCAGCACCGGGTGAAGGTGCCGCGCGGCGTCGCCGTGAGCGTCGAGGCGGACAACGGGAAGGTCCTCGCCACCGGGTTCGACACCGCGCTGAGCCTGACCGCGCGGAACGGGTCCGTGACCGTCAGGGACTCCAGCGGGACGCTCGACCTGGGCAGCGACAACGGCAAGATCGTCGCCGAGGGCGTCAGCGCCAGGACGGTCAGCGCCAAGGCGGACAACGGGTCCATCCGCCTCGCGCTCACCGCCGTGCCCGACTCCGTGGACACCTCCAGCGACAACGGCAAGATCGTCATCGATCTGCCCAGGTCGAAGGCGTCGTACGCGGTGACCGCCGACAGCGACAACGGCAAGGCCGACGTCGACGTACCGACCGACAAGAACAGCACGCACGTGGTGAAGGCGCGCAGCGACAACGGACAAGTCACGGTCCGAAGCGCGAACTAACGGACCCGTGTGTTCGTCCTTACCTGGTGGGAGAATGGACCAGGGCAGGGCGAACTCGGCACGGGAGAGGGATGTGACGGCGACACACGCGCAGCCGCACGTAAGAGCGAAGGCGAGTGCCGTCCGTGATGTCCTCACGGTGCTGCTGCTGCCGGTCCCCCTGGCGATCGCGCTCCTGCCGGGGGCGTTCGCCGGCGGGGGGACGCGGCGCTGGTTCGGGGGCCGCGGCGAGAGCCAGCGGGCCGACGCGCAGGCGGCGAAGGACGCCGCCGCGGCCGCCTTCTACGAGCTGGACACCGCCCAGCGCGATCTGCGGATCTCGATCGAGACGATCACCGCGGTGGACAGCTCGCCGGGCGCCCGGCGCGCCGTGAGCGACTTCACCGCCCTCGGACAGCGGATCGACGAGGTCAGCAGCGGCTACATCAGCGCGGTCGACGCGTACGACCTGGACCGGGACGACCTGGATCCGTCGAGCGTCGCCAAGGCGCGTACGGAGCTGACGAAGGCCAAGGACGAGCTGGACCGGGTCAAGGGCGACCTCGACCGGTTCGAGCAGGGGCTCGGGCCGCTGCTGGACAAGGCCGAGACCCAGCTCGCCCGCCTCGCGCCCGCCGTGGAGCGGGCCCGGCAGGGGCTGCTGGCCGCCAGCAACGCGCTCGACGCCGTACGGACCTCGGGGCTGCGGGCGGACGACCTCGCCTCCCGGCTCGCCCAGCTCGGCCCCGAGCTGACGAAGCTGAACCAGGGCGCCGGGCAGCACGGCGTGACGGAGACCCTCCAGCGCGCGGACCAGGTGCTGCGGGACGCCGAGGCGGTACGGGCCGAGGCGGACCGCCTTCCCGAGCGGGCCAGGGAGATAGACCGCCGGCTGGTGTCGCTCCGTACCCGCGCCCAGGCGCTCACCACCCGCGCGGGCTCCGTGGAGCCGATCCTCAGCGAGCTGCGCCGCCGTTTCACCGCCGAGTGCTGGCAGGACCTCCAGCACGTTCCCGACCACGCGGCCACCAGCGTCCGCCAGGCCGAGGAGAAGCTCAAGGAGGCGGGCAAGGCGCGCGAGGAGCAGCGGTGGCCGGACGCGACGGCGCTGCTCGGCACGGTACGGGCGCTGCTGAACAGTACGGACGAGGCGGTGTCCGCGGCCGGTGACCGGTTGCAGCGGCTGAACGCCGTGTCCAAGGACCCGCAGCACGAGATCGACCGCACCAGGTTCGCGATCCGCGACGCGCAGCGGCTGGCCATGGCCGGCCGGAGCGTACCGGAGCCGCGCCACGCCCGGCCGCTGGACGAGTCCGTGGCCCGGCTGGACCGGGCGGTGGCGGGTCTGGAGGGCCGGCATCCCGACTACTGGCACTTCCTGACCGAGACCGAGGCGGTACGGCAGTCGGTGGCGCATGTGGTGTCCGACATCCGTGAGGAGCGCGGGGCGGGGGCCTGACGGCCGCGAGCGCCCGCCCGGCGCCGCCCGAGTTGTGGGGCGGGTGGGGCTGGACGATCGTGGAGGGAGGAGGTCACCCATGGCGCTCTCTTCGCTCCGTTCCCGGCCGCCCAGGTCCGGGCAGCCCAGATCCCGGCAGCCCAAGGCGGGACCGCTCCGGTCCAGGCCGCGACGGCGCGTACGGATCGACGAGGCTCTCCCCCTGGACCACAAGCTCAACCAGGTCTACCGCGTCGGCGCCGGACTGATCGGCTTGGCGCTGCTGGTCTTCGGGATCCTCGGGCTGATCGACCGGATCGGCTTCTTCACCACGGGCAGCGACACGGTCGCGGGCCTGAACACCAACGGCACGCTCAGCGTCATCTCCCTCTGCGTGGGCCTGGTGCTCTTCGCGGGCATGGTGATCGGCGGAAACGTCGCCTCGACCCTGAACGCGTTTTTCGGCGTGGTCTTCATCGGCAGCGGGTTCGTCAATCTCGCCCTGCTCGACAGCGGCCACAACTTCCTCGCGTTCCGCATGCAGAACGTGCTGTTCAGCTTTGTGGTCGGCATCCTGCTGATGTTCTTCGGGATGTACGGGAGAGTCAGCGGCGGTCTCCCCCACAACAATCCGTACTGGCGGGCCCGCCACCCGGAACAGGCCGAGCGGGAACAGCGCCGGCGGGCCAGGGGCGGCCGGGACCGGGTGGGTGTGGGTTAGCAGGGGTGGGTGTGGGTCAGCAGGGCCGCGCAAGGACCGGGCAAGGACCGCAGGACCGCGCGCGGGCGGACAGCCGCCCGATAGCCTGGGCGCATGCCTCGCTACGAGTACCGCTGCCGCTCCTGTGGGAACACCTTCGAACTCCGCCGGCCGATGTCCCAGTCCGCCGCCCCCGCGATGTGTCCCGCGGGCCACGAGGACACTGTGAAGCTACTCTCCGCCGTGGCCGTCGGCGGAGCCGCCAAGGGCAGCGACGCCCCGGCGCCCTCGGCGGGCGGCGGGGGCGGCTGCTGCGGGGGCGGCTGCTGCGCCTGAGGCCGCAGGGCGGGAGGCCGCTGGGCGGGAGGCCGGGGCGCCGTACCACCTGAGCCCCCCGGCCCCCGGACCCGGCCCCGGGACCCGCTCAGCCCGCCCGGTCCAGCACCGGCCGTGGCCCGGCCTCCGCCGCCCCGAGCAGGCGGCGGAGGATCTCCTCGCCCGCCGCCACACCCGCCTGCGGGAGGTTCTCGACGTGCGGGGCGGACCACCCGGAGTCGGCCAGTTCGCCGTGGCCCGGGCGCCAGCCGTGGTCGGCCGCCAGCAGCAGGTCCGCGTCGAGGAGCGAGTCCCCCGCCGCCAGGGTCAGTTCGGCCCCGGTGCGGCGGGCCACCTCGCGCATCGCGGCGCTCTTGGTGAGCGGTCGCGGTACGGCGTAGATCTTGCGGCCCTGGAGGGACACCGACCACCCGCGCGGCCCCGCCCACTCCGCCAGCGCCTTCACCCAGCCCTCCGGCAGCAGCGTCCGGTCCACGACGAGATACGCGAACAGGTCTTCCGCGACCCGCTCCTTGAGGAGCCAGGCGGGATCGGACACCGCGAGCAGGTGCGCGCGCACCTCGGCCAGGCTCGCGCACTCATCGGCCAGCCGGCCCGCGACCCGCGCCTGCCAGTCCGGGTCGGACACCCCGTCGACCAGCAGATGACCGCCGTTGGCGCAGATGGCGAACCGCGGTGCGGGTCCGGGCAGTTGGACGCGCCCGTACTGCTCGCGGGTCCGGGTCGTGGTCGGTACGAACACGGTGGTACGGGCGAGTTGGCCCAGCAGCCCGGCGGCCGTCTCCGTCATGTACGACAGCGGTTTGCTCCCGTAGACCTCGACGCAGAGCAGCCGGGGGGCCAGCGCGTCGGGCATCGTGAGCTGGAGGGCCCCGGTCGAGTAGATCAGGGTCCTGTCGAGGTCGCTGGCGACCAACGTGGTCGCGCTGCCGGGCAGGTTCACCACGGAAGACGTCACCGAGGCGTTCGACGGGGCGTTCACTTCGCCGCCACCGCCTTGCCGTCCGCGCCCGTCGCGCCCCGTGTGAAGTGCGGGTGGATCAGACCGACACAGGTGTACGGCAGCCCCTCGACCTCCTCCACCGGCACTCCGCGCTGCTCGGCGAGGAGCCGGACGTGGTGGAGGTCCGCCCCCGCGCCGGTCCTGGCCAGGATCTTCCAGGGGACGCGGCGCAGCAGGACGCGGGTCGTCTCGCCGACGCCCGGCTTCACCAGGTTCACGTCGTGGATGCCGTACTCCTCGCTGATGCGCTCGACGGCCGCCCAGCCCTCCCAGGTGGGGGCCCGGTCCGCCGAGAGCAGTTCCTTGACCTCCGCGTCCACGGCGGGCACGACCTCGTCGAAGCGGGCCGCGACGCTGTCGAGGAACAGCCCGGAGACGTCGGCGCCGGCGAGTTCGCGGTAGTACTTCGCCCCGTGGAAGTCGTCGGGCCCGACCAGGTCGGAGCGGAGGACCGTACGGGAAATCAGCCCGGAGACCGTCGAGTTGAGGCACGCGGAGGGGATGAGGAAGTCCTCCCGGGTGCCGTACGTCCGTACGCAGCCGCCCGGATCCGCGAGGACGGCGATCTCGGGGTCGAAGCCCTCGAACGCGCCGAGCGCCTCGGCCAGTTCGCGCGTGATGGCGCCCTTGCCGGTCCAGCCGTCGACGAACACGACGTCGGCCGGGTCGTGATGGGCGGCGAGCCAGCGGACGGCGTTGGCGTCGATGCCCCGGCCGCGCACGATGGACACCGCGTAGTGCGGCAGGTCCAGGCCGTGCCGGTGCTGGGCCCAGCGCCGCATCAGGACGCCGACGGGGGTGCCCGCGCGGGCCAGGGAGACCAGGACGGGGCGCGGCGAGCGCTCGGCGAGGACGGTCTCCGTGACGGTGCCGACGGCGCGGGCGATCCGGGCGGCCGAGGTCTCCAGTGCTGCCTTGAACAGCTCCTGGTACTGCTCGCTGGGCTGGTACTCGACGGGAAGGGACTCGGCGTAGTGCGCGCCACCGCTCTGTATCGCCTCTTCCCGCTCCTCCGTGGGCGCCTCCAACTCCACGCCGGACAGGTCCTGGAGGAGCCAGCCGACCTCGTCGGCCGCGTACGAGGAGAAGGCGGGGCCGCGCAGGGGCTCGGACAGCATGGGGCGTTCCTGCCGTTCGGGGTGGTTCGTGGGTGGGGGGAGGTGGCTCGCGAGCGGATCCGCGGACACGGGGAGGTACGTGGGGACCACGGCCAGCACCACACGCGGGACGTGCGCCGCGAGCCGGGCCAACAGGCCGCCGGGGCCGTGCAGTTCGGCGGAGTCGGCCAGGGAGTCGACCACCGCGACCACGGCGTCGAAGCCGCCGCCCGCGACGTTGTACGCGTACCGGTCGCCGCGCCCGTCGCCGCCCGCGCCGCCCTCGCCCGCCTCGTCGGCCGGGAAGGCGGCGGTGTCGTGCGCGGGGAAGACCAGCCGGCTCCGTATCGCGTACCCGGGGTCGTCCACGGCCAGGACGGGCGAGCGGGTGGTGGTCGAGTACCGCACCTCGGCGGGGGCGGGCAGGGTTCTCTCCAGCTCCTCGGCCAGCCGCAGCGGCGCGTACATCAGCTCTTCGAAGCCCAGGACGAGCACGCTCCGGGCACCCCCCAGCTCGGCGGCGACGGTGGCCGCCATGCCGGGCAGGGCGGTCTCCAGCCGGGCGCGGTGGGCGGGCGTGAAGCCGTGCCGGCCGCCGTCGGGCAGCCCGTCGGGCCAGCCGAGGTCCACCCGGGTCACCGCGCCGCCCGGCGCACCGGCACCGGAGGCAGCGCGAGAGTCACCCGCGGCGGATTCGGCGGCCGCAGCCTCAGCCGCAGCCCCCAGCCCCGCCTCGTACTCCGCCACCAGCGCCTGCCCCTTCGCCAGCACGCCCTCCGGCAGCACGACCGTGCCCGAGGCCAGGGCTATCAGGTCGACCCGCGCCCCGATCTCCGCCGCGAACTCCGCCAGCCGCCCCTGGTCAGCGGCCGAGCGCATGTCGACCAGGGCCACGATCACGTACCAGGAGCGGGGGTAGCGCTCGTGAAGGGCCCTGATGGTGTTCAGGACGGTGTTCCCGGTCGAGAACTCGTCGTCCACCAGCACCAGCGGACCGTCCCCGGCGAGCGCCGCCGGGTCCTCCGGCAGCAGCAGGTGGGAGGTCGCGTGCGAATGCGACTCCTCGAAGCCGCCCGCCCGCGCGACCCCCGGCACCGGACGCCGGGTGGAGTGCAGATACGGCGCGTCCCGCACCCCGTCCGCGACCGCGTGACCGAGACCGGTCGCGGTCTCCGCGTACCCGAGCACCAGGGCGCGGGAGACGTCGGGGCCGAGGAGCGTACGGACCCGCTCGCCGAGCCCGACACCCGTGCCGTATACGAGTCCGGGGTACTGCGGCACGTGTTTGCCGAGGACGTTCGAGACAAGGAGGTGCGCACGTTTCGGGTTGCGCCGCAGGGCCAGACCGAGCAGATCCCGCAGGTTCTCACCACTCGCGGGACCGCCTTCGGAACCACCCGGGACACCGCCCGCGAGTTCGACTCCCAGCCGTTCGGCGACCCATGTACCCGACCACACCATTCCGGCGCCCGCTTCCTTCCTTGTCGGCTTCCCTGCCGGCTTCTCTGTCGGCTTCTCCGCCGTTTCGTACGGCCCGCTCACTCCGCGAGGCCGGCGGTGAGCAGCTCCACGAAGCCGACGTCCTCGCGCGCGACACCGAAGACCTCGGCGCGCTGGAGGGTGCGTTCGGCCCACGCGCGGTGGGGCTTCACCTCGTTCATCTTGTTCGTGTACGCCGACCGCAGCACACCGCCGCCGCCCCGCTCGGGCCGCAGGATGTCCTGCGCGTCCGAGAACTCCTCGTGACTGACGACCGACAGCGCGTGCACGGGCAGGACGTGCGAGGGGTGGATGCAGGTCTTGCCCTGGAGCCCGTTGGCCCGGTCCAGTTCGATCTCGCGCAGCAGCCCGTCCAGGTCGTGCTCGATCAGGGCCGTACGCAGCTCCTCGGCGCGCCCCTCCTGGAAGGGGCTGCGGCGCAGCTGGGGCTTGAACATGCGCTCCTGGGTGCGGAAGTACTCCCAGACGGGACCCGTGACCGTGAAGCCCGTACCGTCCGCGCGGCCCAGGACGTTCACGACGTCCTCGATGATGCCGGCGACGATCCGTACGTCGTACGCCGTCATGTCGGGCGAGCGCCGCAGGCCGTACGCCGAGCAGAAGTCGGTGACGCCCAGGCGCAGCGCGAGGACCCGCTCGCGGTACTTGTCGACGACCCCCGCGATGCCGGTGAGCGTCTCGGTCCTGGTCTCCAGGTGGAGCAGCTCGGGCGATTCGAGGACGGGCATGGCGAAGAGCCGGTGGCCGGTGCGCTCCTCGGTGTCGGTGATCGCTTCCAGGAAGGGGGTGCCGCGTTCGGCGGTGAACTTGGGGAGTACAAATCCGGACAGCAGCCCGGCGGCGGGTCCGATCCGCGCCACGAGGTCCGGAATCTGCTCCGGCTCACGGACGCGGATGAAGAGCAGGGGCAGTTCGTCCCCCCGTGTGTCAAGATCGGCGAACTGCCGGACGAGGTTGTCCTCGGCGCCCTCGACCTCCGAGTCGTCGATGGAATCCTCCAGGCAGAGCACCATGGAGACAACTCCGGAGCGGTGCTGTTTGATCACGTCGTCGGCGAGGCGCGGGCGCGTCGCCGGGCTGTAGAGCGTCGCCCCGAGGGCGGCCGACATGATGCGTGCCGGGGAGTCGGCGGTGAACTCGCACGGCTCCTGATGGAAGAGGCCCTCGCGGGCAGTGGGCGGGATATGCCCGAAATGACGCATGTGAATCCCCCGTACTGCCGGTGTGGCCGGTTGGACATGTGGCCGGTAATAGTACGTATGGACAGGTGTCAAGAGTTCCCCGTGTGCGTGAAATCCAGGTAACTCGTCCGCTTCGCGCCTGTGTCCTGGACATGGAGAGCGGCCCCCACGTTGTCCCCGCCGCCTCCGGGAAGGCAGGATGACCCGCATGACGCACGCGATGCTGAAGGGCTCGAACGTCCCGCTCGACGCCACCGCCGTACGGGCCGTGCTGCGCTGGTCCCCCGGCACCGGAGTCCCCGATGTGGACGCCTCGGCCCTGTTGCTCGGGACCGACGGCCGGGTGCGTTCGGACGACGACTTCGTCTTCTACAACCAGCCCCGTCATCCGTCCGGGCTGGTCAGAAGGCTGTCCAAGAAGCAGGTCAGCGAGGGGCTGACCGATTCCGTCGAGGCGGACCTCGGCGCGCTCGACCGCACGGTGGACCAGGTGGTCCTCGCGGCGTCCTGCGACGACGAGGGGGAGGACGCGGGCACCTTCCGGCAGGTGCGTGACCTGCGGATCCTGCTGTACGACGCCCACGTGGCCGACGGCGAGCCGCTGGCCGTGTTCGACGTGCAGCCGGAGACCGGTGACGAGACCGCCGTGATCTGCGGCGAGCTGTACCGGCGCGGGGACGGCTGGAAGTTCCGGGCGGTGGGGCAGGGCTATCTGAGCGGTCTGATCGGGCTGGCCACGGCGTTCGGCGTCTCCGTGGACGACACTGCCGATCCCGCCGGCTCCGCCCCGGACCCGGCCGCGTCCGCCGTGGACGAGCAGGCCACCGCCGCCTGGCCGGGGCCGGGCCCGGTGACGGCCGTGCAGCCGCCCGCCCCCGCCGCGTACGTACCGCAGCCGCCGCTGCCCTCCCAGCCGCCCGCGTACGGCTACCCCCAGCCCGCCGCGGGCGACCCGTCCGGATACGGCTATCCGCAGCCGGCCGCGTCGCCGCAGCCCGCGTACGGATATCCGCAGCCCGCCGCGGCGGCCGCCCCGGCCCCCGACCCGAATTTCCGGCTGCCCCCGATGGGCCCCCAATTCCTCAGCTCCTAGGAGCTGAGGAACACGCGCCGGGGCGCGCCGGGGGCTCCGTACGAGGGCCATCCTCAGGTCTTCGTCTTGTAGCCGCGTCCCCATTGCAGCCCCCAGCCGTACAGCCGGTCCAGCTCCGCCTGGAAGCCGTAGACGAACTTCACCTCGCGCCGCACGATCAGCTCGCCCTTGACGGTCTCCAGTGAGAAGACCGCGCAGGAGCGGGCCTGCGGCGCGTGCTCGTCCAGTTCGATCTCGACGCGGGGGCCGTTGCTCGGGTAGAGCGTGATCGTGGCGTGCGTACGGTCGAAGGCCGGCGTCTGGTCATAGATGTAGACGAAGACCAGGAGCCGCTTGATCTCCTCGCGGTGGTCGAGGTTGATGAAGATCGTCTCGCCCGAGGAGCCGCCGAACCGGTCGTCGCCGCTGAGCTTGATGTACGGCGCCGCGTTCAGGTCCCCGAAGAAGCCGCCCAGCGGCTGGACCACGCCCTTGCTGCCGTCGGCCAGTTCGTACATGCAGCCCAGGTCGAGGTCCACGTTGACGAACCCCTGGGTGTGCGCCTGCACCACCTCGGGCTGGAAGAACTTCAGGGGGTGGCGCAGCAGCTGTCCGCTCTGCTTGGAGCGGCCGCCGATGTCGGACGTACGCATCCGCCAGGAGAGGTTCACCCGCAGATTGCCCGCCGCCGCGCCCTGCTTGGAGAGCGAGACCGAGGGGCGGCGCTTGGTCAGTTCGATGGAGTTGGTGTGCGAACTCCCCGAATCGAACTGCGAAGCGCGTCCCCCCTGCCAGAGGTTGTCCCAGAACGCCATGTCCCACCCCAAACTTCGTCGTCGACTCACCGGCACCCCACCGAACAACGGGGCGGCCGCAAGGCTTCCGCCTCTCGGCCGCCCCGTCCGGAGCGTTCCCTCGCTCCCCGCCCTGTCACACCCGGCGGGCGCGGGCTCACCACGGGCTCACCGGAGCACGGGTCCCGCGCGGGTCGGGTACGGATCAGGTACGGATCAGACGCTGACCGCGGTTTTGTCCTCGTCCGGATCCTTGCGGTCCTCGTCACCGCCCGCGGCCGCCAGTGCCCTGTTACGGCGCACAGATGACCAGAAGGAGGCGGCGATCAGAACAATTCCGACAAGTCCGGTGATCACTTCGTTGATCGAGTGCTGGATGGTGACCAGCAGGATCACGGAGAGCGCACCGATCGCGTAGTGCGCGCCGTGCTCCAGGTAGACGTAGTCGTCCAGGGTGCCCTGGCGGACCAGGTAGACGGTGAGCGACCGGACGTACATCGCGCCGATGCCGAGGCCGAGCGCCATCCAGAAGATCTGGTTGGTGATGGCGAAGGCGCCGATGACTCCGTCGAACGAGAAGGAGGCGTCGAGGACTTCGAGGTAGAGGAAGAGGAAGAACGCGGCCTTTCCGGCCAGGCCGATCGCGGAGATCTCCTTGCCCTCGGCCCGGGCCTTCTCCTCCTCTTCCTGCTCGTGCTCCTCCTGCTCCTCCAGGCGGTTCTCGAAGAACGAGGAGAGTCCGCCGACGACGAGGTAGGTGATCAGGCCGGCGACCCCGGCGAGCAGGACGGTCGCCGACTTGTCCTGCGTTCCGGTGCTGGTGTGGGCGTGGGTGGCGAAGGTCAGCGCGGTGCCGAGCAGGGCGATCAGCGCGACACAGACGGACAGCATGTCGACCTTGCCGAGCTTGGCCAGCGGGCGCTCCAGCCAGGCGAGCCACTTGATGTCCCGGTCCTCGAAGATGAAGTCGAGGAAGATCATCAACAGGAACATGCCGCCGAAGGAGGCGATCCCCGGGTGGGCGTCGGTGACGAGGTCCTTGTAGCGGTCGGGGTCGTCGAGCGCGAGCTGGACCGCGTCGATGGGACCGACCTTGGCGCTGATGGCGACGATGACGACGGGGAACACCAGCCGCATGCCGAACACCGCGATGAGGATGCCCACGGTGAGGAAGATCTTCTGCCAGAAGGCATTCATCTTCTTCAGGATCCCGGCATTGACGACCGCGTTGTCGAACGACAGGGAGATTTCGAGGATCGACAGGATCAGTACGATCCCGAAGGCCTCCCACCCCCACTGCCAGGCCGCGAAGGCCAGGCCGACCGCCGTGATGGCGAACGACCAGCCAAAGGTTTTCAGGATCACTGGCTACCCCATCTGGTTTAACGAGGTTTTCCCCCGCGCAGAGCTCTGCTTTACGAAACGTTGACCCCGAAGTCTAGAGCGATGCCCCGCAGACCGGACGCGTACCCCTGTCCTACCGCCCGGAACTTCCATTCCCCGCCGTACCGGTAGAGCTCACCGAAGATCATCGCCGTTTCGGTGGAGGCGTCCTCGCTGAGGTCGTACCGTGCGAGTTCCTGCCCGTCCGCCTGGTTGGCCACCCGGATGAAGGCATTGCTCACCTGACCGAAAGTCTGGCCGCGATTGTCGGCGTCATGGATCGACACCGGGAAAACGATCTTGTCGCAGTGGGCCGGCACCTTGGAGAGATCGACCAGCAGCGATTCGTCGTCGCCGTCACCCTCACCGGTCAGGTTGTCGCCGGTGTGTTCGACGGAGCCGTCCGGGCTCGTCAGGTTGTTGTAGAAGATGAACCATTCGTCGCCCAGCACCCGGCCCGACTGGCAGAGGAGTGCGCTGGCGTCCAGGTCGAAGGGCGCTCCGGTGGTGGAGCGCGCGTCCCAGCCGAGACCGACCAGCACCTGGGTGAGGTCGGGTGCGGCCTTGGAGAGGGAGACATTGCCTCCCTTGGCGAGCGTGACGCCCATGATGGTGAGTCCTCCCCGAGGTGGTGTGACGCGGTACTGCCTGGCATGACGCGCCTGACGTCATGCCCGTTCCCGCCCTGTTCATGCCGTTCGGGCCCGTACGGTACCCGTGAACATCCGGACGAGCACCGTCCGGGGTGCTTCTTGTCGGCGGCTCGCTGCCGGTCAGGACAGGTACGTCTTCTGCCATTCCACCGAGGTCATGTTCAAGGCGGCCTCGGCAAGCGCCTGAGCCGAGGCGGTCTTGAGCTTCTCAAGGCTGCTGTCGATCCACCCCTGGACGTTCGCGCAGCCCTGCTCGCGATACTCGACCGCCTGGATGAGGCATTCGAGCTTGTCCGCGTCGTGCGCACAGATGACTTCCAGGGAGTCGCCCGTCTCGTACTCCTCGACGATCCGCTGAGCACCCGCTCGCACCGCCGGGTGCGCCGCCGACACCTGGTCCGCGGTCACCTTCTCGTTCGATGTCGCGTCCAGATAGCGGCGGCCGACATGAGGGATGTCACTGACGCGAGTCTCCTGCGTGTCGTGCCAGAGACCGAGCAGCGCCGTCTTCGCCGGGTCGGCGCCTTCCATCATGGCGAGGACCGAACCGATGAGACCGACACGGAAGGAGTGCTCGGCGATGGTCTCCGGGTCCTTGACGCCGGCGATCCACCACCCGGACCGTTTGGCCCGCTTCAGCATGCCCATCTCGAACAGGAATCCTGCGGTGCCCTTCGCCTGATCCGTGTCTTCCGCCATGTCGTGCGCCTCCATTTTCACGTGCGGTGGTCGCGTAGAACGTAGTGCACCTCACTGAGTTCCCGCCTTGAACGCGGTGAGATCCGGCAGCCGTCGAGCAGTGCCCCTGTCCGCTCGCAAAGCCGGACGGCCAGGTCGGGCGAGACGAGAGGAAGCCACCTGTGCGCCGTGACGAGCGCCCAGAGGGAGTGGACGTACAGGTCGACGTAACCGGGTGCCTGATGGAGACCCTCGACCAACGAGCGCAGGAGTGACGGAGGCTCCCACCCCGCGAGTTCCCGGCTCCGCATGAAGCCGTCGTTCGCCTGTGGCAGGGGCGAGACGCCCAGCCAATACGCCCAGTAGTTGAGGTTCGCGGTCTCGGCGGTGTCGTCATCGGCCATCGAGCGTTCGATGAAGTCGAGCAGGGGCTGCGGGTCTCCGAGACGTGCGAGAGCTGTCGTGGTCGAGCGGGCCTCGGCCCAGCGCGGCGTCCATCCTCGGACCGCGAGGACATCTCGGCGGGCGTGAAGGGCTTGGGCCCGCCATGCCGACGCCTCCGGACTCCGGTCGTACGAGGTGAGGTAGAGCGTCTGACGGTGGAGCAGGGCGCCGCCCTCTCCCGAGCCGCCGGCGGACTCGGCCGTTTCCCAGAGGTGGGCGAAGAAGGCGTCGCGCTCCTGCGAGCCGAGGAGGGGAGCTTTGGCCATGGGGCCCCGGCGGGGCGGAACCGGACAGTTCGCCAAGGCGGGCGGTGTCGTGCCGTTCACAGCCCAGGCAATCATGTGGGCGGTGTCCCGGGTGTGCACCCACCCGGCTAGCGGGTGCTCGCGCACAGGGCCCGAGGGGTCGAGAGCCATGCCGATGAGCCGGTCGGCGTCCATCGCGGCGTCGAGCAGTCGAAGGACAGAGGCGGCCGCACCCAGGGCGGCCAGACGGCGCCGGAGGTCTGAGAGAGTGCCGGCCTTCACGTTGGCCAGCGGGCGACGCCCGGACTCCCACCCCTGCACTGTGGCGAGGTCTGCTGTCAGCTCCTCCGCCAGCTGAGCCTGGGTGCGCGGAATGCTCTCACGTGCGAGACGGAAGACGAACCCTGCGACAGCCCCCGTGGGGGCGCTTCGGCTCGCCGGCGACCTGCCGATCATGAGGCTCCCCCGTGCACTCATCCGTCCAACCCGTACTCACAGTCAGTCCTACTTCACTCGCGGCAACTTCACGGTGGTTTCGACGGATCCAACCAAGGCCTCCACGCCTCGTCCGCCCATACGTTCCAGTCCGACATCCACTCCGCTTTTGAGGAGACACAGTGACAACCGCCATCGAACAGCCCACCACCGCACCGTGGGGTGCCGGGCGCCTCGCGCCGTACCCGACCACCAGCCGGCGTCCACACGCCTCGGTCGCCATCGACCCCGGCACGCAGCTCGGGGTGTTCCGCGACCGCGCCGGCCGGGTCGTCGAAATAGGTGCGCACGGCACCAGCAAGGGCACCGAGACCTCGACCACCACGAACTCGGACTCCAAGAACGATCAGGGGCAGGACCAGGACTCCGAGCAGGACTGACGACGTGACCGAGGAGAGGCCGGTCCTGGTGGCCACAGAGGCGGACGACCTCACCGCCGACATGGTGATCACCGAACTCAACCGGCGGGATGTGCCCGTGGTCAGATTCAATCCGGCGGACATCGGCCCCGGTCTGACGGTCTCGGCTCGGTTCGGTGCCCGCTCGGCCTCCATGGCCGGGCAGGTGCGGACCCCGTCGCGAACCGCTGACCTGAGTCGCGTCCGGGCGGTGTACTGGCGCCGCCCCGAGTGGCCCGCCTTCCCTCACCTGGTACCGGACGACGCGAGGTTCGCGGCAGCGCAGGTTCGCTTCGGACTCGGGGGCGCCCTCTATGGAATGGACTGTCCGCTCTGGGTCAACCACCCCCTGCGTATCTCTGCCGCCGACTACAAGCCCGCTCAGCTCGCTCTCGCACAGCGGCTCGGTCTCGACGTCCCCCCTACCCTCGTCACCAATGACCCGGCCGAGGCTCGCGAGTTCATCAGCGACCAGCGCGACGTGATCTTCAAGACCTTGCGCTGGACCCCGTACACACGGGATGGCGTGCCGGTTACCGGATGGGCTGATCCGGTGACGGCCGACGAGATCGACGAAAGCGTTCGTGTCACCCCGCACTTGTTCCAGTCCCGCGTGGGACAAGGTCGCCGACCTCCGTGTGCTGATCGTCGGCCGACACACGTTCGCCGTACGGATCGAATCCGATCTGCTGGACTGGCGCAAGGATTACGGCGCTCTCACCTACACCGTCGAGTACCTCCCCGACCAGCTGACGAAGGGGCTGCATCGTTACCTGGAGTTCCTCGGCCTGGTATCGGGGAGCTTCGACCTCGCCGTGGATCGGGCGGGAAACCACTGGTGGTTAGAGCTGAATCCGAACGGCCAGTGGGGGTGGCTCGAAAGGGAGACCGGCCTCCCGATGTCCTCCGCGTTCGCCGACCTGCTCACACAGGGAGAAACATGACTGACTCCGCGCGCGAGCGCCGCCGACTCGCCGCGCTGCTGGCGGAGAACGGCGTCCTCACGTCCCCGCCGCTGCGCGAGGCCGTCGAAGCCGTGCCGCGCGAACTGTTCCTTCACCCCGGGGTGTTCCTTGATGAGGGCGCTGTCTGGCGGCCCGTCACGGCGACCGGAACCGATCCGGCCGAGTGGCTCAAGATCGCGTACAGCTACGACACCCTGACCACTCAACTGGACGGACATCTGACCGCCGACCGGACCGCTGAGCCCGTTGCGGGGGTACCCACCTCTTCGTCCACCACCCCGGCCACGGTGGTCAGCATGATCGAGAGCCTCGGCTTGGACGCGGGAAACCGCGTGCTGGAGATCGGCACCGGCACGGGATACTCCTCTGCTCTGATGTGCCACTGCCTCGGCGCGGAGAACGTGACCACGGTCGAGGTCGATCCGGAAGTGGCGGACCGCGCGGACACCGCGCTGGAGACGCTCGGATTCTCGGCCTGGACCGTCACGGGCGACGGTCTCCTGGGACACCCCCGAAACGCACCCTACGACCGTGTGATCGCCACCTGTGCCGTTCGGCGCATCCCGCACAGCTGGGTCCGCCAGACCAAGCCCGGGGGCGTCATCCTGGGCACTGTGGGCTCCTGGCCCTACGGGACCGGCCTGGCCAAGGTGACCGTGGACAACGACGGCAATGCCGAGGGCCGGATCATCGGCCGCTCCTCGTTCATGCAGGCGCGGTCCCAAGCCGTCGTGCCGGTGGCCGGCGACCTGTCCGCCCGGACCGCCTACGTCGATGACGAGCGGGAGACCAAGGTGTCCCCTGCCTTGCTGGACGACTGGATGCCCGCGTTCCTCGCACAGCTCGCCGCGCCCGGCGCACATCTCGTCCGCGCCGCCCGGGGCGACGGGACCCGCCTGCTCTACGTCTTCGACCCCGATCTGGAGTCCTTCGCGGAGTTCATCGTCCAGGGTGACGGGTGGATAGTCCGACAAGGCGGCCCGGTGCTCCTCTGGGACAGGATCGAGGAGACGCTCGTCGCCTGGGAGGCCGCGGGTCGCCCCGAGATCGACTCTGTCCGGCTCCGCGTCACGCAGACATCACATCACTATTGGATCGAGGGAGCACCAGTTCTGAACTGGGAGCACCGTCTCGACTGATCCGAAGTGGCGGCTCGGCAGGGACAGGCACGCCGAGCACGGGTCAGGGAGGGCTCCCTTTCGGGGCGTCCCTCCCTGACCCGCATGTCTGCTCAGACGCGTCGTGCCGACACGTGTCGCTCAGACGTTGACGCCGAAGTCCTGCGCGATGCCGCGCAGCCCCGAGGCGTAGCCCTGGCCGATGGCGCGGAACTTCCACTCCGCGCCGTTGCGGTACAGCTCGCCGAAGACCATCGCGGTCTCCGTCGAGGCGTCCTCGCTCAGGTCGTACCGCGCCAGCTCGCTGTTGTCGGCCTGGTTCACGACGCGGATGAACGCGTTGCGCACCTGGCCGAAGGACTGCTGGCGGCTCTCGGCCTCGTAGATCGAGACAGGGAAGACGATCTTGTCGACGTCGGCGGGGACGGAGGCCAGGTTGACCTTGATCGCCTCGTCGTCGCCCTCGCCCTCGCCGGTGAGGTTGTCACCGGTGTGCTCGACGGAGCCGTCCGGGCTCTTGAGGTTGTTGAAGAAGACAAAATTGCCGTCGGTGGCGACCTTGCCCTCGGCGTTCGTCAGCAGCGCGCTGGCGTCGAGGTCGAAGTCACCGCCGGTGGTCGTACGGACGTCCCAGCCCAGACCCACGGTGACCGCGGTCAGGTTGGGCGCGGCCTTGGTCAGCGAGACGTTTCCGCCCTTGCTGAGGCTGACTCCCACGAGTCCTCCCTATGTGTTCTCGGGGCCGGCAACCATGGTCGGCGACTCACGCCGCGGGCCGCGCGCCCCCTGGAGCGTTGGCATCGGATCAACGACTGGATCCTAGTGACCGGTTCCCGGCGGCTGTGCGATTTCCCGGGGTCCTGACCGATTCACCGGACGGATCGTCCGGACGGATTCAGAGGGCGTCGAGTGCCTGGACGTACTGCTCGAGGTCCCTGGCGTCCGGCAGACCGTTGACGATCTTCCAGCGCACCACGCCCTCCTTGTCCATGATGAACGTCCCGCGCACGGCGCACCCCTTTTCCTCGTCGAAGACGCCGTACGCCCGCGAGGCCGCGCCGTGCGGCCAGAAGTCCGAGAGCAGCGGGAATTCCAGCCCCTCCTGGTCCGCGAAGACGCGCAGGGTGTGGATGGAGTCGTTCGAGACGGCGAGCAGGACGGTGTCGTCGGCGACGAGCGCGGGCAGCCCGTCGCGCAGGGCCCGCATCTCGTCCGTGCAGACGCTGGTGAAGGCGAAGGGGTAGAAGACCAGCACCACGTTCACGGCGTCGTCGTGGTCCCCGCGCCCGTGCCCGTGCCCGCGCAGGTCGGACAGCCGTACCGTCCGCCCGTGCTGGTCCCGCAGCGCGAAATCCGGGGCGGTGTCGCCCACCTCGACGGCCATGGAGACGCGGTTTCCCTTCAGGGGTGGTCAGGGGGGGGCAGGGGGGTCAACGCGGCCCTGGAAAGTGCTGTACGGGCCCCGTACCGCCTGCGCACGGGGCCCCCGCCGACCGGGGTCGGCGGGGGCCCTCAGAGCTGCCTCGAAGGCTGCTGACTGCTGCGGCTTGCGCGCTCGGATGCGGCGCTCGGAGTGTCAGCGCTTGGACTTCGCCGCCTTGGGCGTGACGAGCCTGCTGCCTGTCCAGTCCTTGCCGGCGCTCACGCTCCGGGTCTGGGACAGGCCCGCTGTCTGGCCGGCCTCGTTGATGTCGCTCGGCTCGACATAGCCATCACGGCCGGTCTTCGGCGTCATCAGCCAGACCGCACCGCCGTCCTCGATCAGACCGATGGCGTCCACCAGCGCGTCCGTAAGGTCGCCGTCCTCGTCACGGAACCAGAGCAGGACGGCATCCGCCACATCGTCGTAGTCCTCGTCGACGAGGTCCTGGCCGATGAGTGCCTCGATGGACTCGCGGAGCTCCTGCTCGACGTCGTCGTCGTAGCCGATCTCCTGGACCACCTGTCCGGGTTCGAACCCCAGCCTTGCGGCAAGGTTGGTCCGTTCCTCCGCGTGGTCCGCGGTCGCGCTCACGGATTGCCTCCTGATCATGTTTTGGGAAATGCGTCAGCCGCGCGCGTACGCGGGGCATTGGCCGTAGTCCACACGGGCGGGGCGGATCGCGCAAGTACCCGGAGGTCGAGACCGCCGAAACGGTGACGTTCCGGGCCCCTTCGTCGCATCTCCTGTCACTTCGACACCGCCCTCTGTGAAGCTCGCCACACTTTTCGTCCTTCTTTGCAATGTTATGCCGGATCGGTACGCCATTCGGGTCCCGCTCATCGAACAGAACACGGGGACGGGGCGGGCGTAAGCTTGCGTTTTGACGGGTTACCCCACAGTAGAGACGGGGTTACCCCGCAGTAGAGATGACGTTTCCGCCGCCGCGGTACACGATGGATCGACCCCGTGCAGCGGCACGCCTCGACCGAACAGTGAAGGAACAGCGTGGCTTCCGGATCCGATCGCAGCCCGATCATCATTGGCGGCCTTCCCAGCCAGGTCCCGGACTATGACCCCGAAGAGACCCAGGAGTGGCTCGACTCGCTCGACGCCGCCGTCGACGAGCGCGGGCGCGAGCGCGCCCGTTACCTGATGCTCCGGCTGATCGAGCGGGCCCGCGAGAAGCGGGTGGCTGTGCCGGAGATGCGCAGCACGGACTACGTCAACACCATCGCCACCAAGGACGAGCCGTTCTTCCCCGGCAACGAGGAGATCGAGCGCAAGGTCCTCAACGCGACGCGCTGGAACGCGGCCGTGATGGTCTCGCGCGCGCAGCGCCCGGGGATCGGCGTCGGCGGCCACATCGCCACGTTCGCCTCCTCGGCCTCCCTCTACGACGTGGGCTTCAACCACTTCTTCCGGGGCAAGGACGACGGCGACGGCGGCGACCAGATCTTCTTCCAGGGCCACGCCTCCCCCGGCATCTACGCCCGCGCCTTCCTGCTCGACCGGCTGAGCGAGGCGCAGCTCGACGCGTTCCGCCAGGAGAAGTCGAAGGCGCCGTACGGGCTGTCCAGCTACCCGCACCCGCGGCTGATGCCGGACTTCTGGGAGTTCCCGACCGTCTCGATGGGCCTCGGCCCGCTCGGGGCGATCTTCCAGGCCCGGATGAACCGCTACATGGAGGCGCGCGGCATCGCCGACACCTCCGCCTCGCACGTCTGGGCGTATCTGGGCGACGGCGAGATGGACGAGCCCGAGTCGCTGGGCCAGCTGTCCATCGCCGCCCGCGAGGGCCTGGACAACCTGACGTTCGTCGTGAACTGCAACCTCCAGCGGCTCGACGGCCCGGTGCGCGGCAACGGCAAGATCATCCAGGAGCTGGAGTCGCAGTTCCGGGGCGCCGGCTGGAACGTCGTCAAGCTGGTCTGGGACCGCTCCTGGGACCCGTTGCTCGCGCAGGACCGCGACGGCGTGCTGGTCAACCGGCTGAACACCACGCCGGACGGTCAGTTCCAGACGTACGCGACCGAGACCGGCGCGTACATCCGCGACCACTTCTTCGGTGACGACCAGCGGCTGCGCGCCATGGTCGAGAACATGACCGACGAGCAGATCCTGCACCTGGGGCGCGGCGGCCACGACCACAAGAAGGTGTACGCCGCCTACGCCGCGGCCAAGGCCCACAAGGGCCAGCCGACGGTGATCCTGGCGCAGACCGTCAAGGGCTGGACGCTGGGGCCGAACTTCGAGGGCCGCAACGCGACCCACCAGATGAAGAAGCTCACGACGGCCGACCTCAAGGGCTTCCGGGACCGGCTGCACCTGCCGATCCCGGACAAGGAGCTGGAGGGCGGCGCGCCGCCGTACTACCACCCCGGCAAGGACTCGGAAGAGATCCAGTACATGCACGACCGGCGCAAGGCGCTGGGCGGGTACGTGCCCACGCGGGTCGTCCGGGCGAAGCCGCTGGTGCTGCCCGAGGACAAGACCTACGCGGCGGTGCGCAAGGGCTCCGGGCACCAGTCGATCGCGACGACGATGGCGTTCGTACGGCTGCTCAAGGACCTGATGCGGGACAAGGAGATCGGCAGGCGGTTCGTGCTGATCGCCCCCGACGAGTACCGCACGTTCGGGATGGACTCGTTCTTCCCGAGCGCGAAGATCTACAACCCGCTGGGCCAGCAGTACGAGTCCGTGGACCGCGAGCTGCTGCTCGCGTACAAGGAGTCGCCGACCGGTCAGATGCTGCACGACGGCATCTCGGAGGCGGGCTGTACGGCCTCCCTGATCGCGGCGGGCTCGGCGTACGCCACGCACGGCGAACCGCTGATCCCGGTCTACGTCTTCTACTCGATGTTCGGTTTCCAGCGCACCGGTGACCAGTTCTGGCAGATGGCCGACCAGCTCGCGCGCGGTTTTGTGCTGGGTGCGACCGCCGGCCGTACGACACTGACCGGTGAGGGTCTCCAGCACGCGGACGGGCACTCCCACCTGCTGGCCTCGACGAACCCGGCGTGTGTCGCGTACGACCCCGCGTACGGCTTCGAGATCGCGCACATCGTCAAGGACGGCCTGCGCCGGATGTACGGCCCGGCCGTGGAGGGCGAGAGCCAGGACGTCTTCTACTACCTCACGGTCTACAACGAGCCGATCCAGCACCCCGCCGAGTCGGCCGACGTGGACGTCGAGGGCATCCTCAAGGGCATCCACCGCTTCAAGCGGGGCGAGCAGGGTGACATCCCGGCGCAGATCCTGGCGTCGGGCGTGGCCGTGCCGTGGGCCGTGGAGGCCCAGCGGCTGCTCGCCGAGGAGTGGAACGTACGGGCCGACGTCTGGTCCGCGACGTCGTGGAACGAGCTGCGCCGCGAGGCGGTCGACGTGGAGCGGCACAACCTGCTGCACCCGGAGGAGGAACAGCGCGTCCCGTACGTGACGCGGAAGCTGTCCAGCTCGCAGGGTCCGTTCGTGGCGGTGTCCGACTGGATGCGGTCCGTGCCGGACCAGATCTCGCGCTGGGTGCCCGGTACGTACCAGTCGCTGGGCGCGGACGGGTTCGGCTTCGCGGACACGCGGGGCGCGGCCCGTCGCTTCTTCCACATCGACGCGCAGTCGATCGTGCTCGGGGTCCTCACGGAGCTGGCGCGGGAGGGCAAGGTGGACCGCTCGGTGCTCAAGCAGGCCGTGGACCACTATCAGCTGCTGGACACGGCGGCAGCGGACCCGGGGCCCGCGGGCGGCGACGCGTAGCCCTCGCCGGGCGGGTGCGGTGGCCTTCCAGACGGTGACGGTGGCCCGAGGTCACGGTTGTCCTCAATCGCCGGACGGGCTTGATGGGCCGTCCGGCGATTGAGGACGTGTACCGTCCTGCCCGGTCCGCGACGTGTCTCAGCCGCGTGAGCGGGGGCTCGGGGGGTGTTCCCGTGCCTTCAGGTCCCGGGTACCCCCGCTCAGCGACTCAAACATGCGTTCCCGTCAGGTCTCCCAGACCTTGAACGCCCGGACGCGGTACGGCGAGCGCGGCACCCAGGTGCCGCCTCCCGGGTACGTCTCGAACTCCCCCGTCTCCGCGCACTCCGCGGACTGGTAGGTGGTCACGGGCCGTCCGGTGCGGTTGGCCAGCGAGGCGGCCGTGGCTCCCGCCGGGAGCGGCACGCAGCTGTCGATGTCGAGTCCTGACAGCTCGTGGATCCACCGGGAGCCGGTGAAGTCGTCCTTCCCCCAGAGGCACAACTCGCCCGCCGCGCACGTCCCCAGGCGCGGTGGCGCGGCGGTGGCGCTGCCGGCCGGCAGCAGGGTGGTGGCGAGCAGCGCCCCCAGGGCGAAGGTGCGTGTGATTGTGCTGGTTCCGCGCATGCGGATCATCCCCCGTCGTCGTACGAGTTCTTGCCGGTCATCCGTACCCTGACCTGCGCGGGACCCGCCGGGGAAGGGGTCACCGGACGCACCACCCGGATAGGCGACGGCCCCGCCGGAAGGTTCCGGCGGGGCCGTGTGGGGAGCGGAATTGACGTCGGGTCAGCCGGAGGCTGACATCAGATGTGCACCCCCGCGTCGGCGGCGTCCGCGTTGACGCCCCGCTTCGTCAGCAGCGCGACGAAGACCGCCACGGCGCCGACACCGGCGGCGACCAGGCAGGCCAGCCCCATGCCGGACATGAAGGTGTCGTGCGCGACGGAGGTGATCTTCGCGGCGATCTCGGCGGGGGTGCCGGGCGCCACCGGGGGCACGCCGACCTGGACGGCCTCGGCCGCCTTGTCCGCCTGGTCCGGGGTGAGCGGCGGCAGGCCCGCGTCGGTCCAGTTGCCGGGCAGGTCGTTGGAGACCTTGGAGGCCATGACCGCGCCGAGCACGGCCGTACCGAGGCTGCCGCCGATCTGCATGGAGGCCTGCTGGAGACCGCCGGCGACACCGGACAGCTCCATCGGGGCGTTGCCCACGATGACCTCCGTGGCGCCCACCATGACCGGCGCGAGACCCATGCCGAGCAGGGCGAACCAGATCGACATGACAAAGCTGCTGGTGCCTGTCCCCAGCGTCGACATGCCGAACATGGCGACGGTGGTGAAGATCATGCCGGCGGCGAGCGGGATCCGGGGGCCCACCTTGGTGATGACCACCCCGGCGAGCGGCGAGGCGACGATCATCATGCCGGTGAGCGGCAGGAGGTGCAGGCCGGCGTCGACCGGGCTCATGCCGTGCACGTTCTGGAGGTAGAAGGTCACGAAGAACAGGCCGCCGAGGAAGGCGATGGCCATCAGCGCCATCAGCACCACACCGGCGGAGAGCGGTACGGAGCGGAACAGGCCCAGCGGGATGAGCGGTTCCTTGACCTTGGTCTCCCAGAAGGCGAAGAGCCCGAAGGCCACGAGGGAGCCGATGATGAAGAGCCAGGTCAGGCCCGAGCCCCAACCCCAGGTCGGGGCCTGGATGATCGCCCAGACCAGGCAGAACATGGCGGTGGAGAGCAGCAGGATGCCGAGGACGTCGAAGGACTTCGGCGCGTTCTCGGCGCGGTGGTCCTTGAGGATCACGATGCCGATCCCCAGGGCCACGATGCCCACCGGCACGTTGATGAAGAAGACCGACTGCCAGCTGACGTTCTCGACGAGCAGCCCGCCGATGATCGGACCGCCGGCGGTGGAGGCGCCGATGACCATGCCCCAGATGCCGATGGCCATGTTCAGCTTCTCGGCGGGGAAGGTCGCGCGCAGGAGGCCCAGCGCGGCGGGCATCAACAGCGCCCCGAAGAGGCCCTGGAGCACCCGGAAGACGACCACGAGCGCGATGCTGTGGGAGAGGCCGATGGCCCCCGAGGCGGCGGCGAAGCCGGTGACGCCGATGAGGAAGGTCTGGCGGTGGCCGAAGCGGTCACCGAGCTTGCCGGCCGTGATCAGGGCCACGGCGAGGGCGAGGAAGTAGCCGTTGGTGATCCATTGGACGTCCGCGAAGCTCGCGCCGAGGTCCTTCTGGATGGCCGGGTTGGCTATCGCCACGATGGTGCCGTCGAGCGCCACCATCATCACGCCGATGGCCACCGAGAAAAGAGTCAACCAGGGGTGCCCGCGCAGCCCTTTGGCGGGCGTCGATGCCGGGGGTTCCGGGGTCTGCGGCGCTGTGTCGACGGTGGTCTGACTAGTCATACCGAGCACGCTAGTGTCAGCCGCTGACAGTTGACAAACCATTTCACAAGTCGGTAACTGTCACGTAGCTCACAGATACACTGAGCAGGTCAAAGCGGTGTGAAGCGGTGGAACGAGGACCAATCGGTGGTGCATGAAACGGTGACCGGGCATCCGGTCGGGCTGCGCGCCCGCAAGAAACAGCGCACCCGCGACGCGCTGTTGCGCGTGGCACTGGAACTCTTCACCACACAGGGGTACGAACAGACCACGGTCGACGAGATCACGGACGCCGTCGAGGTCTCCCAGCGCACCTTCTTCCGCTACTTCGCCGGCAAGGAGGAGGTCGTCTTCTCCGTCGTACGGATGGTGGAGGGACGGTTCGTCGAGGCGCTGCGTGTACGACCCGCCGCCGAGGGGCCGTTCGAGGCGATGCGCCGGGCCGTCACCTCCGCCTGGCAGGGCGTCAGCGAGGCCATCGAGGCCGTCGTCCCCGTCGAACTGCACATGCGCACCTACCAGCTGATCGAGTCGACGCCCGCGCTGCTCGCCGTGCACCTGCGCCGTTCGGCCGAGTTGGACGAGGAGATCGCGCGCCTCGTCGCGGACCGCGAGGGGCTGGACGTGGACGCCGACCCCCGGCCCCGGGTGGCCGTCGCCGCGTTCACCGGCGTCATGCGGGTGACGGGCCGGCTCTGGGGTCAGGGCCAGGACACGAGCGTCGAGGCGCTGGGCGCGCTGTCGGAGGCGTACCTGGACCATCTGGGTCCCGCGCTCGCGGAGGACTGGCGGCGGCCGGTCGCGGACACGCCCTAGGGCCGATTCGACCTCACGGGGCGTCATCTTCGGTGACTTGTACGCGTGTCGCGCGCCGGAGCGTACGCGCCGCGCGTACCCATGGTGACGTTACCGTCGGTTCATTCCTTCGTTGCGCGTGATGTGCCTCACCCTCGCCACGAGGGCACCTACGCGCGTCCTAGGCTGGTAGTTAGTGACTTCCTTCGAAACTGATCCTCCGCTCAGCGCCTGGCGCATGCTTCTCGCGCTCGCCGTTGTCTTCGTCCTCCTGGCCACCACCGGGTGGACCGCGGTACGTCATCACCGCGGCCCCAGCGAGCCCCTGGAGATCGCCGTCTCCGCGTGGGAGCGGGGCCGTATAGGAGCACGGGACCTCCCCGACACGGACACCGCGCCGAAGCTGATCGCGGCCTTCTTCACGTCGCTGACGGCCGCTCAGCAGACCACGCTCGTCCGCAGGTACCCCCTGGTCGTGGGCAACCTCAACGGCGCTCCGGTGACGCTGCGTTACCGGGCCAACCGGCTGGCGCTCCGTCAGGCGCGTGAGGTCGAGCGGCGCCGTACGCACGACGTGCGGCTGTCGCCCGACGGCCGCAGGCAGGCGGGGCGCACGATGAACCGCTACACGTCGATGCTGCACCCGGACCGGCGGATGCTCGCCTTCGACCCGTCGGGCAAGGGCCGCGTGGCCGAGGTGTTCGGCGATCTGGACCACGCCGAGCGGGTCTCGATCGTGGTGCCGGGCGTCGACACGAACGTACTGACCTTCGAACGGACCGAACGCAAGTACTCGGCGCCGGCCGGGATGGCGGGAGCGCTGTACACGGCCGAGCGACAGGCGGATCCCGCCGCCCGTACCGCGGTCATCGCCTGGGCCGACTACACCTCGCCGGCAGGTCTCGGCATGGACGCGGCCATCGGGAAGCTCGCGGAGGCCGGCGGCGTACGGCTCACCGCGCTCGTCCGGGCGCTGCCCGGCCGGTCGCGGGTCTCCCTCTTCTGCCACAGTTACGGCTCCGTCGTGTGCGGGGTCGCCGCCGACGACCTGCCGGCGCGGGTCACGGACGTGGCGGTCGCCGGCAGCCCCGGGATGCGGGTCGGCAACGCCGCCCAACTGCACACCACCGCCCGGGTGTGGGCCATGCGGGACCGCGACGACTGGATCCAGGACGTGCCGTACCTGGCGGTCGGCGGGCTGGGGCACGGCGCGGACCCGGTGAGCGGGCACTTCGGGGCGCGGATCCTGTCGGCGGACGGCGCGGTCGGGCACAGCGGGTACTTCGTGCCGGGCACGGACAGCCTCGACAACTTCGCCGACATCGGGGTCGGGTCGTACCGCGCGGTGCGGTGCGCCCACACGGACTCCGACTGCCGGAGCGACCTCCTCCGGGCGGACGGGATCGGACGCGCGTAGAACTCCCCCGGCTGTGGCAGGCGACGCGGCGGCGCGCGGCGCCTACGATGTGCCGTATGGGTGATGTGCTGGGCGGAATTCATGCCACCTGGGAGTTCGAGACCGATTCCGTGCTCGTCCGCTTCGAACGGGGGATACGCGCGCCGAAGCTCTTCCAGGCCCTCGGTGAACGCCGCGTCCCGCACGCGGCGTTGTCCTCGGTGACGCTCTCCCCCGGCAAGCGCGGGACGGTCGTGCTGCACGCCGTCCCCAGACCGGGCGCCGATCCCCTGATGGAGGCGGCGGCCGGCCAGCTCAGGGGGAGCAGCGATCCGTACCGGCTGGTGCTGCCGGCCGAGCGGGAGACGCTCGCGGAGTACTACGCGGACGAACTGCGGGCGGCGCTGGCGGACCGGGGGGACGGGCCGGAGCGCCTGGAGCCCGCCGAGCGGTTCCTGGTGAACCCGCCGGAACGGCCCAGGACCTTCAAGGCGTTCGACGGCAAGGCCGTCTTCGACGGCGAGCAGGTGTCCTTCCGCTGGTCGTGGACGGGCGCGTCCTCCGCCAAGTGGAAGGCCGGCGACCAGAGTTTCGCGGTCAGGGACCTGCACGGGGTCGAGTGGCGCTCCCCCGAGGTCTTCGACGGCTATCTGCGGCTGCTGCCGCGCGACGGCCAGGGCGCGGACCTGCCGCACGCACCGCAGCCGGCCCAGGCCGACCACGACCCGGCGGCCGTGGTCTTCGGCCTCGGCTACGGCCCGGTGCACGAGTCGCTGCCGTTCGCGGCGGCGGTCCTGCACGCGGTACGGGGCGCGGGGGCGGCGCCCGGGCCGCCGCGGATCCCGGTCCACGCGGTGGCGGCGGCGCGCAGCGACCCGGCGGACGTGGCGGAACGGATCCGCCACCTCGGGGAGCTGCACCAGGCGGGCCTGGTGACGGACGACGAGTTCAGCGCGAAGAAGGCGGAGTTGCTGGCGGAGCTGTGACAGGCCGGCCTCGCGGCCGGGTGGACCGGGAGGCCGGGGCCGGGGCCGGTACGGAAGCGTACGCACGCGCGGGCGCGACGGCCGTACCGATCGCACGCGCGGGCGCGAGGCCGCTGACCGGCGCGACGGCCGTACCGGCGTACGCACCCCTCCGGCCGGCGCCCGCGGCTACTCGCGGCCCGCCGAGACGAACGTCAGGTCCGCGGACCTGCCGCCCGCCACCCGGCCCGCGATCGGCTCCAGGAGGTCCAGCTCGCTGTCGGTCAGGACCAGCCGTGTGGCGGCGGTGTTCTCCTCGACCCGGGCGCGGCTGCGCGTCCCGGGTATCGGGACGACGCTCAGGCCATGGATCGCCGAGCGCTGCTGCGCCCAGGCCAGCGCGACCTGTCCGAGCGTCGCGTTCCGGCCCTCGGCGATCTTGCGTACGGGCTCCAGCAGCGCGGCGTTCGCGCGGGCGTTCGGCCCGTTGAAGCGCGGCTGCCTGCGGCGGAAGTCGTCCTCGCCCAACTCCTGCTCGGCGTTGACGAACGAACCGGTCAGGAAGCCGCGGCCGAGCGGGGAGTACGGCACGAGCGCGACGCCCAGTTCGACGGCGGCCGGCACGATCCGCTCCTCGATGTCGCGGCTGAACAGCGACCACTCCGACTGCACCGCCGCGATCGGGTGCACGGCCTGCGCGGCGCGCAGCTCACCGGCGGTGACCTCGCTCAGCCCGAGGTGCTTGACCTTGCCCTCGGCGACCAGTTCGGCCATGGCCCCCGCGGTCTCCTCGATGGGGACGCTCACGTCACGCCGGTGCATGTAGTAGAGGTCGATCACGTCGACGCCCAGCCGCGTCAGACTGCCCTCGACACACGCGCGCAGGTACGCCCGGTCGTTGCGGATGGTCCGCCGGGCCGCGTCCGCCGGGGAGACCCCGAGCCCGAACTTGGTGGCGAGCACGATCTCGTCGCGGTGCGCCTGGACGAAGGGGGCGATGAACTTCTCGTTCTCCCCGTCCCCGTAGACGTCCGCCGTGTCGAACAGCGTCACGCCCAGCTCCAGCGCGCGCTCCAGGGTCGCCCGCGCCTCCACCACGTCCGTGGTGGGCCCGTAGGTCTCGCTCAGCCCCATGCAGCCGAATCCCTGGGCGCCCACCTCGGGGCCCGTGGTGCCGAGTCGTACCTGGGTCAAGGGTGTGGCCGTGCTGTCGCTCATGGGTCTTCAGACCCTTTCCGGCGCCCGACGGGCACCCGCGTAGAAGCTGATCTTGTGGTCGAGCACGGCGACGGTGTCCTGGAGCTCGCTGATCCGGTGGATCACGTCGCGCCGGGTCCGCTCCAGCAGTTCCTGCCGCTGTTCGAACGTCTCCTCGCCTACCCGGATCAGCTCCGCGTACCGCACCATGTCCGCGACGGGCATGCCGGTCAGCCGCAGCTTGGTGACGAACTCCAGCCAGTCGAGGTCCTGGTTGGTGAACCGGCGCTGCCCGGTGTTCGACCGGTCGACGTGCGGCATCAGCCCGATCCGCTCGTACCAGCGCAGGGTGTGCGCGGTCAGTCCGGTGAAGGCGGCGACCTGGCTGATCGTGTAGCGGTCCTTGCCGTCGGGACACGGGTGGGGGCGCGGAGGCGCCGCGCAGACGTCGACAGGTTCCGTCACGGCGGGGCTACTCTCCATCAGCGTCATGCCCCACACGCTAGAACCTTCGAGTGCACTCCAAGCAAGTGAATAATGCGACGAGATTCCCGGCGGGTGCGGCTAGCGTCTTCCGTATGACCCTCGCACGACCCGCCACCCCCGCCGACGCAGAGGAACTCGTCCGGCTCCGCAAGGTGATGCTCGACTCCCACGTCGGGCCCAGTACGGACGTCGGCTGGCAGGCCGCCGTGGTGGAGACGCTCCGGCGGAGACTCGCGGACCCTGCGGGTGATCTGGCCGCTTTTGTCGTGGACCGGCCGGACACCCCCGGCGCGCTCGCGGCGACGGCCGTCGGTGTCATCGAGTACCGCCTCGGCGGCCCCGCCGACCCGTCCGGCGCCAGTGGCTATGTGTTCAGCGTCGCCACCGACCCCGACCTGCGCCGCCGCGGCTTCTCGCGGGCCTGCATGGAGGCGCTGCTCGACTGGTTCCGTACGCGCGGGGTCCGGAAGATCGACCTGCGCGCGTCCCGCGACGGCGAACCGCTGTACGCCTCGCTGGGCTTCGTCCGTACCCCCGACCCCGCCATGAGGCTGACTCTCCAGGCCTCTACGCTCGTTCCATGCAGAGTCTGGCGTTGATCGACAACTGGCCCGTGCCGACCGCGGCCGCCGCCGTCGTGCGGGCGGACGGCACCGTCACGGGGTCGCGCGGTCCCACCTCGCACCGCTTCCCCCTGGCCTCCGTGACCAAGCCGCTGGCCGCGTACGCCGTGCTCGTGGCGTACGAGGAAGGGGCGGTCGAACTCGACGAGCCGGCCGGTCCCGAGGGCTCCACCGTCCGGCACCTGCTCGCGCACTCCAGCGGACTGGCCGCCGACGAGAACCGCGTGACGGCCCCGCCCGGCACCCGCCGGATCTACTCGAACGCGGGCTTCGAGGCGCTGGGCGACCATGTCGCCAAGGCCACCGAGATCCCCTTCGGGGAGTATGTGCGCCAGGCGGTCTTCGAACCGCTCGGTATGACCTCCACCACACTGGACGGCTCCCCGGCCAGGGCCGCCGTCTCGACGGTGGACGACCTGACGCGCTTCGCCGCCGAACTCCAGACGCCCCGCCTGCTGGACCCGCGCACGGTGCTGGAGGCCATGACCGTCGTCCACCCCGGGCTGGGCGGCATCCTGCCCGGCTACGGGCGGCAGAAGAACAACGACTGGGGCCTCGGCTTCGAGATCCGCGACTCCAAGTCCCCGCACTGGACGGGCGCTTCGTCCTCGCCGCGCACGTTCGGGCACTTCGGCCAGTCCGGTACGTTCCTGTGGGTCGACCCGGACGCGGGAGCCGCCTGTGTCGCCCTGTCCGACCGGGACTTCGGCCCCTGGGCGATCGAGGCGTGGCCGCCGTTCACCGAGGCGGTGCTGACGGAACTGCGCGCGGGCTGAGCAAGGGGGCCGGGCAACAGGGCTGGCCTACCGGGCTGGTCAAACAGGACGGCCCTAGGGGTCGTCTTCAAAGGTCAGATCCAGAGCAGTATCGAGGCGATGGTGAGGGCGGCTTGGTAGGACTCACGGGTCTTGTCGTAGCGAGTGG